>NZ_JBWVBC010000009.1:0-196929 GCF_057221055.1 Ruegeria sp. HKCCD7181 | reverse complement strand
AAACCTCGTCTGCACATGCCCCCCAATGGAAGCGTACGAGGAAGCCGCAGAGTAATAAGGCAATACACAAAATAGACCCCCGCCCTAATAGGGCGGGGTGCTGAACCGGAAGAGGGCAATACAGCTACAAGCAACGCCCGTATTAAGCAGGTGGAGGAGCAATGAAACACTATGTCCTCAAGAACGACCATGTGCATTTGGAAAAAACTGCGTCGGCACCGCCTGAGAAAACTCAAAAGATCGATGTAATCCTTGCTGATCCCAGGGCATGTGCGTCTGCAGAGATGATCGTCGAGTTTTATCGGGCTTTGAATGATCTTGTTGAAGGTTATGCATATAACATCAAATTTCGCGTGATCGCCGAAGAACCGGCCGGTGGGCCATTGTACTGGGCCGGGCGTACAGCGATTTTCTGGGGAGATATCCACAAAAACTGGCAGCCGTCCGGTCAGGATAAATCCTGGGTCACACAAGTGTTAAACCTGTCATCTCGCTCAATTCTTGTTGGCGGAGCGGTTTTGCTCCTTGCTCAAGTGGGCCGGGCAAACGAGGCTGTTGCGGCAATTCATCCCAATTTTTCAGCTGCCGCTCAGGAAGTCGGGCTAATTGGAAGCAGAACCAGTTCACATCGAGCGTTGGATGGCCGAACTCACAGCGCGTCCACAAAACTAAGTGCTTTGCGGCTGATGTCAGAGTTTGTATCGCTGGATCACGGCGAGCATTTGGCAGATACGTTACGTGGCTACATCGGTTTGACTGAACCGGAACGGGCATGTGAAAGCCAGCTCGCAAGCCGACTTATTCAACGTTCCGGTGCTGACCCGACGGTAAGGTTGGCCATCGATAAAATGTTGAAGAATGTCGAGGATCCCCTCAGAATCCCCGAGCTGTCTAAGTCGCTTGGAACATCCACGCGCCAGCTTCAGCGGCGATTTCTGAGTAAGACGGGTGAAAAACTCCTGACGACATATCGGGAACTTCGGTTGGAACGTGCGCACAGTTTGCTTCGGCATACTGATATGCCTCAGCGGGAAATTTCGACAGCGACCGGATTTTCTTCTGCAACGGCTTTGGCGCGTGCATTCCGGGCTCAATATGGAACAACGCCGGAATACGTTCGCAATCAGCGCTTCGCAGGAGAACTGTCGGGGCACTACAATCCCGCTTAGCGGGTTTGGAGCTTATCTCTAAGATTGGTGAATGGCCGGACGGCTCAGGCGCGCTTGCGGGCGATGATCCAGATCGGATGATAAGTCAAAGGTACGCCCATTTCGCTGCCAAACCGGCTGATATACTCGTTCGTAAATTGCGAGAGGCGGGTCTTGGTCCATGTTTTTTGTGCGCGTCCGTTCACTCCGGTTTTCCGAAGATGCTCCAGAACTTTTCGAGGCGAAGCAAAGTGCATTTGCCGCGTGGTTTCCCCCGCAGTCACGATTTCCAGATTACTCTGCACAGCGGCGACCATGTTTTCGGGCTGAAACAACCCGGGTGCTTTGGCAGACGAGCCAATCTGAGTGAGCTCACGGTATTGTTCCGGACCGAACCCGGAAACAGCCAACCAACCACCGGGCGCAAGCGCGGCCGATGCCTTATGCAAAAAGGCAGCCGGATCGGCAAGCCATTGGATCATTGATGCAGACGCGATCAGATCGGGCTCCGCAGGCCAATCAATTGTCCTGGCGTCACCGCATAGAAAGGCTGCTCTATACGTTTTGGCTGTATCTCGAGCCTGGGGCGACAGGTCATTGAGGGTAAGCGTGTCGAAACCGAACCCATCACGCAATTTCTGGGTCAGGTGGCCGGTGCCACATCCAAATTCCAGGGCGGAGATGAAGTGGCGCGGCGCGCCGCAATCGTGGAGTTTTTGCGCCAGAAGATCGGCGATCTGCGCTTGCTGGCAGGCAGACTCGTGATAGCTCGCAAAGCTTCGGTTAAAGCTGCGCTGTACGCGTTCTGCCAGATGCGCATTCATGCGATCCAGTCCGTCCAGTTTTGCCCGGCGCGGAACGGGACATGAGGGCCGGGGATAGTCCGGACAGCGTGCTCTTGCGACTGCCATGCTACCTCTTGCGCCTTTGTGGGTATGATCCGATCGCGCTGTGGAATCCATATTCGGTCGAAGCTCTGTTCAAGGGCCGGACCGCGCGAAATTATGGCGTATAGTTCAGCCTTTGCGGCTTCGACGTCTATTTTTGGTGCCACCCCCTCAAAACCGGCGCGGCGGCAAAACTTGGCGAAGCTATCTTCTGTCAACTGATCCGCGGTGGCCCGGATTATATCCGGGACAATGCCGCGTTCTGCGTCTGCGGGCGCAAGCGTTCCACTGACTGCGATCAGGCTATCCGGGTGAAAACCCGTTTGGCTCAACCAATGCCCTGCCGATGCCACGCCGAAGGAGAAGGCGATCATGCGAACCCGGTCATAGTGTTCCAGTTCTCGCAGGGGATCATCCAACTCTGTGTAGTCGTCCACGAACAGGACATCGTCGGGGCCCGAAAGGCTTGTGAACGGAACCGCGCCAAGCGCCCATCCACCGAAAACCACGATCAGGTCCTGGGTGCCAGAGCGTGACAACCACTTATGCTTCATGACACATCTCTGGCCAGCGAAACCATGGCTGCCGTCACACAGCTCAGCTCATCCGGGGTGATGATGTAGGGTGGCATGCAATAGATATTCCGGGCGAAGGGGCGCAGCCATACACCCGTTTCCCCTGCGAGGTTGTGAGCGATTGACGGGTCGACCCGTTCTTCCATCTCAATGACACCGATTGCCCCCAGAACGCGGACGTCGGCGACGCCCGGCAATCCGCGGACCGGAGAAAGCTCACGTGCCATTTGTTCGGCAATGTTGCTGACCTCTTCGTGCCAGTTTCTAGCGGTCAGCTGTTCCAGACTGGCAACTGCCGCCGCACAGGCCAATGGGTTGGCCATATAAGTTGGGCCGTGCATCAGAACACTGGCCTCGCTCTCACCGATACCGCGTGCAACATTTTCGGTCGTAACAGTGGCGGCCATCGTGATATGGCCTCCAGTCAGAGCTTTGCCCAGGCAGAGGATGTCAGGCAAGACGCCGGCATGATGCATTGCGAACAGCTCGCCAGTGCGTCCAAACCCGGTGGCGATCTCGTCAAAGATCACCAGCACATCGTAGGCTTTGCACATTTCCTGCGCACGTTGCAGCCATGTCGGGTGATAGAAATACATACCTCCCGCACCTTGAACCACTGGTTCGAGGATCAGGGCCGCAATCCGGCCTGCCTTGGCCGCCAACAGTTCTTCCAGAGCGCCCAACCCATTGAGATTGGCATCTTCGGACCATTCCTGATCGAAAGAGATTGGTGGGCGTGGCAGAAAGTGTTGGATCGACAGGGCGCCGCTGAACAGCCCGTGCATTCCGTTGACGGGGTCGCAAACGCTCATCGCTTTCCAGGTGTCGCCGTGATAACCGCCGCGGATGGTGGCGAATTGTGTGCGATCCGCGCGGCCCATGGCCATTTGGTACTGAACCGCCATCTTCAGTGCGACCTCGATCGAGACCGAACCGCTGTCGCTGTAGAAAATGCGATCCAACCCATCGGGAAGCAGGTCGATCAGCTTTCGGCCCAAATCGATCGCGGGTTGGTGGGTCAGGCCGCCAAACATTACATGCGGCAACTGCGCCAATTGGTTCTGCATTGCACCGACGATGGCCGGGTGACGATGCCCGTGAACCGCACACCACCATGATGACATCGCGTCGATCATTTTGGTCCCGTCATCCCGCGTCAGCCAAGCTCCGTCGGCTTCGGTGATCAGGTGCATAGGGCCCGGATCAAGCACGTTGGTGTAAGGGTGCCATAAGTGGCGGGCGTCAAATTCCAGCGGGGTCACAGGAAGCTCCGGATTGCTTCAACGTCGATAGCTTCGAAGGCTTTGGTCAGAGACGCGCGCGACATGTTGTCGATATACGGCAGGCGGCCCAGATGCCGCACATTGCACATCTGAGCAATTGTCTGTTCAACGTCCGGTTCCGGGTCGCCAATAAATGCGACACCGGCCACAGGGCAGCCTGCGTTCCGCAGCGCCATCAGGGACAGGCTCGTGTGGTTAATCGTGCCAAGCGCCGTGCGGGCGACCAGAACCACAGGGGCCTGCCATTGTGCGAAAAGGTCGATGAAGAATTGTTCGCGGTTCAAAGGCACCATGACGCCGCCTGCGCCTTCTACAACCAGAGGCCCCTCGACCTGCGGCAGAGCAAGACGTGACAGGTCGATCTCAATCCCCATATCCTCGGCGGATAGGTGTGGTGAGGCCGGCATGTCGAGCCTGTAGGTTTCGGGCAGGGATGCGGCACCTGACAGATTGACCACCGTTTCGGTGTCCGTTGCATCTTCAAGCCCGGATTGCACGGGTTTCCAGTAGCTTGCACCCAGAGCTGTGGCCAGCCCCGCGGCGAATACGGTCTTGCCGACGCCAGTGTCGGTGCCTGTGACAATCACGGTGCTCATGCGGCTTCCTTCCGATGACGGGCGAGCGTATCGAACAAGCGCGAGATGTCAGCCGTGTCGACGTTGCCTGTGATGGAAATCCTTAACCGAGACGTTCCGCGCGGAACGGTCGGGGGACGGATGCCGCGAACGTCAAACCCCTGACCCTGCAACGCAGCGGCTGTGGTCATCGTCAGGGCGTCATCACCGAGAATGACAGGAATGATCTGACTGTTGAGCGCGCCTTCCGGAACACCGTGGCGCAGCGCTTCGCCATGGGCAAACTGAATGCGGGAGCGAGCAGCCTCGTTCAGGCTAATATCTGATCGCAAATGCCCGAGCACAGCCCGGACAAGGGCCGCGCTGAATGGGGCAGGGGCTGTTGCAAATATGAAGGGCCGTGCGCGGTTGATCAGCGCATCGATCATAACCTGCGCTCCGCAAATCAGTCCCCCGGATACCCCCAGACCTTTGCCGCAGGTGTGCAAGGTCAGCACCTCAGCCTTCAGACCGTGCGCCAGACCTTTGCCATTCGGCCCGAAAACACCTGTGGCATGAGCTTCGTCCACAACCAGAACAGCGTCGTGGGTGCAAGCCAATCTGGACAGGTCTTCCAAAGGCGCAATATCGCCTTCCATGGAATAGACGCTTTCCACAGCGATCCAGATCTGACCCGAACCGCCCGCAGCCCGCCAGTCGGCAATCACGTCCTGCGCCGCCCGTACATCATTATGTGCAAACGCGCGCATCTGAGCGCGGCCGATGCGCATGCCTTCATGAGCGCTGGCATGTACAAGTTCATCGTAAAGTACCAGATCTTCTGCGGCCGGTAGGGTCGAGAATATCGCCTGGTTAGCTTGAAATCCTCCACCCATGAACAGGGCTGCGTCGGCTCCGAAGAACTTGGCGGCTTCCTGCTCTAATGCTTCGTGCTCGGGGTGATTGCCGCGTAACAGACGCGATCCTCCTGAGCCCAGTGGAATGCCTTGTTCCAGCGCTTGTTGAGCTGCCTGCTGCAACAGCGGAGATTGCGACAATCCCAGATAGTCATTGGACGCGAAATCCAAACCGCGCCGTGGTGAAAGAAACCTGCGGCGATGCCGACTGTCCAGGGCCGCCAGCATGGACCGTAGGCGGCTTAACGCCTTCATCCAGCGGCTTCCTCACACGTTTGCTCTGCCGCGGTTTCGGCCTGAATCCCGAGTTTGGCAAACAGGATCGCATCGGTGTCTTCTTCCGGATTCTCTGCAGTCAAAAGAGTTTCGCCGACGAAGATCGAGTTCGCCCCGGCCAGGAAACACATTGCTTGCAGCTCGTCGCTCATTTCGCTGCGACCCGCGGAAAGACGCACATAGGAATTTGGCATCATGATGCGGGCCGTGGCAATCACGCGCACGAAATCGATCGGATCGATTGGCTTGGCGTCGGCCAACGGTGTGCCTTCCTGCGGCATCAGCATATTGATCGGCACCGAGTCCGGTGCCGGAGCCATGTTGGCCAGTGTCACGAGCATATCCACGCGGTCCTGGGTCTCTTCTCCCATGCCCAGAATGCCGCCGGAACACACCTTGATTCCGGCCTCCTGCACACGGTTCATCGTGTCGATCCGGTCGGCGAATGTACGCGTGGTGATGACTTCGGAATAATACCGTTCGGACGTGTCGATATTGTGATTGTAGTAATCCAGCCCGGCATCGCGCAGCCGGAAAACCTGATTGTCGTCCAGCATACCAAGCGTCATGCAGGTTTCCATACCAAGGTCCCGAACGCCTTCGACCATGGCGACAAGCGCGTCCATGTCCCGGTCCTTGGGTTCGCGCCAGGCGGCCCCCATGCAAAAGCGGGTTGCACCACCGTCTTTGGCTTTGCGCGCCTCAGTGAGTACGCGCTGAACCTCGATGAGTTTTGATGCTGAGAGAGTCGAGCCGTTGCGGGCTGATTGCGAACAATAGGCGCAATCCTCGGCGCAGCCGCCGGTTTTGATCGATAAAAGTTTTGACGTCTGAACCTTGTTGGGATCGAAGTTTTCGCGGTGGACTGTCTGAGCGCGAAACAAAAGATCCATGAGCGGAAGGTCGTACAGGGCCAGAGCGGCCTCTCGAGTCCAGGAAAAGGTAGCGTTTTTCATTTTATCGATATTTTTCAGGATCCCAATTTTTCACGGGACTTATTATCGATAACGCGGAAAACTACAACTGGATTCTCCAAAACTACCTTGGTGCCGGACAAAAACCGCCTGTAGATAGTTGCGACTGGACGGGCAGCTTGACCGGGATGACTGTCGGCGGGTTCCAGATTTTGCGCGACGTGCAAGCGGGTAGGAGCGCAAGCCAATAACTGGACTTTGCGTCGAGATGCTTGGAGCTAAGTTAGCCCACGCAGCACCTGTGTATCTGGCAATCAATCGACCCCGCCCCGGTGCGAAAAACGCACCGCGCGAAATTGAGTGGGACGGACGGAGTCAATTGAACCGAAACGATGTAATTAAGCTCTAGTCGGCTGGCAATGCTGGTCCACCAGCCGTTGGAGAATTGGCGCGAAGTGCCAGAAATCCGGTGTCTGCATCCCATCCTGTTTGCCGGCATCATCCAGATAGCGGACGGCGATGATGGCTTCGAGATTTGGGTGGCTTTGAAATTCTGCGACCTCTTCGTCACTCATAGCGCCTCCCTGAAGGTTCAAAGAGTGAATTGAGGCTTCGGACAAGCGGCGCAGGTATTCGGGGCGGGTGGCGCACAGATAACGCTTTGCTGCCACGTGGTAGCGTACGCAATCTGTGATGACCGACGGGAAAAACTGTTCCAGAACCTCGGCGCCCGCATCCTCGTGGTGGCGGTCCTCGGTGTCGTTCATTGTGAACGTGCCAAATTCACTGGTGAAATGCCCGATGTCATGCAACAGCGCTGCGGCGACGATTTCCTCCGAATGTCCGGCCTTTTCTGCCAGAGTTGCGCCTTGCAGCATATGTTCGCCCATCGTGACGGGTTCACCCAGATATTCTTCTGCCCCCCGGCGATCAAAGATCGAACCAAGGAAGTCAACGATGGTTTCCGGTGTCAGCTCTTGGTAAGAAGCACTCATTGCGCCGCCTCCATTTTTCCACGGCGCATTGCGTCCCGGGTAGAGCGCAATCCGTCCTTGTCAGCGTAACAGCCCTGTAGCCATCGCTTGCCAGAGCCGGAATACGCCTTGCGTGCATGAAGAACGCGCGTGTTGTCGACGATGAAGCCTTCTCCGGGTTCCAGCCGGAATGTTACTTCCATGTTGGGGTCGTCAATGATCTCGCCCAACCTCCGATAGGCGGCGTACCACAGGTCCATCTTTTCGAACGGGACGTCTGTCACCGTCGCCAGAGAGCGGTTGTTGAACCGAACGGCAATCAATTCGCCATCGGGCGACAATTCTATCAACGGGCGGCGCGAGGTTAGGCAGACACCTTCTTCGCCAGAGTATTCGAAACGTGCACAGTAGTTTGCAAGCACGTCGAAATAGTCCGGGTTTTCCTGTTGCAGGCGTCGGGCGCAGGCGAAACCGTCGACCACCATGTTTTCCCCTCCTTCTGCCGTGCTTTCGAGGCAGTAGAGGACTTGAACAGTGGGGGTAGGGTCACGATAGGGGTTGTCAGTGTGGGCCTGGAGACCCAGACCAGTGAACGCCAGATTTGTTGGGTTCACCTCGGTACGAACTTCGAACAGGCGACCATAGTTGGTTTCGCGGACAAATCCGAAAAGATCCACAACGCGGAACAGCGCGCCTTCTTCAATCGGGCCGCCTTCGATCTTGGCGAACCCATAGCGCGTCGCACCTTCCAGCCAGTCTGCAAGGGCGTCACCACCAGTTTCCAATTCGCTGAGTGTGCCCGTTGGAACCTTGTCTGATATGCCAGAATCCCAGCACTCAACGTTTTTGGAGCACCACCCGCGTTTATGCACGGCTGAGCGGTCGTACGCATGGGTCCGCAACCAATCAGCGTCAAACAAGACGGTTTTGCCTTCCGGTTCAAACCGAACCTCAATTCCCGCTTCGCCACAGGATGCAGCGGCGATCCGTGTATCGCCTGGGATATCCCGGAGTGCGATCAGTCTCTGGCCATTCACGGGCGAACGCGTATCGGCATCCTGCGCATTATCGCGCAGCCAGATCGCATGAAAGCGCATAACGTCTTCGCCGTCTTTCAACGTGAGGACGTGGCCTGTGTGGTCAACGGCTGTTTCCATAATCTTACTCTCGGTGATGGGTTTCGCGTGTTGCAGTTTGCCTTACAAATTCTATATCGCACGGATAAACTCAAATCAGAAATAGACGCAGTAAGTATCGGTTTAGCTTATGGGTGAACGAAAGTTTCAACTGCCGCCGCTGGAATGGATACGTGCGTTCGAAGCTGCTGCGCGATGCGGAAGCTTTACAGCTGCTGCTGCGGAAACAGGTTTGACGCAGCCTGCGATCAGTCAGCGTATCGGCAATCTGGAGCAACACCTTGGGACCAAGCTGTTCGTGCGAAATGCGCGCAACATCTCGTTAACTGTTGAAGGTGAAGCCTGGCTGCCACCGGTACAGGCAGCTCTGACCGAACTGCGAGAGAGTTCCGAGGCGCTGTTCTCGAGCGGGCGCGACAGCCTGACCATTTCGGCCAGTCAGTCTATTATCGATCTCTGGTTGACGCCGCGCCTGGCGCGCGTGCAAGAGGCGACAGGTGCAAAGCTGTCCATTCAGTCGTTGGTTCTGGGTAGCCAGATGGCCTCGTTCGATGATGTTATCCAGGTCCGCTACGGTGCAGGAAACTGGCCACATGACTATAAGTTACCCCTGTACCGGGAGGCCTTGGTCCCTGTCGCTTCTCCCAAACTGATGGACTTAGGTGGAGATTGGAAAGATTGGCCGCGAATTTCCTGTACCGGACCGCGACCAGGGTGGAGTGACTTTAGCAGCCGTTTTGGCACCCCCGCCGAACCCGCGCCGCGGTTACGCTTCGATACATTTTTGAGTGCACTCGGCGCGGCAAAGGCGGGACTTGGCGTTGTGTTGGGTTCTCTGCCCTTGTGTTCGCATGAGATCGAAGCCGGTACGCTGGAACGTTGTGGGCACGACATTCTGGGACATCACGAAACCTACTGGCTGCTTGCGTCAAAGGATGCCATCGGCCGCCGTCAGTGGGAAAGACTGGCGAGCGTTCTCAAGATGCCTGAAACGATTTGAATTCCTGCGCGATGGCTTCCGCCGCAGCGGTCAATAGCGCCGACCCGTCTTCCGGGCGGGCCAGAGCGGAATGAGATCCGACGCGACCGTCCGGAAACTGCATACGGTGATCAGCCGGCGGACCGTGGCGGTCGCCCTTGTGCGCATTTAGGTATTCAGGGCTCAGTTTTTCCGGCGGCTCGGCGGCTTGGTTGGCTGGCAACGCACCGAGCAGGGATTGAGTTATTGCGATTTCGGAAGGTGTTGCATGCATACCCTCCCATTCTCCGTAGAGATCTTTGCGCAGAGTATTAACACCTTCCGGTTCCCACCAACTGCGGATGCGTAGCTTCCCCGGGGCAAGCCCTTCGGCGATCTGGCGTAGTGGCTCGAGGTTTGCGCCGTGGCCGTTCACCACAAACACGCCCACAAACCCCTGGACCAAAAGACCGCCTATGACCTCTTGCGCGAGACAACGAAAGGTTTTGGCCGACACGGAGACTGTGCCCGGAAAAGCCGTGTTGAAGGGCGCGGGCGTATATGCCAGCGGTGGAGCAACAATTGCACCGCACAAATCGGCTGCGGCATTTGCAACGGCTTCGGCACAGATAGTATCAGTCCCGATGCGACCCATGGGTCCGTGTTGTTCGGTCGAACCGACCGGTAACAGGATGGCCGCACCCGTGTCGATACGAGCGCCTACTTCGTACCACGTCATGTGTTCCAATTTCATTGCAGGCCCTTTCAAAACTCACAGCGCCGAGTACCGCTTTTCCTTTTTGCTACACGTCGATACTCTGAGCCAATGGAAGATTCACTTGAAATCTCGGCCGAAAAGCCGCCCTTGGATCACTTGATCGGCATTACGGTCAAAACGCATCGGGTTCTTGCCGGGTTAACCTTGACCGAACTTTCGGGTCGGTCCGGGGTGTCGACGGCAATGATCTCCAAGATCGAACGCGGGCAGGTTTCGGCTTCGTTGGGCACCCTTGACGCGTTGGCCAGTAGCATTGGCGTTCCATTGATCAATTTCTTCGCAGGCACAGTCGAGCGCTCGGACGTATCCTTTGTGGCTGCGGGCGAGGGGGTGACTGTACAACGCTTGGGCAGCGGGCAAGGTCATAGCTACAAACTGATTGGCCGGGCTGAAGCTCATCATGTTAATTTTGAGAGTTTTAGTGTCACTCTTGAAGCGCCATTGAGCACACGGCCACTATACCGCCACCAAGGTGTCGAGTTCATCCATGTGACGGATGGAGAAATGGTTTACGGCTGCGGCGATGAAACTTATCACATGCGACCTGGTGACAGCCTTAGCTTCGATTCCAACGCAGCGCATGGTCCGGTGGAACTGAAAACTGGCAGAGTCAGTTTTCTTACAGTTGTTTCCAAAGCCGTTTCCGGCGGAATCTAAAAACGCCCGACCGCTAGGGCCGGGCGTAACGGACTGCAGGGATCAAAGGCCCCACTTTTTCCTGTTCTCTTCAAAGAAACCCTGGGCTTTCTTTACTTCGATCCAGTTGTTCACATAGTTGATCCAGACCTGATCGCTTTGCGGCAACAGCATCGCAATTGGCGAAGGCGACCGAGGGCCGGCATTCTTGACCCGGACAACCGGGAACTTGGCCTCGAGTGTCGAGCCTTCGATGTTCGATGTTATGAATACATCCGCGCGCCCCGCGAGAACCTCCTGAAATCCACGTGCCGGAGCTTCGACAACTTTGATATCGGCGTTCGGGAACCATTCGCGCACACGTTTCTCGAAAGTCGTTCCGAGGGTTGTCGCGACCTTCACATCCGGTTGGTTGATCGAGTCATAACCGTCGAATTTGTCGGCTTTGTCCTTGGTTGTATACGGAAACAACTCAACCGCAATGTAGCTGTCGGAGAAGCCTGCAACCTTCATCCGTGGCGGGGAAATCGAGGCTGAACCGGTAATGTGGTACTTGCCGGCGACTACTCCGTTGACCAGCGTTTTCCAATCGGTGGGCACATATTGCACCTCGACGCCCAGATCAGAGGCCAGTGCGTTCATGATGTCGATGTCGTAGCCTTTGTAACTGTTCGTGGCGGGGTCGCGTAGTGACATCGGGTTCCAGTCACCCGTTGTCCCGACCTTGAGAACGCCGGAATCCAGCACCTCGTTTAATGCCGATTGGGCTTGTGCGGCGCCCGACAATACCAAACCCATTGCCGCAGCTGCCGCAGCTTTCAAAAAAGTGTTCATCTATTTCTCCCGTTGGTGGCGGTTGGCGCTTGCTGCCATATTGTTCCTTGATTTAAGCGCAAAGACAAAGATAACCTCAAGAAAATATTCCACTGAGAATAAAATAAGGGCAGTTCAGTCAATGCCAGACGCCGCAATCGAGCTTGTTGATGTTAACAAGTGGTTTGACACATTCCATGTGCTCAAAGATATCAATCTCACGGTTGCCAGCGGTGAAAAAGTCGTGATCTGCGGCCCATCGGGTTCGGGTAAGTCTACAGTTGTGCGCTGTATCAACCAGCTGGAAAAACACCAGAAAGGTACCATTCGGATTGATGGGTTGGAGCTGACCGATGACCCTAAATCGGCGGCCAGAATCCGGTCCGAGGTCGGGATGGTGTTTCAGCAGTTCAACCTGTTTCCGCACCTTACGGTTCTTGAAAACCTGACCCTTGGCCCGATCAAGGCCCGGGGGCTTAGTCGCAAGGATGCCGAGGAAAGGGCGCGCCATTATCTCGAGCGCGTCCACATCCCCGACCAAGCGGAAAAACGCCCCATTCAATTGTCCGGCGGACAGCAGCAGCGCGTGGCAATTGCCCGATCTCTGTGCATGGAACCTCGGGTTCTGCTGTTTGATGAGCCCACTTCAGCACTCGACCCCGAGATGATTTCCGAAGTTTTGGAAGTCATGGTGGAGCTAGCCGAGGAGGGGATGACCATGGTTGTCGTCACCCATGAAATGGGGTTTGCCCGAAAAGTCGCGGACAAGATGATTTTCATGGATGCGGGCGAGATCGTCGAACAAGGAAAGCCCGAACATTTCTTCACCAATCCTCAGTCCGAACGGTGTCAGAAGTTCCTGAGTCAGATATTGCAGCACTGAGTGGCGTCGATGAAAAAACCTCTTGTTCTTTTGCCTCTTGTCCTGCTGCTGGCGGGGTGTTCCTCGTCCCAGACCTGGGGCTGGTATGTGATAGATCCGACCAAGCCATCGGGCTGGACCAACGTAAAATTTCTGGTCTCGGGTATGGGCGCGACGATCCAGATTTCTCTGATTGCTGCAATAATGTCGATTGTTGTCGGGTTGCTGGTGGCCCTGCCGGGGCTTTCGGAAAAGCGCGGCTGGCGTCTGGTCAATCGGGTATATGTAGAGTTCGTCCGCTCGATTCCGTTGCTGCCGATGTTGTTCTGGGTTTTCTACGGCCTACCGATCGTGTTTCAGTCGATGGGCATGAACATCCCGATTGATCCGTTCTGGGGCGCGATCATCACGCTCGCGATATCTGACAGCGCCTTTACCGCCGAAATTTATCGTGCAGGTATACAGTCCATCGCCAAGGGCCAAAGCGAGGCGGCGCAAACCATCGGGCTGAACTACGTTCAGACCATGCGCTACGTGATCCTGCCGCAGGCGATCCGGCGCATTCTACCCCCTTTGGCCAACCAGTTCATATACATCGTCAAGATGAGCGCCTTTGCCAGTGTCATCGGGATGCAGGAACTGACGCGTCGCGCCAATGAGCTTGTGGTGACCGAATACCGCCCATTGGAAATCTATACTCTGCTGATTTTTGAATACCTGGTGCTGGTGCTGATCATCAGCGCTGGAGTGCGCTGGTTAGAACGGCGCATGGGCGCAGACGAGCGCGGATAAGGAGTTGTTAGGATGGACTGGAAGGACTTCATGGCCGAAACCGAGGCCAATATAGGCACGTTCTCGAAAGAGGTTCCTGAAACTGTGCGCGGGTTCGGTATTATGGGTAAGGCCGCCAAAACGGACGGTGCGCTGAGCGAGAAGACCAAGGAGTTCATGGCGCTGGGCATCGCCGTCGCTACGCGCTGCGATAGCTGCATTGGTTTTCACGTGCGTTCGCTTGTCCGACTTGGGGCGACCCGCGCAGAAATGTGCGAGGCATTGGCCATGGCGACCTACATGGGAGGCGGGCCATCTTATGCCTACAGCGCGAAGGCGCTCAAGGCGTTTGACGTGTTTTCGGAATAGGCGAAGGCCATTGGCCTGCTTGGCCCTCTTTCATCCGCGTCAGTGCAGATAACCGCCCGCTTGACTTAGAAGAACCCCAGCACAATGGCACTGTGTCGTCTTGATCAGGATTAATCCCGGACAACATCATCGCATCGGTCAATTAATTCAACCGCCACCTTTGCGGTTTGGTGGCTAATACCGAATACAATGAGATCGGATTTTGTCGGGGATGAACAACCTGCCGGGTTGGCAGGTTTCAGTTCTCTCCAGTGTCAGGCGTTTGCTGCCGTCAGGCTTCGACGCCTAGACCTTCAACCGACAGGTCGTCGAGTTTGGGCATCAAGGTCAACAACTCCTTGGCATACTCGGTCTGCGGATTGGCAAACAGGTCATCGGTCTCTTGAATCTCAACCATCTGACCTTGTTTCATGACCGCAACCCGGTCGCACATCTGCCGGACCACTGGCAGGTCATGGCTGATGAACAGCATGGTCAGCCCCAGATGCTCCTGCAAGTCCTTCAGGATGTTCAGAATCTGCGCCTGAATTGATACGTCCAGCGCGCTTGTCGGCTCATCACAGATCAGGAAACGCGGTTGCGTCGCCAAAGCACGAGCGATCGAAATCCGCTGCCTCTGACCGCCCGAGAACTCGTGTGGGTATTTCAACCCGGCCTCGGATCCGAGGCCGACTTGATCCAACAACTCATCCACCCGGCGTTTGACATCGGAGCCCTGCATCAGGCGGTGATGACGGATCGGTTCGGCGACGATTTCGTCGACACGCATGCGTGGGTTTAATGATGAATACGGGTCTTGAAAGATCATCTGGATGTTCTTGCGATAAGCGTCCAGACCGGCCTTGTCGCTCAGGTCACTGACCACCTTGCCGTCAAACGTGATGGACCCGCCGTCAACCGGATAGAGCCCCGCGATCATACGTGCAACCGTGGACTTTCCAGACCCGGATTCCCCTACGACACCAAAGACTTCGCCTGCCTCAATGTCAAAGCTGACATCGTCCACCGCTGTGAAATAAGTACGATCCCAAGGCAACAGACCACGGCGCTGCAAGAAGTGTTTCGAGATGTTGCGGATCTCGAACACTGGTTTGGATTTGTCATTCTCCTGCTTCGGCCAGTGGCGCGCCATGTCGTCGATGGCGAACCGCGTTTCGCGACCGCCATAGCTGATCTGCGGAAAACGGTGCAGTTTCAACGTGGGCCGCGGAACTGCCGCGATCAATGACTTGGTATATGGATGCTCGGGGCGGCCCATAACTTGTGACGTCGCGCCGCTTTCAACGACTTTGCCGTCATACATCACCGTCACCCGATCCGTGGTATCCGCGATCACGCCCATGTCATGGGTGATCAGAATGACACCCACTTGTCGTTCACGCGCCAGTTCCTTGATCAGGTCCAGTATTTGCGCCTGCACTGATACGTCCAGCGCGGTGGTCGGTTCGTCCGCGATGATCACGTCCGGTTCGGTGCATAAGGCCAATGCGATGACCACCCGCTGCCGCATCCCGCCGGAAAACTGGTGCGGATACTGGTCCAGCCGCGTATCCGGGTCAGGGATACCGACCCGGTCAATCAAGTCGCGCGCGCGTTTTTTGGCGTCTGCCTCGGACCCTCCCAGATGGGCCTGGATCGTTTCAGTCAGCTGTTCGCCGACCGTGAACAATGGATTCAGAGAGGTCAGCGGATCCTGAAAAATCATCGAGATTTTCTTACCGCGCAGCCCTCGCATGGCCTCGGCATCCAGGCCGCTGATCTGGTCTCCGCCCAGCTTGATTTCGCCGCTGGCAATGCGGCCGGGACGTTCCAGCAGACCCATGACCGCCGCGCCAATGGTGGATTTACCCGCACCGGATTCGCCGACCAGCCCGTGGATTTCGCCGGGTTCGACGGACAGGTCCGCATGGTCCACCGCCGTAAAAAGCCGGCGACGGGTTGGGAATTCAACGGTGAGGTTCTGGATTGTTAGAAGGCTCATCAACGTCACCGTAATTTGGGGTTTAGTGCATCGCGCAGCCAGTCGCCCAGCAGATTGACCGACAGTGCAAGGGCCAGCAGCGTGCAGGCTGGGAAGAATAGAATCCACCACTCACCCGAAAACAGAAAACCCTGCCCGATACGGATCAGCGTACCTAGCGACGGCTGGGTCGGAGGAGCACCTACGCCAAGAAAGCTGAGCGTTGCCTCGGCGATGATAGCCAGTGCCAGCGAGATCGTTGCGATTACCAAAACCGGGCTGAGGACATTTGGCAGGATGTGGCGGAACATGATTGGGATCGGACCACGGCCAATAAGACGGGCGGCCTGAACGTATTCCTTATTCTTTTCGACCAGTGCCGCGCCACGCACAACGCGTGCGAATTGTACCCAATCCGACAAGGCGATGGCGATGATCAGCACATAGATAGCCATCTCGTCACGGTATTCCGGCGGTGTCACGCCTTTGGCAATGCCGAAGATCAGCATCGCCACCAGAATAGCCGGAAAAGTCAGCTGCACATCCGCAATCCGCATGATCAGAGTTTCAATCCAGCCGCCGAAATACGCAGCCACCAGCCCTAGGATCACACCGATGATGAGGGCCAGAAACACGGCTGCGGCGCCCACGAACAGCGAGATGCGCATGCCATACAGGATGGTCGAGAACACATCTCGGCCCTGATCGTCCGTGCCCAGCAGAAAGGTTTCCTGCGTAAATGCGTTAGGAGTACCGGGCGGCGTGAACCCGTTCATCAGGTTCAGCGTTGCCGGGTCGAACGGGTTGTACGGTGCAATCAGCGGCGCAAAGACTGCGGCCAGCACAAGGATCACAACAACCAACGAGGCGATGATGGCCATCGGAGAATGGCGGAAGGACCATGCAAAATCGCTGTCCCAGAGCTTGGCCAGGCGCGACTTGGGCATGGCTTTCGGGTTTTCGATTGTATCGGTCATGTGGCCCTCGCGTCGACACGCAGGCGCGGGTCAATGGCATAGTACAGAAGATCCACGATCAGGTTGATCGTGACGAACATCACCGAAATCAGCATCAGATAAGCAGCCATTACTGGGATATCGACGAACTGGATCGCGTTGATGAACAGCAACCCGACGCCGGGCCACTGGAACACCGTTTCGGTGATGATGGCAAAGGCGATGATCGAGCCCAGCTGAAGGCCGGTGATTGTGATTACTGGCACCAGAGTATTCTTCAGCGCATGACGGAAATTGATCACCCGGTCCGACAACCCGCGAGCGCGGGCAAAGCGGACGTAGTCAGCGCGCAAAACTTCAAGCATTTCAGATCGGACCAGTCGCATGATCAGTGTCATCTGGTACAGACCCAAAGTGATTGCCGGTAAAATCAGCGCTTTCAGGCCAGAGGTCGTCAGGAAGCCAGTGGACCAGTTGCCTATCATCACGGTCTCGCCCCTGCCAAAACTCGGCAAGAGGTCAAGCTCAACCGAGAATATGTAGATTAACAAAATCCCGATCAGGAAGGTGGGCAACGAGACGCCAATCAAACTGACAGTCATAATTACATTGGCCGCAATACCTTGTCGTCGTATGGCGGTGAAAACACCCAATGCGATACCCATGGTGATGGCCAGAAAGCCCGAAACAAAAGCCAACTCCAGCGTTGCAGGCGCACGTTCGGCGATGATCGTGGAAACCGGGCGACCTTGGCGGTATGAGACCCCGAAATTGCCCTGAGCCGCACCTTTCAGGAACTTGAAATATTGGACCGGAAAGGGTTGGTCCAAGCCAAGTTCGGTCCTTAACCGGTCGATATCGGCTTGCGTGCGTTCCTGCCCAAGCATGTTGTCAATCGGATCGCCGACAAAGCGAAACATCGAAAACGCCACCAGACCCACGACCAACAACACGATCACAGACTGGAACATTCTACGGACTATATATGCGAACATTCTTTTTCCCCGTTGGTCTGTCTGTCTATGCTTTCCCCGACCGGACGGTCAAGTCACCAGCCAAGCCTAAGTGCCTCGATTGTGCGGTGTGCTCCAGTTGACGTCGGGGCCCAAGGGAACGATGCCCAGGGGGTTGCGCAATTCCGAAGGCGAAAAGTAACCCTTTTTGTAGATTTCGAACTTTACGGTTTGGGCAATTTCCGGACGGGCATAGAGGTCACGTGCATATCCCCACAGATTGGGGTAGTCGGTCAATCGACGCACATTGCATTTGAACGCATAATGATAAGCCACATCGAACCGGGCTAGGGTCGGGAATAAGCGCAGGTCGGCTTCTGTCAGGGTGTCTCCACACAGAAATCGGTTCTCGGAGAGGTGGCTTTCAAGCTCGTCCAGCATCCCAAATACATCTCGAACGCCTGCCTCGTAAGCATCCTGAGTTCGCGCGAAACCGGCCCTATAGACCCCGTTATTGAGACGCGGGTAGATCTTTGCGTTCCAGTTTTCTATTTCAGGCAGCTTTTCCTGTGGCGCCAGGTTCGGGCCGAAGTCGGGCAGAGTACCCAGCATTCGGACCAGATCGGCAGACTCGCTCGAAACGGCTCTGTTTTCAACGCGGTCCCACAGAAGAGGTACAGTGATCCGCCCGGTATAGGCAGGCTCAATGCGGGCATAGACTTGATGCAGGGCTGTCGCGTCGAAATGATCATCGGCACCGTCCTCGAAGACCCAGCCATCTAAAGTGCGGCGTGGTTTGGCGTAAGCGACCGTGATCAGTTCATCCAAACCCTTCACGGCTCGCGTCAGCAGTACGCGATGAGCCCAGGGGCAATTCCATGCCGCGTACAGATGAAAGCGACGCGGCGCATACGGCTTATCGGGAAGTGGGTTTCGTATTGTCGAGACCTGACGGCGGTATTCGCCGTCAAGCTTCGTATCGGGGGCTGGGTCATCAGGGTGATACTGGCCCGCGATCATCAACCCCATCGGATCAGTTCACCGAGACCCAGCGCAGAATCAAAAAGTTGTCGGGGCGTTGGGTCAATTCCACATTGTTGCGCGTACCCCAGACCAGTGGCTGGACATACATTGGAACATAGACCTGTTCGTCCTGAATAATCTGTGCGACTTCGTCCAGCATCGCTTGCCGTTTGTTGGCTTCCAGTTCGGACTGGATTTTCGGCAAAAGCTCATCGACCCGCTCATTCGAGAAACCGCCGAAATTCCAACTGCCTAGCTTCTTTTCTTCGTTGGGTGTGGCCACGAGGAACCTGACAGGGTGTTCGGCGTCGAAGGTGCCAGGACTCCAGCCCAACAGGTACATGTCGTAATTGTCTTCACGCAGCTCGGGCCAGTAGTTGCGTACCGGCATCGCGTCGAGTTCGGCGGTAATCCCGATTTGTGCCAGCATACCGACAACGGCCTGACACACGGCTTCGTCATTCAGATAGCGGTCATTTGGGCATTTAAGACCGAACGAGAAACCGTCTTTATAACCTGCCTCGGTCAACAGTGCCTTGGCGGCTTCGACATCAAATACGGGGCGGTCGGCGTTCGCCTTGGAATAACCGCTCATTGCCGGGCTGACGAGTTGAGAAGCGGGTTCGGCATTACCGCGCATGATAGTAGCCAAAATAGCATCTACATTGATCGCTTGGGCCACTGCCCGTCGTACACGTGGATCAAGGAACGGGTTCGGTTTCCCAGCGTCATCAGAGTATTTCAGTTTTTCTGCTTCATGGTCAAACCCAAGCATGATCACACGCGCTTCGATGCCCTGAATGACGTTGACATCACCGTTGCTCTGCAACCGAGCGACGTCCTGAATGGGAACCGGGTTTATCATGTCGACATCGCCGGATAGCAGCGCGGCCACGGCAGTGGCGGGGTTCTGAACCGGGTTGAATTCGGCTCGGGTCAGGTTGTGCTCTACCTCACCCCACCAGCCTTCGTGTGGTTCGAGCACGGTTTTAAGACCCGGCTCGCGCGCCGTGACTTTGAAAGCGCCGGTGCCGTTGGCGTTGATGGTGGCATAATTGCCAGTTTCCTTGTCGGGCTCAGTGGCATCATTTGCTTCTGCCCAGTCCTGATCCATGATCATCCAGTTGGCAATCGAAGACGGGAACAGGGGATTTGGTGCAGTGGTCATAAAGTCGACGGTAAAATCGTCCACCACGTTCACCTCACTGATCGGGGCAAACCAACTGCGGGTATCTGCCGCTTCGCTTGAAGCGCGCTGGTAGCTGAACAGAACATCCTGCGCGTCAAAACTGCTTCCATCATGAAAGGTGACGTCTTCGCGCAGCCTGAACCTCCAACCTTCACCTTCACCGATGGGTTCCCAGCTAACTGCCAGTGCAGGTTCGACACTCATATCCTTGCCACGGCGGACCAGCCCTTCGTAGACGTTGTTGAGGAAGCCCAGAACAGGTGCTGAGTTTACCGCATGAGGGTCCATTGTCTGCGGATCGGTGGTTGACGCCCACTTGAATTCGGCGGCTTGCGCCGTGCTGGCGACCAGCATGGCCAAACCAACGACACTGTTCCTGAAGATCATGGCAATAACTCCCTGCTTGTCCCGCAAACGGTTTTGGACTCAAACCATAGCTCAAAAAGCAGCAGGGCGCGAAACCGCGCCCTGCCCCCTTGTCTGCAACTCACCTTAGTTCATGGTGAAATATTTAATTTTCGGAGAATCTTCCGGCTCGACAATCGTTCCGACGCCCGACTTCATGCCCCAGTTCAGCACCTGATGGTGGATCGGAATATAAAGCTGTTCGTCCTGAACAACCTGCCAGATTTCGGCAATCTGTGCGTCACGCGCCGGCAGATCGGTTTCCGAGGCCAGCGCCTGAATTTTCGCGTCCAGATCCGGGTTGCTGTAACGCGTGGCATTCCACGACCCGTATTTATCATCCCTTGAATGAACCAGGAAATTGAAGATGTATTCCGAGTCGTAGGTCGGAACACCCCAGCCCAGCATGTAAAAATCGGTCTCGTAATTTGAGAGCAGCGGGAAGTGCTGCGCCTTCGGTTTGGCGTCGAGGTTCACGGTGATTCCGATCTGGGCCAGCATGCCGACCGCCGCCTGACAGATCGCTTCGTCATTGATATAGCGGTCGTTCGGGCAGTTCAGCGTCAGCGAGAAGCCATCGGGATATCCGGCCTCTGTCATCAGCGCCTTGGCCGCTTCGATATCGGTCGTGGACGAGCTGTCCATACCTTCATCCCACCCATTGACGAACGGCGGCGCAATCATACCCGCGGGAGCCGACTGGCCACGCATCACAACCTGCTTGATCGCATCCCGGTTGATAGCTTTGGACATGGCCTGGCGCACACGCACGTCAGCCAGCGGGTTCGCACCATCGACGCTGTCCGAGGACAGATCGGCATCGCCCATATTCATGCCAAAGAAGATCACCCGGTTCTGCGGCGCGGTGCGCACATCAAGACCATCGGTGCCTGCAACGCGTTCCAGATCCT
This sequence comes from Ruegeria sp. HKCCD7181, assembly GCF_057221055.1. Taxonomy (NCBI): domain Bacteria; kingdom Pseudomonadati; phylum Pseudomonadota; class Alphaproteobacteria; order Rhodobacterales; family Roseobacteraceae; genus Ruegeria; species Ruegeria sp. HKCCD7181. The sequence goes on along the minus strand of NZ_JBWVBC010000009.1, from coordinate 175,681 downwards.
GGACCGGAACGTCCTGAATGATATCCACCTCACCCGACAGCAGTGCTGCAACACGGGTCGCGGCGTTCTGGATCGGGGTATAGATGATCTCGGTCACCTGCAGCGGGAACTCATCCTTGCCCCAATAGTTTTCGTTCAGGGCCAGCACGGTCTTCACGTCCGGCTCGCGGCTGACCAGCTTGTAGGGGCCGGTGCCGTTGGCGTTCTTGGCTGCAAAGGTGTCTTCACCGCCTTCGTAATCCTGAACCTTGACCGCGTTGTTCGCCTCGGCCCAGCCTTTGTCCATCATGAACATGTTGGTCAGGTTGTTCGGCATGATCGGGTTCGGACCGTTGGTTTCGATCTCGACCGTGTATTTGTCAGGTGCGCGCACCCCTTTGACCGAGGCCAGCAGTTCCTTGTAATCGGAATCCGGTGTCATGGCACGGTTCAGAGAGAACAGGACATCCTCACTGTCGAACTCTGCGCCATCATGGAATGTGACGCCTTCGCGCAGCTTGAAAACCCAGACATTCGGGTTGTCTTCCGACGGTGCCCATTCCGTGGCCAGCGACGGCACAAGCGCGCCGGAGTGGTCGCGCATGACCAGCGTTTCCATGATCTGATGCGCCAACGCCGAGGTCGGACCTTCGTTTTGTGCATGGGGGTCCAGTGTCAACGCGTCACCGGCACGGGCCCATCGCAAGGTTTCTGCCGATGCACCCGCGGCAAGAAGCGCGGTCGCACTGGCAGCGATCATCAGGTGTTTCAAAGTCATCTTGGTCTCCCCAATTATTGTTTGCCGCAGGAAATGCGGGTAACCGAATTTTTCGGTCAACATGCATCTGATAATCCAAATCAAATTGAAAGTTGCAACACCGTAGATCATCAGAGTTCGTTTCTTTCGGCGCGACCGCACGTCAACAAGGCCGCTTGCACGACCCTAAAATGCAATCCCGGCACACTGTTTAGTGTGAAAATACGCCGGAATGAGACAACCCGGCGTGGTTTAGGAAGTGTCGGCGAACACGTTGAGAATTCAGCCTTCAGCTTGAGAAGCCTGCTTCTTACGGGGCTATATGGACAACAGATCGAGTCGGGTAATAACATCAAGTTCGGTAGTATCATCCGAACTATTGGATGCCCGCCGGAATACGGGTTCAAACTGAATTCAGTATTGTCGGCATTGCCCGCTACAACTTTGAACGAGGTTTTCATGCCCGCACCACACAATCCATTCAAGGCTGCTCTGAAACGGGGTGAACTGCAATTGGGGTGCTGGCTTGGGCTAGCTGATCCTTACGCGGCAGAGATCTCGGCAACGGCTGGATTCGACTGGCTTTTGATCGACGGAGAGCACGCGCCAAATGATCTCAGATCGATCACCGCCCAACTGCAGGTTTTGGCAGCCTATGACAACCATGCGGCTGTGCGCGCGCCAATTGGGGATACCCGGATCATCAAACAATTGCTGGATGTAGGGGCACAGACCTTGCTTATTCCAATGGTCGAAAGCGCCGAGCAGGCGCGTGATCTGGTGCGTGACGTGACATATCCTCCGCACGGCGTTCGTGGGGTAGGGTCTTCCTTGGCACGCGCATCGCGCTTTTCGGCGATTGACGACTACCTGACCACCGCAGGCGACGAAATCTGCCTACTGGTGCAAGTCGAAAATCGTGCGGGCGTCGCAGCCTTGGATGAGATACTGACTATTGATGGCATTGATGGCGTGTTTATCGGCCCGGCCGATCTGGCCGCCGACATGGGGTATCTTGGGCAGGCTGATGTCAACGAAGTTCAGGAGACTATTCTGGACTGCATCCGCAAAATCACTGTTGCCGGGAAGGCCGCTGGTATTCTCACTCTCGATCCGGACCAGCAACGGGCTTACGTCGATCAGGGCGCGACATTTGTAGCGACGGAAATCGACGTAACAGTATTCGCGCGCAACATCCGCCAATCGGCCCAAAAGGCGCGGGACCATTTGAAATGACCTGACGGCCGAGCCGCTTCAGATAAGGATTCTCGCGCAGCGCGGATGAAAACAAGCCAGATTCATCTGGATTCAATCGAACACTCGCGACACAGCTTGGAAAACCGAGCAATCGGTTGGCCCTACAAATGGTTCCCCTATCGGGCCGAAATTTATCAGCCGTGACCGCACAGTTCGAAAAGCGCTGATTTTGAGTTTACGCCCAGCTTTAGGTAAGCGCGTTTGCGATAAGTGGTGACTGTGCTTGGTGCCAAATTCAAATCCCACGCGATGGCATCCGCGGTTTTCCCCTTTAGGATGCCTTCGCAAATGTCCTTTTCGCGGCCAGATAACGAGTTGAGAGGGCTTTTCAACTGGACCGGCTGACCGACAGCATAGTGCATCAATGCGATCTTTGAGACCAGCGTCCAGAAATCGCGGCGCAGGTTCTCCTCGCTGATGCCGAAATGACCATTTCCCTTGAAGCGGTAGAAGTTCATCCCCAGCACTTCCTCACCGTCACAGCACAGGACGGAAATTTTGTCAGCAATGCCAGTGGATGTGAAGAAGTTCTGAAAATACTCGCAGGACATTCGATCCAGGATCTCTGCCAAAGTCAGCACCCGCATCTTTCTGTCCTGTTTCACCAGCTGAATTTCGGTCAATATCGGGTCTTCGGCATATTCCCCGCGCAGATACCGCTGCGCGATGTTCATCGCGGCCTGATTTTGCCGCTTACTGAAGGACAGGTAACACTGTGGGCGATCACGTTTGTAGGAAAATATCAGGCACTGGTCGGCTTTGACGACACGCTCAATCAGATCAAGGAAGTGAACGTTGAAATCAGAAGTGCCGGCCGTCGTCAGGCACGGGGTTAGTATCTCCAGAAATTCCTGGGTCTCTTTTCTACTGAAGATGTTCTCGAGTGACATTGTTTCATGGCGCTTAAGATCACCGGGAATGGCAACGCGACAGGCCGTTGTGATCAGGTAAATATCAGGCATGTCCCCTTCTGCGGGGGACAGAGCTGTAAGTGCCCATTTGCTAGTGTGCTGTCAACGTAAACTGCGCTGGTTCGAAGTTGGACTGGGTGAAGTTGTCAAGAACAGAGGATGCCGAACGGAATGACTAAAGCTGCGTCAATGGAATACAAAGCGGGCCTGTCGACAAAAGATGTAGAGGCGCTAACGCAAGGCAAACCGGTCACCAAGCTTTCGTCGAACGAAAACCCTTTTGGCCCGTCCCCCAAAGCCGTAAAGGCGGCGCGTGCCGCGATTAAAGAGGCCAACCTCTACCCTGAACGCAATGACTCGGCCCTGTGTGATGCATTGGCGGATTTTCACGGGAGGGGGCTGACCCGGGATCACTTCTTTGCGGCAAACAGCGGCGTTGAGGTTCTATCGCTGATCGAGGATGCAATCCTGACGGAAGGCGCAGAAGCCATCATCTGCCCACCCTGTTTTGGTGCTTATGCAGCGTCTTTGAAAAAGAAGGCAGCGACTATTCGGTTAGTCGAACTTGTCGGCAGTGACTATGCTGTCGATGTTGAGGGTATTCTTGCAGAGATCACACCCGAGACGCGTCTGGTCTATCTGTGCAACCCCAACAATCCCACCGGCACGTGGTTCGGTGAGGACACGCTGAGCGCCATATTGGATGGCCTGCCCCCAGATGTGACGCTGATTTATGATGAGGTCTATTTTCAGTTTGCCACTGAACATGGGCTGCCCGACGCCATCCGACATGTCCAAGACGGTCGCAATATCGTCATTGTACACAGTTTTTCAAAAGCTTACGGGCTGGCGGGGATGCGCTTGGGATACGGGATCGCGCGCCCCGAAACAGTCGCCAGAATTCAACGTCTCAAGCGGGCATTCCATGTAAACTCTGCAGGAATGGCGGCGGCAATGGCAGCGCTAAATGATGTCGAACATTTGACACGAACAGTCGACAATAACCATGGCGAACGCGCCAAACTGGCGCTGGGCCTGCAGAAGCTTGGGTTAGAAACTACGCGAAGTCAGGCCAATTTCGTGATGTTTAAATGCCCTGCTAACCACGATGCCGACAGCCTGACCAAGGCACTGGTTCGGCAGGCGGTCATGGTGCGGCCTGCGTTCAACCTGCCCAACCATATTCGGGCGACGGTGGGCACAACTGAAGATAACCAACGGCTGCTGGCCGCGCTGACAACAATTCTGGAACAACACGTATGACACAGGAAATGACAGGCGGCGAGGCCGCTGTTCTCTCGCTTCACAATCACGGTGTGAAGACTGTTTTTGGGCTGCCTGGGGTTCAGAACGATTGGTTGTACAACGCCTTCTACGACCACAGGTCAAAATTCCGGATCGTTCACACACGGCACGAACAGGGCGCGGCCTATATGGCACTTGGGGCGTCGCTGGCGACTGGTGAGAAGACGGTCTTCAACGTAGTGCCGGGGCCGGGATTGCTGAACGCAACCGCAGCCCTGTCGACGGCCTACGCGCTGAACGCCAAGGTGTTCTGCCTGACTGGCCAAATTCCGTCGCACAAAATCGGGCGACAGATGGGCGAGTTGCACGAGATTGAAGGGCAATTGCAGATCCTTCGAAACCTTACGAAATGGGCGGATCGGGCGGAAAAGCCCGAAGATATTTCTGGTTTGATTGGCGAAGCGTTCCGTCAGATGGACTCGGGCCGCCCTAGACCGGTCGGGCTGGAAATCCCGATGGATGTTCTGGCCGCGCAGGGGCCGATCGATCTGAGCCAGAAATCTGCTGTGCCGGATGTGCCTGCTTTGGACGAAGAGGCGCTTGACCGTGCGGCCAAACTGTTGGGGCGGGCGGAAAATCCGATGATCTTTGTCGGAAGCGGAGCCGTTGACGCGAGCTCAAGTATTCGCAGATTGGCCGAAACTCTGCAGGCGCCCGTGATCGGTTACCGGACAGGGATGGGTATTGTCGATGCGCGTAGCCCTTATTCGCTGCACTTGCCGGCAGCTCGACCATTGTGGGAAAAGGCCGATGTGGTGCTGGCGATCGGCAGCAACATGCGGGTGCCAATGGGGAAGTGGATAAAGGGGCATCACCCGGATATCATTCGGATCGATACCGACCCAGCCACTCACGAGATCTTTGCGCAACCAACAATCGCGATCACCTCACGCGCCGAGGCGGCGGTGCCGTTTTTGCTGGATCGCTTGGAGACGTATAACAGCCCACGCGCCTCGCGCCAGGTCGAGCTGTTGGAGGCAAAAGCAAATTGGGCAAAGCGCTCGGCCGTGCTCGAGCCGCAGATCAGTTATCTGAACGTCATCCGCGAGGAGCTGGGCGAAGATGGGATTTTTGTTGATGAACTGACGCAGGTGGGTTTTGCCAGCCGCATCGTTTATCCGGTTTATAACCCACGCACTTATATCTCGACCGGGTATCAGGGAACGTTGGGATATGGGTTTCCAACCGCGCTGGGCGTCAAGGTGGCCCGTCCGGACGTACCGGTTGTCTCGATCACCGGCGACGGCGGTTTCATGTTCAGTGTGCAAGAGCTGGCCACGGCTGTGCAGCACAAGATCCCGTTGGTAACGGTGTTGTTCAATAACAATCAGTTCGGCAATGTACAGCAGATGCAAAAGAACAATTATGGCGGACGGGTCATCGCAACTGATCTGGTGAACCCCGATTTCTGCCGCATGGTCGAAAGCTTTGGCGCGCAGGCATTACGGGCAACCAACGCGGCCGAATTGCGATCCGCGATTGCGCGCGGCATAGCAACAGATGATGTGCCCACCGTGATCGAGGTGCCTTTTGATGACATGCCAAGCATTGACCAATTCCGCTGAGGAGACCCGGATTGAGCAACTGCATTATTCCTGAACCTTCGGACCTCCGCAGGACATTGAACGCGGCGGCCAGCAGCCGCGTTGTTTTCATCGCGGGATTGCCGGGAACAGGGAAAAGTCTTCTGTTTCAGCAGCTTACGATCCTCGCGGATGAGGTGGGCCGGGTTGTTCATACGATGCAATGGGATGACGCTCGGCAGGCATTCGAACAGCTGAAATGGCTGGAGCTATACCCTGAAGTGGATAACCTCACTCATCCCGGCGTGCGAAAGGCTGTTGGGTTGTGGGTCCGACAGGGTCTGCAAAAATGGCAGGATACGCATCCTGATCCAAAGCACCTGCTGGTAATCGAACTCCCAGTGATCGGCGGACGGTTTATCGAGCTGCTGCATAGTCAGAACGACGCCATCGAAGACTTGCTGGCGTCGGATCAGACCGTTGCTCTGGTGCCTGTCCCAACTAATAGCTTGCGACAGAAAATCGAAGGATTTCGAGCCGAGACATTTGCCAACCCGCGAAACGCGCATGAGGAAAAGGACGCGCCGCCCTATATCGTACGCGACCTCTGGCTTGCATCGCGAAGGCTGTATAACCGCTGGAACGGTGTACAAAACGATGACACGCGTGACGCGCAATATGATGAAAATGTGGTTCGTGCCGTCTTCGGACACCTGTGCCGGTTTCGGCATACCGAACTGCTGACGATTGATCAGGTTTTCCCGACAATAGGTTCTGCCTACGAACGGACGGTTCCAATTCACACAATCCGCGCTGATGCGGAAGAGGTCGACACCGCCTTTGCTAGGCTGCAGGCCTTGTTCCCTGGCCAATCAGCAGAAACTGCGACCCATGGTTGGGCAGATTACTGACTCCCTGACAAATACAAAGGACCCGGCATGACCCAACTGGATCAGCAGCGCATTGATGCCATCGCGCAGGCTCCGGCCCCCAAGGCATTGAACATCATAAATGGCCAGATCAAGTCAGCGGCCAGCGGTCAAGAACTTGAAATTACCAGCCCGATTGATGGCCGACCTTTCAGCATGTTGGCAGACAGCAGTGCAGGCGATCTGGATAGTGCTGTTGCCGCCGCGCGTCAGAGCTTTGATGCGGGGATGTGGTCCGCGATGCCCCCTGCAGGGCGTAAGAACGTGCTGCTGAAATGGGCCGACCTGATCGAGGCCAATGCTCTGGACCTCGCGGTGCTGGGCGTTCGGGACAATGGCACAGACATCCGTATGGCGCTGAAAGGCGAGCCTTTGTCCGCAGCGACCACGATCCGCTACTATGCAGAAGCCATCGACAAGCGTTCGGGCGAGATTACTCCAACCGGTCCGGATGTTCTGTCTCTGATCCACAAGGAACCCGTCGGCGTTGTTGGCGTGATAATTCCATGGAATTTCCCGTTGATGATCGGGGCGTGGAAGGTCGCGCCTGCGTTGGCTGCGGGGAATTCAGTGGTGCTCAAACCCTCGGAGGATGCAAGCCTGTCGACGATGAGATTCGTAGAACTGGCGCATGAGGCTGGAATGCCACCGGGTGTCTTAAACCTTGTGAACGGGCGCGGCCCGGTTGTGGGTGAGGCGCTGGGCCTGCACATGGATGTCGATGTTCTGGCATTTACCGGTTCGGGTGTCGTTGGCCGGAAGTTGATGGAGTATTCCGGGCGCTCCAACCTCAAGAGGATCTATCTCGAACTCGGTGGGAAATCGCCCAATCTGGTCTTTGCGGACGCGCCTGATTTGGAGGTAGCCGCCGCGCAGACAGCGGCTTCGATCTTCCGCAACAATGGGCAAGTCTGTGTAGCAGCCTCTCGTCTGGCCGTAGAACGATCTGTGTATGACGAGTTTCTGGGGATGGTCTGCGCGCATGCTGAAGCGATGAAAATCGGTCACCCGCTGAAGCTTGAAAATACTACTGGTGCCTTGGCCAATGCGGCACAATTGGAAAAAACCAAAAACGCTGTGGCCGCGGCACTGTCCGAGGGGGCGACCTTGTGCACCGGAGGCAATGCGCTGCTCGCTGAAAGCGGAGGGTATTATCACCAGCCCACCGTTTTGCGGGACGTGAGACCGGACATGAACATCGTGCAGAACGAGGTCTTCGGCCCTGTCCTGGCTGCCCGCAGTTTCCAGACTGAGGAAGAGGCGATTAGTATCGCAAATGAAACCGTGTTCGGGCTCTCGTCTGCCGTTTGGACGTCAAACTTGTCGCGGGCGCACCGAATGGCGCGACAGATCAAATCGGGGCAGGTTAACGTCAATTGCTTTGCTGGCTCGGACGTCACTTCCCCGTTGGGCGGGGTCAGGCAATCGGGGAACGGGTCCGACAAGTCTCTGCACGCGTTGGAGAAATACGAAAACCTCAAGGCCACGTGGATACAGCTTTGATGTTGACCAATTGCGGTGCAAGGTGCGGCGAGAGTGGAGAGACGCCCTTAGCCACTGAATGAACCGCCCGTACAGTCGGGAAGACGGAGACGAAAATGTCCAAGGCCAAAAACATACTGTTCATCATGTTTGACCAGCTGCGCTGGGATTACCTGAGCTGCTACGGGCATCCCCATCTGCACACCCCGCATATCGACCGGCTGGCCAGCATGGGCGTTCGATTTACCCGCGCCTATATCCAGTCTCCGATCTGCGGCTCATCCCGGATGTGCTTCTATACCGGGCGCTATGCCCAAAGCCATGGTGCCACCTGGAACAACGTCCCCTTGAAGGTAGGAGAGGTTACGTTGGGCGATCACCTGAGAAAGGCGGGGATGGGGTGCTGGCTGGTCGGCAAAACCCATATGACTCCGGATTTCGAGGGGATGGAACGTCTGGGCATCAGCAAGGATACTGTAATCGGTGCGCGGATTGCCGAATGTGGCTTTGATGTATTTGAGCGCGACGACGGAATGCGGCCAGAGGGGCCTAAAGGTTTATACGACCCCGATGGAGCGCTGCAGTACAATGCCTATCTGAAAGACGCAGGTTATGACGGCGACAATCCCTGGCATGACCATGCCAACTCTGGCATCGACGATGACGGAAATGTCCTGTCCGGGTGGTTCATGAAGAACGCGTCCGAGGCCGCAAACATTGCCGAGGATGATAGTGAAACACCCTATCTGACCCGACGGGGAATGGATTTCATCCAGCAGGCGGAAGACCCATGGTGCTGTCACCTGAGTTATATCAAACCGCATTGGCCCTATATCGTCCCCGCGCCATACAACGATATGTACGGGCCCGAACATGTTCTGCCTGCCGCGCGGTCTGAGGCCGAACGGGAGAATCCGCATCCCGTTCTGGACGCGTTCATGCAAAGCCGCGTCAGCCAGGCGTTTGCCCGGGATGAGGTGCGTGACACTGTGGTTCCCGCTTATATGGGGTTGATCAAACAGGTCGATGATCAGATGGGTGTGCTGTTCAAATGGCTGGAAGAAAGCGGCCGCATGGAAGACACGATGATCGTGTTAACTTCGGACCATGGGGATTTCCTGGGCGATCACTGGCTGGGAGAGAAGTCATTCTTCTACGAGACATCAATCCGCGTGCCGTTGATCATCTATGATCCTTCATCCGAGGCGGATTCGACACGCGGAACGGTGTGCGATGCGCTGGTCGAAAGCATCGATCTTGCGCCCACGTTCCTCGAAGTTGCCGGGGGCGAGGCGTTGGATCACATCCTTGAAGGTGAATCGCTGCTACCGATCCTGCATGGCAAATCGACTGACACGGCTAGAAACGCCGTGTTCTGCGAGGTGGACTACACCACAAACAACGAGGCTGTACTGCTGGGCGCTTCTCCGGATCAGGCCATGGTCTTCATGGTCGCCACTCGGCGGTGGAAACTGATCCATTTTGAAACTGATCACCGGCCTATTCTGTTTGATCTGGAAAACGACCCGAATGAGTTGAACGATCTGGGGGCGTCCACCGAGCATCAGGCCATTATCAGAGATATGTACGAGCGACTGGGGGCTTGGGCCCGGCGTACCTCACAGCGTACGACAGTGTCAAAAAAAGACCTGGAAGCCATGCGTTCTGAAAAGGGTGGCACCGGTGTGCTGATCGGCGTGTGGGATGAGAATGAGCTTCCGTCGGAACTGACGGCAAAATATGTCGGGCAGAAGGCCAAGGACGTACGCAAATAGTCCTTGGCCTCGGCCAGTTTTTCTTTTTAAGCGGCTTTGAAGTCGCGTAAGACCCGGCGGGTGGCGCCGACCAGCGGGTCATGTGTGTCCTTCAGGATCTGTACCCGGTCAAAACGAGCGGAATCTGCATTGACGGCATCTCGTAATGCGTTGCCAAAGGCCATGCGCAACTCGGTCCCGATGTTGAATTTGCAGATTTTCGATCCCTGTGCCAACGCGCGGCGCTGGGCTGGAGGAACCCCCGATCCGCCATGGATTACCAGCGGCACCTTGGTAACGGCCTCGATGGCGCGGATTCGAGGCTCGTCCAGGCCACCTTCCTTGTCTTGTTGCAGGTGCACGTTGCCTACCGAAATGGCCATCGCGTCCACACCGGTTTCCCGAGCGAACTGCGCTGCCTCGTCTGGATCAGTACCAGCCGAGCTTTCACCGCCCGAATAGCCCACAAATCCAATTTCACCCTCGCAGGAAACACCGGCGGCATGTGCCATCTCGACGATTTTAGCTGTTTCGTCGATATTCTCCGCCAACGATTTGCGCGAGCCGTCGAACATCACTGAACTGAACCCGCTTTCGATTGCTACACGACATTCTTCAGCCGTGTACCCGTGGTCCAGATGGGCGACGACAGGTACGGCGGCCCCTTCAGCCAGGTGTCGAAACATCGCGCCCAAAACCGGTAGAGGAGTATGTTCGCGGCAAGACGGGCCTGCTTGCAGGATGATTGGCACACCTTCGGCCTCGGCGGCCGCAACATAGGCGCGCATGTCCTCCCAACCCAATGTCACCAGACCGGCAACGGCATAGCCATCCCGCAGGGCAGGTTGCAGAACTTCGGATAAAGTCACCAAACTCATTTGAACTTGGCCACCATGTCCATGATGCCGGGAATGGTCTTCAGCTGCTCGGCATGGGTGGGTTGGAAATACTGTTTCAGGCTGCGCTGGCTGAGTCCGCCCAGAATTGTAAAGTAGTACATCTGGTATCCCGGCAGAGCCGCGCAGGGGTGATATCCCTTGTCGATGCACAGGGTCGACCCGTCCACGACGTGATACGCGTCACCGGGTTTGTTGTCTTCGCGCTGCAACATCTGCAGTCCTGAGCCGTAGTTTGGCTTGAACCGAAAATTATAGGTCTCGTCATGCCGCGTCTCGTCGGGCAGGCGATCGGTGTCGTGTTTGTGGCTGGGAAAACCGGACCAACCGCCTTCACCCACCGTATAAAGCTCGGACACCAGCAGGCGGCCAACCTTGTCGTGGTGGTTCGCACCAAGGATATGTTTGATCTTGCGGTGGGTTTTGGTGTCGTCCGAGCCGTATTGCACCACATCCAGATCGGCAACGCGGACGTCGAAGGGTTCCAGCACCTTGTCGTATTTGGCACCAGCGATGAATGTCTCGGTCTCCTCCGTCAGGCAGGTGATCCGCACCTTGGCACCGACCGGCACATATACGCCTTCGGGATCGCCATCCCAAACATCAGCCGTACGGTTGCCGAGGTTATCGTACACTTTGCCATCAACATCGACGGTCACCGTTCCGGTGGCCGGAACGACACAGGTTTCATAACCTGGCACCGTGTATTCGAAGGTCTCGCCCTGGCTGAGCTTGATGATGTTGAAATAGTTTAGTGGAACCAGATCATTATCGATATCGACGATGGCTTTGTTCTGGTTGTCGTAGGGCGCGATATGCATTTGCGTCTCCTTGTTCAGCACTCAGTCGGGCCGGGGTGCGAGGCCAGAAAGGACTCGAGCTCGGCGGTTGTTGGCATGGCACCGGCGCAGCCGGGTTTGGATACGACGATCGAAGCGCAGGCCGATCCGCGCAGCACGGCATCGCGCAGGTCGTGCCCCGCTGCAATTGACGCCAAAAGGCCTGCCAGAAAACTGTCACCGGCTCCGTTGGGTTTGACCGCTGTCACCGGGTAAATACCGGTCCGGATTTCTTGTCCGTCAACCAGTGTTATCGCCCCTTCGTGCCCCATTTTGTAGACAACCATGCGCCCCTGCGCAGCCAGCTCGCGGGCCTTGTCCAGCCCTTTGTCGATCCCTCCGGCCATAAAGCCGAATTCTTCGTCATTGCCGACGATCAAGTCGCTTTCTGCGCCTGCGCGGGACAAGACGTCGGACGCAATCTGAGGCGAGGGCCAGGAATAGGGGCGATAGTCGATGTCGAAAATGACCGGCATCCCGGCTTTGCGCGCATTTTCGAACGCGCGGAAAGTGGCCGAGCGGGATGGTTCGGCGGCAAAAACAGTCCCTGCGGTGATCAACGCAGTGTAGGCAGAATAATCAACCGCATCCATGTCACCTTCGGTAACTTGAAAATCCGCTGCCCCGTTTCGATAGATGACGTTCTGAAATCCTTCGAGACAGCTTTCATAGACCGCCAGCGAAGTGCGTGCTTCGCCTCCTGCAGAGCGGACATAAGTTGTCTCAACTCCGTAATCCTTCAACCGGTTGATGCAGAACCGACCCACCGCGTCATCCGAGACCGACGTGACCAGCGCAGATGCGCCGCCAAGCTTGACCAATCCGGCGCAAATATTGGCCGACGAACCGCCGAGATCCGCACGAAAGGTTTCCGCATCTTCGCTTTTGACGCCAATCGGATCGGCAAACATGTCCATTCCCGCACGCCCAAAAACGGCAAAGCGATTGCCCTTGATCCCGTTCATCAGGTTCATGCCCGACCCTCCGTATTACCTGCTTTTGCCGTGTCCAGAACCTCAGGGTAGGGGTAGTTCAATCCCAACAGCTGACGCAGGTCAGGGCTGGCGTTGCTCACAAACTCATCTGGCAAGGCGGCGGGCATGTCCTCCATCGGTTTGACCCATTTGGGCAGGTATTGGATCAAAATCGCACTGCGGTCGTGGTCTGCCCGGTTCGGCATCGCGCAGTGCCATGTCACGCCATAGAATAGTGCTACGTCGCCAGGCTCTCCTGTCATGCGTTCACACCGCTCAAAGAAACGGTCATCAGGGCCGGGGTAGCGCAGTTCTTTCTGTGAGCCCGGCAGATATGCAGTGGCCCCGCTTTCCTCGGTGAAGGGATCCAGCAACACCGAGACCTGCGCGTTCATTGGAAACGAGCCGTTCAAGCCGACGGGATGCGTGTCCGGTCGGTGGAAATCCCAATACGGATAATCGACATGTGGTTCCTGCCCGGGGCCGCCCGGCAGGATACGGTTGGCCGCGATCGATCCCATGATGAACTCGGTGCCCAGAAAAGACCGCAAAATATCCATCAAAACAGGATGAGCCGCCAGGCGCGAGAAGACCTTGCCCTTGGCCAGCAGGTTCCAGACACGCCTTTGCAGGTTCAGTTTGCCCGCCTCGGCGGCTGCCCCCTGAAAATGAGTGACCTTGTCCGCGGTCTCTTCGGAATGCGCCATGACAATAGCGCGCGCTTCGGCGATATCGTCCGGCGTAAACAGACCCGAGATGCCGACAGCTCCGCCGCCGTGCAGAAGTTCGTCTACGACTTCAGCAGCGGAAACCGATTGTGCGGTAAACCGTTTCATCAAACACCCCGCCGTTGTTTGTCACGTGTGGCTTCCCAGTCGATATGGGCCTGACGAACATTGTCGTCGTCCGTGACGTGCGGCGTTCCAACTTCCCACCAGGCATGGCCTTCGGTTGTCCAACCCTCGTAGGGGTCGACATCCATGACGATGACATAGGTCTTTTCGCTGGCTTTCGCGCGGTTGAAAGCTTCACCCAGTTCTTCGGGGTTTGACACTTTTTCTGCTGCAGCCCCCATCGATGTGGCATGCGAAACAAAATCCACGCCGAATGGTTCTGCGATTGTGGGGCAATCTGCGAGCAGATTGTTGAAACTTTCGTTGCCCGTGTTGTTTTGCAGCTTGTTGATCACTGCGAATCCGCCATTGTCCAGAACCATAACAATCAGCTTTTTCTGGCTGAGGACTGAGGAATAAATGTCGGAGTTCAACATCATATAGGAACCGTCCCCACAGAAGGTGATCGTGTCCTGATCCGGTTCTTGCTGCATTTGAGCGATCCGCGCACCCCAGGCGCCCGCGATCTCGTAGCCCATGCAGGAAAAGCCGAATTCAACGTCTACCGTGCCGATATCAAGTGTTCGCCAGTTGGCTGTGACTTCGGCTGGCAATCCGCCGGCTGCGGCGACTACGCGGTCACGCGCGTCGCACAGTTCGTTCACAACGCCGATCGCCTGAGCATAAGAATTAGGGCGATTGCCGTAGGAGACGTTGTCCGCAACATACTCATCCCACTTTTTGCGCTCGGCCTGTGCCATGGATACCCAGCTGTCCGGCGCGCGATAGTCAAGCGCGGCACCAAGGGCCGAAATGCAAAGCTTGGCGTCTCCAACAACCGGCAGCGACATATGTTTGCCCGCATCGTGGCGCGCAGCATTGAGCGATATGAATTGCGCGTCTTTCGCAAAGGCAGTCCATGATCCCGTCGTAAAATCCTGAAGACGCGTGCCCACGGCCACGATGACATCGGCCTTTTCTGCAATCGCATTTGCCGAGTCAGAGCCGGTGACACCGATAGGCCCAATATTCAGTGGATGGGTTGCCAGCATATTGGCGCGACCTGCGATGGTCTCGACCACTGGGATCTGGTGCGCCTCGGCAAAGGTTGTCAATTCGGCCACCGCACGAGAATACTGAACGCCGCCGCCGGCGATGATCATCGGACGTTCCGCCCGGGCCAATGCTGCTGCGGCGTCGGCGATTTCTAGCGCATCGGGGGCCTGGCGGCGAATGCGATGCACTTTCTTTTCGAAGAATGTGACCGGATAGTCGTATGTCCATCCCTGTACGTCCTGCGGCAACCCAAGGAACGCGGGCCCGCAATCAGCAGGATCCAACATTGTGGCAATAGCATTCGGCAAAGACTGGATCACCTGCGCAGGGTGCGAAATTCGATCCCAATACCGCACCACAGGTTTGAAGGCATCGTTGACGCCAAAGGTCGGGTCGTTGAAATTCTCCATCTGCTGCAAGACCGGATCGGGCAGGCGGGTGATGAAGGTATCCCCGCACAGCATCAGCATCGGCAGCCGGTTGGCATGGGCCAGCCCGGCAGCGGTCAAAAGGTTGGCCGTACCCGGACCTGCACTGGCCGTGCAGAACATGAAACGCTGACGCAACCACTGCTTGGCATAGCCTGCCGCGGCGAATCCCATGCTCTGCTCATTCTGGCCGCGATAGAGGGGCAGCTCATCGCGAACACTGTTCAGCGCTTCACCAAGGCAAGTCACATTGCCGTGGCCAAAGATGCCAAATCCGCCGCCGCACAGGCGCATTTCCTGCCCGTCGATCTGAATGAACTGGTTGGAAAGCCACCGAATAATCGCCTGTGCAGTGGTCAGGCGAACCGTATCAGTTGATGTCGTCATGTCGTTGCGAACCCTCCGGGAAATTTCGGCGAATTTTTGACGCTGTGCCGAATGCGGCTTGCGAGTTATCGAATCTCAGGATACTAATTTTGCAACCGGTTGCAAACCAATTTCCAAACGAGGAGGTCAGCGGGATGACCCAGATCGGAATCGGCATCGTTGGAGGTGGCTATATGGGCAAAGCCCATGCGGTCGCCATGTCTTCTGTCGGCGCGGTGTTCAACACCGCTTTGCGACCGCGACTCGAGATGGTTTGCGCGTCCAGCGCGGAAAGTGCCGAGAGATACCGGAAGGCGTACGGGTTTCTCCGTTCAACGGATGACTGGCAGTCGCTGGTGTCCGATCCGAAAGTCGAAGCAATCGTAATCGCCACACCTTCTGAGACCCACCGTGCCATTGCCGAGGCTGCTTTTGCTTTGGGCAAGCCTGTGCTGTGCGAAAAACCGCTGGGCGCGTCCGTTGCCGATGGTGCGGCCATGGTTGCCGCGGCCGAAAGGTCGGGTGTCGTCAACATGGTGGGCTTCAACTATATCCGCACACCAGCCAGCCAGTACGCCCGGCAATTGATCGCAGATGGTGTTATCGGCGATATCGCCTGGTTTCGCGGGGAACACACCGAAGACTTCTATGCCGACCCGCAGACACCGGCCACATGGCGTGCAAAAGGCGTATCCAATGGGGCAATGGGCGATCTGGCACCACATATTATCAATGCCGCCAAGGCACTGATTGGCCCGATCGTACGTGTATCGGCTGAAGTGGAAACCGTGTATAAATCCCGTCCAGGCGGAGAGGTCACGAATGATGACCACGGGCAGATGATGTGCCGATTCGAAAACGGGGTTATGGGTCATCTGTACATCTCGCGTATCGCGACGGGCCGTAAGATGGGCTACGCCTACGAGATTACAGGTACCAAAGGTTCGATCCGCTTTGACCAGGAGGATCAGAATGCCTTGTGGCTTTATCAGATGGAAGGGCCCGAGGCGACGAGAGGGTTTGTCAAAATCCTCACCGGCCCGGCGCATCCGGATTACGAGCCGTTCTGTCAGGGTCCCGGACATGGTACCGGCTATCAGGATCAGATCATTATCGAAGCCCGCGATTTCCTGACGGCAATTGACACGGGGCAACCGGTCTGGCCGACTTTCCGCGACGGGCATGCGGTTAATTGTGTGGTCTCTGCAGCGCTTGCCTCGGCGCAGGACGGCACTTGGAAAGATGTCGAAATTATCTGAGCATCGGAGATGTAACAAGATGACAATGAGAATTGGCAACGCGCCCTGTTCGTGGGGAGTGGAATTCGCGGATGATGCCCGCAACCCGGCTTGGCAGACGGTGCTGCAGGAATGCGCCGCTGCGGGTTACAAGGGGATCGAATTAGGCCCGGTTGGATATATGCCTGAAGATCCCGCCATCCTGTCAGATGCGCTGGCCGAGCATGATCTGGAGCTGATCGGCGGCGTTGTTTTCCGCCCTTATCACGATCCTGGCGCTTGGGAGGATGTGCTTGATGCCACCCATCGCACGGCACGTGCGTTGAAGGCACATGGCGCAGAACACCTCGTCCTGATTGACTCGATCTCGCCCCGTCGCGCCCCGACCGCGGGTCGGGCGACCGAGGCTGAGCAGATGGATCAGGCCGAGTGGGCTGCGTACCGTGATCGTATAGCCGAATCCGCCCGGATTGGGGCGGAAGAATACGGGCTGACCGTCGGCATGCACGCGCACGCGGCAGGTTTCATGGATTTTGAGCCAGAACTGGAGCGCCTGCTGGAAGAAGTGGATGAAAAGATCCTGAAGATCTGCTTCGATACGGGCCATCACTCCTATGCCGGGTTTGATCCCGTAGCGTTCATGCAGCGCTATGCGAGCCGTATTTCCTACGTGCATTTCAAAGATATCGACCCCAAGGTCAAAGCTGATGTCATCGAAAATCGCACCGGGTTTTATGACGCTTGCGGGCAGGGAATCTTCTGCAATCTGGGTGATGGTGACGTTGATTTCCCCGCCGTCCGGCAAGTGCTTTTGGACTCTGGATTCAGCGGTTGGTGCACCGTCGAGCAGGATTGCGATCCGACGCTGGACCCCGATCCGGTCGGAGACGCGCGAACCAACCGCGAATATCTTGAAACCATTGGCTTCAACTAAGGAGAGCAGGCAATGGCTAAACTAAAATGGGGTATGATTGGCGGCGGTGAAGGCAGTCAGATTGGGCCAGCGCATCGTTTGGGCGCCCAGGCCGACGGATTGTTCGAATTCACCGCAGCCGCCTTGGATCACCGACCCGAACAGGGCCGGGAATATGCACAGCGACTGGGCGTAGCCGCCGACCGGGCCTATGGCGACTGGCGCGAAATGCTGGAAGCCGAAAGTAAACGGGAAGACCGGATCGATCTGGTGACCGTCGCCACTCCGAATGCGACCCACTTTGAAATCGCCAAGGCGTTTCTCGAGGCCGGATTCAATGTGCTATGCGAAAAGCCTATGACCATGACCGTGGACGAGGGTGAAGAAATCGTCCGCGTGGCCGAGGCTTCGGGCAAAATTTGCGCAGTAAACTACTGCTATTCTGCCTACCCAATGGTACGCCTTGCCCGCGCGATGGTGCGCGAAGGTGAGATTGGCAAAGTTCGGCTGGTTGTCACGAATTTCAGCCACGGCCACCACGGGGATGCAACGGATGCGGATAACCCGCGCGTCCGCTGGCGCTATGATCCGGCAATGGCTGGGGTTTCCGGGCAGTTTGCCGATTGCGGCATTCACGCCATGCACATGGCCAGCTTCATCTGCGACGATCATGTCAAATCGCTGTCTGCGGATTTTGCGTCAACCATCCCCAGCAGAGAGTTGGAAGATGACGCGATGGTCAATTTCCGCATGGTCGGCGGGACGGTTGGCCGTCTATGGACATCTTCAGTTGCAATCGGTCGCCAGCACGGATTCGACATTCAGGTTTTTGGTGAAACCGGCGGCGTGCGATGGATGTCCGAGCAGCCAAATCAGCTGATCTACACACCTGTTGGTGGACGCACCCAGATCATTGAAAAAGGTGAGGGCGGTCTGCACGAAGAAGCGCAGCGGCTGTCGCGTGTTGCGATTGCGCATCCTGAAGGTTTCCCTCTGGCCGTGGCCAACATCTATTGCGATCTGGCTGACGCCATCCGAGGGGAAGATCGGGATGGACTGCCGGGGGCAGAAGATGGTGTGCGCTCGATGGCCGCGGTGCACGCGGCGGTGGAATCCGCCAAAGGGGATGGCGTCTGGACGGATGCCCGCCCGCCAATGTTCCGCTAATTCCGGACGGGGCGCAACGTGCCCCGATCCACCACGGAACAGGGAAAAATCCGGGCTTCGGGATAACGGTCGGGTTCATTCAGCATGGCCACTGTTAATTCGATGGAAGAGTTCACGATTTGCCTGATCGGTTGATGGATGGTGGTGAGATTGATGTTCTCCCACCCGGCCATTTCCATGTCGTTCAGCCCGATAATGCCGATGTCGTCAGGGCAGGAATACCCGCTGTCACGCACTGCAGATAACACCCCAATCGACAGTACGTCGTCGCCGCAGAAATAAGCTTCCGCGGGTGTGCCAGCCAGCAATCGCAACATCTCTTTCCGCCCGGCATTAAAGGAATAAGCTTCGGCAAAGGAGTGGGATGACTGGATTTCGGGGTGGTTTTCGAGCTCTGCCATGAAGCCCTTGAAGCGGTCTTGGGTCGACGTCGCCATCTCGGGGCCACCCAGGAAGGCCACCCGTTGATACCCTCTGCTTATAAGCTCTCGCGCAGCCATACGTCCGCACTCAACGTTGTCGATCCCGACCACGTGCACCTGCGGGGCAGAGGAAGACCGGCCGAATGAATGAACAACCGGCATCCGAGCGTCTCGGAACGCTTTGGCAAACGCAGGAGGCAAGGTTGATGAGGCCACAACAACTCCGTCCACCGAATACTGGCGTAACATCCGGACCGAATTCTCTGGATCGGTTTCATCTGTCAGATTGACCAGCAACGGACGCAGACCTCGATCCTGAAGTCCACGCGTGAACAGATCGAACACTTCCAGAAAAATCGGGTTGTGAAAGTTGTTCGAGATCAGGCCAATCAGTTTCGTTCGCCCTGTGGTCAGGGACGATGCCAGAGCGTTCGGGCTGTACCCGAGTTCGCGAGCTGCCTTTTCAACCTTGCGCCGCATCCTGTCCGAGACAGAGGCGCCATCGGTAAAGGTCCGCGAGACAGCCGACCGGGAAACCCCGGCGCGCGCTGCAACCTCTTTTAGCGTAACGGCCATAGTTACCGATCCCCTTTCGACTTTCGTCGCCTTGTAGGCTCTTTTTAGAACGTCCTGCGCGTTTGTGCATTGTCTATCGGGTTGCTTCATTTTGCAACCGGTTGCAAGAATTGGCAAGATGTGCTTTAACTTGAGTCGGAGGAGCGGTTTTTTGAACCGCCCCGTCGCCACAAACGGTGAAACTGGGAGGAAATCATGACATCACTGATGAAGAAACTGGCGTTGGCAGCGACCGTGGCCGCCGCTCCGCTGATTGCTGCAAGCGCAGCCGTCGCGGAAGGTGAGAAATACGTTCTGGTCAGCCATGCGCCCGACAGCGACAGCTGGTGGAATACAATCAAGAACGGCATCGCATTGGCAGGCGATCAGATGGGGGTTGAGGTTGAATATCGAAACCCGCCAACCGGTGACATTGCCGATATGGCGCGGATCATCGAACAGGCTGCTGCATCGGGTCCTAACGGCATCATTACGACTTTGGCCGATTACGACGTTCTGAAAGGACCAATTTCGGATGCGGTCGCGTCTGGCATCGATGTCATCATTATGAACACCGGTTCCGGTGATCAAGCCCGCGAGGTCGGCGCGCTGATGTATGTCGGCCAGCCGGAATACGATGCCGGGTACGCTGCAGGTCAGCGGGCCAAGGGTGACGGTGTCGGGTCGTTCCTGTGCGTGAACCACTCGATTCAACAGCCGACGCTTGCAGATCGTTGCCAGGGTTTCGCTGATGGTCTGGGTGTCGAGCTCGGCAATTCAATGCTGGACAGCGGTGCAGACCCGGCGGAAGTCAAAAACAAAGTCTTGGCTTACCTGTCTGCCAATCCTGAAACGGATGCGATTCTGACACTCGGCCCTGTATCGGCTGATCCGACTATTTTGGCGCTGGAAGAAAACGGCATGGCCGGCGACATTTACTTTGGCACGTTCGACCTGGGCGAAGAAATCGTCAAAGGCATCAAAGGTGGCGTGATAAACTGGGGAATTGACCAGCAACCCTTCCTGCAAGCCTACCTGCCGGTCGTGATCATGACAAACTATCATCGCTATGGCGTTCTGCCAGGCAACAACATCAACTCGGGTCCGGGCTTCGTTACAGCGGATGGCTTGACTCTGGTTGAAAAATTCGCCGGCGAATATCGCTGATTAAACAAGAAGAAGGCGGCTGGACGGGATCTTGCCGCCCTTTTTTTCAACTCCGAAAGAATACGAGGTCTGATAATGTCCGGATCTACTCAACAATCCGCGACAGTCGATGAACGTATTAAACAGCGTTCCCGATTCCGCGAAGCCCTGATCCGCCCCGAGCTAGGGGGGATCGTCGGCACCATCGTTGTTTTTGCCATGTTCCTGCTCTTTGCATCGGACTCAGGCATGTTCAACGCGCAAGGTGTCCTGAACTGGAGCCAGGTTTCCGCGCAGTTCATGATCATTGCCGTAGGTGCCTGCCTGCTGATGATCGCGGGTGAGTTTGACCTGTCCGTCGGTTCGATGATTGGCTTTGCCGGAATGATGATCGCGATATTCTCGGTCACGTTGGGCTGGCCTGTCTGGATAGCGATCATCGTAACCTTTGCGCTGTGCACTGCGATCGGCGCAATCAACGGGTTCATCGTAATTCGAACCGGGTTGCCTAGCTTCATCGTGACGCTGGCATCGCTTTTCATACTGCGGGGCTTTACGATTTACCTGCCGCAAACCATCGAGCGCAAAACCATCATCGGCGGTGTTAAAGATGCAGCCGAAGGAGATTGGCTCGCTTCAGTCTTTGGCGGCAAAATTTTGACCGGGTTCTTCCAGTGGCTGGGCGATATCGGTATCATCGATACGTTTGAACGCGGGACGCGTGAAGGACAGCCGGTAGTCGACGGCATACCGATGCTGATTGTTTGGGCGATTGTGTTGGTGATCTTTGGTCACGTCCTGTTGACCAAAACCAAATTCGGGAACTGGATTTTTGCCTCAGGTGGTGACGCAGAGGCCGCGCGGAACTCGGGTGTGCCGGTCAGCAGCGTCAAGATCAAGATGTTCATGTTTACAGCATTCTGCGCTTGTATCTTCGCCACTTGCCAGGTGATGGAATTCGGCTCGGCCGGTGCGGACCGTGGTCTGCTTAAGGAATTTGAAGCCATCATCGCGGTTGTTATCGGCGGCGCGTTGTTGACTGGCGGGTACGGGTCCGTCCTGGGCGCGGCGTTGGGAGCGTTGATTTTTGGTGTCGTCCAGCAGGGCCTTTTCTTTGCAGGGGTGGAAAGTTCGTTGTTCCGGGTGTTCTTGGGGCTAATCCTGCTCTTTGCCGTTGTCCTGAATACTTATATCCGCCGCATGATCACTGGAGAGCGCTGATATGACCGAAGATACCAAATTCCATCATGGTGATCCGGCTGCTAGCACCCCGATCATCGAAATGAAGGACATAGAAAAGCACTTTGGCGCAGTTATCGCGCTGGCCGGGGTGTCGGTGAATGTCTATCCAGGCGAATGCCATTGTTTGCTGGGCGATAACGGTGCGGGCAAATCGACATTCATCAAGACAATGTCTGGTGTGCACCAGCCAACGAAGGGAGAAATCCTGTTCGAAGGCAAGCCAATGCACTTCGACAACCCGCGTGATGCAATCTCTGCAGGGATTGCGACGGTGCACCAGCACTTGGCCATGATCCCGCTGATGTCGGTCAGCCGCAACTTCTTCATGGGGAATGAACCCTTGCGGAAGGTCGGGCCGCTGAATTTCTTTGACCATGAGTATGCCAATCAGGTGACCATGGAAGAAATGCGTAAGATGGGTATCAACCTACGCGGACCGGACCAGGCCGTTGGTACTTTGTCGGGCGGTGAACGCCAGACCGTGGCGATTGCACGGGCGGTGCATTTTGGTGCCAAGGTTTTGATTCTCGACGAACCGACCTCGGCTTTGGGTGTGCGCCAAACGGCGAATGTGCTGGCTACGATCGACAAAGTTCGCAAGCAGGGGATCGGCGTCGTGTTCATCACCCACAACGTCCGCCATGCCCTGGCCGTTGGTGACAGGTTCACCGTATTGAACCGCGGTAAGACGCTCGGCACAGCGCAGCGCGGGCAGATTACGCCAGAAGAGCTTCAGGACCTGATGGCCGGCGGGCAGGAGATGGTCGAACTGGAGGGCAGTCTGGGCGGTACAGTCTGAGTGGACGTTTGGGGTCTGAGATAGAGCCGGTCAAATACACGATTGGCTCTTTCTTAGTTCCGACTAATCTTCAGCGTGTCAGCCTCATTCTGATAACGGACAGCGCTGCGTAGTCTTGCTCTCACCCTGTCAGTGGCCGGTCACTTTCTTGTACAGTGCGGATTTATAACCCACCAAGATACCCAGCACACCGACCAGCCATCCAGTCAGCCTGGCAATCTGAATGTACCGGTGGCTGGGTTGAAAGGGCAGCAGAACAACGGCTCCGAGTAACGCCAAAAAGCGAAACGGAGCACCTAGAAAACCAACCAGAGCGCTTACGGGGGCTCTGCTCATTTTACGCCTCAAGTGCGCGTTCGACTGATCCCGGCCACGGGCGACCTGATACCAGAATGACAGCCTTTCGGGCGGGATCGTCTCATAAACAAACGCGTCGGTGACCCAACCGACCGGCAATCCGGCAGCAACTGTTTCTGCATAGAATTTCGCGTCGGTCCCGCCGGTCATCCGCATCTTCTCATCAAACCAGATGCCGAATTCGCTAAAGAGACGGGTTTCACCCAGCCAGTTGTTCGTCACGATGGTAACGCCACCTGTCGCATCCAGCGTGGCGCGTTTTGCGGCGGCTCTTTCTTTTCCCATGTAACGGTTGTCGATGTTTTGAAGCATCAATCGCTGCAGCGTGGTCTCGCGCCCTGTCGGAGCAGCGGCGCGGAGTGGGGCGCCAAGAAGGACGGCAGAGCTGTTTCGGTACCCATCAACCAGTTTTTCAAGCCAGTCTTGGGCCACAACTTCGTCATCATCGACAAAACACAGCAAGTCCGCAGATTCCGCTATAGCTTCGCGTGCAGCCCTGTTACGGCCAAAGGGAATTCCAGGCTCAGTTTCAAGGACGTAGTCCAGGGGAATACCGTTGGGTAGTTTTTCGCCCCAGGCTTGCGCAACGGATTCACTGCGGGCAACCGAGTCGTTTTCGACGACCAGACATCGTACGATGGTATCCTGTGGAACGACCATCTCCGCCCAGCTTTTGATCAAAGCGTCCAGCATTTCCGGGCGCCGCCTGGTCAATGTTGCCACAGTGATACGGAGTAGAGCAGTCCGACGATCCATAAATGCTGATACAATCATATTCGATCCATTGGCAAGCGACGCCACTTGATTAAGTGCTTTCGATGAACATATGAGGCATCCGTTCGATTATGAAAAATGTTCTACGCCACCTCCGGCAAATGTGAACGTTTTTGGTTACCCGACTGTTAACTAACAACGCATGTGGATGTCTCAAGTATTGATGTCAAAGAAATTGACTAAGGACTACTCTGAACCTGAAAGATGCTACTCCTTCCAAACTATGAGGCTGGATCACTACACCCAAAATTGGGGCGAGCTTACCCTGAGATGCGGTTGCATTTCCGTCAAGCGTAGGGTCAAAGTCTTCTGAAATCGTAAGAACGCGGCGATCAGAGTGCCTACCTGCCGCCTCAAGTAGTACGAGGCGAAAGGCAAAAAACAGTTGGTTCGTAGCAAACGAGCCAAATCTGGTCTCGTTTCGTCGTGACTCTAACAACTGCAGGACCTTGTTTTGCGAAAGATCAAACTGAAATTCCTGGACAAGAAGAACGAGTCGCTTTTGTGGCGGCTGGTTAGTGAAAACGCGCGCGCGCAGGCTGTGCCCTACATCATTGCAATTACTGCAATGGTTTTCGTGGCAGCCACGACGGCATCGATTGCATGGATCATGCGCGACGTCGTGGATACCCTGTTCGAAGCCGATAACTCCTCTCAAGTGTGGGGTGTTTCGCTGGCAGTGTTCGTGATTTTCCTTGTCAAAGGCGTGGCCACCTACGTTCAAGTCGTATCACTGACGCGGGCTGGGAACCGGATCGTTGCTCAGCAGCAAATCAAACTTTACGACAAACTGCTGCGTCAGGGAGTGTCCTTTTTCAACCTGACCGAAAGCTCGGACCTACTGACGAGGGTAACGCAATCGGCGCAAGCCGCTCGTAAAGTCGTCGAACTGATCGTCACAACGGCTGTTCGGGACACTTTGACCTTGATTGGCTTGCTTGCGGTTATGTTCTACCAGCAGCCCTTTTTGTCTTTGTTCACGCTGGTGATCGGACCAGTGGCAATGCTTGGTGTCCGAGCGCTTTTGCGGCGAGTTCGAGAAATCGCTGACAAGGAGATGCAATCGTTGTCGGCGATCATGAAGGTGATACAGGAAACCTCGGCCGGTATTCGCGTTATCAAATCGTTCGGGCTGGACGAACGTATGGCGAAACAAATGTATGACTCGGTGAAAAGCGTCGAAAAACGACGCAATAAACTGGCGCGATTGCAGGCGGCTACCAGCCCTTTGATGGATATTCTGGCTGGTTTTGCTATTGCGGCGGTCATCGGTTTGAGCGCCGCGAATATTTTCGGGTCTAAAGGATCAACACCCGGCGAACTGTTGTCTTTCGTGACGGCTTTGATGATGGCCTATGAACCAGCCAAACGGCTGTCCCGTATTCGTGTCGGATTGGAAATCGGGTTGCAGCGCGTGAAGTTGATGTTTGACCTGCTCGACCAACCGGAAACGCTGGTTGAGGACGATAAACCAAAGAGCTTGCCCGCCGGGCCGGGCAAATTGGTTTTCGATGACGTCACCTTTGGATACAGCCCGTCGGATCCAATCCTAAACCATCTCACCCTCACCTTCGAGGCCGGTCAGACCACAGCGCTTGTGGGCCTTTCCGGTAGCGGTAAGTCGACCATTCTGAACCTGGCATTGCGTCTTTATGATCCGCAAAGCGGCAGTGTTTCGATCGATGGACAAGACATCAAATACGCATCGTTCGAGACGCTTCGCAAAAGCATGTCCTTTGTCGGTCAGGAGACGTTTTTGTTTTCGGCTTCGATCGCCGACAATATTCGATTGGGCCGAGAAAACGCCTCGCACGAAGAGGTGATCGAGGCGGCAAAGGCAGCTAACGCGTACGAGTTCATCATGAAATTGGACGATGGTTTCGACACGCTGGTGGGCGAGAACGGTGCGTTCCTGTCCGGCGGCCAAAAACAACGCCTTGCAATCGCACGCGCATTGCTGCGCGACAGTCCGATCCTGTTGCTGGACGAACCAACCAGCGCGCTGGATTCCAAGTCTGAACACCTTGTTCAGGAAGCATTGCATCGCCTGACCAAAGATCGCACAACAGTCATCGTGGCACACCGGCTTTCAACAATACTACATGCCGACAAGATTGTGGTCGTCGAAGCCGGTGAAATTGCTGAGCAAGGCAACGCAAACCAACTGCTCGATCATGATGGCCCGTTCCGCAGTCTTTACGACCACCAATACTCAAACGCCGCGAAAACGTCAGAAGGATCGGTCGAGCAAGGATAAAAGAAGCTGAAGCGCCTTTTTGGCCGAAATCCAAAACACCCTTTCCCGACTTCGACCTGGAGCCAACGCAGATTAAAATGGACGCATCCGTAATCATTCCAACCTATCAAAGCTGGGACGACTTGCAGAGTTGCCTCGACTGCTTGGCGGGGCAAACAATCAGTCCGCAACGGTTCGAAATCCTGGTGGTCAACAACGATCCGGATGGCGCTGTTCCTCAGTCGCTGCGCATGCCGTCAAACGCTCGGGTTTTGTCGGAAGCAAAGCCCGGCTCATACGCGGCACGCAATCGAGGTATTAAAGAGGCAAAGGCGGATCTGCTGTTCTTTACCGATGCAGATTGTCGACCCGCGCCAGAGTACTTGGAAAACGGGATAATGGTAGCTCGGGAAAACCCGGATGTCGGGCGGTTCGGTGGTGACGTAGTTCTTTTTCCGAACGGAGATAACTGGACCGCAACCGAGCTTTTTGACCGGCATCTAGGGTTGGAGCAAAAGAAATGGGTCACGCGGGGGCGGGCGGTTACGGCCAACCTTGTCGTACGGCGCAGCATCCTTGACCGGGTCGGGCTTTTTAACGATGCCGTGCTTTCCGGCGGAGACATGGAGTGGAACGACCGAGCGACCAAGGCTGGCGAACCCATATTGTTCGCCGAAAACGTCATCGTCGGGCATCCAGCGCGCAAAAGCCTGAGCGAGCATACAACCAAAGCCCGCCGTATCGAGGGCGCGCGCCTGAGACGTAATGCCAAACGGGGCGTCCTGAACTACATTCCGCCGGTTCACAAATTTGTACCATCGTTCAAAACTTTGTTTGAGCTCCTGAAAAATCCGGATTTGAGTTTCGGGCAAGCGATGGGAATTTGGGGTGTCCATTACTCCATCAGGGTGGCAAAGATAACTGAAACAATTCGCTTGCTTTGGTTGCGTCAACCGGACCAACGTAAGTAGATCAGCACCGTTTTACTCTTTGAGGTCAGGGTTTTGACGTGGCGGTGGATGACGCACGTCTCGGTCGTCACGGTCTTTCCGTGATCAACCAAACCCAATCGGATTTGCCGTGCTGAGCGTCAGCCTGGGTATTGCCAGTCCCCAGATGCTCCGATGAGATTTGGCCGCACAATTCTGACAGCCTGCCCTTTTTGCGTACTACAGACAGTGCATACTCTGCCCAACGAAATAGATTGGCAGGATCCCGAATGAACCTTTCCCCGTGTTCACGTTGCCCGCTTACCGACTCCGCTGGAGCCAATGGAACGCTGCTTAGAAAAGCTTGGTATCGAGTTGTGGAATTAACGACGATTGCACTGGCGTGTCTACCGGCTGGAACAAGACGCGTAAGTTGGAGTTCTTGATGGGCATGGATCTACCGCAGGGCGCAAATATGGTCATGACTCAGGGCGCAACGCAGTCGAACCACGCGTGCCAGGGGGCACAACGTTTATGTCGTTCCTGACGGTGGGTCGAACCCGACCAGGGCCTTGGGTACGTGAATTGTGCTATGGAACTCTTGGGGCAGGCGAACGACGAGGGGATTCTGGTCGACCGGATCGTTCACGCGACAGGCTCGTCGGGTACTCAGGCCGGGCTGGTGACCGGATTGTGCGCAATGAACGCTCAGATTCCAGTGTTGGGTATTGGAACCCGCGCGCCGCAGCCCAAGCAAGAGCAGATGGTCTATGACCTTGCCTGCAAAACGGCAGAGAAGTTGGGATGTCCGGACGTCGTCAAGCGTGAGGATGTGGTGGCCAACACGGACTATGTCGGAGAGGGGTATGGGCGGCCCACGGAAAGCGGGATTGAAGCCATCCGCCTGTTTGCCGAGCTTGAGGGAATCCTGTTGGAACCGGTCTATTCCGCCAAAGGGGGCAGCCGGTTTGATCGATCTGGCGCGCAAAGGTGACTTTGCCGGCGAGCGTGTGGTTTTTCTGCATGCCGGCGGCTCGGTTCGCTTGTTCGGATATGATTTCGCCTTCGACAATACTGATCGTTGGGTCGAAATCTAAGATGTGTTGCCGATTGCCACGAGATTGGCGGTGACCCGGAATGTGGTGGTAATACTGGGCGGTACGGGGCCTGAGGCGACCGTTTTGCTACAGCAAAGGGTCTTGCAGATCATCGATGCGCGGGATGATGCAGATCATCTGCCACTGCTTATCGACATGAACCCTCAGGTTCCGTCTCGGATTGCGCATCTGATCGACGGAACCGGCCCGTCGCCTGCGCCGGTTCTCATCGAAATGGCCCTACGTCTGCAAAAGGCAGGGGCCACGGCATTGGCGATGCCCTGCAATACCGCACACCACTATCCGCCGCAGATAACGGACCGAATTAAGGTACCCTTTCTGGATATGATCGAGCTTTCAGTCGCGCGTGTATCGCGGAGCCTGCCAAAGGGTAGTCTTGTGGGTTTTCTGGCGTCGCCCGCAATTCAGAAGGCGGGTGTGTTTGATGGTCCGCTAAAACGGCATGGCCTGATACCGATCTGGCCAGAGCAGTCGGAACAGCTGCTATTCGCAATCAAGGACATCAAGGCCAGCGGACCGCCCGATAGGTCTGTTAATACTCTGTCCAGCGCTGCATCCGACTTGGTATCGGCAGGTGCAACGCATCTGACTGTCGCGTGTTCCGAGTTTTCTCTGCTTGCCGAGACTCTGGTGGCGGCCGTGCCTGTCACCGACACGGTTGATGTTTTGGCTGAGGCAATTCGCGACCATTCTGTCGTATGACTTTTGGATGAAGTGACGGTAAGCGCCTTGGATGCACATCGATCACACCACGGTGTCGCGCTGCTCCTTTTTCCCCATCGAGACCAGCAGCGGATCATTGGCCTGACGGGCTTGAAATGCCGCTTTGTCTTCCATCGTATCCCAGTCGCACAGGATCAGGCTCTGCGCTACGGCTCCGCCCAGCGTGGTTCCCGGGCCGGTCACGATGAACAGGTCTGGGGCAAATTCGCGGGCGGCCTGTGCGACGGCACGCGAGAAGTCATAGGTTTCAGTCACTTGGTGGCCCAGCGTGTAATCCCAGAGCGCCTCCAAATTACAAGCACCCGGCCACCATATCTGGCCGCGCCCATCTATCATAGGCAGGTCAGGTTGCTGGAACAGGTCTGTTGTCAGCCGAGCGCGCCCTTCTGCCGCGACCGGGGCTTGAAGATGCGAATGGAATCCAGCGTGGTTGGCCAATCGCATGGGGAACCGTTCTTGCACTACAGGTACAGCCTTTTCAAACGCGGACAAGCCTGCTTCGTCCCCGGCCAGCACCAGCATCCCGCCCAGATCAATCGATAGGGTCAGGGTCGCGTCGTTGTCGTTAATGCCATCTACAAGTACCAGCAGTTCAGACTTGCGTGCTGGGTCCGGTCGCCAATCAGCATCCATAAACGGATAAATCAACTGTCCGCCAATCAGGCGCTCTTGCATCAATGTGCCCATGGTGTTGACCACCTCGAACCCGGCTTCAGCAGACAAGGCCCCGCCGCAAGCCAGAGCCGAATACCACCCCATAGAGTTTCCTGTCACGGCCACCACTTCGAACCGTTCTCGGTCGACAGCGCGAAAATCCCCCAGCGTGGCCGCATAGATTAGGGCCGACGCATTGTCGCCACGCGTATGTTTGGCGATGGAGTAGCGCGCCGCCCCATCCAGATCACTCAGGCTTTCCTGACCCTGTGCACATCGCATCTCATCGAAGTGGGTCAGAAGGGCCCTATCCGTGAAATGCCGCCCCAAGGTGCCAAGCTCGGGTTTGTTATATGTTCCCCGGCCCGGGCAAATGACGACTGCTGTCTTTTTGGTGGTGCTCATTTGCCGACCTCCAACAGGGATCGCGCAGCAGCTGCGATGCTGTCTTTTGATGGCATTGTCGCTGCATAGGCTGGTCCGGTGGCGATAAAGCTGTCCTCGGCGGTGATACGGGCCAGCGGAACATCGGTAGCTTCGTGGAAATGCGCCATCAGGGCTTCGGCGACGCCACCGTGATGGCGGGTCTCATCCACGATCAGGATATGCTTGGCCCCGCTCACGGCTTTTGTCAGGGCCTCTTTGGGCAGAGGGGATAACCAGCGCATGTCGACAATCCGCGTTTTGATGCCCTCGGTCTCGAGTGCGCGCCGCGCCTGATGGCTGAGGTAGACGCCGTTGCCAAAAGTAACGATGGCCAGATCGTCGCCGTCGCTGTCCACGCCAATCTCGCCGAATTCGATCCGTTCAGAGGGGGCGGGATAAGTCCCCATCCAGCCATTATCACCGGCTTCGTGAAGGTCGCGCATCGGGTAGAGCGCGATGGGTTCAAGGAATACCACAAGCCGCTGTTCCTCGCGCGCCAGTCGCACGCATTCGCGAAGCATCCGCGCGGCGTCGGCTCCGCTTGAAGGGCAGGCGAGGATCAGGCCTGGGATGTCGCGGAGAACAGCAACAGAGTTGTCATTATGAAAGTGCCCGCCAAAGCCTTTTTGATAGCCCAGACCGGCAATGCGCACGACCATTGGATTGGTGTACTGCCCATTCGAGAAGAAAGGCAGGGTGGCGGCCTCGCCGCGCAGTTGATCCTCGGCATTGTGCAGGTACGCAAGGAACTGGATTTCCGGCATCGGAGTGAACCCGTTCTGCGCCATGCCGATGGCTAGTCCCAGAATCGACTGCTCATCCAGCAGCGTATCGATCATACGGTCGGCGCCAAATCGCGCCTGAAGTTTTTGCGTCACGCCATAGACGCCGCCTTTGCGGCCCACATCCTCTCCCATCATAACGATCTCGGGATGTTCCAGCATCAGATCTGTCAGGGCCCAGTTGATCAGCCGCGACATGATCTGTGGCTCAGAATGGGCCTTGAGGTCCCCGCCAAAGACTTCACCCCGCCGCTCGGGCACCGGCCCGTTGGTCGGTGCACAGGGACGCGCAGGTGGGATCAGACTTGCCATCACATCCTTGGCGGTTTGCAGGCGCGGCCGGGTCACGGCCTGTTTGGCCACACGCGCCACTCGGGCGCAAGTGTCGTTGTAGACGGTCAGTGCTTCGCGCGGTTGCATGGCCCCGGATTGTTCTAGCAGTCGAACAGAATGTAGCAGGGGATCATTGGCTTCTTCCGCCTCGACTTCAGCCTTGTGCATGTAAGTGGTCGGCATGTCTGCTCCGGCGTGACCGTAAAGACGTACGGTACGAACATGCAGGAACGCCGGTTTCTTACGGTTGCGCACATAAGCAGCGGCCTCCTGAGCGACGCGGAAGGTTTCAAATATGTCCAACCCGTTGCATGTGAAATACTTCAGCCCCCGTCGGTTTGAAAATGTGGCGGCGATCCAGCCCGAGGGCGTCTTGGTGGAGATGCCAATCCCATTGTCTTCGCAACAAAACAACAGCGGTAGTGGAACGGATTGATAGGATGTCCACTGCGCGGTGTTGAATGCCCCCTGTGCGGTTGAATGGTTGGCCGAGGCATCGCCGAACGAGCAGTAGACGATGGCGTCTTCAGGCATGTCTGCATGCTCGGGTCGGTGACGGCGCGCCGCACCGATCGCATAAGCCGCCCCAACCGCCTTTGGCAGATGACTGGCGATGGTGGAAGTCTGCGGCGGAATACACAGCTCCTTAGACCCCAGTACCTTGTGCCGTCCCCCGCTGATCGGGTCGTCTGCGGACGAGGCAAAGGACAACAGGATGTCCCAGGTTGGGCTCTGGCCCGGCACCTGGTCGGCGCGGGCAATCTGAAACGCCGCATCGCGATAATGTAAAAAGGCCGGATCGGTTGGGCGCAGGGCCGCCGCGACGGCAGCCATTCCCTCATGCCCGGAAGACCCGATTGTGTAGAAGCCTTGCCCGGCTTTTTGCATGTCGCGACTTTGCCGGTCGAGTGCCCGGCTGAGGCATTGTGCGCGATAGAGCGCTACCGCCTGTGGCCCGTTAAGTGGGCCCGCGGGAGAAGCACCCGCAGGAAAATCCCGTGCCGCGACCCGACGCAGGAAATTGTCGTGAACGATGGTGGCGCGATCCATATCAGCCTCTCTTATGCAAAAGCCTGAAGGCCCGTTTGTGCCCGGCTCAAAATCAAGGCATGAACGTCGTGGGTTCCTTCATACGTATTTACGGTTTCAAGGTTCACCATGTGACGGATCACATGGAAATCCAGACTGATACCGTTGCCGCCGTGCATGTCGCGGGCGTGGCGTGTAATTTCCAGCGCCTTACCGCAGTTGTTGCGTTTGATCATGCTGATCATTTCGGGTGCGGCACGGGCCTCATCCATCAGGCGCCCCACGCGAAGAGCGGCCTGTAGGCCCAGCGTTATCTCGGTCTGCATATTGGCAAGCTTAAGTTGGAACAGTTGTGTCTGTGCCAGCGGCCGCCCGAATTGCTTTCGATCCAGCCCATACTGCCGCGCCGCATGCCAGCAGGCTTCGGCTGCCCCCATGGATCCCCAGGCAATACCGTAACGTGCGCGGTTCAGACATCCGAATGGTCCTTTCAGGCCTTCGGCGTCAGGCAGCAACGCGTCCTCGCCGACCTCGACGTTGTTCATCACAATCTCGCCGGTGATCGAGGTACGCAGAGATAGCTTTCCTTCGATCTTTGGCGCGGACAAGCCGGGTGTTCCTTTGTCCAGAACAAAGCCCCTGATCTTACCACCATGCGCCGCGGACTTGGCCCAGACGACGAACACATCTGCGATCGGCGCGTTCGAGATCCACACCTTGGTGCCATTCAGCACATAGCCGCCCTGTGTCTTCTGTGCCGTGGTTTTCATCGAACCGGGGTCCGAGCCCGCATCCGGTTCTGTCAGGCCAAAGCAGCCGATATATTCACCGCTGGCAAGTTTCGGCAGATACTTTTTGCGTTGGTCGTTGGTGCCGTATGCGTAAATCGGGTACATCACCAGACTGGACTGTACCGACATCATCGAGCGATAGCCGCTGTCGACGCGCTCAACCTCGCGTGCCACCAACCCATAGGTCACGTAGCCCGCGCCGATACCGCCAAACTCCTCGGGGATGGTGGTGCCCAGCAGGCCCATCTCGCCCATCTCGCGAAAGATCTCAGGGTCGGTTTCTTCCTTGGCAAATGCTTCGGTTACACGCGACATCAGCCTGTCTCGTGCATAGGCGCAGGCGGCATCGCGCACCATGCGTTCGTCTTCGGTCAACTGACCTTCAAGCAAGAACGGATCATCCCAGATAAACGGGCCAAGGTCAGGACGGGATTGAGGCTTCATGCGAGTTTCCTTTCGACAGCGGCTTTCAGTCGGGCCAGACCTGCCGTAATTGTATCTTCGGCGTACGCGAATGACAGGCGGAAATGCCCGGGCAGACCAAAGGCGCGGCCGGGAACCAGGGCAACGCCGGCCTCTTCCAGCGCCCAGTTGCAAAACCCTGCATCGCTTTCGAACGGCCGACCCCGATCTGCCAACAATCCGGCGCAGGACGGGAAGGCGTAGAACGCTCCATCCGGGGCCGCGCAGTCCAGCCCGGGAACCTCATTCAGCCCGGCGACCACAAGGTCGCGGCGCACGGCGAAAATAGTGCGGCGGTCCTCCAGCACTTCGGGTGCACAAGTGATGGCAGCGAGTGATGCCCATTGTGAGATCGAGCATGCCCCCGAAGTGACTTGCCCCTGAACTGCAACCATGGCTTTTATCAGGGCAACCGGCCCGATGCCCCAACCGATACGCCACCCTGTCATTGACCAAGCTTTGGCAACGCCGTTGACGATCAGCGTACGGTCGGCCAACTCAGGGGCGGCCTCGGCCACCGAGATGAAAGGTACGAAGCTGAGATGGCGGTAAATTTCGTCCGCCAATATCCAGACATTTGGTTGGTGCGTCAGAACATTGGCTAACGCTGCAATCTCGGCCCGTGTGTAGATAGCGCCGGACGGGTTTGATGGCGTGTTCAGCATCAACCACCGAGTCCGCGGGGTAATTGCCGCCTCCAACTGTTCAGGTTGCAGCTTAAAGCGCTGCTCCATAGGACAAGGCAAAACAACTGGTACCCCGCCCGCCATGCGGACGATGTCCGAATAGCTGGTCCAATAGGGCGCAGGCATAATGACTTCGTCGCCGGGATTCAGACTTGCCAGCATCGCATTCGCGATAACCTGCTTCGCACCGGTAGAGACAATCACCTGCGCTGCGTCGACCCCGGCCTGCTGGGCAATTCCAGTTCGCAAAGCGGGCACACCAGCGGTGGGCGGGTATTTCGTTTTACCTTCTTGTGCGGCGAGATGAGCGGCCTCAACCACATGTGGTGGGGTAGGCAAATCCGGTTCGCCAGTTGAGAGCGCGAGTATATCGCGCCCTTCACCACGCAGTCTTGAGGCGGTTTCCGAAATCTGCACGATTTCGGACAATTCGATCCCATTCAGACGGGCTGCGCGTTGGAACGACATGAGCACTCCTCTGGTAACTGATGTCCGGTTTTATCTGCAAAAATACTTGATAAAAAGGCGTGAATAGGTATCGTATTGATGATTAGAACTCATGAATGCCCATGTCTAAATTCAACTCCCTGCCATCCCTTGCCTTGATGCGGAGTTTTGAGGCCGCAGCACGGTACGAAAGCTATACAATGGCGGCCGAAGAGCTGGGTGTGACCCAAAGCGCCATCAGTCGTCAGGTCCGTGAACTCGAATCTGCGCTGGGAGTGGCGCTGTTTCGCCGCGTGGGACGGGCCGTGCGCCTGTCGAAGGCGGGACTTGCGCTGCGAGACGAGCTTGCGGGTGATCTTGAACGCCTTAGCGGCACCATCAACCGCGCGACCGCAGCAGGCGACAGCGCAACTCTTCTGAGTGCAGCCGTATTGCCCACCTTCGCCACCCGTTGGCTGGTGCCGCGTTTGCCGGAATTCAAGGCCATGCATCCGGGGATCGAACTGGATTTGCAATCCTATACAACGCCGTTCAGCCTTGAAGAACGTCGTATAGATCTGGCCATTCACTTCGGTCGCGATGACTGGCCTGGTGCCCGACTGCGCAGGCTCTTTCCGGAAAATCTGGTTGTTACAGTCGCGCCTGCCTTGCTCGGGGATCAGGGAGTGCAATCGGAAGAGCAAGTTTTTGACCTGCCGCTTTTACACCTGACGTCTCGTCCGGATCTATGGTCGGCGTATCATGCTCATATTGGGCTGGAAGGAAAAGCCGTCTTTCCAGGCCTGCGCTTCGATCAGTTCTCGATGTTGATCGCCGGTGCTGTGGCTGGGTTGGGTGCTGCGATCCTGCCGTCCTACTTGATCGAGACAGAGCTTGATTCCGGTGCGCTGGCGGAGGTCGGTCACTTAAAGAACACGTCCAACAGCGCTTATTATATCGTAACTCCGACGGGACAAAAAAATGAGGCGGCTCAATTGTTTTCCGACTGGCTCAGCAAGCAAACACGTGTTCGGGCCTGAGCTGCTTGCAAATCTCGACAGTCAAGAGTTTGGCCTCTGAGCTCATTCGCCCAATATCATTCCGGCGGATGTCATCAGACATGGCTTGAAACTCTTGTTGACAACAATCTCGGGACAATTAATTTTAGTTACTAAAATAATCTTGAACTGGAAGCACAAAGTGTATCTTGGATTGGACTTGGGCACATCGGGTCTCCGTGGGATTCTTGTAGATGAAGCCGGTGTCGTTGTTTGCGACGCTGAAGCGGGTATTCCAACCTCAACGCCAAGACCCGGATGGTCCGAACAATCCCCTTTGGATTGGATAGATGCTTGCAGAAAGGTTATCGGACAGCTTCGAGGCGCTAATGGACCTGCCTTTTCGCAGCTGCGCGGAATTGGTCTGAGTGGGCACATGCATGGTGCAACCCTGTTGGCTTCTGACGGAAGTGTTCTGAGACCGTGTATTCTCTGGAACGATACGCGATCTGCGAATGAGGCCAAGATCCTCGACCAGAAGAAGGAAATGCGGGCCATCTCGGGCAATATTGTTTTTCCCGGATTCACTGCACCTAAGTTGGAATGGGTGCGATCTAATGAGCCCAGCGTGTTTTCCAAAACGGCCAAGGTTCTGTTGCCCAAAGATTATCTGCGGTTTTGGCTGACAGGAGAATATATCAGCGACATGTCAGACAGCGCGGGCACGTCCTGGTTGGATGTTGGCGCACGGCGGTGGTCTGAAACGGTGCTCGATCTCAGCAGCATGCGCATAGACCAAATGCCCCGATTGGTTGAAGGCAGCGAGCCTGGAGGAGACTTAAG
The DNA here is from genome assembly GCF_057221055.1 of Ruegeria sp. HKCCD7181. NCBI lineage: Bacteria > Pseudomonadati > Pseudomonadota > Alphaproteobacteria > Rhodobacterales > Roseobacteraceae > Ruegeria > Ruegeria sp. HKCCD7181. The sequence continues at coordinate 139,343 of NZ_JBWVBC010000009.1, read as the reverse complement.
GGCCGAGTTGCAACAAGAGTGGGGATTGTCAGGCCCTGTGGTTGTTGCTGGCGGTGCGGGCGACAACGCTGCGGCGGCCTGCGGCATTGGAAGTATAAATGAAGGTACCGGGTTTTTGTCGCTGGGAACTTCGGGTGTATTGCTTGTTGCAAGGGAAACCTATGTTCCGGCGCCGGAGACGGCCGTGCATAGCTTCTGCCATGCCGTTCCGGATCGATGGATCCAAATGGGTGTCATCCTTTCCGCGACAAACAGCATGAATTGGCTGTCCCGCAATCTTGGTCAGCCCGTAGAAGACCTGGCCGAAAATGTGCCCGCCAGTCTGAATGGCCCGTCTTCCATTACGTTTCTGCCTTACCTGTCGGGAGAACGAACACCGCACAACGACAGCGTGATCCGTGGGGCGTTTCTAGGTGTGGATATAGCTTCGGAACCAGCAGATTTGACCCAATCTGTGATGGAAGGCGTCGCGTTTGCAATGAAGGATTGTCTGGAGGCGCTGAAGGCCACGGGAACAGAACCGGGCAGAATACTGGCAGTAGGTGGGGGCGCTCGATCCCGTTTTTGGTTAGAGACACTGGCCACTGTGCTGCAGGTCCCTCTGTTGGTGCCCAAGGGCAGCGAGTTCGGGGCGGCAATTGGTGCAGCGCGCCTCGCTATTTGTGCTGTCAACGGCGCAAGCCCTGCAGATGTCATGACACCACCTGAAATTCGGGTAATCATTGAGCCGCGCAGCGACTTGATTGATGCTTACGAAAGTGAATTCCAGCGTTACAGGCAGTATTATACTGCACTGTCACCGTTAGCAGGGCGATGAGAAAACAAGAGGAAGACCTTAATCAAATCAAACGGGCTGTTTTGGAAGACGGCGCGATGCGTGTCTCGCTGTTGAGCTACGGGGCAATCACTCAAGGTTGGTGGTACAAGGGCGTTCCCCTGATACTTGGGTACGAAGATCCAAAGGCGTATTTTGCCGACAAAAACTATATGGGTGCAATTGTCGGGCGCGTTGCCAATCGGATCAGTGGGGCGCAGTTTGCGCTGGGCAATTCCCGTTTTGAGCTAAGCGCAAATGAGGGCCTGAATACGCTGCATGGTGGTAAAGCCGGGTTGTCCCGCCAGCACTGGCGGCTTTCGCAGACTTCCGCAACCGAGGCCGTGTTGAGTTTCGTATCGCCAGACGGAGATAATGGTTTTCCTGGCGAAGTCAGATTTGAAGTGCGTGTGAGCCTGCAATATCCGCGCTTGGTATACTCGATATTTGCCTTACCTGACCGACCAACCCCAATAAGCATCGCACAGCATAATTACTACTCGCTCGGCAGTGACACAGGCATTTCCGAACACAAACTGAAAATAGCTTCTAATCGTTTTCTGGAGATCGACAATGAGGGGATTCCGTCGGGGTCGATAAACGATGCACGAACTGGTGGATTGGATTTTGCCGTTGGTCGAGCGGTTGGAAGTGTCTCGGAAGACATCGACCACTATTTCCTGTTCGATCCTGAAAGACATCGAGAAATCCCGGTGGCGGGGTTCAGCGCACCGTCCGGTCTGAACCTGCATGTGTACTCGGATCAATACGGAGCTCAGGTGTATTCCGGGGCAAAGCTATCAGAACCTTTTCAGCGAAATGCAGGGTTATGCATCGAGCCATCAGGCTTTCCCGATGTACTCAATATCCCATCATTCCCCTCAATCGTATGCACGCCCGAGAACCCGTACCGGCAGACACTCACTCTGGAGATTTCCGAGGTGCAGGCATGAAGTTAGGAATGCTGGTCGGAGTATTGAGCGTAATTTTTGGGGGCGTCTCTGGCATTGGTGCTCAGACGCTTGGACCGAGCCCGGAATTCAATGAACCCGACTTGGCGAATGTTGAGCTGGGGCAGTTGCTTTTCTACGATCCGATCCTGTCTGGAAACAGAAACATAAGTTGCGCGACGTGTCATCACCCCAAGCTTGGCACATCAGATGGCCTCTCGTTAGGGATCGGAGAAGGTGGCGTAGGTCTGGGTGCAGAGCGCGAATTTGATCCTAACAACCCACCAGAGCAACGCATCCCACGGAATTCGTCGGGGCTCTGGAACCTTGGGGCAATCGAATTCACGACGTACTTCCATGATGGGCGCCTGGAACAAGACGCCACGCAACCTAATGGGATAAGAACGCCGTTGGGTACACATATGAGGCCAGGATTTAATTCCGCCTTGGCAGCCCAGGCTATGTTCCCGGTGCTGTCGCCAGATGAGATGGCCGGGCATTATTCTGAGAACGATGTGAGCAAGGCAGTACGTCTTGGCTTTTTCACGCAGGAAGGCGGTGCATGGGATCTGATAGCGGCCCGTGTTGCGGCAATCCCGGAATACGAACGGCGATTTGACGAAGCTATGCCAGGTGACGAGATTACGTTCACCGCAATTGCAAATGTGATCGCTGATTTTATCGCTTTTGAATGGCGCGCGGACAACAGCGCATTCGACCGGGCAATGCGGGGAGAGGGCGATTTGCCTGATAAGGCGCAGCTTGGAATGCAGTTATTCTATGGCAAGGCGCGGTGTGGAACTTGTCACTCGGGATGGTTCCAGACGGATCATAAGTTTCACTCGATTGCGATGCCGCAAATAGGACCCGGTAAAGCGGCCCGATTTGAAAATCATACAAGAGATGACGGACGTCTGCGCGTGACTGGCGATGCAGATGATGCGTTTGCGTTCCGCACGCCTTCACTGCGCAACGTGACCCTCACCGCGCCTTACGGACACAACGGCGCCTTTGCTGAGCTCGAGGATATTGTGCGACATCACCTCGATCCGGTTGGGTCATTGCGTTCGTATTCCGTCGATCTGGCTTTGTTGCCCGATTTCCCAGATGCCGACGACCAGCGACCAATGCTGGAGGTCGAACATGTAGATGCGATCGCCAGGTCCAGCGATTTGGAAAAAATTATTCTATCTGATCAGGAAATTAGCGCAATATTGAGTTTCCTGGGCAGTCTGGAGGACCCTGCAGTTCGGCTTGGTGTTCCCGAGGACGTGCCGAGTGGTCTTCCGGTCGATCAATGATCACCGTTGAATTCGAATAATCTGATTGGAGCTGTAGTCCTGCCAATCACTAGCGGCACCATCGGGCCAGATGACCCTAACATTGACGAACTTGTCTTCTCTCAGACCAAAGTGATGAAACCCCGCGATACCGCCGGCATGTCCTCCGCCGACTGTTATTTCCCGGGTCTGGATGCCATGCGAAGTCCTGATCTCGATAAATCCGCCGACTGCGAAGCGGTTGGGTCGATCCTGACCGACATCCAATAGCAGCCAATTTCCGGTCAGAGCTTGGTTTTGATGGACTTCGATCTTGGAGCCGCGGTTGACGACCACCAGATCCAGCCAGCCATCGTTGTTCAGGTCCATCATAGCTGCGCCACGAGATTTTGACATCGATGCGACTTTTGCCTCAGCTGAGGCTTCGAAAAACTGGCCACCTTCTTGCTGCAACAACATGTTGTTGGGGTCATTCAGCGCAGCGTCCGGCATCTGTTCGACATTTCCTTTTGCTACAAAAATGTCGTCCAAACTGTCGTTGTTAACGTCACCAAACTGTGCATGCCAGCCGGTCGAGGGCCGACCGTCACCACCCACATGTGGTCTGTGGGCTGTCGTGCCTTTATCGTACGTAGCATCACGCCATGTCGGACCATTGGTTTCGCTGTCAAAAATCTGAAACTTCTGGTCTCCCATCGACGTGAGGTAGATCTCGGGATGCCCATCCCCCGTCAAGTCGCGAGAGGCGATACCCATTCCCCAAATCGAATAGGGCAGCCATCCTTCGTCTTGCGAATACAGGCGTGGCGTAGGCTCCATCGCCCAAAGCTGCTCCTGCCCACCGCGCACAAAGTAGTGGCGGTCGTTGCTGACACGCAGATCCGCGCGGCCGGTCCGCCCCCAGTCCGAGAACAGAATCGACAAAGAGCAATACCCCGGCACGAGATGCTCCGGTGTTCGGTAGGTGTCTCCTTCTGGTCGGTAAAGAACCGTTGGCCCGCAGGTTTCAAAGGGACCTTCCGAGTCGTATCGATCAACGTATGTGCCGAACGCCAGCGTCGGCAGCGTTTGGTTGTCCTCCCACGTTGCCGAGAAGCCTGTGGTCCAGTGGTCTTCGGACTGGAAACCGAGCGTGGTGAAGGGGCTGAATTGGCAATCCGGTTTACCCTGAAGCAGAAGGTCTTCACCTACGCGCAAGACTGCCAGATCCATGACGCCATCGCTATCGACATCCAAGGGATAGGCTCCGGTTACTCCGGTCAGGGCGAGTTGGTCAGGTGTTTCGGCGCGAAATGAGATCCCTTCTTGCGAGGTATTCTTGAACAGCTGAGACTGTTCCGAACCGCCTGCCACAAAGAGGTCAGGCCGTGTATCCCCGTTGCAATCAAAAACAGCGACTCCACCGCCCACAAAGTGTTCCCAGCCGCCATCGTAAACGTGAATCGGGACATCCACATTTTCAAACTGCGGAACAGCGGTCTCGGCACCAGCCGCCGTGGCAAGACATGTAAAAATTGCGAACTCACGACGCATGCGTCGCAAGCTCCTGGACCTTAAGGATCGAGACTTGTTCGATCCCATATGCGGCTGCGCCCTTGGCCCACATCAGATCACCCCAGTGGTGAACTTTTATTTCCGGTAAAGGTGCGTCGACATTTACAATCCCACTGCGAATGCGGTCCATAACATCGTCTGAGCACAGGTGCTCAAAACTCATCTGAGCGCCTGACACAATGATGCATTCGGGATCAAAAAGATTGATCAGGTTGGATAGCCCCAAACCAAACATCTGTCCTGCGCGCGCAAGAACAGACAGCGCCCTGTCGTCTCCTGATTTGGCGCGATCATGAATGTCAGAAACGGTTTTCATTTCCCGGCTTTGGCCCGCAACCGTCATTTCGCGGATCAATGCATAATCCCCAACATAGGCTTCAAGGCACCCACGCTGACCGCACTGACAGAGGGCTCCGTCGAGATGCACTTTGATATGTCCGAATTCCGCGCCGCAGCCCCTTTCCCCACGGTAGAGCTTGCCGTCCAGTACAATGCCAAGCCCCACACCGTGTTCGATTGTTACAACAAGGAAGTTTCTCAGGCCTTTTCCCAACCCAAAAAGCTGTTCTGCCTTTGCGACAAGGTTCGCGTCGTTTTCAATAAAGGCAGGGCAGGGAAGCCCCTTGGACAACAATCCGCTGAAATCAACGTTTCGCTCAGTTATGGAAGATGACCAGTGAACGAAGTTCTTTTTAGCGTCGACGAGGCCGGCTATCCCGATTGAGACGCCGGCCAATTGTTGTATGGAGCCATCAATCTTCGCGCATGCTTCTTCCAGTGCGCTGCGAGTGGCGGCCACAAACTCGTTGGGTGCCATTCGGGCACTTTCCAACATGAATTTATGCGAAGTGACTTCGTTTCCCTCGAAATCGACGAGAATGACCGAGATAACTTGCCGCGCAACTTTGAGGCCAGCCACAAGGTAAGACTGGCCGTCCAATTGGAGCAGGACCCTTGGCCTTCCTCTCTTTGCGGATTTGGATTGAGCTTCACCCTCAATCTCTTTGATCAGTCCGGCCGAAATAAGATCAGCCGTTGCCGCAGTGACTGTTGCTGGACTGGTTTGCAAAGCAGAAGCGATATCGATCCGCGATATCGATCCCCTTGTTCTGATGTGCTCCAAAACCCTTAGGCGCGTTATGTTTCTTTGGTCCATGGAATTTGGAGAAGCTTTGCTTTTCAGCATCTTGTCCTCGCGAATCTGATCTGCGTCCCAATCTAGTTGCATTTTGCCTCTTCTTACAGACTAAATATTTTACTGACTGAAATAAATATGATATTCAAAACTGTGAGAGTCACGAATCGAGATGCGATGGCTCAGCAATCGGGAGGAAACCATGAAACGAATTCTCAGCTTCTCAGCTGCGGTCACCTTGCTGGCTTCAACTGCATTCGCAGAGCCGGTCGTCGGTGTGAGCTGGTCCAACTTTCAGGAAGAACGCTGGAAAACAGACGAAGCGGCAATCAAGTCGGCGCTTGAAGCAGGTGGTGCCGAGTACATTTCAGCGGACGCGCAATCGTCATCCGCAAAGCAGCTTTCAGACATTGAAAGCCTGATCGCGCAAGGTGTGGACGCCTTGATAATTCTTGCACAAGACGCACAAGCCATCGGGCCAGCCGTTCAGGCAGCAGCCGACGAAGGTATTCCGGTCATCGCCTATGATCGTCTCATCGAAGATGATCGCGCATTCTATCTGACTTTTGACAATGTCGAGGTCGGTCGGATGCAAGCTCGTGCAGTTTTCGAAGCGATGCCGAAAGGCAACTACGTGATGATTAAGGGTTCACCCACTGACCCGAACGCCGATTTCCTGCGTGGTGGTCAACAAGAGATCATAGGTGCCGCGGTCGACAGCGGGGACATTGTTATCGTTGGTGAGGCGTACACAGACGGCTGGCTACCAGCCAACGCGCAGCGAAATATGGAGCAGATTTTGACCGCCAATGAAAACAACGTGGATGCGGTTGTTGCGTCTAACGATGGGACTGCGGGTGGTGTTGTCGCGGCTCTGACGGCGCAGGGGATGGAAGGTATCCCGGTTTCCGGCCAGGATGGCGACCACGCCGCGTTAAATCGGGTCGCGCTGGGCACTCAGACTGTTTCGGTTTGGAAGGATGCCCGTGAACTTGGAAAAGCAGCCGGAGAAATCGCAGTCGCACTGAGCGGAGGCACAAGCCCGACAGATGTCGAAGGCGCAGCCAGCTGGACCTCACCAGGCGGCACCGAGATGAATTCGGTTTTCCTGGCTCCGGTTCCGATCACCAAAGACAACCTGTCTGTTGTTGTAGACGCCGGTTGGATCCCGTTGGAGGATCTGTGCCAGGGTGTCGAAAACGGTCCTGCTCCCTGCAATTAAACTTCAAAGTCTCTGGCCCGCTTCGTTGGGCCAGAGACCATTGCTGAATATGAAAGATCGGAAATGACCGAAACTTCGACTCAGCCGGTACCTCAGAAAACAAAGCCGGGCCTGTTCCAACAGTTGGAACTTGATATGCGGCTATTGGGAATGATCGGCGCATTTGTCATCCTCTGCATCGGGTTCAACATCTTTACCGATGGACGGTTCTTAACGCCCCGGAACTTGTTCAACCTGTCGATCCAGACAGTGTCGGTGGCGATCATGGCCTGTGGCATGGTTTTCATAATTGTTACACGTCACATTGATCTCTCAGTTGGCGCTCTGTTGGCGACAACATCAGCAGTAATGGCAGTGACACAGACCGAATTGTTGCCACACGTGTTAGGTATGGGTTTGGACAACCCTGCGACATGGGCGATCACGGTTGTGGTCGGGCTTCTGGTCGGTACTCTGATTGGTGCATTCCATGGCTGGATGGTTGGCTATCTGACGATCCCTGCATTCATCGTCACGCTCGGCGGGTTTCTGGTTTGGCGAAATGTAGCCTGGTATTTGACCAGCGGTCAGACAATTGGCCCGTTGGACGGCAACTTCCTCAAATTCGGAGGAACCAACGGAACACTTGGCACAACGACAAGCTGGCTGTTTGGTTTGTTTGCAGCCGGGATTGCAATCTGGATCTTGTTGAGCGGCAGGAGAGCAAAAGCGGCGCATGGATTCCCGGTAAAGCCTGTCTGGGCCGAGACCACCTTGGCCAGCATAATCGCGATTGCGATCCTGGGATACGTATATATCGTAAACAGTTACGCCATTCCGACCCGCAGGCTTCAACGCATGTTCGAAGCTCGGGGGGAAACGATGCCAGAGGGGCTGGTTGTTGGCTATGGTATCCCGATATCAGTTCTTATTCTGATTATCGTTGCAGTCACATTGACAATTGTGGCGCGAAAAACCCGGTTTGGCCGTTACATCTTTGCTACGGGCGGCAATCCAGATGCGGCTGAACTGTCTGGCATCAACACACGTCTGCTAACAGTTAAAATCTTCGCGCTAATGGGCTTCCTATGTGCCGTCTCCGCTGTTGTCGCTTCTGCACGTTTGGCCAACCACTCCAACGATATAGGGACACTGGACGAGCTGAGAGTGATCGCGGCAGCAGTCATCGGAGGGACTGCATTGTCCGGCGGGATCGGGACAATTTACGGAGCCATACTCGGTGCACTGATCATGCAGGCGCTTCAGTCGGGAATGGCGATGGTCGGGGTGGATGCGCCGTTTCAGAACATCGTCGTTGGCAGCGTTCTGGTTCTCGCCGTCTATATCGATATCGTCTATCGCAAGCGATTGGGGACAAAATGATGCAAAACCAAGTGACGCAAAAATCCCCATCGAAATCCGGCAGAGGCTCGGGTAGGCCGCCGTTGGTTGAGATGCGCGAAATCTCGATATCTTTCGGCGGGATAAAGGCCGTGGACCACGTTTCAGTCGACCTTTACCCCGGCGAGGTCGTCGGTTTGTTGGGGCATAACGGGGCAGGGAAGTCCACGTTGATCAAGGTTCTGTCCGGAGCCTATCAGAAGGATCACGGAGAAATCCTGATCGATGGGAAACCGGTTGAGATTGATAACCCACGCGATGCGCGGGCTAACAATATCGAGACGATCTACCAGACGCTCGCCCTGGCCGACAATCTGGATGCGACGTCCAACCTATTCCTCGGGCGGGAAATGACCACGCCAATGGGCCTGGTGAATGATGCGGCAATGGAGGCCGAGTGCCGCAAGATAATGGCGCAGCTCAACCCGAATTTTCAGAAATTCAACGACCCAGTATCGGCGCTATCTGGTGGCCAAAGGCAGTCGGTGGCGATAGCGCGTGCGGTCTATTTCAATGCACGCATCCTGATTATGGACGAACCTACGGCAGCGCTAGGCCCGCATGAGACGCAGATGGTGGCAGATCTGATTCATCAACTGAAGGCGCAGGGCATCGGGATTTTCCTGATCGACCACGACGTTCATGCCGTGATGGAGTTATGTGATCGCGCGTCAGTAATGAAGAACGGAAAACTGGTCGGAACGGTTGATATCGCTGATGTAACTGACGACGACCTGTTGTCGATGATTATCCTGGGCAAACAGCCAGGACAAAAAGCGGAGTAGGGGGCAGGTATGACCAGTGGATTCTTCGAAGGGATCGAAAAGATCCGATACGAAGGGGAGGACAGCAAAAACCCACTCGCCTTCCGCCATTACAACCCGGACGAATTTGTCATGGGCAAACGTATGGAAGATCATCTGCGATATGCTGTTGCCTGGTGGCATTCCTTTGCATGGGAGGGTGGGGATCCCTTCGGCGGGCCGACATTTGAACGCCCGTGGCATCCGCAGGACGACATGGGACGGGCCCGGATGAAAGCGGATATTGCTTTTGAGATGTATGAAATTCTCGGTCAGCCGTATTTTTGCTGGCACGATGTAGACATCCGGCCCGAGCAAGGGAATTTTGCGGGCAATCTGAGAACGCTGGAAGAAATCACCGATTATATCGGTGAAAAGATGCAGGCCGCTGGAACCAAGCTCCTCTGGGGAACGGCCAATATGTTCAGCCATCGTCGCTGGATGGCCGGCGCCAGCACAAACCCGGATCCTGACGTTTTTGCATTTGCGGCGGCCACCGTGAAATCATGTATAGACGCGACCCATAAGCTGGGTGGTGAAAACTACGTTCTCTGGGGCGGACGCGAAGGGTATGAAACCCTGCTCAACACGGACCTGAACGCAGAGCTCGATCACATGGGTAGGTTCTTGAATATGGTCGTCGAGTACAAACACAAGATTGGTTTCAAGGGTGCCATACTTGTGGAACCCAAACCGCAGGAACCTTCCAAGCATCAGTATGACTATGATGCTGCTACTTGTATTGGATTCCTAAGAAAATACGGGCTTGAAAACGAAGTGAAACTGAACCTCGAGCAGGGTCATGCAATTCTGGCTGGCCACAGTTTCGAACACGAAATCGCCGTTGCGGCAGCTGAGGGAATGCTGGGTTCAATCGATATGAACCGGAATGACTACCAATCGGGCTGGGATACGGACCAGTTCCCAAACAACACGCCAGAGGTCGCGTTAGCCTATTACTACATTTTGAAGGCAGGCGGGTTTTCGACCGGGGGCACAAATTTTGACGCAAAAATACGCCGGCAATCGATTGATGCGGAAGATCTCGTCGCCGCGCATGTCGGCGGTATGGACGTGTGTGCCAGAGGCTTGAAAGCTGCGGCTGCAATGATCGAGGACGGAGGCTTGGCCTCCGAATTGGCAAACCGATACGCTGGTTGGGCCTCTCCCGAGGCGCACGCCATGTTGGAATCCAGCCTGGAAGAGATTTCTTCCCGCGTTCTTGCAAAGGACATTAATCCAGATCCGAGATCAGGGCGTCAGGAAGTGTTGGAGAACTACGTGAACAGGTTTGTCTGATCCGTTTGACTTTGCGGGCGGTCTCTTGGTCGCCCAGTGGGTCAGGAAATTCAAGTTTCGCACTCGCCGTTCGTACATTCTGAGATAGCACGATAGGCTATGCTTCTCTTTTGACGAAGCAGCCTTCAAAGAGGGTTATTCTGCCTGGAAGGTCGATTAAACTGCTGTGCCGTGAATTGTGACACCTGCCGTCATCGAGCTGAATCGTATTGCTCTATGCATCGCACTACAGCTTTTGGAGTAGGGGGCAATCGGTTTGCTCAAGGAGATTGCGTCAGATAGCTTTCGATTGCTGCCCGGCTGCCCTTCTGCCAAATCTGAGGCAACCAAGACGAAAACTCCTGAAGGAAGAGCGATTCATGCCCTATGTCGCCGTAAAGCTTGGTTTTACTTATCCACTCCAGTGGATTTTCTCTGGCGGCAAATGCGGCATGCCTTAAGTCGCTCCACATTGGATCGTTTGGGGCGATCTCGGTTCCATCTTCCCGGATGCCAGCGCACATCCGGGCCCAGAACGCCTCAGCCAAGGCTAGCCCTGTTACAGACGAACCTGTTCGCAGCGCGTCGCGGAGCGAAGGCAGTAAGAAGCCGGGATGGCGGGCGGAGCCATCAAAGGCAACACGGCGCGTTGTGTCGCGAATTGCAGGATTTGCAAATCGGCGTTCGACCAAGCCCAGATATTCAGAAGGGTTCGTTTCCGGCACCGCATCGACGAGGGGTGTGATTTCATTGATTTGGGTTTTTCGGAAAAACTCCAAGATTTTAGAGTCTTGCATACATGCCGAGATCGTGGGGACACTTAAAACTTCGCCGACATTTGCCAGAAGCTGGTGGCCACCGTTCAGAATTCGCAGTTTCATTGCCTCATAAGCATGAACATTGTTCGTAATAGTGACGCCTACGTCCTCCAGCGGCGGTCGTCCGGCACAAAAATTGTCCTCGATAACCCACTGGCGGAAATTCTCATGAGACACAGGTGCCAGATCGGCGATACCTAAATCTCGGCTTTGGGATATGACCTGATCGGTGGTTGCCGGAACTATGCAATCCACCATCGAGTTCGGAAAGGCCCCGTTTCGGTCAATCCATTCGGCCAGGTCAGGATCGGACAAACGCGCCAACCCAACGACACAGTCGCGCAAAATAGCACCGTTACCTTGCAGGTTATCGCAGCTCAATGCTGTAAACGGATGCTGCCCGGAAGACCGCCGGTGCCTGAGGGCGGCCACGATGGCCCCAAATACAGTTTTGGGGTATTCGGGATTTTGAGCGTCGTGGCGGATATCTTCGTGCTCGATATCGAAGTCACCCGTATTAGTGTTTTGGTAATAACCGCCCTCCGTTACGGTAAGCGACACGATACGGATGGCCGGGTTGGACATCTGCCGGATCAACGGCGCGTTACCGCACTCGATTGGAAGATAGTCAACCATTGGGCCGATGATTTCGGCAGATGTGCCCGAAGGGGCAAGCTCGGTCAGTGTCGTAAGACAGTCTTGCTCGATCAGCCTTTCCCGCATCTCGGCGTCGTAGGGGCGCACACCTGCTCCGATGATCGCCCAGTCGTATGCCATACCCTGCTGCATGAGCCGGTGAATGTACCAGGCTTGATGAGCCCGGTGGAAATTGCCGAGACCGATGTGAACGATCCCTGGCTTCAGATCCTGGCGTCGGTACTTGGGAACTTTGATATCGGCAGGAAGATCTGCCAGGTGGTTGAGTTTCAGATTTATCGGTGAATTAGCGTTCGCCAGAGGTACCATCAGCTCATCCAATTTCCGCCATCCACGTTATACGTTTGTGCAACGATGTAATTGGCCTCCTCAGATGCGAGGAAAACTGCCATGCCCGTAAGGTCTTTGGCACAGCCCATGCGCCCATAGGGCACCGCTGCTGCGACTTCGCGCTTTTTCTGGCCCGGTACTTTGCCTTCATGTTTTGCAAAGAAGGCATCAACACCGTCCCAATGTTCGCCATCTACAACGCCCGGGGCGATGGCATTCACATTGATCCCGTGTGAAATCAGGTTCAGGCCGGCCGACTGCGTTAGCGAGATGACTGCCGCCTTGCTGGCGCAATAGATGGCAACCAATGGTTCGCCGCGTCGTCCGGCCTGCGAGGCCATATTGATGATCCGGCCCCGGACGCCGTGCTTGATCATGTGCTGCGCTACGGCTTGCAGAGTGAACAGCGTGCCTGCGACGTTAACCTCAAAAACCCGGTTATAGTCGGCGCGTTCGATTTCGGTGATCGGTGCGGCCGAAAAGATCGCCGCATTGTTTATCAGGATGTCTATTGGCCCAAAATGTGCTTCCGTGCGTGCGATGGCGTCCTTGATGCTTGGTTGTTCAGTGACGTTCATCTCGACGGCCAGCGCGTCCTCACCGATTTCAACAGCCGCATCCTGCGCTTGCACGATGTCGATATCCGCAAGGGCTACCCGAGCGCCCTCTGCGACATAAGCTTTGGCGAAGGCCAGTCCGATTCCCCGCGCTGCGCCCGTGATGAGCGCAGTTTTACCGGCAAGTCGTTTCATTCGATCCGCATCCCTTGGGCGTCAAATCGGTGGATCACATCTGTACGCGGCGTTAAGTGGATGCGGTCCCCGTGCCGAAAACCAACCTCTCCGTCCGCACGTACCGTTATGGTTTCGGCCAGGCCTGTTTCATGGATGTGGAAGAAAGTGTCCGATCCGAGATGTTCGGAAACCCCTACGACACCGGACCATGTGCCTTCGCTTTCGGATACAGCGATGTGTTCAGGTCGAACACCTATCGTATGTGCGTTATGTTTTGCGGCCTCTTCACCTTCGATGAAGTTCATCTTCGGCGAACCGATAAACCCGGCTACGAACAGGTTTCGCGGCGTACGGTACAATTCCAGCGGGCTTCCAACCTGTTCAATGACTCCAGCCTGAAGCACGACAATCTTGTCGGCCATGGTCATGGCTTCAACCTGATCGTGGGTCACATAGATCATTGTTGTCTCTAGGCGTTCGTGCAGTTCGCTGATCTCGAGCCGCATGCCGACGCGTAGGGCTGCGTCGAGGTTGGACAGAGGTTCGTCGAACAAGAACGCCGCCGGTTCGCGGACAATCGCGCGCCCGATAGCAACACGTTGGCGTTGACCGCCCGACAGTTGTCCGGGGCGGCGATCAAGATAATCGGCCAGGTTCAGAACCTGCGCGGCCCCTTCCACACGCCGGTCAATTTCGGCTTGATCCAGCTTGGCCATGCGCAACGGGAACGCGATGTTTTTGCGCACCGTCATATGCGGGTACAAAGCATATGACTGAAACACCATCGCCAATCCTCTTTTCGCGGGTGGCACGTCTGTTGCATCTGCCCCGTCGATCTCGATGGAACCGGAGGTGATATCCTCCAACCCCGCGATCAACCGCAGCAGCGTGGATTTACCGCAACCCGAGGGACCGACGAAGACGGTGAACTCGCCATCTTCTATAGTCAGGTCCAGCGGGGGGATGACCTGTACGTCGCCGAAGCTTTTGGTCACAGACTTGAGTTGAATGCGTCCCATGAGGAGTGCTCCTTATTTCACAGCGCCGAAGGTGAGGCCGCGGACAAGTTGTTTCTGGCTGAACCAGCCAAGGATCAGGATAGGTGCGATCGCCATAGTCGAGGCCGCGCTGAGCTTGGCAAAGAACAGGCCTTCAGGGCTGGAATAGCTGGCGATGAAGGCAGTCAGCGGGGCCGCGTCGACGGCGGTTAGATTGAGGGTCCAGAACGCCTCGTTCCAGGCCAGGATAAAGTTCAGCAGAACGGTCGAGGCGATGCCGGGCACGGCCATAGGCGTCAGGATGTAGAGGATTTCCTCTTTTAGCGTTGCCCCGTCCATTCGCGCGGCTTCCAGGATTTCACCAGGAATTTCGCGGAAGTAGGTGTAGAGCATCCAGACGATGATCGGCAGGTTGATCAGCATCAGCACCACAACCAGCCCTCCGCGCGTGTCCAGCAGACCCAAACGGATGAACAGCAGGTAGATCGGATAAAGTACGCCGACCGCAGGCAGCATCTTAGTGGACAGCATCCACAGCAGGATGTCTTTGGTGCGTTTTGAAGGCACGAAGGCCATCGCCCATGCTGCTGGTACTGCAATGATCACGCCCAGGATAGTCGACCCGCCCGCGATGATGACCGAATTCCAAAGGAACCGCATATAATCCGAGCGTTCCTGTACAATGGCGTAGTTTTCCAGCGTCCAATCGAAGTTAAGGAACAGCGGCGGGCTTGCTATCGCCTGAGCCTCGGTCTTGAAGCTGGTCAGGATGGTCCAGAGGATCGGAAAGAAGATCAGCAGGCCGACTGCCCAGGCGAGGGCGGTGTTGAGCGATTTGCGTTGTGTCGTGACGGTGCGGGCCATGGTTTTCGTCTCCTCACGCGTCCAGGTTTTTGCCGACGATGCGCATCAGGAAGATCGCAACGATGTTGGCAAGGATGATTGCGTAGACACCTCCGGCTGATCCAAGGCCGACGTTCTGGCTTTCCAAGACACGCTGGAAGATCAGGTAGGTGAGTGTGCGGGTGCCGAATGCGCCGCCAGTGGTCACAAAAATCTCGGCGAAGATCGACAGCAGAAAGATTGTTTGGATAAGGATCACGATTGTGATCGCGCGACCCAGATGTGGCAGAATAATATAGTAGAACCGTTTCAACGGCGGCGCGCCGTCCATCTCGGCCGCTTCCAGCTGCTCGCTATCCAGCGACTGAAACGCTGTCAGCAGGATCAGCGTCGCAAAAGGCAGCCACTGCCACGAGACGATCATGACAATTGAGGTCATCGAGGCCTCGGACAGCCATGAAATCGGCTCTGCTCCGAAGAACCGCCACAGATGAGCCAGAAGCCCGTTCACAGGGTCCATGAACATGTTCTTCCAGACCAGAGCAGAGACTGTCGGCATGACAAAGAACGGGGCGATCACGAGGATGCGAACAACGCCCTGTCCCCACATTGGCTGATCCAGCAGCATCGCCAGCAGGATGCCGAGAATAACAGTGATCACCAGCACTCCGCCAACGATCACAAGAGTTGCCTGAACCGCGGGCCAGAACGAGCTGGACGATACGAACCGGACGTAGTTGTCGAACCCGACCCAGCCCAGATCACCGCCACGCAGCGGCAGGTATTTCTTGAAGGAGAAGTACAGCGTCATCGTGAGCGGTACGAGCATCCAGCCAAGTAGAAGGACCACAGCGGGTGCCATCATCAGGCGTGCTACGGATCGGGATTGTTGAGTTGCCATGACGCAAGACCTCTCTGTTCAGGCGCATACCAGCCTGCGAGAAAAACGCGAGTTGTGGAAGTAGGGAGCGGGGGACAGAAACCTGCCCACCCGCCGGGGAGTGTGCCTCAGTAGCCTGCGGCTTCCATTTCTTCAGTAGTGAAGGCCTGCGCTTTTTCCAGCGCTTCTTCAACTGATTGTTGTCCGGCATAGACTGCCGAAAACTCTTGGCTAACTTGCGTGGCGATGCCCGCAAATTCCGGGATAGCAGCGAACTGGATGCCGACATAGGGTACCGGCTTGACCGTCGGGTTGTTCGGGTCTGCCGACAGGATCGAGTCCAGTGTCATCTTGGCAAACGGAACCTTCTGATACTCAGGGTTCTCATAAAGCGAGGTGCGCGCTCCCGGAGGGACGTTAGCCCATCCTTCGGTTTCGGCGACCAGTTCGATGTAGTCTTTGGATGTAGCCCATTCGATGAACTGCTTGGCAGCATCTTCCTGCTGAGTACCCGCCGGCACAGCCAGCGCCCAGGCCCAGAGCCAGTTGGATCGCTTGCCCAGACCTGTATCCGGCGCCAGCGCAAATCCAACCTGATCTGCCACAGTCGAGTCCGTCGGATTGGTTACGAAGGATGCCGCAACCGTCGCGTCGATCCACATACCGCACTTGCCCTGTTGGAACAGCGACAGGTTTTCATTGAATCCGTTGGTGGCGTAACCGGCAGGGCCGGATTCATTCATCATTTCGACGTAGAAGTTCAGCGTGTCTGCCCATTCCGGTTGGTCGAACTGAGGTTTCCACTCTTCATCGAACCAACGCGCGCCAAAGGAGTTGGACATTGCAGTAATGAACGCGCCGCCTTCGCCCCAACCGGCCTTGCCACGCAGGCAGATACCGTTGATGTCGGCGTCACGATCGGTCATGGCTGCTGCCGCTTCTTTGATGAACTCCCATGAAGGAGCATCAGGCATCTCAAGGCCCGCCTTTTCCATCAGATCCTTGCGGTACATGATCATCGAGCTTTCGCCGTAGAAAGGCGCCGCATAAAGCGTACCCTCGTGGCTCAGACCGCCCGCCATAGCGGGCAGGATGTCACTAACGTCATACTCGTCGGACAGGCCATCGAGAGGGACCAGCCATCCATTCGCACCCCAGATTGGGGTCTCGTACATGCCGATCGTCATGATGTCGAACTGACCGCCCTTGGTGGTGATGTCGGTCGTCACGCGCTGACGCAGCACGTTTTCTTCGAGCGTCACCCATTCTACGTCGATGCCGGTCGCTTCGGTAAATTTATCAGAATAGCCCTGCATCCGGATCATGTCGCCGTTGTTCACGGTGGCGATGGTGATGGATTGTGCATGGGCTGCTGCCGTTGCGACGAATGTTAGTGCAGTCGCCGCACGAAGTGTGTTCTTCAGATACATCCCTGTCCTCCCTGAGCTTGGATGTCGTACAGAGAGAGTAGTGCGAAAATTGTCGCGACGTCAATAAAAACTTTACGCGCGTTAAATTTTAGGTCACGCAGAATCCCTCAAAACGAGCCGCGCGGGAAACAGAGTTTCTGTTCGCTCATTAATTTGTCCCCCACTTTCAATGAGTTCAAAGAGAGTTTCTACACTTCGGCCCGCAACGTTATCATAGTCGTGTGCAGCCGTTGTCAAAGATGGGCACGTGAACTTAGAGAACGGATGATCGTCGTTGGATGCGACACGCAACGAGCAATCTTCCTTCCGTCCGACCCGAATCCCCTGTTTGTAACACGCAGCCAGGAAGCCGATTGCAAGGCGGTCATTGCTGCATAAAACAGAATCCGTTCTCAGTATTCCTTCTTCCAGTACCTTCGTTGCGCCTTGACAGCCGATCTCCTCGAAGGCCCAGCCTTCACCGTCAACCTTGATGACATGGGGTTCGAACCCCAGACGTTCCATCACGTCGATATAGGCTTTGCGGCGTTTATTGGCGTTTGGGTTGGCAGGTGTGCGCATCTCAAAAAACGATGGTGGCTCGCCGGTTCGCATCATGTATTCGACGGTCTGAGAAACAAAGCTGAAGTTGTCAGAGCCGATAAAGGCGGCCCCTAATCCTTCGAGGTTGCTGTCAAACAAAACAGTCGGAACATTCTCGCAGAATTTTTCGATTTGAGCCCGATCTGATGGTCGCCCCAGGGGGGCCAGCAGCACGCCAGCGGGCTTCATTGACCTGAGACTTTCCAAGATCTCATTTTCCAGTTTGGGCTCGCCGTGTGAACTGAACAGAGTTGGACGATAACCAGCAGCGATACAGCTTTGTTCCAGATACCTGGCAATTTCGGCAAAGAACGGATCGGCAAGGTAGGGCACAACGATCCCGATATTCTTGGTCAGCTTCCTGTTTTGGTTTACCGCATAAATGTTAGGTCGGTAGTCAAACCGCTCTAGCGCTTCTTCGATGCGAGCGCGTGTTGTGGCGCGAACACTATCCGGGTCCTGAAAGTACTTGGAGACCGTCGGGCGGGAGATGCCGCTGACAGCAGCGAACTCCTCCATATTTTTAATTTTTGTCATTCTCTCTAACCTTCGGGCAAGCGTCGTCACGATCTTACGCTTCTTTACATATTCTTTGCGCGCGGTAAAAATCAATAGCTGGACCCTTGTCGCTTTGATCTCGCAAGACTACAGATTTGATATGTATGTGGGGATCGATATCGGCACGTCGGCGGTCAAAGTCGTCTGCTCGGACGGGATGAAAATCCAAGCCGCAGCCTCTGTTGAACTAACAACAACCTCACTCAAACCGGGTTGGTCAGAGCAACACCCCGACATTTGGTGGCACGCAACTTGCGTGGCAATGCGTCAGCTGGGTGAAAGGGCTAATCTTTCGGACGTCAAGGCCATCGGCCTTTCCGGCCAGATGCATGGCGCTGTCCTGATCGACCGGGAGCAGCGTCCCATCAGACCGGCAATTCTCTGGAACGACAGCCGGGCCGCGCACGAGTGCGATCAACTGCGTGGCGCGATACCCGAGATCGGCCAAATAGCAGGCGTACCCCCACTTCCAGGCTTTACCGCACCGAAGATTATGTGGCTGAAGCGTCACGAGCCGGAAAGCTATCGACACATTGCCCACATCTTGCTGCCGAAAGATTACGTCGGCCTGCGTCTTCACGGAGAAGCAGCGACTGACACTTCTGATTCTGCTGGGACCTTGTGGTTGGATCAAGCCTCGCGAAATTGGAATGCCGAGATTGCAGAGGCCTCTGGCGTTTCCCTGAACTGGCTGCCGCCGGTGTTCGTTGGTCATGAGGTCGTCGGGAGGGTAACCGCCCAAGCCTCGGAGGAAACGGGATTGAAGATCGGTGTGCCGGTTGTCGCGGGGGGTGGGGATGCTGCGACCGGCGCAGTGTCTCTTGGCGTGACTGAGCCGGGGCGAGGGTTCGTATCTCTTGGCACTTCAGGTCAGCTTTTTGTCGCGGACCGCACTTACCGGCCCAATCCGGATCGCTACGTGCATGCGTTTGC
Source organism: Ruegeria sp. HKCCD7181 (assembly GCF_057221055.1). Classification (NCBI taxonomy): domain Bacteria; kingdom Pseudomonadati; phylum Pseudomonadota; class Alphaproteobacteria; order Rhodobacterales; family Roseobacteraceae; genus Ruegeria; species Ruegeria sp. HKCCD7181. The sequence goes on along the minus strand of NZ_JBWVBC010000009.1, from coordinate 120,164 downwards.
GCACACGCTGCCTGACCGGTGGTACCAAATGGCAGCGATGCTGAATGGCGCCAGGCCCATTTCGTGGATTGGTGGGCAATTTGAAATGTCCGCCGCCGAGGTGGTTGCCTTGGCGGAAACAGTCGGCAGTGATCGTGTTCCAATATTCCTCCCCTATCTAACGGGAGAGCGCAGCCCTCATGGTGACCCGCACATTCGAGCGTGTTTCTTTGGCCTTGAGGATTCGACCACTCGGGCGGAAATCTGTCGCTCCGTAGTGGAAGCTGTCGCATTCTGCTTTGCCGACGCAGCCGATAGTTTTGGCGACACCCTTGCCCTGCAGTCCGAGCTGGCCGCGATTGGCGGCGGGAGCCGATCGGACCTGTTGCTTCGCCTGATTGCAACTGTGACATCCAAGGCCATCGTTCGTAGCGATGGGGCAGACTCGGGCCCGGCGTTGGGGGCGGCAAAACTTGCGGCATGCCGGGATGGCGCTTTAAGCATTGGCGATCTGGCGGTGCGGCCTCCTACAGACGATCGATTTGAACCTGAAGATAAGACTGCATTGTTTGATCGACTCCAAAAGTTCCGTTCACTGTACAAGTCGGTCAGTACCATGGGATAGGATTAGCATTCCGCCGAAAATCCGGTGTCAAAGCCGTCAGGTATGATAGGCACCATTTATCAAAAATACCTCGGGAAAAACGCGCGCGCAGTAATGGCGCAAATTTCCACAGCTGCTTGTCGATCAAACGTGTCGGGATGGGCATGGAAGTCTGTCCAGAGACCCTCCAGCAATGACATTAGTGCCATGGCGACTTTCTCGTAATCCTCGGTGGTTTCGCCTGCCTCACATAAGATACGGCAGCATTCCCGAACGTGTTCGTGCAAGGCGGTCCCTCGGGTCTCCACGTAACCGGAGCCGAGTTTTCGAAGCTCTGGTTCGGCGCGAAATGCAAATGTCAGTCTTGCATTTCGCTCGTTCAGCACGTCTTCCGAAAAATCGGTCTCAAACAGCGCTTTCAACTGAGCTGCCGCATCCGCAGGGGAATCTACGTCCTCAGCGGCTTTGTCAGTGAAGCTCTGCCAAGCCGTGTCGTATCGCCGGGAAAGGTGAGTGGCAAGTTCGCGAATCAAGTTGTCTTTGGTTTGGAAATGCAGGTTGATCATTCCTCGCGATAGTCCGGATTCTTCCTGTATGCGGCTGATCGTTGTGCCGCTTACGCCATGCTTCAGGATTACATTGGCCGTAGCTTCCAATAGGACTTCCCGATGTAAGTCCTTGTCGATTTTCCGTTTTTTGACTGCATTCCCGCTGCTTGCCATCCATTGCACCTTTTCGACGTCAAACGTTCTGCTGCCGCTTGGGCGTGTTGCCAGTGTTTACAGCAAATCCCATCGACAATGAACGTTCATTCAACTATATTATAAATGTATGAACGTTCATTCATAGCGAATGCAACCCCCGGACAGAGGCTTGAGATGACTAAACTTGGCAATGACTTCGAAAACTTCAGAATCTGGGACAAGCAAAACTACTTCCACCCGTGGGAAGGGCTGGAAGTGCAGGGCGCTGATAAAGCGGCTCGGACATTTAGCGAATACGCTGAAGGCATCTATGTCTATGACGAGCACGGAAACAAGATGATCGACGGTCCGGGCGGCATGTGGTGCATGCAACTTGGCTATGGCAATGCTGAGATTGCCGACGCCATGGCAGATCAGGCCCGTAAAATGGCTTATTGTTCACCGTTCTCCGAGGCGACTTCGGTCAGTGCAGCCCTTGCGCATGCGATTGCCGAACGAGCACCGGGCGACTTAAACCGTGTTTATTTCACAACCGGCGGCTCGACGGCCGTCGATACTGCAATCCGCTTCGTTCATTTTCGTAACAACTTGCTGGGAAAACCTACCAAAAAAAGGATCATTACCCGCGCGCATGCCTACCACGGCGGCACGTATCTGGCAGCATCGTTGAGCGGTAAGCCAGGCGAGCGCCAATGGTTGGACACGGATCAATCCACTCCGTATTTTCTGCCCGACGTAAACCCCTTCCACCGGCCTTCAGGTCAAAGCATCAAAGCCTTTCTCGAAGAGAAGGTAGCGGATCTGGAGAATGCCATTTTGGAATTGGGGCCGGATAATGTCGCCGCATTCATAGCCGAGCCTGTGCTGGGATCAGGCGGAGTAATTGTGCCGCCAGAAGGCTACCATAAGCGCTGTCTTGAAACCTGCCGCAAGTATGATGTGCTTTATATATCGGATGAGGTGGTCACCGGCTTTGGACGTCTGGGTCATTGGTTTGCATCGGAAGAGGTGTTCGGCATCGTGCCCGACATCATTACATGCGCCAAAGGTTTGACTTCGGGTTATGCGCCAATGGGCGCTGCGGTTTTCTCTGATCGGTTGTTCCATGACATTGAGGGCGAAATTTCCAAGGACGTCTATTTCACCAGCGGTTACACGTATTCGGGCCATCCGGTTTGCGCTGCGGCTGGCCTAAAGAACATCGAAATATTCGAACGGGATGGCATTCTGGAGAATACGCGAAAAAATATCCCTCACTTTCAGAAGCGGCTGCATCAGCTGCGGGATATTCCGCTTATAGCGGACGTTCGCGGCATAGGGCTTGTGGGTTGTATCGAATGTTCGATTACAAGCGTCGGGGAGGCGAACCCGAAGGTCGACGCCACAATCGGCGCGCAGATCGACGCCCGTTGCCAGGAACTGGGCCTCATGGTCCGTCCTTATGGCAACATGGCGATTTTTTCGCCGCCACTGGTGATCAATGAGAAGCAGATTGATGACTTGTTCGATCTGCTGACTGAAGGCGTGAACCGAGCAACTCAGGACTTGTTGGGGCAAGGGTTTGAACTGGAAGACGAAAGGTACTGAGTTGCCTGCCGACATTCATCCCGGTGAAGGCGACAGTTTAGCCAGCAAAGCAGGAATTTCGGATCGGGATTGAAATTTCCCTCCGACCCGGTTCTTGCGCTTTTAATAGCGTGAGTTCAGCAAGCGCAGGAAACGGGTCGCTTCACTCTCACTTTGTTCACAAGCTGAATGGCATGCAATTAGTGAAAGGCATGACCATGGAACTTAAAGGTAAAACGATAATCGTCACCGGCGCGAGCAGTGGAATTGGCGCAGCAGCAGCGCTGTTGTTTGCGGCAGAAGGCGCTAATCTGGTTCTGGGAGCACGTCGCGAAACCGAATTGTTCAACCTCGTTGGGCAAATCACGCAAAGCAACGGAAATGCAGTTTGCGTCGCTGGCGATGTGACAGATAGTGCGTATGCGATGGAGCTTGTTGATTTGGCCGAACAGACTTTTGGTGGTCTTGATGGTGCCTTCAACAATGCTGGCATTGTGGGTGATATGGCGCCAGTTCCGGCCATGGAAGTAGAAAACTGGCAATCTGTTATTGCGACCAACCTCTCAAGTGCGTTCTTCGCAGCCAAGGCTCAACTTCCGGCACTGGAGAAACGTGGCGGCGGGTCGATCGTATTTACAGGGACGTTTGTCGGGTTCAGTAATGGCGGCATGCCCGGCATGGGCGCCTATGCTGCGTCCAAAGCGGGATTGATCGGCTTGGTGCAGTCCTTAGCCTCTGATCACGCGGCGCAGGGCATTCGAATTAGTACTGTTCTGCCGGGTGGTACCAAAACCAGATTGGCAGGTGACGATCCGGCAACGCACGAGTTCATTGCTGGGTTGCATCCTCTGAAGCGCATGGCAGAACCGAAAGAGATTGCGCAAGCAGCGATGTTCTTGTTGTCGGACCGATCAAGCTTTGTAACGGGTTCGCCATTGGCCGTGGATGGAGGCATGGCGACCAGGCTGCTTTAAAAAGGCTTCCTAAGTTACCAGAGCGGCTCCGCGCATTAGGGGCCTCTCTCAAGTTTTCAGACTTGCCGGACTGGTCCGAGCGGTGCATCAGAAAGCTCAGAAAGCTGCGGAGGTATATTGATCTGTTACCAGCCAAGCAGAATGAAAGACCGATTCACAGCGACACTGGACCCTCAAGCCCCAATGAGGTGTTCGCGATGATCAATTTTCTGACCCTGTGGCTTGGCCCACCTAATGGAATATGGGCCAAAGCCTGAGTTTGACTTGGTCTACTGGGACTCAAGCGCCAGTTTGTGCACATGAATCTCATTTATCGGGTGGCTTTCGGCACCGATGACACCGGGACGGGAATGACGGTACAGCGACCGCCAATACGGTTGAATGATTGTTCCGTCATCCCGCATGAACTGCTCGATTTTTTCCATATGACCACGTCGGGTTTCTGCATCGGCGATGGCGGACGCTGCTTCCAGCATCGTGTCGAAATCAGAGCTGGCCAAACCGGTTTCATTCCACGCTACGCCTGATTTATAGGCCAGCGTCAGCACCTGAACACCCAAGGGTCGGTGCCCCCAGTCGGTTGAGCTGAAGGGGTACTTGTTCCAGTCGTTCCAGAAGGTGTTCCCTGGCAGAACCGTGCGTTTGACGTTCAGCCCCGCATCACGCAGCTGGGCTGCCAATGCGTCGGTCGTGTTGCGGCGCCAGTCGTCGTCAATCGAGAATATCTCGTGCTCGTATTCGAGCATGCCGACTTCTTCCAGCAATGCTAGTGCGCCCTCGACATCCTTTTCTGGGGCTCCGATGTCGGCATATTCCGGGTGAATGGGACAAACGTGGTGGTTCTCACCCAGCGTCCCCCGATTGGCGTACCCGAGCTCAAGCAAAACTTCGTTGTCGCAGGCCATTGCCAGTGCACGGCGCACGCGTGCGTCGGCATAGGGCTTCACACCGTCGACCTCGGCGTCTCGATTTGTGCGCAGAACCATCGTGTTCGCCGAGACGGACTCGCTTTGGTTCCAGCCGATGCTTTCATAGATATCGACAAATTCACCGACCGTTTCATAGGTCATGTCGATTTCTTCGGCCTCTGCCGCCGCCAGATGTGCCGCACCGTCAGTTCCGTAATCAATGAACTCGATCCGGTCCAGATAGGCGCCTTCACCCCACCATTCGTGGTCTGTGTTTTTTTCTAGCACGACCTTTTCGCCAACTAGGTATTCAACAAGCTTGTAAGGTCCGGTGCCAACCGGATCGTTCGCGGGATCACCGGACCAGCCATCGGGAACGATGGCGGCGGGGTATTCGGTCACGGCCGGAATAATGGTGATATCTGGTCTCGTGAGCTTCAGTTTCAGCGTCAGATCATCGACAACTTCCAACGCACCCTCTGCCGGACCGTCCCCGGCTTCATTTTGCAAGGACCCCATACGCGCGGCCATGGAGTTGCCTTCCCAACTGCCGTCGCACCAACGCTTGAAATTATACGCGACATCCTTGGCCGTAAGCGTTCCGCGCCCGTCATTCCAGTTCACCCCCGGACGTACACGCAAAAGATATTCGGTCGCGTCATCGTTAACTTCCCAGCTTTCCAGAAGTCGCGGTTCGAACGTACCGTCAGCGTTGTATTGTACGAGATACTCCAGAAATCCCCGCACCACGTTACCAAGTTGTGGCCAGTTATATAGTGGCGGATCAAGCTGGGCGCGCACGACTTGCTGGATTCGAATTGTCCCTCCGGGCTGGATATTCGCGGCGGCTTGCGCCGGTTGCGCCAAGCCAATCATCGAATAAGCGGCCGAAGCAGATATGCCGAGCGCTGTGGCGCGGGTCAGGAACTCGCGCCGACTGAGGGTGCCACTTGCCACTTCTTCAGCATGCATATGTACCGCGGGGTGAATGATATCTTTGCGACTGTAGTTCATCAACTTCGGCTCCAATAATTCTCTCGCAAGGCTGCTTACGCGGCCCTTGCCGCAATTTTTGGTACAAATCTGATCCATTTTGCAGTAGTCGAGTGTTTATGGATGACATTAACAGGGTTAATACCAACCTCAGTCGCAACCTGGTGGCGCTTTATGCGTTTGAGTTGGTCGCTCACCACGGAAATTTCACGAGTGCCGGGGAAGCCCTGGGTCTGACACAATCCTCGGTCTCTCAAAGGATCAAGGGCTTGGAGATCGATCTTGGGGTTGTTCTGTTCAAGCGAGAGCATCGCGGCGTCTCTCTGACAAATGAGGGTCTCAGGCTTTTGAACGTGGTCCGGCCGGCAATGACGCAGATGGGCTACGCTGTCGGCAGTTTGATGGAACGCAAGTCAAAACCCCGGGTCCGGATATCAGCCGATTTCGCATTTTCAACCTTTTGGTTGCTGCCGCGTCTGACTTATCTGCGCGAAGAAATCGGCGACGAGATTGAAATTCAGATTCTGGCGTCCACCGTTCCACCGAGCTTTGATGACGAAGACTGTGATATCAAGATTCACGTTGCTCACAAAAGTCGGATGAACCGAGGCGACATATTGCTGTTGGAAGAGACTGTTGCTGCTGTTTGCAGTCCACAGCTATTAGAAAAAATAACGCCAATGCGGTCTTCCGCCGATCTTTTGGACGTTCAGCTTCTTAGTCTTTCAAAGCCTGCGGCAGCCGAGTGGCAAACTTGGCAAGGTTGGTTTGATAGCCTGGGAATTACGGGTGAAAGAAAGAAGAACTACATCAGTTTCAATAACTACGACATGATCACTCAAGCTGCTGTGGCCGGCGATGGCGTCGCCTTGGGCTGGATCGGGCTTATTGATGACCTGATACAAAAGGGAAGGCTGGTGACTGTTACGGATGACGTGGTTGTCAGCAACGCCGGATACATCATGTCAAGGGACCAAACCAATTTGGGCAGCGGTCCTCGTCAGGTATTTGAATGGATAGCCGATCAGGTTTTTGCGGCGCCTTCCGGCTAGCAATCATAGCCGTCTCAAGAGAAGGGTTTGACGTTGGGGACGATGCAGCACTGTTGGGAGGCTTCGAAAACCTGCTGGAAAAACGGCAAAAGACTGCATTTTGCGTAAGTCTTCGAAAAGGCATCAGGAATTGCGCCGACCAGAAAGAAGACCAAAATTGGTACACGGTGAAACTACTTAACGCTTTCGTCTGAAATCGCTTCAGCACCGGGGTTTGCATTGATTTCGCTTAACATCTTCAGAACTTCGACCTTCCACCCTGCCTTTATCTTAAGGGCTAATTGTGAAGGTGGCCGATGGACGGGCACGAGGATCGCATATTCGTATCTCAGCGGCTCCTTGAAGGGCACGAAGACCACTCGGCCATTGGAAAGGTTCAGCTCCGCTTCGGTAGCAACAGTTAACGGATCTACGATGGTGCAACATTGTCCAGAACTGACAAACGGGATCAGCGGTAGAAAATACTGACACGTGACGGTTGGATTGTAATTGGCTGACGCTTTTTGGAATTCCTGCCTGATCTTTCGCTGGAAAGGGTGAGTGGCATACAAACCGCCCATCGGAATGCCGTCCAGATCAGAAATCGTGACACTCTTTTCCGCAGCCAGTCGGTGGTCACGGTCCACGGCGCAAAAACAATCTCCTCTGACAATCTCGGCTGAAAATTGAGGCTGTCTACCGGTCGCATGTTCGAAATCAGCAAATCCAAAGTCGATGTTCTGAGTACCTGCCAGCTCCATGATCTGCGGTGAACTGCGTGTAGAAAGCGTAATCCGGATATCCGGGTTTTCGCCAACTGACTCGCTGATAAAGCGAGGGAACAGAAAGGCAGATGGGCCAGGCATTGTGGCGATATTCAAACTACCCAAGTGACCTTTGAGCAAACCGTCCATCGTATTGGAAATCGTTGAAATCCGGTCCAATATTCCTGTTGCTTCGGCAAGCAGGTATTGGGCTTCGGGCACCGGTACCAGTCGCCGCCCTCGACGCTCGAACAGAGTCAGGCCCAAGCTTTTTTCAAGGTTCTTAATCGCCAGGCTGATCGCTGGTTGCGTGCGATTCAACTTTTTTGCGGTCTGAGAGATGGAGCCGGTTTCCATCACCTCACGAAAAACGGTGAGCTGCGAAAGGTTCATTTTCTCTATATAAGGTAAACTTTAGTTTTGTGAAATATAACAAATTTGTTTTTATGAAAATTGCCTCTACGCTTGGGAGATCGAAATTCGGGCAAACCGAATCCAACGATTCCTAACTGGGAGATGACAATGAAACTCGTGAAATACCTTACTGGAATTGCCTTGGCCGGCGCGCTTGCGGCGCCTGCTCTGGCGCAGGACCCGACATTCTTTCGCATCGGCACAGGTGGCGCAGGCGGAACCTATTTCCCCATCGGCGGGACTATCGCTAACGGCATCTCGGCGCCTCCGGGATCGCGCCCCTGTGAAGAAGGCGGTCAGTGCGGCGTACCGGGTTTGATTGCAATTGCGCAATCAACCACCGCCTCAGTATTCAACAACGCAGCCGTTCAAAACGGCGAGTTGGAAGCTGGTCTTGCTGCAGCTGACGTTACCCGTTCTATGTATCTGGGGGAGGGGAAGTTCGACGGAAAACCTCATCCTAAGCTGCGTATCGTGGCAAATCTGTTCCCCGAAGACCTACACTTGGTGTTGCCCGCCGGATCAACGATCAACGATCTGAGCGACTTGGAAGGCAAGCGCGTTGGTATTGCGCAAGCAGGTTCGGGCACACAGGTTGCGGTTCTGCAAATGCTGGACGCCTGGGGCGTAAACCGTGACAACATGGATGAGGCGGAGCTGAACAACAGCCAAAGCGCTGAGCGCTTGGCGGATGGTCAGTTGGATGCGTATTTCTATGCGGCTGGTTGGCCGGTCGCCGCGATGGTTCAGTTGTCCTCGACCAAGGGCATGAACCTGCATTCCTTCTCGGACGATGACCTCGCCAAGATCAACGAGATCATTCCGGCATACATCCCCTCGGCCATTCCGGGCGGCGTTTATGAAGGCATTGATGCCGAGACCAAAACCCCTGCGGTCAGCGCTATGCTGGTGGTATCGTCGGATCTGTCGGATGATCTGGTCTATGAACTGACCAAAGCCTTGTGGAACGATAATACCCGCAAATTGCTGGATAACGGTCATGCCAAAGGTAAACAAATAACTTCGGATACTGCACTTGACGGTGTCGAAGCCCTCGGCGTTCCGCTGCACCCTGGCGCTGAGAAGTTCTACAAAGAAGCTGGTCTTCTTCAGTAGCCTGATCACAGCGCTACCTAAGCACTCGGTGCCCCAAAGGGGCACCGTATTCTCGAAACTTGCGAAATCAGGGGGCCATCATGTCCGATACTCCGAATCTTGATGACCACGAACTCACAGCCGAAGAATTGGCAGCTATCGAAGAACAGTTCGACGAAGGTGCCGCCGTACGGCAGGTTACGCCGACAACCGGCAAGGTCCTGCGCGTTGTAGCCCTGATCTTTGCGTTCTACGAATTCTTTACTGCGGGCTTCGGCCTGCCAGCTGATCATTGGCACATGGGCATCTACCTGGCCCTGCTGTTCATTTTGGTTTATGCTACGATCCCGATTATCGGAGTCAAAAGCCTTTATGCGCTTAAGGTCAGCCGGTTCCGGATAGGCAACATCCCCCTTTACGATCTGGTCTTCATGGCGCTTGGCATCATTGCAGCGCTTTATGTCGGCCTTGCCTGGCGCGGCATTCCGTTTCTGGGCATCGAGGAACAGACGTTCCGAATGGGTAACCCGAACAGTTATGACGTGGTGCTGGGTGTTGTCATCATTCTGCTGGTGCTCGATATCGCGCGGAGAACACTGGGCTGGGTGCTGCCTCTGATCATTTGTGGGTTCATCTCCTATGCATTGCTCGGGCCATATTTCCCCGGCTTGCTGCAACATCCCGGCGTGAACTTCAAAACCTTCGTGTCTTCGATGTATTTCCCGCAGGAAGGCATTTATGGGGTCACGTTGTGGGTCGTCTCGACCATAGTCTTCCACTTTGTGCTGTTTGGCGTGATCGCGCAGCGCACGGGGCTAGGTCAGTTATTCATCGACAACGCAACCATTCTTGCCGGGCGCTATACAGGTGGGCCTGCGAAGGTATCGGTAGTATCCTCTGCCTTTTTCGGCACAATTTCCGGGTCATCGGTCGCAAACACCGTGTCGACTGGTGCGCTGACCATTCCGAACATGAAGCGGCTCGGGTATCCCGGCCACTTTGCGGGTGGCGTTGAGGCCGCGTCCTCAGCCGGCGGGCAGATAACGCCTCCGATCATGGGGGCAGCAGCCTTCATCATGGCAGAGTTCCTTGAGGTGCCCTATACGACTATTGTAATTGCGGCGATTTTCCCTGCTCTCCTGCACTATGTCGGCGTATTTGCGGTTGTGCACCTGATGGCGCGCAAGCTGAACCTGAAGGGTTTGGCCAAAGAGCAACTACCGCAACTTAAAGCCGTGTGGAGCGAAGGTTGGGCCAACATCGTGCCCCTGATTGGGCTGCTTGTCGTGCTGTTTACTGGCTATACGCCTTTCATGTCCGCATTCTGCGGCATCTCGCTGGCAGTGATTGCAGGAATGTCACGCCTGAAACAGCCACCAACGCTGATCTACGCCGCGGCGTTCCTGGCGTTTGTTTTGTGGAAGTTCTCAGATGGCGGGTTTGATCTGACTATGACAACCATTCTGTGCGCACTGTCGGTGGTTGCAACGCTGAACCCGCAGAAACGCATCGAAGTTCCCGAAATGCTTCAGGCGATCGAGTTGGGCGTGAAATACTCGCTGGCGGTCGGCGCTGCTGCCGCTGCTGTGGGCATTGTCGTCGGTGTGATCAACACGACGGGCATCGGGTTCCGCATCGGCTTCATGGTGACGCAGGGGGCGGGAAACCTGGCGTCGGATATGTATAACCTGTTGTCCTTTGACAGTTTCCAGCTGTTTGCGGTCGAAGACCTTCAACTGTTCATCTCGCTGATCTTTATCGCAATCGTTTGTATCCTGATGGGTGCCGGTATCCCCACAACCGCGCTTTACATTATGCTGGTCTCTGTTGCACAGCCCGCGTTGGCACAACTGGGCGTACCGCCGATCGCAAGCCACTTGTTCGTGCTCTACTATGGTGTCGTGTCCGAAATTACGCCACCGGTCTGCACTTCGGCCTACGCGGCAGCGGCCATCGCAAACTCGAACCCATTCCGAACTGGATTGTCCGCCTTCACGCTGGGCTTGGGGAAAGTCATTGCCCCTATGGCATTTGTCTACGCTCCGGTTCTGCTGTTTGTGTCCTCAACCGGGTTCAATCTGTGGGAGTTCACCTATACTGCGACCAGCTGTATCGCAGGGGTCATTGCGTTGTCGGCGGCTGTGGTCGGGTACTGGCTGACACCCCTGAACGTGGCTTCGCGGATACTGATGGCCATCGCAGGCGTAATCTTCGTGGCGCCGACTTTGACCGCCGATTTGGTCGCATTGGTGGTCGCGTCGCCAGTGATCGTCACCCAGTTGCTCGCCCGCAACCGCAGCCATTCCACGGTCTGACAAGATGGCCGAACAAGTCACCATAATTGGCGCTGGTATCGTCGGCATCTGCTGTGCTTTGTCGTTGCAGGAACGCGGTATCCCGGTTCGGCTGGTCGACAAGGGGGAACCTGGTCAGGAAACGTCGTTCGGAAACGCGGGCGTCGTTTCACCGTGGTCGATTATTCCACAATCCTTGCCGGGCATTTGGAAAAAGCTGCCAGCAATGTTGCTGGACCGAAAAAGCGCCCTGTCGGTTCGGTTGTCCTTCTGGCCAAAAATGGTGCCGTGGGGGATGCGGTTTCTTGGGAATTCCCGTGAAAAGACCGTTCGCGAGATTGCGGACGCGATGGAGCTGTTATGCAGGCCGTCTATCGATTTATATCGCCGGCACCTGCAGGGTACAGGGCAAGAGAACCTGATCACCGACAGCTACTACGTTCACGCTTTTCGCCGACCCGAACAGGCCAATCTGGACGGGTTGGATTATCTTATCCGGTTGGAAAAAGGCGGTCAGTTGGAGCGCATCAATGGCGACGAGCTGCAGCGCATAGAACCTGCTCTGACGCGTGAGTATAAAGCGGCGGTTCTGATCAAAGGGCAGGCGCGGATTACGTCACCGGGGCGGATTGGCGCGGTTCTGGCGGAAAAAGCGCGCAGTCAGGGTGCCGAGATCATAAGGACCGAGATTACTGGTTTGACCCGCGCAGAGGCCGGCGGTTGGCACCTGGCCACGCCCGGAGAAACACTCCACGCGGCCAATGTGGTTCTTGCAGCAGGCGTCTGGTCTGCGGACCTTCTCAAACCACTGGGCATTTCCGTTCCGCTGGTAGCAGAGCGCGGATACCATGTTGAATTCCCAACCCCGTCTGTCTGCTTGAACAATTCGATTATGGATGTGGATGCAAAGGTGGTCGCAAGTTCAATGCAAGATGGCCTCCGGGTCGCGGGAACGGCTGAATTCGCGAGTATTGACGCACCACCAGACCCCCGTAAGCAAGCGACCCTGACGGGGCAGGCAAAAGCAATGGTGCCGGACCTCGATACCAGTCAGGCACTATTTTGGATGGGGCGGCGCCCATCCTTTCCTGACAGCCTGCCAGCGATTGGGCAACTTGATGGGGAATCTGGCCTTTATAGCGCCTTTGGGCATTCGCACTACGGGTTAATGATGGCGCCAAAAACGGGGGAATTAGTGGCGGATCTTTTGTCTGGTCGCCACCTTAATATCAACCTGGACCAGTTTTCTCTGGCTCGGTTCTGAGCTTCACCGCGTTTACATCTGAAGGACTTGGGTAATATGCCGATATACAATGGCGGACAGAACATCTGCGGGGCATCGATCGGTGTGCTGTGTCTAGAGAGCTATTTTCCGAAACCCCCCGGACACATAAAGAACCCGTCGAGTCTGCCGTTTCCGGTTCTCTATGAAATGATTGACGGGGTCACGGTTCCTGCCTTGTTGAATAACCCCACGCCTGATCTGTTGGTGCCCTTTATCAAGGGGGCTCAACGATTGGAGGCTGAGGGCGTACGAGCCATCACCGGCAGTTGCGGTTTTCTGGCCTTGTTTCAAAAAGAGCTCGCGGCCGCCGTTTCCATTCCTGTTTTCGCGTCAAGCCTGATTCAGGTGCCCTTGGCCTATCACATGACCGGTGCCAGCGCGCCGGTTGGAATACTGACTGCCAACGCTGCTGCATTGACGTCTCGGCATTTTGAAGGTGTGGGCGCAGAAGGCATCCCGGTGGCGGTAAAAGGGCTGGAAGATACCAGTGAATTTGCCGATGTGATCCTGCGAAACACACGAACAAGGATGGATACAGACCTGATCGAAGCCGAAGTTCTGAACGCGGCTCGCAGCCTTAAGCGCGAAGCGCCGGAAATACGTTCTCTGGTTTTGGAGTGCACGGATTTGCCGCCTTATGCCGCGCGTATTCAGGAAGAGCTCAAACTGCCGGTTTTCGACCTTACAACTCTGGCGCAAATGGCTCATTCAGTTGCAACTCGAGCACCATATTCGGGGCTGATGCCCTGGGCTTAGCCTGCCGGCTTATCCGGGACGGATCATTGGGGCGTATTGAGAGTTGCCAATACAAGCTGGGCCAAAGCTTGCTTGATTGGACACTTTAGCCTTCGCCCGGTACGAACGTGCCAATGGGAGTTTGAATTGTCCGTAGAAATATCCATCCTTTTGATAGCTATCTGCCTGGGCGCAGTACTTCAGGTTGGAGTGGGAATAGGCTTCAGCATTGTTGCAGGTCCACCCATGATGATCTTGCTGGGTACGGCGGCCGCGGTCCCTCTGTTGCTATTGTTAAATACAATCGTTTCAGCAGTCGCTACGGACAGGCGCATTCTGGCAGTCGAACGAAAAACGATTGGCACTGCAATCACCGGATGTTTGATCGGTGTGGTGCTTGGATTAGCCATCTATCCATATTTAAGCGAGCCTTTCGTGTTGGCATTGACTGGGTGTCTTTTGCTGATTGGCCTGTTGACGACAATGATCCCGACGCATACCGCAATGGGAACCGCTGGTTTTACTGCCGTGTCAGGCTTATCCGGGTTGGCCACTGTCTGGGCCGCGACACCGGGGCCTCTCATGGTTTTCGGGCTGATTGCGAAAGGTCGAACTGCTCGGGATGTAGCCAAGCTGGTTCAACCCATAGCTCTTGTTGCTTACGGCGTCGCCTTTCTGCTGCATAGTTTCTCGGATTGGCAGTCTACTCAATTTGGACCGCAGGTTTGGGCCTTTGTTGGTGTCACAATGATCGGCAGCCTGTGCGGGCGTGCCGCCCGGGCATACCTGCCCCAATCTCTAATAAAATCCACAATACGCTTAATTTCACTTGTGGCTTGCTATGTTCTTTTCCAACGCGCCTATGTGATGGCGTAATTCCAATGGGCGGACGATGACACGCATGGATTTGCTTTCCAAGTTTCCACGGGCCCAGCTCATGTCGGGTATAACTCCGCTAGAGCGCTTAGACCGGATATCACAGGAGTTGCGAATTGATCTCTGGCTCAAACGTGATGACCTGACCGGACTAGGCTTTGGCGGCAACAAGACAAGGCAGCTTGAGTTTTATCTCGGCGATGCGCTTGCGAAGGGGGCCGACACCATACTGATCACGGGCGCTGTTCAATCCAACTTTGTACGCTCCGCGGCGGCAGCAGCAGCGGCCTTGGGCCTCAAGTCGGTCTTGCAGCTGGAAGAGCGCGTTCCGGATATGGGCAAAGATTATTACACGTCTGGCAATGTCCTGCTGGCCAAAATTCTGGGTGCCGAACACATGAGCTATCCTGTCGGCGAGGACGAAGCCGGCGCGGATGCCGCGCTACATGCGCGTGCGGATAAGTTGAGAGCGCAAGGCCGCAAGCCGTATGTCATACATCTGGGGCTAAATCACCCGCCGCTTGGCGCGCTGGGCTACGTTGAAGCAGGCCATGAGCTTTGCCAACAGATGCCGGATTTTGATGCTGTAGTCGTTCCATCCGGCAGCGGTGCGACCCACGCTGGATTGCTAGCAGGGGTTAGGCTGTCAGGGGTTTCCGCTCCTGTGTTTGGCGTTTGCGTGCGTCGGAGTCGTCAAATGCAACATGAACGGTTGAATGTTGTTTTGGAAAAACTGTCGGACCTGTTGAGCATTGATCCGGCTTTGGTTCTGGGAGATATCAGTGTTTCAGACGGAGCATTGGATCCGGGCTACGGTAAGTTGGGGCATAAGGCTCGGTCCGCATTGAAGATGATGGCTCGGAAAGAAGGTGTTTTCCTTGATCCTGTCTATAGCGCAAAGACTTTTGCGGGACTGCTGGATCTGGTTCGGGAAGGCCGCATCCAAACCGGTCAGAAAATAGTGATGATCCACACTGGTGGATTGCCTGCGTTGTTTGGATACCAAAGCGCGCTAGAAGATATCTAACGAACGAATGCCAAAGTCGTTTTGTTGGTCTGAGCCGCGAATTTGAAATCGACAATACTTGGTTATTCAATGCTGGGCTATAAGTGGTTCGAGTATCCCTATGAATCGCTGCGCCTCGCCTAGGCGAGGCAAGTAGCTATAGACCCTGAAGCGTCTTGCAGTTTAGGGAACTGGGTTGCCAGGACGGATGCCGCACTGGATGTCTGGCAATAATTGGTGGCAGTTGGTTCAAGCAAGGTGTTGCGGCGGTAATACGGCTCCAGTTCACCTCGCCAAGACGACGCGGCATCAGATGAAAAGTCGCGATTGACTGAGGTATGTAATTCGTGTTGCGTGACTAAACCAATCAATTCTAGAATGTAGCATGACAATTTGGTTTCCTAACCCCGACACGTTAACTTCGCCGTTACATGCCAGTCTGGCCCAGGCTATTGCTAAGGCTATTTCAGATGGGCGATTGCCAAAGGGTACGCAATTGCCGACGCACCGGAAGATGGCTGAGAAGCTGAACCTTAGCATCCATACGGTCAGTAAGGCCTATGACAGTCTGCGGCGGCAACGGCTGATTGATGGACAAGTCGGCCGTGGCAGTTATGTCCTGGATCCCGATACGGCCAATGACCAGCCTTTCAAACTGAGCTCGGACCGAGATGGCGGGTTTGATCTGTCGATTTCCCGTCCCGCTTTCTCGCAGGAACATGTTGATCGGTTTCGGCAAGTTCTGAAGGAACTGCCTGAAGGTTTGGACCCTAGCTATTTCCTGTCTTGTCGGCCGAATGCAGGACATGATGCGCATCGCAAGGCCGGGGAGATTTGGTTAAAACACTGCGGGTTGGACGTCGGGTCCGAGCGGATCATTATGACCAATGGGGTCAGTCACGGTATGTCGGCGGCACTATCTGCGCTGGCGCGCGCCGGTGACACTGTGGTGACTGGCAAGACGACCCATCATTTGTTGGTTTCTGGTTGTTCCTATCTTGGTCTGAACCTCGAAGGTCTGGATGTGGACGGCGAGGGCATTGTGCCAGACGCCCTTGAGAAATTTTGCCGTGAGAATACAGCCAAAATATTGTTTCTGCTGCCATCTTTGGCAAATTCTACGGTGGAGATGATGTCAGAAGAACGCCGGAGAGCGATTGTCGAGATTGCGCGGCGGCACGACCTTCACATCATCGAAAATGATGCTTTCGGACCCGTGGCCGAGGATCGCCCGACACCTGTCGCTGCGCTCGCCCCTGAGCGTACGATTTACCTCACAACATTTACTAAATGCACAGTGTCGGGATTGCGTGCCGGATATATGGTTGCGCCCGAACATCTGCTTCCGGCTTTGACCGGTAGAATTGTCGTGTTTGGCTGGATGGCCACTCCGCTGATGTGCGAGATTGCAACGCGCTGGGTGCTGGACGGCACAGCGCTGGAGCTCGCAAAGTGGCAACGCAATGCGTTGAGAAAACGCTACGAAGTTGCCTGTGAGGCGCTGCGAGGTTTGCAATGGCGCGGCCATCCGTCAGCCCTGCATCTATGGTTGTCTTTGCCGGAAGGGTGGCGCACAGATGCATTCGTTCAATACGCTCGGCAGCTAAAAGTGTCTGTCTCACCAGACACGCCGTTCCTTACGCCAAAGACACCCTCGCAAAACGCTATAAGGATTTCTCTTGGAAGCATTCAGGACCCCGACCGTTTCCGGCAGGGGTTGGATTTGATTTCAAGCTTGGTGACTCAATCCGCCGAAGCGCTGGCGCCGCACGAATATTGATATTGTCACGCGACAATAAAAAAATTGACATGCAGTACAATTTTTCCCAATACCTGTCGCAGCGGCGTTCACAAGCCGACGTGACATGGAGGAAATCATGGCTCAATCAGTCAAATTTACGCTCGGGGCCATTACGGCTGCCGGAATTGCACTTACTGCCGTAACAGCAGCACAAGCGGATACCTGGCGATACGCTTTTGAAGAGGCGATGGCCGACGTTCAGGGGGTTTACGCCCAAAAGTTCAAAGAAGAGATCGAGGCGAACTCGGATCACGAAATCCAACTGTTCCCTTATGGTACCTTGGGTGAATCCGCTGACATTATGGAGCAGACCCAGGACGGTATCCTGCAATTCGTTGACCAGTCCCCAGGCTTCACCGGCTCACTGATCCCCGAAGCTCAAGTGTTTTTCGTCCCATATCTTCTGCCCACCGATCAGGATCATCTGGCGCGTTTTTATAAAGAGAGCAAAGCCATCAACGATATGTTCAAACCACTTTACGCCGATCAAGGGCTGGAGTTGTTGAACATGTTCCCCGAAGGTGAGGTCGCGATGACGACCAAGACGCCGGTTGCCACCTGTTCCGATCTTAACGAGGTCAAGTTCCGCGTCATGACCAACCCGCTGCTGGTGGAAAGCTACAAGGCCTTTGGCGCAACGCCGACCCCGCTGCCTTGGGGCGAAGTCTACGGTGGTTTGCAGACCAACGTGATTCAGGGGCAGGAGAACCCGACTTTCTTTCTGTACTCGACCAAGATCTACGAAGTTACCGATTACATCGCCTATGCGGGTCACAACAATTTCACGACCGCAGTGATGGCAAACAAAGACTTCTATGACGGGTTGAGCGCCGAGGATCAGCAAGTGGTCCAGAATGCTGCAAAAGCTGCTTATGACCACGTGGTGGTCTACCAGCAGCAAGCGGCAGAAACCGAGTTGGCGAAAATCATGGAAGCCAAGCCCGAGATGAATGTCACCGTGTTGTCTGACGAGCAGCGTGCCTGCTTCAAAGAAGCAGCCGCCGAGGTCGAGGCGAAGTTCATCGAAATGACCGGGGACAATGGTGCAGCTATCCTTGAGCAGATGAAAGCGGATCTGGCTGCCACTGCAAACTAACGATCTTTGATGAAAATGGCGGGCCAGATCATTGACTGGCTCGCCATCAGGTGACGGGGAAGATCATGGACAATCCGCACGACACGGCCCTTCCGGGCTTTCTGGGCGTTCTGGACAGTGCAATCAGTCGCATTGAATCGTTTTTGCTGGCGGCAGGCGTGTTGCTTATGGCGGTCAACACTGTGGCGAATGTCGTTGGCCGGTTTGTACTGGGAAACTCGATCTTCTTTTCCGAGGAGCTGAACCGAATTCTGATTATCCTGATCACATTTGCAGGGATCAGCTATGCTGCACGGCACGCAAGGCACATTCGCATGTCGGCAATTTACGACGCGCTGCCCGCCAAAGCACGCAAGGGCCTGATGGTGGCGATTGCCGTGATCACTGCCGCGTTTATGTTCCTGCTTTGCTATTACTCCGTGAAATACATCGGGGCACAGGCTGCGCGGGGCAGGGTGCTGCCTGCGCTGCAAATCCCTGTCTGGATCATTCTTGTGTGGGTGCCTGCCGGGTTTTTCATGACCGGAACACAATACCTGCTGACCGCAATACGAAACTTTACGTCATTCGGCATCTACCTCTCGACCCATGTCCAAGAAGGGTACGAGAGCGAAGAAGAAATCGAAATCTGAGGGCAATCCGATGGCTGCAACGATCTTTCTGACCATGATTGTCCTGCTTCTGCTGGGCTTCCCGATGATGATCCCCCTGATTGCGGGGGCGCTTGTGGGTTTTCTGATGCTGTTTGGCGATCTGGGCCGAACCGAGACAATGGTGCAGCAGATGATGGCGGGCATACGTCCAGCCTCGCTGATTGCTGTGCCAATGTTCATCTTCGCCGCCGACATCATGACGCGCGGCCAATCGGCAGGTCGGCTGATCAATGTGGTGATGGCTTATGTCGGTCATATCCGTGGTGGTCTGGCGATTTCAACCGCCGCGGCTTGCACCATGTTTGGCGCGGTATCGGGTTCAACTCAGGCGACAGTTGTGGCGATCGGTTCACCTCTGCGGCCGCGCATGCTGAAGGCGGGTTACAAAGACAGTTTCGTACTGGCGCTGATTGTAAATGCCAGTGATATCGCCTTTCTGATCCCTCCTTCGATCGGCATGATTATCTACGGCGTGGTGTCCAGCACTTCGATTGCCGAGCTTTTTATCGCCGGTATAGGGCCTGGCCTGCTGATATTGTTCCTGTTCTCTGTCTACAGCTACATCTACGCGGTCCGAAATAATGTGCCGACAGAACCTAAAGCCAGCTGGTCTGAGCGGTTGAAAACAATGCGCGAGGCGCTGTGGCCAATGGGTTTCCCGGTAATCATCATCGGTGGCATCTACGGGGGCGTTTTCAGCCCGACCGAAGCAGCGGCAGCCTGTGTTCTGTACGCGCTGGTACTAGAAGTGGGCGTATTCCGTTCGATGACGATTGCCAACGTGTATGACACGGCCAAGTCGACGGGGCTGGTTACCGCCATCGTCTTCATCCTAGTGGGCGCGGGCGCCGCGTTTTCATGGGTGATCTCCTTCGCACAGGTGCCGCAACAGATCCTTGGCGCAATCGGAGTGGCGGATATGGGAGCTATTGGGGTTCTCTTCGTGATCTCAATCGCTTTCTTCATTGGCTGCATGTTCGTGGACCCGATTGTCGTCATCCTTATTTTGGTGCCTGTCTTCGCGCCGGTCGTTCAGTCCGTTGGTCTGGACCCGGTACTGGTTGGCACGATCATCACGCTGCAGGTCGCTATAGGTTCGGCCACGCCACCGTTCGGATGCGATATCTTTACCGCAATCGCCGTATTCAAGCGCCCGTATGCCGAAGTGGTACGTGGCACGCCGCCATTTATCGTGATGCTGTTGGCGGTGTCCGTGGCGCTGATCTTCTTCCCGCAGATCGCCCTGTTCCTGCGTGATCTGGCCTTTGCGAAGTAATGGAGAGAGGCCGCTGATGTTCAACTCAATCCTTGTTCCCTTCGACGGTTCAAAAGGGGGCGAAGCTGCCCTGAAGAAGGCTGCTGAACTGGCTAAGTTGTGCAGCGCCGAACTCACCTTGTTGACGGTCTACAGGCACCACTCGCTGCTTGAGGCATCGATGCATGTGGTGCGTTCGGATACACCAGACGATCTGGATGACATCATGTGTGGGCACGCGAAAGAGGTAGCCGAACTCGGTAAATCCATCGCATCGAAGGTTGGCGTTCAGAACTTGCGCGCTTTTGTAAAAGCAGGGCCAGTTGCGCGCACCATTACCAAATTCGCAAATGAGCATGGCAACGACCTGATCGTGATCGGCAGTCGAGGGCTGGGCTCGCTTGAAGGGGCGTTGTTGGGCAGCGTGTCCCACAAAGTTACAAGCTTGGCGGAAACGCCAGTTCTGATTGTTTAAGGAACAAAGATGGCACTCGATATCTCCTCAACCCCGTCGCGCGTGTCCGCCCGGTTGGATGACCGACCGGTCCGTAAGCGGATTGCTCTGGTCGCGCTGGCAACCGATCACACGTCCGAGCGTGATTTTTCCCGCATTTGCGACCCTGACCGTGTCGGCGTGTATGTAAACCGTATAGGGTTCGAGAATCCGACGACCAAGGAAACCCTCATGCGAACCGGCCCCCGGTTGACTGAGGCGGCGGCGCAGATTTTGCCAGGTGAGGATGTGGACGTGATCGCGTATTGTTGTACTGCGGCGTCAATCGTGCTTGGCAATGACGCGGTCACCCGACACCTGAACGCAGCCAAACCAGATACACCTTGCGTTACCCCTAGTTCAGCCGCTTTCGACGCTTTCAAGACCTTGGAGGCCAGCCGTGTGTCGGTGCTTACACCTTATAGCGCCGAGGTGACTGATGAGCTGGCACAGTATTTCGGGACCTACGGCCCGGACGTGATCAACGCCAGCCATTTTGGTCTGACGGATGATCGTGAAATGGCACGGATTTCCGAGGACTGCATCATCGAGGCAGGTATCGCCGCTTGCGATCCGCGCGCGGATGCCCTGTTTCTGTCCTGCACCGGCTTACGCGCCGCCACCTGCGCGCAACGGATCGAAGACCGGTTGGGCAAGCCCGTTGTCACGTCAAATCAGGCCATGGTCTGGCGTTGTCTGCGTCTGGTCGGGCTAAATGAACCAGTGCCAGGATATGGCAAGCTTTTTGAACTCTAATCAGGCAAGATACACCCAATGACACCGAAACTCACGCTTCAGGACAGTTTCTGCGCGCGCGCCCTCATCGACAGGCGTGTTCGGCGGACAGCAACGATCAGCTCACCGTCTCTTAGTGCGATCACCGGCGGAAAAGTATCGCTTAAACTGGAGCAAACGCAGATCACTGGCAGCTTCAAACTACGCGGTGCAACGAATGCGATACTGTCGCTAACGGATGAACAGCGTGCTGCGGGTGTTGTTGGCGTTTCCACCGGCAATCATGGCCGAGGTCTGGCATATGCAGCTGCACAGGCCGGGGTGCGTTGCATCATCTGCATGTCCGAGCTTGTGCCTCAAAACAAAGTCGAAGGCATCAAATCTCACGGGGCCGAAGTGCGCATTGTCGGCCAGTCGCAGGACGACGCGCAGGTTGAGGTCGACAAGCTGGTAGCCGATGGAATGGTTATGCTGCCCCCCTTCGACCATCGCGACATCATTGCGGGTCAAAGCACGATTGCACTGGAGCTGCTGGAACAGACGCCGGATCTGGACACGGTTTTGGTGCCCCTGTCAGGCGGTGGTCTGATTTCCGGTGTGGCCATTGTGATGAAGGCGGTTAACCCTGATATCCGTGTCATCGGCATCTCGATGGAACGTGGTGCGGCCATGTACCAGTGTCTGCAGGCGGGCAGGCCGATCCTGGTTCCCGAGGAGGCAACGCTAGCCGACAGCCTTGGCGGCGGGATTGGTCTGGACAATGCCTACACGTTCGAGATGACGAAATCTCTGGTCGATGACATCGTTCTGGTGAGTGAGGTCGAAATCGCCGACGCTATCCGTCACGCATACTTCATAGAGCGGCAGGTGATCGAGGGCTCCGGCAGCGTTGGAATTGCAGCGCTTCTGTCAGGTAAGATCGGCCCGTTTAATCATTGCGTATCCCTGATCACTGGTCAGAATATCGACATGGCCCTCCACAAACGCCTGATCGACGGGGAAAATGTCGACGTGGCAGCGGAAGCTAAGGCTTAAGGAGGCGCAGATGCCAGATATCAACATCCTGACCGAAGCGGAATTGCGCGCGCTGATGCCATTGGACCTTTCCGCGATCGATTGTGTGGAAGGCGGGTTCAAGGTGCTGGCCGGTGGGCAGGTCCAAATGCCGCCCATTCTTTCGATGCCAATCCCTGACCACAACGGAGAAATTGACGTTAAAACCGCCTATGTGCCGGGATTGGACAGTTTCGCGATCAAGATGAGCCCCGGCTTTTTTGACAATCCAAAGCTGGGCCTACCCAGCACATCCGGCCTTATGGTGCTGTTTGCTGCCAAAACCGGGATGTTAGAGGCTCTCTTGTTGGATAACGGTTATCTGACAGATGTCCGTACTGCGGCGGCGGGGGCTGTGGCCGCGCGCCATCTGTCGCGTGAAGATGCAAAATCCGCCTGTATCCTGGGGTCTGGTATGCAGGCACGTTTGCAGCTCAAGGCGCTGTCGCTGGTTCGCCCGATCACAAAAGCGACCATCTGGGCACGGGACTTTGCTAAGGCCCAGCAGTGTGCCTCCGAAATGAGCGCAGAGCTGGGATTTGAGGTTAACGCCAGCAAAGATGCTGCGGCCTCGGTTTCCTCAGCGGATGTCGTCGTTACCACGACTCCGTCCACTTCTCCGATTGTTCAGGCAGATTGGTTGCGCCCCGGTCAACATATCACGGCGATGGGGTCGGACCAGGACCACAAAAACGAACTGGAGCCCAAATGTTTGGCTCGGGCGGACTTATACGTCCCGGATCGCCAATCACAGACGGAAAGGATGGGGGAATTGCGTAGCGCTATTGCCGCTGGTCTGGTCAAGGCAGACCTCAAGTTCGCCGAGTTGGGCGACATCGCAAGCGGGCAGCGTTCGGGCCGAAAGTCGGACACTGACATAACCATCGCTGATCTAACCGGAACCGGTGTCCAGGACACTGCAATTGCCACCTTCGCCCGACAGCGCGCACAGGACGCGGGTCTGGGAACGATTTTCACCAGCTAAGAGAGTCAAAGATGCCGACACCCACGTTGCATTTCTCCACATCAGAGTTTCAGGCCCGGATCGACAAGACCCGTTCTGAAATGGCCCGACGGGGTATCGACACGCTCATCGTGACCGATCCGTCGAACATGAACTGGCTGACCGGCTATGACGGCTGGTCTTTCTACGTGCATCAATGTGTCGTTCTGACCATGAATGGAGAACCGATCTGGTTCGGGCGCGGTCAGGATGCCAACGGCGCCGTGCGAACCTGCTTTATGGATCCGTCGAATATCATCGGCTACCCTGATCACTACGTCCAATCGACAGAGCGGCATCCGATGGATTACCTGTCCGCTCAATTGACGGATCGGGGTGCAGGTGCCGGCACAATCGGTGTGGAGATGGACAACTACTGGTTCACTGCCGCTGCCTATGCATCACTGCAAAGGAACCTGCCGAATGCTAAATTCAGCGATGCCAACGCGTTGGTCAACTGGCAACGCGCGGTAAAGTCCGAAGCCGAGCTGACCTATATGCGACAGGCCGGGAAGATCGTCGAACGGATGCATCAACGCATTTTCGATAAAGTTGAACCGGGTATTCGCAAGTGTGATCTGGTGGCCGAGATTTACGACGCCGGATTGCGCTATGACGCAGGGATGGGTTTTGGCGGAGACTACCCCGCCATTGTGCCTCTGCTGCCTTCCGGGTCAGATGCGGCGGCACCGCATCTCACCTGGGACGATCAGAAGATGAAGTCCGGCGAGGGCACGTTTTTTGAAATTGCTGGAGCTGTTCATCGTTACCATTGCCCACTGTCTCGCACTGTCTTTCTAGGCAAGCCAACGCAAACATTTCTGGACGCAGAAGTTGCTGTATTAGAAGGCATGGAGGCCGGGCTTGAGATGGCTAAGGCCGGAAACACCTGTGAAGATATCGCTAAGGCGTTTTTCAAAGTGCTGAAGAAATATGGCATCGAAAAAGACAACCGTACGGGTTATCCGATTGGCGTCAGCTACCCGCCCGACTGGGGCGAGCGCACTATGTCTTTGCGCCCCGGCGACACTACGATTTTGCAGGAAAACATGACCTTCCATTTCATGACCGGTCTTTGGATGGAAGATTGGGGTTTTGAGATCACCGAAACTATCCGCATCGGGGAAACAGGTCCCGAATGCCTGTCGAACGTACCTCGCAAGATGTTGGTGAAGGACTGATTGATGAAAGCGAATCCGATTTCACCAACCATTCCGCTGGAACAGGACGGCGTACATCATGGCTTCCTGAAGCTGTCCTACAGCCGGGACGACAGCGCCTGGGGGTCCGTAATGATCCCGCTGACGGTGATTCAGAACGGCAACGGCCCGACCGCACTGTTGACCGGCGCCAATCACGGCGACGAATACGAAGGCCCGGTCGCGCTGCATGAGCTGGCCGCGAATACCCGTGCCGAGGAGGTGACAGGTCGGCTGATCATCGTTCCGGCATTCAATTACCCTGCGTTCCGGGCGGGCACTCGCACTTCTCCCATCGACAAAGGCAACATGAACCGGTCTTTCCCCGGTCGCCCCGATGGCACAGTAACCGAGAAGATTGCCGACTATTTCCAGCGCACGTTGTTGCCGATGGCGGATGTAGCCGTGGACTTTCACTCCGGTGGTAAAACGCTCGACTTTGTGCCCTTTGCGGCTGCCCACATTTTGGATGACAAAGAAACGCAAAGGGCGTGCTTTGCCGCGATGAAAGCGTTCAATGCGCCGTATTCCGTGGAGCTGTTGGAAATCGATAATGTCGGTATGTACGACACTGCTGTGGAGGAAATGGGCAAAGTTCTGGTCACCACCGAGTTGGGGGGCGGAGGGTCATCCACGGCACGCAGCAATGCGATCGCCAAGAAAGGCCTGCGCAATGTGCTGATCCACGCCGGAATCCTGCAGGGAGAAATGCAGCTGGATGAGACCGTGAACCTGACGATGCCGGATGACGATTGTTTCCTGTTCAGCGAAGGTGACGGGCTATACGAGGCAATGATCGATCTTGGTGACCCGGTTTCAAAAGGTGATCTAGTTGCACGGGTCTGGCCATTGGATCGCACCGGACAAGCGCCACAGGAATACCGCGCCCTCCGCGATGGTCTTTTGATCAGCCGCCATTTTCCCGGCCTGATCAAATCTGGCGATTGTGTCGCCGTGCTCGGCGTGACCTGAGCCCATGCAGTTGGACCAACGCGATCTGGACATTCTGCGTGTGCTGTCAACCGAAGGCCGCATCACCAAGGCTGCATTGGCCGATCAGATTGGTCTTTCGGCTACACCCTGCTGGGACAGGCTAAAGAAACTGGAGCAGGCCGGTCTGATCGAAGGATATGGCGCCCGGATCAATCTTAAGAAACTGGCGCCTCACGTGACGGTGTTTGTCGCTGCCGAAATCGCGGACCACACCGCCGCCAGCTTTCGCGCATTTGAAGCTGCAATGCAGCGGTACGATGAGGTTGTGGCCTGCTGGGCGCTGGGCGGCGGCTTTGACTATCTGTTGCAAATCGTCACCCGCGATATCGACGCCTATCAACGCTTGATCGATGAGATGCTGGACGCCCGGATCGGGCTGTCGCGGTATTTCACTTATGTAGTGACCAAGCCGGTGAAAGGCGGCGGTGCACCACCGTTGGACTTACTACTAAAAGGCAGTTGATTCCTCTGCGATCAAAGCAATGTTCAGTCACATCTTCTGCACAGGATAGGCAGATTCTCTTGTAAATACAGGAGAGGAATCATGTTGGATACAGCTCTGTCCGCACGTGTGAATATTCAGGATAAGGCTTTGGTGCGTTCGTTTTCCTACGTAAATGGGAAATGGTGCGCGTCAACAACCGGTGACAGTTTCAGTGTGACTGATCCAGCCAGCGGCGACTATCTGGGCGACGTGACGGCGATGACCGCAGAGGAATCTTCTGCCGCAGTAGACGCGGCAGAGGCAGCCTTTTCGGCTTGGTCCGGTTTATTACCGCAGGAGCGCGCAGCCATCCTGCGTCGCTGGTTCGAATTACAGATCGAACATAAGGAAGATCTGGCCCGCATCATGGTGCTAGAACAAGGCAAACCGATTTCGGAAGCCCGCGGTGAAATCGACTATGGCGCAGCTTTTGTCGAATTCTATGCAGAGGAGGCAAAACGCCCCAATATCGAAGGCATCACCAGTCATCTGCCGGATGCCGAGGTTGAGCTGTGGCGTGAACCAGTAGGTGTCGCAGCTCTGATTACTCCGTGGAATTTCCCGTCGGCTATGTTAACACGTAAGGCCGCGGCGGCACTGGCGGCTGGCTGTACCGTGGTTGCACATCCATCGGGTGAAACACCATTCAGCGCGCTGGCGTTGGCCGAATTGGCTGAACGCGCCGGCATACCCGCGGGCGTATTCAATGTGGTGACAGGATCCGCACCAACCGTGGTGGAGCCATGGACGCGCGATCCACGCGTTCGTGCGCTGTCTTTCACCGGGTCGACGGAGATTGGCAAGTTGCTCTACCGACAATCGGCCGAGACGGTTAAGCGGTTGGTGATGGAACTGGGCGGCCACGCGCCGGTTATTGTATTCAAAGGCACTGATTTGGACGTAGCTGTCGCAGAGACAATTAAAGCCAAGTTTGCCACGTCGGGTCAGGACTGTCTGGGTGCAAACCGAATATTTGTAGAACGTCCTGTTTATGACGAGTTCTGCGTCAAATTCACCGAGGCTGCGCAAAAGCTAACTGTTGGATTCGGGGTGGATGACCCGGATATTGGCCCGCTGATGAATGAAAATGCGGTTGCGAAACAGGAAGATCATGTGGCCGACGCGCTGGACAAAGGCGCGAAACTGGCTTGTGGTGGCAAAAGGCATTCGCTTGGTCCGCTGTTTTATGAACCAACAGTACTGGTCGATGTACCGGCCGATGCGCGCATCCTGTCCGAGGAAACATTTGGCCCGGTCGCCCCCATCACTCCGTTCGATACCGAGGACGAGGTGATCGCCCGTGCAAATGACGGCGAATATGGTCTGGTTGCCTATCTCCACAGCCATGATCCGCGTCGCATCTACCGTGTGAGCCGCGCGCTGCAATTTGGCATGGTGGCCGTCAACCGTACCAAAGTGACCGGTGCGCCCATTCCTTTTGGTGGCACCAAGCAATCCGGGCTGGGCCGCGAGGGCGCGCGCCAGGGAATGGAAGAATTCACCGACATCAAATACGTCTGCCGTGATTGGGCGTGAGAAAGGACTAAAACATGCTTAGGAACGATCAACTCGACCAATGGGACCGCGAGAATTTCTTTCATCCGTCTACTCATCTGGCACAACATGCCAGAGGCGAAAGTCTGAACCGGATCATTAAGACCGCTAGCGGTGTATTCATCGAAGACCGCGACGGTACCAAACTGTTGGATGCTTTCGCCGGCCTTTATTGCGTCAATGTTGGCTATGGTCGTCAGGACATCGCCGATGCCATCGCGGATCAGGCACGTGAACTGGCTTATTACCACTCTTATGTAGGTCACGGCACCGAAGCCTCGATCACGCTGTCGAAAATGATCCTCGACCGGGCGCCTGCGAACATGTCCAAGGTGTATTTTGGCCTCGGCGGATCGGACGCGAATGAGACCAACGTCAAGCTGCTCTGGTATTACAACAACATACTGGGACGCTCTGAAAAGAAAAAGATCATCTCGCGCTGGCGAGGATACCATGGGTCTGGGTTGGTGACGGGATCGCTGACAGGGTTGGAGTTGTTTCATAAGAAGTTCGACCTGCCTGTGGAGCAAGTGATCCACACCGAGGCACCATACTACTACCGCCGCGTAGACCTTGATCAGACTGAAGAGCAGTTCGTAGCCCACTGTGCAACTGAGCTTGAAGCGCTGATTGAGCGTGAAGGGGCTGACACAATTGCTGCATTCATCGGAGAACCCATTCTGGGTACCGGCGGTATCGTTCCTCCGCCCGAGGGGTATTGGGCCGCGATCCAGGCCGTTCTGAAAAAGCACGACATTCTTCTGGTCGCTGACGAGGTTGTGACTGGGTTTGGACGCCTCGGGACAATGTTCGGATCGGATCACTATGGAATAGAGCCCGATATCATTACCATCGCCAAGGGCCTGACGTCCGCATATGCTCCACTTTCGGGGTCAATCGTCAGTGACAAGGTCTGGAATGTGTTAGAGCAAGGCACTGATGAGAACGGACCCATAGGGCATGGCTGGACCTATTCGGCGCATCCAATCGGGGCCGCCGCCGGTGTTGCGAACTTGAATCTGATCGACGAGTTGAACCTTGTCAGCAATGCAGGCGATGTTGGGGCTTATCTGAACACCACCATGACCGAAGCGCTGGCGGATCATCCACAAGTGGGCGACGTGCGCGGTGAGGGTATGCTGTGTGCAGTAGAATTCGTGAAGGACAAGGACAACCGTGCCTTCTTCGATGCGGCGGACAAGATTGGACCACAAATCTCTGCGAAACTTCTGGATCAGGACAAGATCATCGCCCGAGCCATGCCTCAGGGCGACATACTCGGGTTCGCACCGCCCTTCTGTCTAACCCGAAAGGAAGCCGATCGAGTGGTAGAAGGCACGGTACGCGCCGTTAACGCCGTATTGGGGTAGAGGATTATTCCTTTAAGTAGTTTGACCGGGTTCTCTCGCAACCCGGTCAAAATCGACTGTCAGCTTTTGCAAGGCGACAGAAACAGCATTTAGGCTTGGCAATTGGTGATCTAAGTCTGAGATGATTGGCGACCGTTCTGAGCCTGAGTTTTTGCCAAACGTGAAAATCTGTCGTTTCCGAATTTAATTCTGTCCGAAACAACGAGTGAATAACGCACCGGGGTGCGCGCAAATTGGAGGCTGCTGTGAACAGGAGCTTTCATGCGATACTCAGCTCTGAAGATCTTAAAAGAGGCGGTGACTGGCCACAAAGGTTGGACCCCGCAATGGCGTGACGTCGCGCCTGGCAGAGCCTATGACTATGTCATAATCGGCGGTGGCGGCCACGGGTTGGCGACAGCCTATTACCTAGCCAATGAATTCGGAGCCGCGCGCATTGCGGTTCTGGAGAAAGGTTGGATTGGAGGCGGTAACGTCGGGCGGAACACGACGATTATCCGGTCGAATTACCTGCTGGACGGGAATGAGCCGTTTTATGAGTTTTCCCTCAAACTGTGGGAAAATCTTGAGCAGGAACTCAATTACAATGCGATGGTCAGCCAGCGCGGTATCCTGAACCTCGTGCATTCGGATGCGCAGCGGGATGCGGCGCGGCGGCGGGGCAATGCGATGATCCTGAACGGGTCCGATGCCGAGTTGTTGGATGCCGAAGGCGTACGCGCGATGTACCCGTTTCTGAATTTCAATAATGCGCGGTTTCCGATCAAGGGCGGGTTGTTGCACCGGCGTGGAGGAACCGTTCGCCACGATGCGGTCGCTTGGGGGTTTGCACGCGGCGCGGATATGCGCGGCGTGGATATCATTCAGAACTGCGAAGTCACAGGCTTTCGGATTGAGGGCGGCAAGGTTTTGGGCGTCGAGACCACTCGCGGCTATATCGGCGCGAAAAAGGTGGGCGTCTCTGTCGCGGGCAATTCCAGTCGTGTGATGGCGATGGCGGGAATGCGCCTTCCGATTGAAAGTCACGTTTTGCAGGCGTTTGTCTCAGAGGGGCTCAAGCCTTTCATCCCTGGGGTGATCACCTATGGCGTGGGTCATTTCTATTGCAGCCAGTCCGACAAGGGTGGGTTGGTCTTCGGTGGCGATCTGGACATGTACAATTCCTACGCTCAACGCGGAAACCTGCCGGTGGTCGAGGATGTAGTCGAAAGTGGGATGTCATTGATACCAGCTCTTGGGCGTGCTCGTCTGTTGCGCAGCTGGGGCGGGATCATGGATATGTCCATGGATGGATCGCCCTTCATCGATAAAACGCATATCGACGGGCTCTATTTCAATGGTGGCTGGTGTTATGGCGGCTTCAAGGCGACGCCAGCGTCCGGCTACTGTTTCGCCCATCTTCTGAAGACTGACCGCCCGCATGAAACCGCGACAGCCTATCGGCTGGACCGGTTCATGACCGGGCACATGATCGACGAAAAAGGGCAGGGCGCCCAACCGAACCTGCACTGAGGGGTTTATCAGATGATTATCAACCATCCTTTGCTTGGCCCGCGTGACGCGCAGGAATTCACCTATCTGGGCGACGCGTCCCTCATCAACCGCCCCGACTGGCAGGCTGAGAATGCGGCGCAGGCGTTTCACGATTACCTCTACCTACGCGACAACCCGGCCGGCGAACATCGCGAATTGTGGTTCCACGAACAAGGCGACCGGTCGTGGCTGGTGGTCACTCGCAACACGGTGACGCACGAAATTCTGAAAGTCGAGCTGGCGCGAGATGTCGCCAAAGCCGCAAGGAAGGCTGCCCAATGATACAACACAATCGTCTGAATGGTGGCCTGATCAACCGTGACGCCAGCCTGAGCTTCAAATTCGACGGCAAGTCTTATCAGGGGTTTGAAGGCGACACACTGGCCTCGGCCCTGCTGGCCAATGGCGTGCGGCTGATGGGCCGGTCGTTCAAATATCACCGTCCGCGCGGGCCGCTGACAGCGGGTAGCGAAGAGCCGAATGCGCTGGTCGAGCTGCGCTCGGGCGGGCGGCAGGAACCCAACACGCGTGCCACCGTGGCCGAGCTTTATGACGGGTTGAACGCCAACTCGCAGAACCGCTGGCCGTCGCTGGAACGCGACTTTATGGCGATCAACGACCGGTTCTCGAATTTTCTGACCGCGGGCTTCTATTATAAGACGTTCATGTGGCCCAAGGCGTTCTGGGAAAAGCTGTATGAGCCGATCATCCGCAAGGCCGCTGGTCTGGGCAGCCTGACCGGAGAGGATGATCCGGATGCTTATGACAAAGGGTTTCTGCACTGCGATCTGCTGATCGTCGGGGCTGGGCCGACAGGTTTGACGGCAGCTTTGACCGCAGGGCGTGCGGGCGCGCAGGTCATTCTGGCCGATGAAGACTTCCGCTTAGGCGGACGCCTGATCGCTGAAACGGGGTCTCTGGCTGACATGTCCGGCGCAGATTGGGTTGCGCAGACGCTGGCCGAGCTGGCGTCGATGAAGAATGTGCGAGTGATGCCGCGCACGACAGTTTTTGGTGCTTATGACCATGGAATTTACGGTGCCGTTGAACGCAATGCGGATCACGTGATCGCGCCCGATGCATATAAACCGCGTCAAACCTTGTGGCGTATCTACTCCAAACGCGCGCTTATCGCGACCGGGGCTATTGAGCGGCCCATCGCGTTCGAGAACAACGATCGGCCTGGCATTCTGCTGGCCGGAGCGGTGCGGGCCTATGCCAACCGTTGGGCCGCAACGCCCGCACAATCGGTTGTGGTGTTTGCCAACAATGACGATGCACACCAGACGGCGCGCGATTTGATGGCGCAGGGCGTCCAGGTCCCGGCTATTGTGGATACGCGACCCGATGCACCTGACGGTGAAGGTGCCGAGGTCCTGAAAGGGGCCGAGATCATTAACACCTCGGGTCGTCTGGGGCTGACCTCGGTGCAAGTGCGCACCGACAAAGGCTATACCCGCGAACTGCATTGTGAGGCGCTGGCGATATCCGGCGGTTGGAACCCGAATCTGGGCCTGACGTGCCATCAGCGCGGCCGCCCGGTCTGGAGCGGTGATATTCATGCCTTTGTTCCGGGAGAGGGCCTGCCCGTTGGCCAGATCGTGGCCGGGGCTGCCAAGGGTGACCTGACCACGGATGCGGCGCTGCAAGGTGGCGCGGCGGTGGCTGTGAACGCGCTGGAGGAACTGGGGATCACCGCAACGCCTGTTGACTTGCCCACAGCAGCGGACGCGCCTGTTTCGATCACGCCGTTCTGGCATGTCAAAGGCGCCAACCGCGCGTGGCTGGATTACCAGAACGATGTGACCGTCAAGGACGTCAAGCTGGCGCATCAAGAGAACTTTACCTCGGTCGAGCATCTCAAGCGCTATACCACGCTGGGCATGGCAACGGATCAAGGCAAGACATCCAACGTCGGTGCTCTGGCGGTGATGGCCGAGCTGACAGGTAAGTCAATCCCGGAAACCGGTACGACGATTTTCCGCCCACCCTATACGCCTGTGGCAATGGGGGCCCTTGGTGGTCGCGCGGTCGGCAAGGATTTCCACCCGACCCGCCTGACACCCAGCCACAAATGGGCCGAGGAACAGGGCGCGGTGTTTGTCGAGGTCGGCAATTGGCTGCGCGCCCAATGGTTCCCCCGTAAGGGTGAGACCCATTGGCGGCAATCGGTGGACCGCGAGGTTCTGCAGACCCGCAATTCGGTCGGCGTGTGCGATGTGACAACGCTGGGTAAGATCGACGTGCAGGGTGCAGATGCCGCTGCTTTCCTCAACAAGATCTATGCCAACGGCTTTGCCAAACTGTCCGTCGGCAAGGTGCGCTATGGCCTGATGCTGCGCGAGGATGGCGTGGCCTATGACGACGGCACTGCCGCACGTCTGTCCGAAGACCATTTTGTCGTGACCACGACCACCGCTAACGCGGTTCTGGTCTATCGCAACATGGAATTCGTGCGCCAATGCCTGTGCCCGGATATGGACGTGCAACTGATTTCGACCACCGAGGCCTGGGCGCAGTATGCGGTCGCTGGTCCCAACAGCCGCAAGCTGCTGCAAAAGATCGTGGATCCCGAATTCGACATCTCGAACGAGGCGCTCCCCTTCATGGCCTGCGGTGAGATCACCGTCTGCGGCGGCCTGCGAGCGCGGCTGTTCCGTATCTCATTTTCGGGCGAGCTGGCTTACGAAATTGCCGTGCCCACGCGTTACGGCGATGGCTTGATGCGTGCGCTGATGGAAGCTGGTGAAGAGTTCGATGTAGTTCCTTACGGCACCGAGGCGTTGGGCGTCATGCGGATCGAAAAGGGCCACGCTGCGGGCAACGAGCTGAACGGGACGACAACGGCGCTGAACCTCGGCCTTGGTCGTATGGTCAGCACAAAGAAGGACTGTATCGGCAATGTGCTCAGCCGCCGTGAGGGGATGAACACCCCGGATGCGCTGGCTTTGGTCGGGCTGATGCCGGTGAACGCCAAAGATAGCGTTCCGGCTGGGGGGCACCTGATGAACAAGGACGGGCCAATCGATGCGGGCCATGATCAGGGCTATGTCACCTCGGCGGCCTTTTCGCCGATCCTGAACAGCTCCATTGGTCTGGGCTTTGTCAAAGGCGGTTTCGACCGCATGGGAGAGCAATTGCGTCTGGTCAACCCGCTGGAAGGCCAGGAGGTACTGGTCGAAATTGTCAGCGCTCATTTCGTGGACCCGGAAGGGGAGAAGCTTCGTGCATAAACTGAAACCTATCACCGCGCTGGGGGGCGACACGCCGCGCAGGGATGAAATCGGGGCGATCACAATCACCGAGGTTGCGGATCAAGCCTTGGCCTCGATTGCGGTGCGCGCAGGTCAGCTAGATACCGTGAAGCAGGTGCTGGCTGATAAGATTGGTCTGAACTTGCCGGTGGTCGGCCAATCCGCACAGGCTGGGCCATACGCCGCCTTCTGGACCGGAGCAGAGCAATGGATGATCACGGCCTCGCATGACAGCCACGAACTGTTGGCATTGGAATTGAAGCAAATCGTTGGCGACAATGCATCAGTTGTCGAGCAGACAGATGGATGGTGCCGGTTCGACGTCGCAGGGGAGGGGCTGTGCGATCTGTTTGAGCGTCTGAGCAATGCGCCGGTACGCACAATGGAGACAGGCACCGCGTTGCGTACCACGGCAGAGCATCTGGGTGTGTTCCTATGGCGTCTGGCCGAAGACCGCATAGCGGTCATCGCCCCCCGATCTTCGGCCGGGTCATTGCATCACGGGATGTTGGCCGCAGCCTGGTCGATTGCTTGACCTTCAGCCCGAGGGCAGAACGTCATCGCTGCCGACCCGCATCGAGTTCTTGGCGCGCCGGTCACTAATCGGCGTCACACCAAAAGTTTCGCGATAATGTCGCATAAACGCACCGGGCGTGGCATATCCGACCATATAGGCAACTTCGGCGATCGGGTCGTTGGTGTATAGAACCAGTTGCCTCGCTTGGTTCATCCGCATCTTACGGTAGTAGCTTAGCGGGCTTTGGCCTGTTGCCTTTTTGAATCCGCGTTCCAGTGACCGCGGTGACAGGCCGACTGCCTCGGCCACTTCGCTGATCTGGATCGGGCTTTCGATATGTTCGGCAAAATGCTGAATGGCGCGTGCGACCTGTTTTGGCAGCAAGTCCTGGCTTTTGGCGGTAGAGATTGCGGGAACCTTCTGCGACATGGCCGCGCTGCGGATGAAAGGATGCTGAAACCAGCAGGCGACCTCGGCCATGATGTCGCCACCAAGCCGTTCTTCGATCAACGTGAGCATATGGTCAAACACGGCGGATGCACCGGAAATGGTTGTGAATGCGCCTTCATCGTGAATGACGGTGCCCTGTATCGGGATTTCAGGAAACTCGGCCCGAAAGGCGGCCTCGTAACACCAATGAACCGAGAGCGGGTGAGCTCCGGTCAGCTGCGTTCTGGCCAACGGAAACACGCCGCCGCTGATCGCACCGAGGCGCGTTTTGTTGCGCAACATTCTTTGAAGAGCAGCGTTTGCTTTGGAGGGTTTGGTAAATTTACCGTTGGGGCTGGAGGCAAATAACAAGTGATCTAGCGATTGTAACTCTGCCAAGGTGCAATCAGGTGCAAAGGTAACCCCAGCAGAGGATTGCACTGGCTCGTTGCTTTCAGCAATCACTGTCCAGCTGAACGCGTCCTGACCCGAGATCTCATTGGCTGCTCGCAATGGTTCGATGCAAGAGGTCAGACACGCCATGGGGAACCCGGGAAAGACCAGGATGCCAAGCGATGTGGTGTTTGTAGCTTCTGACATTTTCAGATCATTACCTCTTTGTGCCTATTCCCGATGGGCGCATCAGGTGATCGAATGGAGTCATCTTGTCCGCAGTCATTTTTACAGATTCAGCAGATGTTTTCATTCAATTGAAAGGCGTACCCGATGTAGTTTCCTTGCACATAGCCAACGGCTGCAATATTGTTGCGCACCTGTGCTTCTGCAAATCCGAAGTCTGCTTGATCAATGCGTCACATACTTCTGGCCCCACTATATGTTCCAAGCGGCGCCAAACGCTGGATGCTTGGACGTACGCCAGTTTCCAGAGTTTCCACAGCGACGTGACCAAGGATTGCAGGCGCTGGTTCAGTTCCACGTACTGCTGAGACTCAGGACGTTCTCTCAGGACCAGAGCACGTTTATGGATCGAGAGCACTTCGTCGCGGTGGTGAGTTTCAGCAGCGACCGGTGACAGCTCTCCGATCATATTGGCCAGTACCATTCTCATTTCGCAAAGGTGCCGTTTGAGCTCGTCCGAAAGCTTGGTAACCACCGTCCCGACACCGTTGCGTGTTTCGTCCAGCCCAAGATGACCGACGTGTGCGATCGCATCTCTGGCAGGTTTTCTGCTTACGCCAAATTCCTTGGCAAGCACAGCCACTTTCAAACGGTCGCCAAGCCGGTAGAACGCAAAGCGGATAGGTTCAAGAGTTTGCTCCTGAATCTGATCTACAGTCGATTTATCGGGTGAATCGTTTCGCAATTCCGCAGGGGTCAAGGCTTTGGACCTTCTGTGTTAGCAGGGGCTGGTCTTTTGATCTCAGATCAGGGTTCCTTCAACAATCTCAGCCTTTCTTACCATGATTGGATTTCAGACCCGGACCAAAGCAGCAATGGCAAAGGCAAGAGCTAATTCTACATTCAACGTTTCTCAATTCGGAAGCGCCAGGACGCTGGTGAGCGTCGATGTCGTGATCAGTACGAATAGAATAATTACTGCTTCGATCTCGACCGAGCGCGCGAGTTGACGCGCCGCCTCGGCTTCTCCGGCCTGTATGGCTGGAACGAAACGGAGCTTGTTTACAGCGGCCAAGCTCAGGACCGCTGCCACAAGCAGAACTTTGACCAACAAAGCTTGACCATAACCAGTCAGGAAGAGGGCATTCAGAGTACCCAATAGTGACCAGGCCATCCAAAGCCCTGCCAAGATCAGGGCCGGGACTATCAGGGAAGCGGCTTGCCCGAACCTGTATCCCAGCAGCCCTGCGTTTTCCGATTGCTCAGGCTGGCGAGACATACCCCACAGCGGGCCAAGGACCCCAATCCAAAATGCTATACCCAGAAGGTGCAGCAGGAGGAGGAGACGGAATCCGGTACGGTCCAACGCAGGAACGTGCCCTATCTGCACAAAGGACCATAGGGCCAAGATACCGCCAGCAAGGGCAATCCAATGGCCAAAGCGTGGGATGAACAGTCCTGCAATGATCAATGCAGAGCCAGCAACACGGTAGATTAGGGCGTCACCAACTGAGGTTTGCCACAGCAATCCAAGCATCTCCGGATCGGTCAAACCGTGAATTTCGCCCGCCAATGCGGCTCCGCGCAACATGAACCCAACGATTGTCGCAGTAAGCGCAAGCGCTGCCAGGAAGATGGCCAGCTTCCGCATTCGGCTAAACTGCGGAGCCACTAAGCCGGGATACACGCATCTGATGATCATAAGCCCCGTCGACCCCGCGAAGCCGACATGAAGCATCGTCTTCACGAGGATCGCGGCCATTCCCCAGAGGTCTGGCATTTTCATTGTACAGTAAGGGAGAATTCGCCCTACATTACGTGGCCGTCTTCACCCAAACCGCGCCACTCAATGAGATAAGTCCCAGCGCCGCGTCCCTGAATAGGTATCATGAACACCTGATCAAAGCTCGTCTGACCGATCAAATCGAGTTGAACAGGTGGGTCATCTTCATGGGCTAACTCTACTCGGGTCAGACGAATGTTCTTCGTAAAGTTGAGAGCAATTTCACTCGGTGCATTCGCAATCTTTGTACCGTCGGCCGGTGTTGTTGTTTCCACACTGGAATGTGCAAAAGCGGCACTGGCAAACCCCACTATCAAGGCAAATACGACGACCTTTTTCATGGTGTTTTCCTTAGTTTATTCCGTTGGCACGCTGGATTTCACGAATGTATGCGATCACCATGGCCACGTCACCACGTGTCAGGCCTTCTACGGGCAGCATATCTCCAAATTGCCAGTGATGGCTTCTGACACCCACGGCGACAGCACGCTGAAAGGCCTCATCAGCGTGATGGTTTGGTTCGTAGATGATGTGGATCAACGGTGGTCCAACTCCTTCTTTACCAACTGCGTTGGTTCCGTGGCAGGACGCACAGGAATTTTCAAAGATGCGCTGGCCAATCGCGGCATTGCCTTCAATGCTTGGCAATTGAATTTCAACCATGGCGCCGTCTTCAGATGGTGCGGATTGCGTGATTAGCTTAGCGGGTTCGGGGCGAAGGGCCGCGTATGCAGCCGCGGCGGCCGCGGCGAAAGCGCCAAGTATGAGGATTTTTCGGTTCATGGAGTGATCCCAACCTAATGAAAACGGAATAGGCCGCAATTTTTCAGCGACCACATTTTTAGCTGATCACATTCGTGAACAGCGAAGTTCATTCGGTTTAAAAGTTAGGCGGCTTAAAAGGATTATCTGTGCCAGTCCGATGTGCGAGGGCCTGGAAACGGAAAGCCAAATCAATCTCGATCAGGTTCAGAACCGCATCTGGACTCAGAGGGGTAACTGCCAATACGTGGCACAAAGACGGGTTGCACTCGTCGTGATCTGCGCTGTTGGGCTCGTTTTGATTGCCGTGGTTGAGCCCCACATGAAGGCCATCGACCGACGCGGAGATATGTTCATCACAATGTGCGCCAACGCAATCGTTTGACAAAGCGTGCGCAACGCCGCCGATCCCGGTCAAGATGACTAGAATACCAACCAAAAGCGCCGATGTGATTTGGCGTATGAACATAGGCGGGGAAACTATTGCACTAACCGGGGCAATACAATGCCAGTATCACGTGTCCAACCAAATTACGGCGATTGCGTTTTGAAGAACGTGTAAACCATACACGTGTTGCAATGGCCGAATTGCCAGTTCACTTTTCTGCAAGGATTTTTCGGATATTTCACACATTCAACGCTACGACTGATGACGCTGAATGGTTTCACTATTCCCGGAACTGGAATGCTGGCGCAGTATCAATTGTCGCAAAAGGGGGGGCTCGGCCCGATCCTTACTTTGGTGTAAGCCGAGAGAGGGTCTGCCATGGACGACTCAGCAGTCGTCGCAACCGGTTTCTTTGCGTTGGTAGTCCACGATATTGCCCCTTGCATCCACTGAAAAGTCGCAGCAGTTTTCAAAGAGCTTACGCAATTGTCGCCGGCTGGCTTGGACTTGGGACTTGAGAGTTGAGTAGCTTACGCCAAGCTCTGCCGCATAGTCCTTTTGCGATACGCCTTGCATATCTATCCGGTGTAACAATTGACCCATACCAGGCGGCAGTGCGTCAATGAATGGGACAACACAGTTTTCCAGGACATGTTGGTCGCTCTTACTCAGATCGTCGTACCACAGATCTTCTGGGTGAATCGCTGCAGAACGCCCGTTGCTCCGATAGAAATCAGTGATTGTGTTGTTCGCGATCTGAAAAAGCCATGCTTTCAAGTTTTCGACTTTGTCGAGGCCGCTGATGCCCTTGTGAGTTTTTAGCAGGATACTCTGAAGCAAATCGTCAGCGTCATCAGGGTTGGATACCTTCGAACGAAGGAATGCCAGCAAACTGGTGCGGTACTCTGACCATATTCTCTCAAGATCCGGGTTCGCTTGTTTCATTGGTACAGGTTCCTTGAGTTCCGTGTGCGTCTTCAAAACAAACAACAATATCAGCGATTTTTTTCCTGAAAGGTTCGTCTTTTCGCGTCGACGCTCGTCTTACAAGTCAGATCAACCAAGAAGGACCACAGACATGATCAAGATCGTTAGTTTCAAAATCTGCCCATTCGTTCAGCGCGTTACAGCATTGCTGGAGGCCAAGCAGATTCCCTATGATATTGAATATATTGACCTGAAGAACAAGCCCGAGTGGTTTCTGGACATGTCCCCTACAGGCCAGGTGCCACTGCTGATAACCGCGAGCGGTCGACCGCTGTTCGAGTCAGACGCGATTGTAGAATATATAGATGAAGTCACTGCCCCGCTACAGGATGGTTTGACACCGGAGCAACGCGCGATAAATCGGGCATGGAGCTATCAAGCCACCAAACACTATCTGACGCAGTGCAGTACAATGCAGAGCGCAGACAAAGACCTGTTTGACGAACGTATGGCGAAACTCGGCAAGTCCTTTGACAAGGCAGAACGTCAATTGGGACACGGCCCTTTTTTCTCAGGCAAAACTTTGGGGAACGTGGATATCGCCTGGTTGCCACTGTTGCATCGCGCGGCCATTGTTGAGAAGCACAGTGGTTACGACATGCTCACCAATTACCCGAAGGTAAAAGCCTGGCAGCAAACTCTGTTGAACAGCGGCATCCCCGTGAAGTCAGTGCCGGAAGACTTTCATCAAAGGTTCTCGGACTTTTATTTGGCTGAACGGACCTGGCTGGGGCGCGGAGCCAATCTGAACGAACCACCAGGCGAGCCCTCACAATCCAATACGAGCGGGTGCTGCGGTTGACCCTTTCCGTCAAGTCCCGCCCATTTGCCATGTGCAGGTGGGCGGGCGCATAGTTGGACAAATGACAAGACACAAAACCGAGGGAAAAATGGACAAATGGGTCGTGGGTGCTATCACCAAGATCAACGCAGACGCACACAGGTCAGCGGATACGCACCTGTTCAAGCTGTCGGTTCCAAACCTGGATGGGGTGGATATCTACCTAAAGGATGAAAGCACCCATCCGACCGGTAGCCTGAAACACAGGCTAGCTCGGTCTCTTTTTCTTTACGCCTTGTGCAACGGCAAGATCAAAGAAGGCACGACGATCATTGAGGCATCTTCGGGCAGCACGGCGGTTTCCGAGGCTTATTTTGCACGCATGATCGGTGTGCCATTCATCGCAGTCATCCCCAAAAGTACAGCTCACAGCAAAATTCGACTGATTGAGTTTTATGGTGGTCAAACGCATTTCGTGGACACGGCGTCCGAAATGCACGGTACATCGGTCGAACTGGCAAATTCTATCGGCGGGTACTTCATGGATCAGTTTACCTATGCCGAGCGCGCAACTGATTGGCGTGGTAACAATAACATTGCCGAAAGCATTTTCCGGCAAATGGAATGCGAGCCGCATCCCGTACCAACGACGCTGGTGATGAGCGCAGGCACCGGCGGAACTTCAGCCACGCTGGGCCGGTACCTCCGGTACCGTGGATTCGATACTGCCCTGACGGTCGTCGATCCTGAGAATTCTGTGTTCTACGACAGCTACCAGACCGGAGATCGAACTCTGACGTCAGACCGGTCCAGCAGGATTGAAGGTATTGGTCGACCCAAAGTCGAAAATTCTTTCCAACCGGATGTCATTGACCGGATGATCAAAGTACCCGATGCGGCGAGTGTGGCCACGATGCTTTGGCTGGAAAAACAGATTGGCCGGCGGCCAGGTGCCTCAACCGGGACCAACCTTTGGGGGACACTCCAGACCGCCAATGAGATGATGCGTAACAACGAGAAGGGGTCGATCGTCTCGCTGCTGTGTGACAGTGGTGACCGATATCTGGACACCTACTATGACCCGGATTGGGTCAGTGCACATATTGGAGATATCCGGCCTTTTTCTGAAGACCTGGAATGCTGGTCTACTCCTAGGTGATGATCTTATTAAGTGTTCGTGCGCTTTCAGAAAACGACACAGCCCTTTGCCCTATGAAAGAAGGAGTATTGTGGGATACGGTTGTTGGCTGACGGGCTGGTCACGGACATCGAGACTGGCCTTGACGGTGCCGATACTCTCGGTTGATCAGTTGGACGTTATGCTCAAGCGCATCGCGATTGACTATTTTGACTTGCTTCACGTTTCTCGCAATGCCGAGGACTTCATTTCAGGGATTACTGCATCAAATCAGTTAGAGCTGGAGCTCGGAGCTCGCCGAAAAACAATAGTTCTCTCCGGGATCGAAAAGCCAACGCGAACCAGATCAAAGGACGGGTCCGGCCGACTGTCAGCTATGGGGGGCAGATCGCAATTCGATCCGAACGCACTTTTACTTAAGCGCCGCGATTTGTTGGGTTGAAGCATTCGTTTGATTTTTTTGTTGCCGAAACCGGTTTCGGAGCAAACAAATGAACAAATGATGACGAATCCCAAGATGCAGAAATACGATACACCACTCCGGCGAACCTCTGTTGCCCAGAGGGTGAAGCTGGACGAACTGGCGGACCATCTTGGTTTGTCAAAGAGTACTGTGTCCCGCGCATTGAACGGATACTCGGACATTTCGGATGCAACGCGAAAGAGAGTAGAGACCACCGCGCGGAAGATGGGCTATCGGCCGCTGAGCCACGCGCAGGCTATTCGAACAGGCAAAGTGCGGGCCATTGCCATGGTCATCAACAGCGAAGAACCAGACCGGCACAATCCGTTTCTTCAGGACTTTCTTGCGGGCGCCTGTGAAGCGGCAAGTTCATTTGATTGGACCATGACGATATCTACAGCAAAGTCCGAAAAGGACATGCTCACGGTGTTGGGGCGACTTGTAGAAGAACGCAAGGCTGACGGGTTCATCCTGCCTCGGACAGAAGTTAGCGACGCGCGTGTCGAATACCTTAGGGAGTTGAAGGTTCCTTTTATCCTCTACGGTCGGACAGGATATGGGCAATCGGATCCTCAGGATGACACATCCTGGTTTGATATCTCCGGCGAAACGGCAATCCGTAATGCGGTCGATCGTTTGGTCGGTTTTGGCCATAGCCGCATCGGTTACGTCGGAAGCGATCCGAAGTTCAACTATAGCCACCTGCGCCGTGACGGTTATGTCGAAGGATTGCGATCCGCCGGCTTACCTGTCGATTCAAAGTTGGTTCGGGATGGTGCGCGTACGCGCGAAGAAGGGGCAGTGGAAGCAAAGGCGCTATTGAAGCTGAAACACCCACCGACTGCCATAGTATTTGCGACTGATTTGGCAGCACTGGGTTGTTATCCGGTTTGCGCTAACCTGGGCCTCGAAATCGGACATGACGTTTCCGTCATCGGATATGACGGCATCCCTGAATGCCAATACGTCAATCCGAGGCTGACAACCTTCAGTGTAGACTCTCAGCGGGCAGGCGAACGCCTTGCCACGCTGCTTATCCGCCAGACACGAGGCGAAGAGCCTGCAAACTTACGCGAACTCAGCGACGCTGTCCTAATCGAGGGTGAATCTGATGGGCCACCGCAGCTTACACCCGAGGAACTGGCGCGAAAGGCTGAACAATTCAATGATCATTAGCGGGGAGGAGACCGACTATGAAGCTTACACATAACGCGTCCAGACTGATGCTTGGAACATCTCTGGCGCTGATTTTGACAGCCGTGTCCGCTCAGGCGGATACAATTCGGTTTTGGACGACTGAGGAACAGCCCGAGCGACTGGCAAAGCAACAGGAAATGGCGGACCAGTTCAAAGCGGAAACCGGAACATCTGTTGAGGTAATCCCGGTTACTGAAACCGATCTCGGTACACGCGCAACAGCGGCCTTTGCGGCCGGTGATTTGCCGGATGTGGTTTATCACCCGTTGCAGTACGCATTGCCGTGGGCAGAAGCAGGGATTTTGGACACCGAAGCAGCAACCGAAGTGGTCGAGGACCTTGGCGCCGACACTTTTGCGCCCGGCGCGTTGGCCATGGCAGCATTTAACGGCGAAACGGCTTCCGTACCCGTTGACGGCTGGACCCAAATGGTCGTCTACCGCAAGGATTTGTTTGACGAAAACGGGTTGGACGCGCCCAGTTCCTTTGCTGCAGTCGAGGCTGCGCTTGAGGCGTTGCACAACCCACCGGAGATGTACGGTTTCGTTGCTGCCACAAAAGTGGACGAGAACTTTATGAGTCAGGTGCTGGAACACGTCTTTCTTGCGAACGGCGTCAGCCCGGTCGGTCCGGACGGATTCCAACCGCTTGACGAGGCAAAGACCGCTGAAGTCCTGGACTTCTACAAGGCCATTGCCAAAGCATCGCCTCCGGGTGAGCTGTATTGGAAACAGTCACGCGAGTTGTACTTCGACGGCAAGGCGGCGATGATCATCTGGTCCCCGTTCATTCTGGACGAGTTGGCTGGTCTGCGCGACAGCGCTCCGCCGACGATCAACGACGACCCTACTTCGCGCGACCTGGCCGCCAAGACGGGGATTGTGACCAACTTTTCAGGCCCGTCCAACCCGGATGGCGCGGCTTGGGGTGACGTACGGTACTTTGGCATTACCAATGATGCAGATACCGATGCGGCCATTGATTTCGTCAAATACGCCATGGATCAGGGCTATACCCAAACATTGGCCATCGCGCCCGAAGGCAAATTCCCGGTTCGTCGTGGTAATGCCGACAACCCGACCGCATTCTCCGAGGCCTGGGCAGAACTGCCTGTTGGCGTAGACCGCAAGGCGCCTCTGGGCGAACTCTATGACCAGACGATGATCGACGAAATTGTCGGTGGTCTGGATGTTGCTCAGCGCTGGGGTGTGACCGAAGGTCAGCTCTCGCTGGCGTCTAAAATGATTAACAGCCAGGCGATCAACCGCGTTGTCCGCCAGTACATTGATGATGAAGTCGACGCTGCCGCCGCTGTTGCTGCGATGAACGAAGAACTCGCCAAGGTTCAGTAAACCCGGCCCGTTTTTCACGCGGCGGCGTTCGCGCCGCTGCCCCAACCCTTTGAGGTATCCCATGTCTTCGGCCATTCCCCCGACCGGCACGGGAGCGCTTGCGAAACGCGAGGCACGTTTGGCATGGGCGCTTCTGGCTCCGACCGTGATCAGCGTGTCACTTGTGGTGATCCTGCCCCTGTTTGCCATCATCTGGATTAGCTTCAAGCCCTTTACCCTGTCCGACCTGCGTCCGCCTGCACCAGTTGTTCGCGAAAGCTTGCGTGGATCGGGGGATGACTTGCGGATCGAGTACCGCTTGCGCAACTCGAGTCAGGAGATTGCCATCGCGGGCGTAACCATCAGCGACACACTTCCAGAGGGCGTGACGCCAACAGCAGAAATAGTGGCACCTTGCCAGTTGGAGGGTCGGAACCTATTCTGCGACTTCGGCAGTCTCGAGGGCGGTCAACGCGAACGCATCCGTATTCCGGTTG
Organism: Ruegeria sp. HKCCD7181; assembly: GCF_057221055.1. Lineage (NCBI taxonomy): Bacteria > Pseudomonadati > Pseudomonadota > Alphaproteobacteria > Rhodobacterales > Roseobacteraceae > Ruegeria > Ruegeria sp. HKCCD7181. The sequence continues at coordinate 75,608 of NZ_JBWVBC010000009.1, read as the reverse complement.
CAATTGATGGCGACACTGACACCTTCGAGGAGTTGGTTGAAGGGTCGGAACCGACACTTACTGGCAGTGGCCCCAGCATACTGACCAATTTCGAATTCAGCCTTGAGAACTTTGCACGCGTCTTTGATGGCTCGGAATTCTGGGGCGTTCTGTGGGTTACTTTGTTCTATACCGTCTTTGGCACCATCGGGGCTTTGGTTATGGGGTTGTTCGCGGCCTTGCTGCTGAACAAAAGCTTCAGGGGGCAGGGGGTCATCCGCGGTCTCTACCTTTTCCCCTATGTTGCTCCGGTCATCGCCGTTGCATTCACCTGGGTCACGCTGTTTGATCCGTTTTCAGGCTCGGCTAATGCATTGTTGGTTCAAATGGGGCTAAGCAGCGACCCGATCAACTTTTTCGGTGAACGTCCACTGGCGCTGATCATGGTCACAGTCTTCGAGATATGGCGCTATTTTCCACTGTCGTTCCTGTTCATCCTGGCGCGGATGCAGTCCATCGACTCGAGCATGTACGAGGCGGCAGATATGGATGGTGCCTCTCCATTTCAAAAGTTCTGGCTGCTGAGCATTCCGCAATTGTTGGGCATCCTATCGGTATTGTTCCTGTTGCGCTTCATTTGGACGTTCAACAAGTTCGACGACATTTTCCTGCTGACTGGCGGCAATGCAGGCACTCGCACTTTGACCGTGAATGTCTATGAACAGGCCTTCGCGATCTCAAATATCGGTGCCGGCGCCGCTGTGGCCGTCGTGATCTTGTTGTGCCTGATTGCGTTCAGCTTTGTCTTCTTTCGGTTCATCAGCCGTGAGGAGGGTTTGTGATGCGCAATGGCTTTGTAACTGGGCCGGTTCTGGGCGCACTGTGGCTGGTGGTGATTGCCACTACCGTCGCGGTCACCATGTCTTTTGCCACCGGCGCGGCATTCCGCCCACAAGTTTTGATGAGCCTGTTGTGGGGCGCGATTATCGGCCTGACTTCTGTCCGGTTCCCGGCCCGATATGCGCCGGTGCGACTTGGCGTAGCCGCGTTAGCTGGCCTGTCATGTCTGACTGGGTTCGGCCCAGTATTGATCGGACCCGAAACCTCGGTTCAGGCGACACTAATCACGGTAATTGCGATCGCAGCGGTTATGCAGGTTTCTATGGCTGAAATCCTCAAAGAGGTACCTTTCGGGGAACTGACTCGGCATGAGTTCGAAGATGCGGTGATCCGCTTTTGCACCGGCTTCGGCTACATCTTCTTCACCGCAATCGTGGTCATCCCGTTCTATGTGATGGTGATGACCAGCTTGAAATCTCAGCAGGCTTTGTTGCAGAACCCGCTCGATTTCTCGGTCGACTTTAGTCAGGGAACAGCTCTGTTCCGCAGCTATACCGAGCTGTTTCGCGACTTCAATTTCGGAACGTACCTGTGGACTTCGTTCTATGTTTCGGTCCTGACGGTATTCATAACACTGCTGTTCAGCGTACCTGGGGCCTATGCGGTGGCTCGGTTCCGGTTCCAGGGGCAAAAGGCGTTCTCGCGCTCGATCCTGTTGATCTACATGGTGCCGATGATTGTTCTGGCGCTGCCGATTTATATCGCCTTCTCGTTGACTGGGCTGCGCAACTCGATCCTGGGTATCGTAATGATCTACCCGGTCACGACGATCCCGGTGGCGCTTTATATGCTGCAGGGTTACTTTCGCGGCCTGCCAACCGAAGTGGAAGAGGCCGGCCTTATGGATGGCCTGTCGCGCCTTGCCGTGATCTGGAAGATCACTTTGCCACTCAGCCTGCCGGCGCTGGCCTCGGTATCGCTATATGTCTTCATGATCGCATGGAATGAATTCCTGCTGGCCTTCATGCTGCTGGATGACCCGTCGAAATTTACCCTGACCCGAGGCGTCACGATGCTGAATTCCTCAGAAATTCCCCGTCAGCACCTGATGGCCGGTGCCGTCATTGCCACTGTCCCGATCATGGCGCTGTTTCTGGGGCTTGAACGTTTCATGACAAAGGGCCTGACTGCGGGGTCCGTCAAAGGATGACACAGATGAACCAGCATACGAATCCAGATCGCGAAGCGCGCAATATCCTGATTGCCAATGATCGCGGCGGTTACACTATCCCGACCGAGGGGTTGTATCCGTATCAGTGGAACTGGGATAGCGCGATCGCCGCGCTTGGCTTTGCCGAGTTTGACATCAACCGGGCCTGGACCGAAATCGAAACGCTGTTTACCGGCCAATGGGATGACGGCATGGTGCCGCATATCTTGTTCCACCAGCAGGACGACGGGTACTATCCCGGTCCGGATGTCTGGGGCTGCAGCGGTCCAATCCCGTCCTCCGGTATCATCCAACCCCCCATTGCCGCGACGATGGCGCGTAAGATCTGGGAGCAGGATACCGAGGTTGGTGACGCGCGCCTTCGGGCACTGTTTCCTAAAATGTTGGCATGGCACCGTTGGATCATGAAATGGCGCCTTGATGATCAGGGGGCTGTCTGCACAACCCATCCTTGGGAGGCAGGTCGTGACAATGCGCCCGATTGGGACAAGGCGATGGCGCGGGTGGATGCCTCTGATGTGGGTGAGTATCAACGCCGCGACACAAGTCACGTGAACAGTGAAGATCGACCGACAAAGTTCGACTATGATCGCTACATCAAACTGGTTCAGATCGGCCGGCAGGTAAAATGGGATCAACAGGCTCTTTTATCCCGGAATCCGTTTCGTGTAGCCGATCCGACGATGACATTCACAACGCTTCGCGCCGCGAGGGACTTGCTGGCAGTCAGCGAACAACTTGGTCTGGATGCAGGCACTTTGAGCATTGATATCTCAAAACTCGAACAAGGTGCACATTCACTTTGGAACGAGGATCTGGGCTTTTTCGACTCCCGCGACGCACACACAGGGGAATGGGCCGGCAGCATCTCGAACGCTTCATATCTGTGTTGGTACGCGGGTATTGAATCCGCAAAGATGCTGGAGCGTTTGCAATCGGTATTGGCAACCGTTCCCTATCCAGTTCCAAGCTACGATACGTCCATGCCGAATTTTGATGCGCGCAGATATTGGCGCGGTCCGACATGGGCCTTCATGAACATGATGATTGCGTTCGGATTGGCCGAAATGGGCCACGTGCAACAAGTAGAAGAGCTTCGCCGAAAGACCGCAGATCTGATCTCGATCTACGGGTTTGCAGAGTATTTCGACCCCATTTCTGGAAACCCCGCCGGGGGCAATGCATTCACCTGGACAGCCGCGGTCTGGCTTCACTGGGCAGGGAGGAACTAATGGGCAGCATTGAACTTAAGTCCGTCGAAAAATGGTTTGGCTCTGCGCAGGTCATCAAAGGCATCGACCTCAAGATTGAAGAGGGAGAATTTGTTGTCTTTGTCGGCCCATCGGGCTGTGGGAAATCTACTCTGTTGCGCATGATCGGGGGTCTCGAAGACATCTCGCGGGGGGCATTACTGATCAACGGCAACGATGTTACGGATCATCCACCCTCCAAGCGAGGGCTGACAATGGTGTTCCAATCCTATGCGCTTTACCCACATCTGACCGTTGCCGAAAACATGGGCTTTTCGCTCAAGGTTGCTGGTGTCCAGAAAACGGAAATAAACGAGCAGGTCAATAAGGCGGCCGATGTCCTTAAACTGGGACCATTTCTGGAACGACGACCGAAAGATCTTTCCGGCGGGCAGCGGCAACGGGTTGCCATTGGCCGTTCTATCGTGCGTGACCCCACGGCTTTTCTATTCGATGAGCCGCTCTCGAATCTTGATGCGGCTCTTCGCGTCGAGATGCGCTACGAAATTGCAAAGCTGCATCAGAATCTGAAGCGTACGATGATTTACGTGACGCATGATCAGGTTGAGGCAATGACACTTGCCGATCGGATCGTCGTTCTGGAATTTGGTAAGATTGCGCAGGTGGGTACGCCTCGTCAGCTTTATGAAAGCCCCGCCAATCTATTTGTGGCACAGTTCATTGGCAGCCCGAAAATGAACATCCTGCCATGCACGACACAAAATGGCAGGTACAGCCTAAAACAAGGTGGCAGTGGTGATTTCGCTCTGCCCGGTGAAGCCACTGATCTCGGTATTCGACCCGAGCATATCGGCGTGGTCGCGGCTGGCGAAGGTCAAAGCGATGGTGTCATCGAGGTTATCGAATATCTGGGGGCAGACACGTTTCTGATCGTTGATTGTGGTGTGGAGGAGAAAGTAACGGTTCGCCTTAACGGGGATACGAATCTTGAGCCTGGGGCTAGGATTGGCCTGCAATTTCCTTCGGAAAAACTACATTTCTTTGATGAAAACGGGCGGGCGCTGGTATCCGCTGACTAGCTGGTTCCGTTGGTTTGAAACTCCAAAAGAAAGAAAAATGAGGTGCGCCATCTGCGGTTTGGACGTTAGGTCGGGAATCTGAGTGCGGGCAGCCTGCAAACCCTGCGGTCTTAGCGATGACTTCTTGCGTCAACTATGCTCCGGCTCTCGGGTCGTGGCTTACGACAAACGGAACAAGTTAGGATATTCAGCCTGCCAATGAGGCTGAGCGTCGTAATAAGGTGCAAATCACAACCGGCGAGGAAGGCTGAGCGTCAGACTTGCGCCTTTGGAAACGTTGTTAATTGACAGTTGGCCATTGTGGCGTTGCGCAACGGCCAAAGCGATTGAAAGCCCAAGTCCACTGCCTGCTGAATGGTCCAGCTGAGTGAAGCGACGAAATGCCATTTCACTTTGTTCTGGTAAAAGGCCTCTGCCGTCATCTGTTATCGTAACTGATGCGCGATCCGGGTCACCAGTCAACACTACTGAAATTTTGCTAAGGGGCTCGCCGCCATGTTTCAATGAGTTGTCCAACAGGTTCTTAATCGCCTCGCTCAGAAATACTCTATCGCCAGGCACAAGTATCCTCTCAGCCGGTATCGACACGTCGAAATCGACGCCCATGGCGAGTACCTGTACACCCATATCTGCGCAGACCTCTTCGACAACTCTGCAGAGATCCACTTCTTCCAAACGGTCTTGATGGGATGGTTGTCTGAGCCGCTCAAGGGACAAAAGCTGCTCGGCGACAGTTGCCGAGTTCTTCGCGGCCTTCACCAGTTCGGCGATGCGCTTTTCCTTGTCATCATCGGTATTTGCATCCTGCAATGCTTCGGCCATTGATTGCACGGCCGCCGCCGGATTGCGCAGCTGATGTGCAGCTTCTGAGATGAAGGTTTGGTGGTCGCTGATACTCTTTTCCACCTGGCCGAACAATCTGTTCAGTGTTCTTACGACGCCCTCTACCTCGGATGGGACAGGCCGCCGGATCACGCTGAGATCGTCCGGCGAACGCAAAGCAATTGCGCTCTGCAAGTCGAGCAGGGGACGCAGGCCGCGTTTGACGCCGAACCACACGACAAGAGCAAGGGTTATTAATAGTGCACCCATCAGGATTGCGGCGCGTATCGACAATTGATTGGCGAAGGATTGGCGGTCAGCCATCAGTTGCCACACGGTGACTGTCGCATCACCCACCAGATTGTCCAAAGTGACGCGCTCGGTCATTCGGAGGACGCGGACAGGTTCATTGCGGTAGATCGCTTCGAAAAAATCGGGTTTGTATGGGTCCTGAGATTCACTGGCCCCGGACACGGGCGGGTAGGCATATCCCGTAACGTAGTATCCTCCGGGTCCCGTGACGTGATAGAAAACTTCGCCTCCAGAGGCGTCGCGGATCATGTTGCGCGTCGACGGTAACAGAGCATCGCCGCCAGATATTGCCACGTCGCGCGAAATCGCGAGGCCTGCTGCCAGCAGGCTGTCGTCAAAAAGCTCTTCGGTCGTGTTTTGCGCCACCATGACGCGCCAGAAGCCCAATACCACCGACAGCAACACCAATGGCGTCAAAATAAGAAGAAAAAGACGCAGTCTGAGTGATCTGGTCCTGATCACTTCTGTACCTCGAGCAGATAGCCCAGCCCGCGCGCGGTTTTGATTCCGATGCCGAATTCCTTCAGCCGCTTACGCAAACGAGAGACATGCGGTTCAACCGCCGTGTCGTCCACATCTGCACCAACGCCGTACACATGATCGGTCAGTTGACCTTTGGACACAATGCGACCGCGCCGTTCCAGTAGGCATTCCAGCACCGCCATCTCGCGTCGTGGAACGTCAAGAACCGTACCCTGCGAACTGACCTGACGGTTGGCACGGTCAAATTCCAGCCCACCCACTTGTTCTCGCACACCGTAGTCAAGGTCCTTGCGGCGTGACAGAGCACGAATGCGCGCTTCAAGTTCGTCCATCTCGAAAGGTTTGACCAGGTAGTCGTCGGCGCCCATATCCAGCCCGGTGACCCGGTCGCTTGTTTCTGACCGTGCTGTCAACAGGATGACTGGTGTACTTTCGCCGCGCTGACGCAGCGCATGCAGGATATTCAGCCCTGAACGGCCGGGCAGGTTGATGTCCAGCACAATCAGATCGGCGCCTTCGTGCATCAGGAACGTGTCCGCCTGATCGCCATCGTGCAGGACATCCGCAGAATGCCCTCGATCCCGCAGGCGATAGGCAATGGCGTTGGCAAGGGTTTCGTTGTCCTCGATGATGACGATCCGCATCCGTGCTCCCGCAAGTTTCACGCAAGGTTGGCCCCTCATGATTGCCAGATGGGAGGGGGAATCAACCCCACAGTTTCATTTGCGATCACGGTGGCGCGAAAGGCACCGTCGTGGTTGTTTGGTCAACAGGGAGGAACCAATGACCAATTCCAACTTCACCCGCCGTGCCGTCGTGGGGCTGATCGCCGCCGCAGGTCTCGCCGCGCCCGCTGCCGCTGAGGTCGATTTCTCGGGCAAGACCGTCGAATGGGTCATTCCGTTCTCGGAAACAGGGGGTTCAGCAAAATGGGCAAATTTCTTTGCCCCGCTTCTGTCCGAGGCGCTACCGGGCCAACCGACCGTTGTCGTGAAATTCATGCCGGGTGCCGGGTCGACCAAAGGCGCAAACTGGTTCCAAGAGCAAAATCATGAGGATGGAACCCTACTGTTCGGGACGTCCGGATCGACTCAATTTCCTTACCTTCTGAGCGACCCGCGCGTGCGTTACGAATATAATGACTGGATACCGGTTATGGCATCGGGGACGGGTGGTGTTGCTTATATCAACCCTGAAGATGGCGCCAAATTTGATGGCTCTGCAAACGGGCTCAAAGACACCAGTTTTATCTATGGCTCGCAGGGGGCAACCCGTCTTGACCTGGTGCCGCTGCTGGCCTGGCAAATGCTGGGTATGAATGTAGAACCGGTTTTCGGTATCAAAGGTCGGGGTGACGGCCGTCTGATGTTCGAGCGTGGCGAGGCCAATATCGATTACCAGACCTCATCCGGCTACCTGGGGGGCTCAGTGCCTCTGGTCGAAGCGGGCCAAGCTGTACCAATGATGACCTGGGGCGCCCTGGACGCGGATGGCAACATCGTACGCGACCCGACATTTCCAGAGATCCCGACATTCAAGGAAGTTTGCGAAGCCACTGACGGTTGCGAAACCAGCGGCGAGGCTTGGGACGCTTGGAAGGCGTTCTTCGTCGCCGGTTTCCCTGTTCAGAAACTTGCATTCCTTCCGGGCGACACACCTCAGGACGTCGTCGATACATACACAGCTGCATTCCAGGCTGTCACAGAGCGCGCGGATTTTGGCGAGATTTCATCTAAGCGCGTAGGTAAATACCCCGTGTTTGTCGGTGATGGCTCTAAAGCCGCACTGCAGACTGCGACCAACGTTGATGACAATGCCAAGGCCTATGTCCTGAACTGGCTCAAAGAAGCCTATGGCGTGGAATTAAACTGAGCCGAACGCTCACGGCGCGTGCCCTGAACTCAGGGCGCGCTCTTTTCAAATAATATCAAAAGATATGAAAGGCGGCCGCTATGGAGGTTTTCGCCACAGCTCTTCCTGCGCTTGGTGATGCGTGGAGTCTGATCCTGCAACCTGTTGTTCTGGGTTATCTGGTTCTCGGAGTCGTCATGGGGCTAGCCGTTGGGGTTTTTCCGGGGCTCGGTGGTATTGCAGGATTGTCCCTGTTGCTGCCTTTCATGTTTGGAATGGACCCAATCCTGGGTCTGGCGTTGATGATCGGGATGGTCGCGGTTGTTCCGACATCCGATACGTTCGCGTCGGTTCTGATGGGCATACCGGGCAGCTCGGCTTCTCAGGCCACTGTCCTGGATGGGTTCCCGATGGCCAAAAAAGGTGAGGCCGCGCGGGCCCTGTCAGCGGCCTTTGCGTCATCATTGTTTGGCGGGCTGGTCGGCGCAACTTTCCTGACAATGTTTATTCTGGTCGCAAGGCCGATTGTCCTGGCATTCGGTCTGCCAGAGATGTTGATGATCACAATCCTGGGCCTTTCAATGGTTGCCATTCTCGCTGGTCGCATTCCGCTGAAAGGAGTAGCGGCTGCCGGACTTGGCTTGATGGTCGGAACAATCGGCGAGGCGGATGCCGGCGGATCGCTGCGTATGGCGACCTATGACATTCCATACCTCACGGATGGGTTGAAGCTCGTCATCGTGGGTTTAGGCATTTTCGCCGTGCCTGAAATCGTCTCGCTGCTTAGGCAGGATCGTTCAATTGCCAAAGGGGCTTCACTTGGAGCCGGTTGGTTGGACGGCGTCAAAGACTGGTTCGCCAATATCTGGCTTTCAGTTAGGTGTTCAATCATTGGCGTAGTCGTCGGCGTCATACCTGGGCTGGGAGGATCGGTCGTCGACTGGATCGCTTATGGTCACACCGTTCAATCAACCAGAGACAAGAGCAATTTCGGCAGCGGCGAAGTCCGTGGCGTGATCGGCCCGGAAAGTTCGAACAATGCGAAGGAAGGCGGTGGTCTGGTGCCAACGCTTCTGTTCGGTATTCCCGGGTCGGGTTCGATGGCGATCTTTATTGGTGCGGTTGCCCTGCTGGGGTCAGGCGATATTGAAGTCGGACCGAGCATGCTTCAGGACAATCTCGACATCACGTATTCGATTGTCTGGCTGTTGGCTCTGGCCAATGTCGTCGGCACAATTCTTTGTATTGCAGCCTCGGGCGGTATCGCAAAGCTGACCACAATCCGTTTCACGTATCTGGCGCCGTTCCTGTTCATGCTGATCAGTTTCGCTGCCTTTCAATCGGGTCAGAACTTCGAAGATTTGCTGGCCCTTTTTGTCATCGGGTTGATTGGCATTTTCCTACGCCGCTTTGATTGGTCGCGTCCGGCCTTTCTGATCGGCTTCGTACTTTCAAACCCGGTGGAAAAATTCACGAACCAAGCTTTCCAAATCGCATCGTTCCGTTTCCGCAAGAGCTTTGAAGAGGGAATGGAGTACGTTTTCAGCCCCATCGTAATTGTGCTTATCGTCGTCACCGTCATCTCAGTCATTCTGGGCATCCGCCAGGCAAAAATGATAATGGCCGAGGGCGATGTGCAGTCAGGTAGCAAACGCGCGCCATTGATCTTCCTATTGTCGATTATGGCGTATCTGATTGTCGCCCTGGTCAACGCTAATGCGATCCCCGATTACAACATGACTGACAAGATCATACCGCTGGTGATCGGAGGCGTTTCGCTGCTTTGTTGTGTGATCCTGCTGATCCAGATGATGCGGCGGCCTGAAGGCGATGCGATATTCGCCGACAAGGAAGTCGCTGGTGAAGACGCCAGTGCACCCCATGGTCTCTGGTCTACATTGGCTTGGTTTGCAGCGCTGATTGCGGCCACTTGGGTCGTGGGCTTTATCCTCGCTCTGATCGGATTCCTGATCGGGTTCCTCCGTGTTCGCGCCGGATCCAGCTGGCAGATGACGCTGATCCTGACTGCCTGTGGCATCGGATTCATGTGCTTCATGGCGGGTGCGTTGAACCGGGACTTCCCTCCAGGGCTGCTGCAGGACATGGTGAGCTTGCCGTGGCCCCTGAAATGAGTGATCCCCTCAAGTTGCGCTGCCTCGAAGGTGACGGCGTAGGTCCAGAAATCACGGCCGCATCACTGGCGTTTCCGCATGCGGCCAAACCCAACCTGTGTCGGGACCTCGAGATCGAGCATCAGGAATTAGGTATCGCGGCTCTGGCGGCGAACCGGTCGACAATTCCGAACTCTGTTTTCGCTGCCGCAAAAGCGGAAGATGGCTTTATTCTTGGATCCGTTAATCACAACGATTATCCGCCGGTAGAGAAAGGCAGCCGTAACCCTTCGGGCGTCCAGCGCAAGGAATTGGAGTTGCACGACAATCTCTGCCCAGTCATGACAGGGTTTGGGGTGGATGTGCCGTCGAATAAATCGTTCGATCTCGCGGAAACTTGTTCAGCTCAACATGTGACAGCGTTCCACGAAACAAACGCAATGCGTTTGTTCGACGAGATTTTCCTGGACTGTACCCGGTCCATAACGGCCGAGTATCCCTGCATCGCCTGCGATGAATTGCATGTAGATGCCACCGCCGCTGATCTTATTCCCTCATCTGTGGGCACCGCTCTAACCGTGCCAGAAACGCGACATCGCGATCTGCATGGCGGACTTGAGGCGCGTGAAATCACCGAAGTTCACATAAAGCTCATCACGGAGGTTACGCGGTGACACAAACAGCAATCCCTTATGTTTTCATACGCGGAGGCACCTCGCGCGGTCCGTATTTTCATCGGCCCGCTCTACCGGTCGATCTGGAAACTCTGACTGAAGTACTGATCGCAGCGGTAGGGGCCGGGCATCCACTTAACATCGATGGGATCGGTGGTGGCGCGGCAGTTACGACAAAAGTCGCCATGCTGTCTGTCAGCGACGACGACTGGGCCGACATCGACTATTTCTTTGCGCAGGTTTCAGTGGAAGACAAGCTTGTCGATTTCAAACCTACCTGCGGGAATATACTTTCTGGGGTCGGTCCGGCGGCGATCGAAATGGGTTTGATTAAGCCACAAGGCGACGAAACCGAAATTCGTATTCGTGCAGTCAACACAGGCGCACAAGTCGTGGCCAAGGTGCAGACACCGGGTGGTGACCTGACTTATGATGGCAACACCGAGATTGCAGGGGTTCCGGGGCATGCGGCACCGGTGCAACTGAGCTTCATGGGGGTTGTAGGGTCATCCACGGGCGCCTTTTTACCCACTGGAAAGCTGCGCAACACTATTCAAGGGATTGAATTAACCTGCATGGATGTCGCGATGCCCATGGCTATTGCGCGCGCTGCGGATTTTGGTTTGACAGGCCATGAGAGCGCCGAAGAACTGGATGCCAACCGAAGTTTCTTTGAACGTATGGAAACCGTGCGGATCGAAGCAGGGCATTTGATGGGTATGGGCGATGTCTCGCAATCCGTGACACCGAAGTTCGGATTGTTCGCGCCAGCCAAAGACGGTGGGACCGTTGCGGTGCGGTACTTCATGCCCTGGAAAACGCACCCGACAATGGCGGTCACCGGTGCTCAATGCATGGCGTCGTGTGCCCTGACTCCGGGAACTGTCGCAGATGGCCTTCTGGATCGAATGGATTCACGCCCAGCCGAAGTCATACTAGAGCACGCATCTGGAAAAATTGACGTCCTTGTGGACTATGAAACCGACAATGGGTTTGTCCTGAATGCGGCAGGTTTGGTTCGTACAGCGCGTAAGCTTGCAGATGGGCAAATTTATGTGCCGCGCAGCGTGTGGGGCGGGCATTGATCGGATTTCCTAAAAATAGTATACCTTGGTATACAATTTGGGAGGCCACAATGGACACGTATTCTGAATGCATAGACATTGCCCGGCAGGAACTTAAGTTGGCTCTGGCCGCATTGCGGCGCGACATGGCGGAATACCCGACACCAATCGCCGGATGTGACGAGCAATTCAACTATTTGCTGGACCAGAGCCAGCGTGTTCGCAATGCGCTGGCGGCACTTGAGGCTCCGCATTTCGTACCAACGCCCAGGAAGCTGGAACTAGGGCGGGGCATCGAAAACCGATGAAGGTGCACATTCTTGATGATTGGTTTGACACCCTGCGCAACTTGCCTTGTTTTGCGAAGCTATCTGGTCAGGATGTCACGGTTTGGACAGATCACGTCGAAGACACGTTTCAACTTGCTGCGCGCCTTCAGGATGCGGACGTGCTCGTTCTCTTTCGTGAGCGAACAAAGGTTACCCGCGACCTGCTCGAGAATCTGCCGAATTTAAAGCTTATCAGTCAGCGCAGCGTATATCCGCACGTGGATGTGCAAGCTTGTACAGATCACGGCGTCCTGCTGTGTTCGAACATGCATAGCGGCACACCTTCTTATGCTGCGGCAGAGTTGACTTGGGCTTTGATCATGGCGGGGATGCGCGATTTGCCGGCTCAGATGGCGTCGGCCAAAGCCGGACGATGGCAGGCAGGTGTCGGCAAAACGCTAAGGGGTCGGCAGTTGGGCCTGTACGGCTACGGCCGAATTGCGCGCGCAGTTGCGGGTTATGCCGAGGCGTTTGGAATGAAAGTCGTTTGGTGGTCGTCTGAAGAGGGGAGATCGCGGGCGAAAGGAGATGGTGCATGCGTCGCCCGCAACCGCCAAGCCTTCTTTTCAGAAAGTGACGTCGTTTCTGTGCACGTACGACTCAAACCGGAAACAATGGGTATAATCACTCCGGTCGATTTTGCAGCCATGCAACCCGCATCTCTTTTCGTGAACACTTCGCGAGCCGGATTGATCGCTCCCGGTGCACTGCTTGACGCGCTCAATGCCGGGCATCCAGGTAAAGCAGCAATTGATGTATTTGACACGGAACCGATGACTGAGCCCAGCGACCCGCTGTTGTCTCATTCAAACTTGATTGCGACGCCCCATATCGGCTTTGTCACAGAAGACGAGTTCGACCTGCAGTTCGCGGACATCTTCGATCAGGTCATCGCCTATGCGAAAGGAGCACCGACCCATATGATCAATCCCGAGGTTTGGACCAGCGCAAAATGAGATTGGCAACAATTGGTGCGCCGATGATCACCAGCACAATCCGTGTCAGGTGGTGGGTGATCACAAAGCCCAGATCCGCACCGGAAACGATAGCCAGCACTGTCATTTCTGCCTGACCGCCCGGAGCAAAGGCGAGGAAAGCTTCGACCGGGTGGCCAAGCCCAAGCGTTGTGACAACCGCTGTGAAAGCTGCCGCAAGAATAGCCAGCACGACCACGTATGCGACGCCTGCTGCAACAATCCGCCGTAATTCTGCCAGCGTCACACCCACGAACTGAACGCCAATTCCGCAACCGATGAAGAACTGGGCCATGAGAATCGCCTCACGCGGCGGTCGTGAATGTATGAGATCCGAAAGCGACAAGGCAGCAGTCAGGATCATAGGGCCTAGAATAGACGCGCCAAACAGTCCAATTTTCTCTCCGCCCTTCCATCCAGCGATCGCTGCCATGATCATCAATAACAGTTCGTGAACCGGCAAATCGCGTGCGGGTTCACCAATGGGGTTCGTCAGCTCGGCGCCGTAAAACACCGTTAGAAACAGGGGTGCTAATGTGACAATGATCAGAACGCGTGTGCCATGAATCAATGACAAAGTCCGCGGGTTCGCACCGGCCTCGGTGCCAAAGATGACCATATCCTGTAACCCGCCGGGCATCGCCGCATAAAACGCGGTTTTGTCGTCAAATCCCCAGATCTTGCGAAAAAATGGCACGCCAACCAGCCCGATCAGGATGATGAAGAACGGGACCAGCGTGATCGACGCCGCCATCTTCGGCAGCTCCGCAAATAATGCAGGTGTGATCGAAGCCCCTACGGCGACGCCAAGGATTGTACGGGCTCCGACTGAAACCTGACCGAACCCTTTAAGTGGAGCATGGGCCAATGCTGCGATCAGGCAGGCGGACATCGGGCCAAACAAGAACGGCAAAGGCAGGTCCAGCGCCCAAAACACCAGTGTGCCCAATACCGCAAGACTGATGGTGAACAACCTCTGCAACACCTGTGTTTTTTGGGCGGACAAAATGGGGTTTCCGTTTCGGTTGACTCGCTATGTATCCAAGTGTATACAATTGGACGCAATATGCAAGTGTGAGTGCCATGACCCTCCAGGACGACCAGATTCAGCCGGGCCCACAAGGGAATTCTGCGTATCAACGGATGCTGGACGAGATTCGAGCCGGTGCCTTGCTGCCAGGGGATCGGCTGCGGGAAATTGAATTGTCCGAACGGCTGGGTGTCAGCCGCACACCAGTGCGTGAGGCGATCCGGCAGCTTGAGGCAGACGGGCTTGTCACGCATGTCCCGAGACAGGGCGCTACGGTTCGCAGCCTGGATTATGCCGAGGTCATGGAGCTGTATGAGATGCGTGCTGTGCTTGAAGGCACCGCAGCGAGGTTGGCTGCGAGGGCGGCGTCGGATGTAGAGATGGATGAGCTGGAAGTTCTGAATGATCGTCTGGCTGAAGCAGGTACAGGGCCGGACGCGGCGCAGATCAATCGTATTTTTCATGCCACGCTACTGGACGCTGCCAAGAACCGATTTCTCGCAAAATCGATGTTGTCACTTCAAAAGGCTCTCCTGATCTTAGGCCCTTCGCAACTGTTGGATGGTGATCGTGCCGAGGTAGCCGTGACTGAGCATCGACGTGTCATGACGGCACTGAAGGCACGAGACGGAGCGACAGCAGAGACAGAAATGCGCGCTCACATTCAAGCCGCACAGCGGATGCGTATTCGCGCCCTGCAAGAGCGTGATCGCACAATCGACCAGAACTGACAGAAAGACCGGACATGTCCACCAGAATGGAAGCTTACGATATCGCGGTCATAGGAGGCGGCAATGCCGCGTTGTGCGCTGCTATGACCGCGGCTGAAGCCGGGGCAAAAGTCTTGATCCTCGAAACGGCACCCAAGCCGTATCGGGGTGGAAACTCCCGCCATACGCGCAACTTTCGTTGCATGCATGCTGGCCCGCTGGGTCCGCTGGTCGAGGAATACAGCGAAGACGAGTACCTCTCGGACCTGATGAAGGTTACCGGCGGCAAGACTGAAGAACATCTGGCGCGACTTGCGATCCGAACCTCAGAAGAATGCCTGCCCTGGATGGAGAACCGAGGTGTCCGTTTCCAGCCTTCTCTTTCAGGTACCCTTTCTCTTGCGCGAACCAATGCGTTCTTCATGGGCGGCGGTAAATCGCTGGTAAATGCTTATTACCGGACGGCCGAAGGCTTGGGCGTGGATGTCCTGTACGAAGCAGCTGTTACACATCTGGAGTTGAACGAAGACCAAGTGGAATGGGTCGACTATTCTTATGAGGGCGAGTCACATCGCATAACACCCAAGGCCGTGATTGTCGCCTCGGGCGGGTTTCAGGCTGACACCGATTGGCTGACCCGTGCCTGGGGACCTGCCGCACAGAACTTTTTGATCCGAGGTACACCCTACAATCGTGGCGTTGTACTGGCGGATCTTCTGGATCAAGGTATCGAGAGCGTCGGTGACCCGACCCAATGCCACGCCGTGGCGATTGATGGGCGGGCTCCAAAATTCGACGGCGGCATCGTGACCCGTCTGGACTGTGTGCCCTTCTCTATCGTTGTGAACAAAGACGCTCAGCGATTTTATGACGAGGGCGAAGACGTCTGGCCCAAGCGCTATGCGATTTGGGGACGTCTCGTCGCAGCACAACCCGATCAGGTAGGCTATGTTATCATCGATGCCAAATCGCTGAACCTGTTCATGCCATCGGTGTTTCCACCGCTCAAGGCGGATACGCTGGACGAACTGGCGGATATGATGGGACTGCCGGCCAACAAACTGAATGCTACTGTTGCGGCATTCAACGCGGCCTGTGGAGAAACCAGCGCCTTCCATCCGACCGAGCTGGATGGGGTTGCGACAACCGGGTTAGAACCACCCAAAACCAATTGGGCCCGTCCGATCACTGAACCTCCATTTTATGGCTATTCGCTGCGCACTGGCGTGACCTTCACCTACCTGGGGTTGAAGGTCGACGACACCGCACAGTGTTCAACACCTTCGGGCAAAGTCAGGAACCTTTGGGCCGCAGGCGAAACCATGGCCGGATCGATTCTGGGGCAGGGGTATCTCGCTGGTTTTGGCATGACCATCGGAACCGTTTTTGGACGTATTGCAGGACGTGAGGCCGCTGCTTATGCAAACTGATCTCATACAGGAAGCCCGTCGTCAGGCAGAAATCTGCAATGCCTGCCGTTATTGCGAGGGCTATTGCTCAGTCTTCCCCTCCCTTCACGCCGAACGCGCATTCTCGGACGGCGACATCACGCAGTTGGCCAATCTCTGTCACAACTGCCGAGGGTGCTATTATGCGTGCCAATACACGGCTCCGCACGAATTCGATCTTAATCTGCCCAAAGCGCTTGCCGAAGTGCGTCGGGACAGTTGGGAAAACCTTGCGTGGCCCCAAACACTGGCGCACAAGTTTCACACGCACGGTGCTGCCATCGCTTTGGCGCTGGTCATCGGCTTTGCTGTCCTGTTCTGGGCAATACATGCGATTGGTTCGACCGGCGGCCGTGGTTTCTATGCTGTCCTTTCTCATAACGCGATGGTGGCGATATTCGCGCCGGCATTCCTTTTGCCGCTGTTCAGCATTGCCATCAGTATGCGCCGTTATTGGCGCGCTGTGGGCGGCGAACCCATTCAATTGACCGATCTATTAGCGGCCTTTAGGCGGGCAAGCAAAATGCAGGATCTGGCAGCAGGGCACGGAGAAGGCTGCAATTTCGAGGACGAGGATCGGTTCAGCCAAGCGCGCCGTCACGTGCATCAGGCAATCATGTACGGCTTCCTTCTCTGCTTTGCCTCTACATCGGTGGCCACGGTAATGCACTATTTCTTTGGGTTGCATGCCCCTTACGGATTCTGGTCACTGCCCAAGCTCTTCGGGATATCGGGTGGTATTCTCTTGACCGTTGGCTGCGTCGCGATGGTCCTGCTGAAACAGAGGTCGGATCGCGAGCTTGGCGACAGTTCGGCATGGGGTGGTGATATCGGGTTCACTCTGCTGCTGGGTTTCGTCGGTTTCAGTGGACTTGTTTTGTACGGTCTTGGGCACACCGCCCTTATGCCAGAAATGCTGGCGATTCACCTCGCGTCTGTCCTGGCTTTTTTTCTGCTGACGCCGTTCACAAAGATGGCTCATGGGTTCTATAGGCTGGCAGCGCTTGTAAGAGATGCGCAACGGAAGAGGAACGCCTAAACAGGCATGTTTGCTTCAGCTTCTTTTGGTAAAACAGGTTCGCGGCTTCCAGCCGGGATTAGTCAGCAATAAGAACAACCTCTAAAACTGTGTAGGTTACGTGCCGTGCGTGCTCCAAATTGGGCTCAGAAAGACGACTTTCCGGTTCGAACACCTTCCAACTGTGCTAATTGTTGTCCCACAGAAGGCACCGATCACCACGACCGGTTCTTCCCCATGCTGCGCTGCCAAGTCAGTCATGACCGTCGGAAATCCACCCGTATCAACCCGACGCTTCCAGCGATTGTAGAACAGCAGCGCGGATTGGAATGCCGCCAATTGGTCATCGACAAGTGCGAATTCGCTGCAACTGCATAAACGACACCTAACCGGGCAATGATTTGGTGGTCAAAATTTTGGGCGTAAGCAACATAGCTCTACATGCGATCAGAATATCTGATGCCTTTGGCTAGCCTCCAGATTGCGCTTGCACTCAGGCTCAGTCGTCGTATGACGATAAATGAAGTTGCCGCGAGGGAAGTTTGTAATGCAAATGCTTGGCACATTCATCAAGCCGATGCACCCCGAGGGCATCAAGTTTGTCGGGATTTTCGCACTGGTCACCTTGGGGCTGTTTCTGCTTTCGCCTGTTTTGGGTTGGGTTGGTATTGGCCTGACGATCTGGTGTTACTATTTCTTCCGCGATCCCAAACGCATTACACCCACTCGCCCCGGACTGATCGTAAGCCCGGCGGATGGTATCGTATCACTGATCGAACCCGCGGCTCCGCCAGCGGAGCTTGGCATGGCGGAGACGCCGCTCACGCGTGTCAGCGTTTTCATGAGCGTTTTCAATTGTCACGTGAACCGGAGCCCGGTTGCTGGCGAGATCACGTCCGTCGCCTATCGCCCCGGCAAGTTTTTCAACGCCTCTTTGGACAAAGCCAGCACCGACAATGAGCGTAACGGCCTGTGTATTCGGATGCCAAACGGGCAGGAACTTGCAGTGGTCCAGATCGCTGGTCTGGTGGCTCGCCGTATCGTCTGTTTTGTGGCCTGCGGCACGCAAATGCAGACGGGTGAGCGTTTCGGCCTGATCCGGTTTGGCTCACGCTTGGATGTCTATCTGCCGCCCGGTGTGACACCGTTGGTCAGTATTGGCCAGACTATGATTGCGGGCGAAACCGTGTTGGCCGAATTGCCCGCCTCTGATGACGGATCGAGGACAGAACGGTGAATGGCGGTCGGGACAAGGCCATCACGGATTTTGCGCTGGTTCAGCTGATCCCGAACATGCTGACAATTGCAGCGATCTGCGCCGGCTTGTCGGCAATACGGTTTGGGATTCAGGGCAATCAGGTGTTGGCCGTGCAACTGATCGTGGCCGCCTGTGTTCTGGACGGGCTTGACGGGCGTATTGCGCGCCTGCTGAGCAGCGACAGCAAGATGGGGGCTGAACTCGATTCTCTGGCGGATTTTTTGAACTTTGGTATCGCACCGCCGCTGGTCCTCTATCTCTGGGCACTCCAGGATATGCGCAGCGCGGGTTGGATATCGGTCCTGGTCTTCGCCGTCTGTTGTGTCATGCGTCTGGCCCGGTTCAATGTCAGCAACAAGGCGGACGAAGATGAGACATCAAACGATTATTTTATCGGCGTGCCTGCGCCGGCCGGTGCGCTGCTGGTCCTGTTGCCGATGTCTGTTTCGTTTGCCTTTGCCAACACGCCTCTTCTGCCGGGTATCGTCATCTGCGCCTATATGGTCCTGATCGGCTTTCTGATGATCAGTCGTATTCCGACCTGGTCGTTCAAATCCGTCAGTGTGTCGCGGGACAACGTAAAAATATTTCTGGTGGGTTTCGCTTTTGTCGGAGCGGCGGTTCTAACCTACGCCTGGACTACTTTGGTTGTCCTGTGCGTCGGGTATGTTGGGATAGTTCTTTGGCATCTTTGTTTCAGAGGATCCCGCGCACTCACTCAACCGATCAGGAAGGGGAAGTAAGTTGAAAATCGAGGCGGTTCAAACCTCATATGCCCGCTGGGCACCGGTATATGACAAAACCTTCGGTGCAGTGACCAATGTAGGCAGACGTCGGGCAGTGGACTACATCAACACCTGCGCGGGGTCGGTGCTTGAGGTCGGTGTGGGGACCGGACTTTCACTGCAGCACTACAAAGCCGATCTGCAGGTGACCGGCATCGATTTCAGCAGCCAGATGCTGGCCAAAGCCCAAAGCAAAGTACAGCACCTGGGATTGAAGCAGGTCGTGGCACTAAAGCAGATGGATGCCCGTTCACTCGAATTTCCTGACAATTCTTTCGATATCATTGCCGCAATGCATGTGCTTTCGGTCGTACCCGACCCCGAACAAGTCATGTCCGAGATTGCCCGCGTACTCAAACCGGGTGGCAAGGTCGTCATCACTAACCACTTTGTACGCAGCCAGGGCGTGCTGGCCATTCTGGAACGGATTTCCGCCCCCTTCGCCAACATCATAGGTTGGCATTCGGATTTCGAAATCGAAACGGTCCTGCAAGAGCCCAGCCTTGCGGTCGAAGAGCAGAAATCTTTGCCTCCACTGGGTATGATGACTTTTCTGGTTCTGACCAAAACTGCAAGAACCTGATTTGCTCAACGGCTGATCGCGGCCAGACGCAGTTCGCGCGGACCATATAGATGTCTGTGTCAGCTAATAGCGTTTTGCTTCTTAATCCCAGATGCATGGCTTCATCGCGATTTGGGCTCAATGCGCCATACAAATAGATAGCTTCAATTGCCTATCTCCGACCAAAATGGTCTCGTCTTATGAACCTGCTTACTGGTCTAATCGTTGAGGCAGGCTAGAATCGCATTCTGCGTTGTTTTTCAGCAAATCCGTACATTTTGCTGACAGGTTGGGCGCGACACACGTGTTTTAGTCGTTGCCTGAGCCGGTGGCATTGTCTCTACCTAAGCCGTTGCCCAACCCGGTGGGCATGAACCGCAATTTGACCGTCGTAGTAGTTGAACAAAACCGTGACCGTGCTTTCGCGATTGTCGATGCACTGAAAGAGTCTGGTAACGTCGACGTATATGTGATCGGAAATGTCTCGGGGCTTGCACGCAAGATCGCCACCCACAGCCCGGATATTGTGCTGATCGATATCGATAACCCTTCGCGCGATATGCTTGAAGAGCTTACAATCGCCTCTGGTCCAATGGAGAGGCCAGTGGCGATGTTCGTGACCGGTGCCGCCGGGGGGCTTGCCAAAGACGCAGTTGAGGCAGGTGTTTCGGCATATGTCGTCGACGGGCTGCAAGCTGAGAGGATCAAGCCTGTCATAGATACGGCGATTGCCAGGTTTCAGGTCCTGCGCCAGATGCGCACGGAACTTGCCGAGACACAACGCGCGCTGGAGGAGCGAAAAGTCATCGACAGGGCGAAGGGATTGCTGATGAAAGCCAAAGGCATCCAAGAAGACGAAGCCTACGCTCTTCTACGCAAGACTGCGATGAACCAGAACCGCCGGGTTGCCGATGTGGCCGAAGCCCTTGTAACGGCGTCCGGGCTGTTATCATGAGAACGGTCTCTCTTCCCGTTGCGTATATGCCGCTAGTCGACGCGGCTCCATTGATCGTTGCAAGAGAAATGGGGTTTGACCATGCCGAGGGGGTGTCGCTGGAGCTGCACCCGGCGCCGTCCTGGTCATCACTGCGGGACATGTTGGCCTTTGGACATGTCGATGCAGCACATCTTCTATCTCCGATCCCGATTGCTACGAGATTGGGCCTGGGCGGCATCGCAACGCCCCTGTCGGCTGTTTCGGTTCTCTCGCTGAATGGAAATGTCATCGGAGTTGGACGCACGCTGGAACAGTCGCTTCGCGCTCAGGGTTACTCATTTGATTTCCATGATGCGAAAGCCGCTGGAGCCGCACTCGCGCGGGTCGCGGATGGCACGCTGGTGTTTGGTGTACCGTTTCCGTTTTCCATGCATGTCGAGCTTTTGCGGTATTGGGTAGAAGGAACCGAATTGGAATCGACGCAAGTCGAGATTCGAACCGTTCCGCCACCGTTGATGGCTCAGGCACTCGCGGCGGGTGAGATTGACGCCTTTTGTGTTGGAGAGCCTTGGGGGTCCGCCTCTGTCGAGGATCAAGCCGGTGCATTACTGCTGCCCGGGCGCGCGATCTGGTCGTGTGCGCCCGAAAAGGTACTGGCAGTCAGGTCGGGATGGGCTGACACCGAGCCGCATTTGCTAGGCAGCCTGATGCGCGCGGTTTGGCGCGCTGGTCGCTGGCTTTCGAGCACAGGTAGCAGGACAACGGCTACGGAAATGCTGGCGCGTAAATCCCATCTGAATGTATCCCCGGAACTGATTGACCGTGCGTTGTCAGGAGCGTTCACGATTTCTTCCCGAGGTGAGCAACGTCATGTCGATCGATTTGTTGAATTCTATGACGGCGCAGCCACCTTCCCCTGGCGCAGTCAAGCTAAGTGGATTGCGCATCGTCTGGCGAAAAGAAACGGTCTGAACGCCTCGGATGCAGAGCATCGGGTCGCCGGGATTTTCCGCAGTGACCTGTACCGACGTGAGTTGCAAAACACAGGGGCAGAATTGCCGGGCGCTTCGGCAAAGCTGGAAGGCGCGAATCCCCATGCGAATGCCGTAGCATCGGCCCAAGGCGGTCTGATCCTGCCTCCAAACGTGTTTTTTGACCGCCAAATTTTTGAGCCGTCCGAATAGCTCTGCACAATCTTTTTGCACTGCAGCATAGAAAGATGCTGCGACGCAGAAAAAACCAAGCCCCAGTACCTGTTTTGGGATGACGGCACACATCGACGATGGCTTAATTTGATTATCGGAAGGCAACGACGCCTGCCGAAGGAATTCACCCGAAGACGACGGGTACCAATCAAGAGCAAAGCCGCTCGACCAACCGCCAACTCCTCCTGGCGGTGTGTGTCGGCGGCTTTTTTGTTTGCCCGAGAAGGGCAGGACCGAAAGGGACCAAGATGAATAGACTTCTTCTAAGCCTTGCTGCGACAACAGCGCTGGCCACGCCGTCATTTGCCGAATTGCTGGAGCTGGAGAAAGACGAACTGACTTTTGGCTTCATTAAGCTGACCGATATGGCGCCTCTGGCCGTGGCGTACGAGCAGGGGTATTTTCTGGATGAGGGCCTGTTTGTGACCTTGGAAGCGCAGGCCAACTGGAAAGTCTTGCTGGATGGTGTGATCGACGGGCAACTGGATGGTGCCCACATGCTGGCGGGTCAGCCCTTGGCCGCGACCATCGGATACGGGACTGAGGCACACATAGTCACGCCGTTTTCGATGGACCTGAACGGCAACGGCATCACCGTGTCAAACGAAATCTGGGAAGAAATGAAGCCCAACATTCCGGTGATGGACGACGGCCGCCCTCAGCACCCGATCAGCGCCGAGGCTTTGGCCCCGGTGGTGGAAAAATACAAATCCGAAGGCAAGCCCTTCAACATGGGCATGGTCTTCCCGGTTTCGACCCACAATTACGAGCTTCGGTATTGGCTGGCAGCCGGTGGACTGCACCCAGGTTATTACAGCCCCGATGACGTGACTGGTCAGATCGGTGCGGATGTATTCCTGTCAGTGACCCCTCCGCCGCAGATGCCCGCCACTTTGGAGGCCGGAACAATCTACGGCTATTGTGTGGGAGAGCCTTGGAACCAGCAAGCGGTGTTCAAGGGCATCGGTGTGCCGGTCATCACAGATTACGAGCTGTGGAAGAACAACCCCGAAAAGGTTTTTGGCATCACCGCAGAATTTGCCGAAGAGTATCCGAATACCACCTTGGCTGTGACGAAGGCGCTGATCCGTGCGGCGATGTGGCTGGACGAAAACGACAACGCCAACCGACCCGAAGCTGTCGAAATACTCAGCCGACCTGAATATGTAGGCGCGGATTATGATGTCATCGCAAACTCGATGACCGGTACTTTCGAATATGAAAAGGGCGACAAGCGCGAAGTTCCGGATTTCAACGTGTTCTTTCGCTACAACGCGACTTATCCGTTCTACTCGGACGCTGTCTGGTACCTGACTCAAATGCGCCGTTGGGGTCAGATTGCCGACGCCAAGCCCGATAGCTGGTACGACGAAGTCGCCAAGTCGGTTTACAAGCCTGAGGTCTACCTCGCCGCGGCCCGCCTGCTGGTGGACGAAGGTCTGGCGAATGAGGCTGATTTTCCCTGGGACAGCGATGGTTACAAGGCGCCGACACCAGCTGCGGATATCATCGACGGCATCGTCTATGACGGCCGCTTGCCTAACGCCTACCTCGAAAGCCTGTCCATCGGTCTGAAGGGCGATCAGAAGATCGTCGGCTCGGACGTACGAGGCTAATCCCGAAACGCCGCGCCCGGCTTTGATCGGGCGTGGCCCCCCAGGTTCCGCCCGCCAGTGCAAGGACACATCAAATGACAACGGTCGATCCAGAATTTAACGCAGACGCCGCCCGCGAAGAGCGTCGCGCCCGCCTTTTCACCCGCATTAATGCCGCCGACAAATGGTTCCAGGTACTGGGTCTCAGCTGGGCTACCCCGATCCTGAAGGCCGCTGCCGGAGACAATCCGCGTGCCCAGTTGGGCCAGATATGGAAGCTGCTGATTGTGCCTTTGCTGTCAATCTGCGTCTTCTTGCTGCTGTGGGCGACACTGGCGCCCAAGGTGCAGACGTCGTTGGGCGCAGTACCCGGACCAGCGCAGGTCTGGGAAGAGATGGTCAGCCTAAATAAAGACGCCCAGGCCAAGGCTGCAAAACGCGCCAAATTCGAGGAGATGGTTGAAAAGCGGAACCAGAAGTTCATTGACGCCGGTCAGCCTGAAAAGGTGAAGGACGTCGCCTTTACCGGCGCGCCGTCCTACTACCAGCAAATCTGGACCTCGATTAAGACCGTATTTTTCGGCTTTGTGGTTGCGACCGTTGTGGCCGTACCGCTTGGAATCGCCGCAGGCCTGTCTCCGACAGCAAATGCCGCCTTGAACCCACTTATTCAGATCTTCAAACCGGTCTCGCCGCTCGCTTGGTTGCCCATCGTCACCATGATCGTTTCCGCAGTTTACGTCACCAATGACGGTTGGTTTGCCAAGTCGTTCCTGATCTCGGCAATCACTGTGACCCTGTGTTCGCTGTGGCCGACTCTGATCAACACGTCACTGGGTGTCGCGTCGATCGACAAGGATCTGGTGAACGTTTCGAAGGTTCTGAAGATGAACACCTACACCAAGATCACCAAGTTGGTGCTGCCGTCGGCCCTGCCGCTGATCTTCACCGGCTTGCGCCTCAGTCTGGGCGTCGGCTGGATGGTTCTGATCGCGGCCGAAATGCTTGCGCAAAACCCCGGTCTGGGCAAATTCGTCTGGGATGAATTCCAGAACGGCTCGTCCAGTTCGCTGGCCAAGATCATGGTTGCGGTCTTCACCATCGGTATCATCGGCTTCCTGCTGGACCGAGTGATGTACGCGCTGCAATCCCTCTTTACCTTTACCAACAACCGGTGAGCGCGATGAGCATTCTAAGCTTCAAGAACGCCTCGAAATCCTTCGGCGAAGGGACTGCCCGTACCGATGTGCTGAAAGGTATCGACCTTGACGTGCAAGAGGGCGAGTTTCTGGTGATCCTCGGTTTCTCGGGCACCGGCAAAACTACCCTGATCAATCTGATGGCCGGGCTGGATACCCCGACTGACGGTGAGATCTTGTTTAAGGGCGCCTCGATCCAAGGACCGGGCCCGGAACGGGGGGTGATTTTCCAGAACTATTCGCTGATGCCGTGGCTGACGGTCAGCGGGAATGTCGGGCTGGCGGTTGATACGGTTTTTCCGGGTCTCAGCAAGGCCGAAAAGGCCGAGAAGATCGCGCAATACGTCAAGATGGTGGGTCTCAGCCACGCAGCGACGCGCCGTCCGGCGGAACTGTCAGGTGGGATGCGCCAGCGGGTCAACGTGGCTCGTGCGCTGTCGATGAACCCCGAGGTTCTGCTGCTGGATGAGCCGTTGTCGGCGCTCGACGCCCTGACGCGTGCCAATCTGGCGGATGAGATTGAACATATCTGGGAAGCCGACAAGAAGACCTGTGTGCTGATCACCAATGACGTGGACGAGGCCATCGTCCTGGCCGACCGCATCATCGCGCTGAACCCCGATGGCACGCTGGGGCAGGAGTTTCGTGTGTCGATCCCGCGCCCGCGCGACCGGGGGGCGATGAACAATGATGAGATCTTTAAACAGCTGCGAGCAGACGTCACCAAATATCTGATGGATGTGGGGATCGAAGCCAAGGTTGAAGGCTCGCGCATCCTGCCAGATGTGACACCGATCCATGGCGTGCCGACAGCGGTGGCAGAGGCGCAAAAAGGGTTGATTGAGAACCGCTTCCTCGACTTCTCTCAATTGCACAAGGTCTATCCGACGCCCAAAGGGCCGTTGACTGTAGTCGAGGATTTCGATCTGAAGATCGACAAGGGTGAGTTCATCTCGCTGATCGGCCATTCCGGGTGTGGCAAATCCACGGTTCTGACGATGGCGGCGGGGCTGAACGAAATCTCGAAAGGTGCGATCAAGCTGGATGGCCGCCATGTCGAAGGGGCTGATCCAGAACGCGCCGTGGTGTTCCAATCCCCCAACCTGTTCCCTTGGCTCAGCGCCAAAGAGAACGTCGCGATTGGTGTCGACAAGGTCTATCCCAAAGCCAGCATCGCCGAGCGGCAGGACGTAGTTGAATATTACTTAGAACGGGTCGGTCTGGCCGATGCGATGGATAAATCAGCCTCTGATCTGTCGAACGGCATGAAGCAACGCGTCGGCATCGCCCGCGCCTTTGCCCTGTCGCCCAAACTGCTGTTGTTGGACGAGCCCTTTGGGATGCTCGACAGCCTGACGCGCTGGGAATTGCAGGAAGTGCTGATGGAGGTCTGGTCCCGCACCAAGGTCACCGCGATCTGCGTGACCCATGACGTGGATGAGGCGATCCTGCTAGCCGACCGCGTGGTGATGATGACCAACGGCCCGCAGGCGACCATTGGCAAGATCACCAAGGTCGATCTACCTCGTCCACGGACACGCAAGGCGTTGCTGGAACATCCCGATTACTACACCTACCGGCAGGAAGTTCTCAGTTTTCTTGAAGAGTACGAACACGGCGCCAAGCCGAAATCGCCCGCCCCCAAGGCGATTGCAGCGGAGTGATGATATGAAACAAAGACTAGTCGTAATAGGCGCCGGAATGGCCTCGGGCAGGGTGCTGGAGCACTTGACAGACGCCGCGCCCGAAAGGTTCGACATTACCCTGTTCAACGCAGAACCGCGTGGGAACTACAACCGCATCATGCTCAGCCCGGTCCTGTCGGGAGAGAAAACGTACGAAGAGATCGTTACCCATGATGATGACTGGTACGCGGAACGGAACGTAAACTGTCGTTTTGGCGAGCAGGTGGTGAAGATCGACCGCGAGATGAAGGTGGTCGAGGGCACGAATGGGCATGTGCCCTACGACAAGTTGGTGATCGCGACCGGATCGAACCCGTTCATTATCCCGTTGCCCGGTCACGATCTGGACGGCGTGATCGCCTATCGCGATCTGGAAGATACCCAGCAGATGATGGGTATGGGTCCGGACAATAAGGTTGTCGTGATCGGCGGCGGCTTGCTGGGGCTTGAGGCTGCTGCGGGCATGGCTGCCCATGGCGTTGACGTGACCGTGGTTCACATCATGGGTCACCTGATGGAGCGGCAGCTGGATGAAGCCGCCGGATACTTGCTAAAAAAGTCTCTGGAGGACAAAGGCATAAAGATCTGCCTTCAGGCGAATTCCAAGGAAATCCTCGGGCAGGGCGGCAAGGTCCGTGCACTGCTGCTGGAGGATGGCACCGAGCTGCCCTGCGATCTACTGGTCATGGCCGTGGGCATCCGTCCCAACACTTCGCTCGCGCAAGAGGCAGGGTTGGCTACCGGGCGGGGTATACATGTGGATGATCAGATGCTGACTTCTGACCCGGATGTCTACGCCCTGGGCGAATGTGTTGAGCATGACGGGGCTGTCTTCGGTCTCGTCGCGCCGCTCTACGATCAGGCCAAGGTGGCCTCGCGGTCTCTGTTGGGTGAAGATGCTGCTTTCGTGCAGAAAACCTTGTCGACAAAGCTGAAAGTCACCGGCTGCGATCTGTTCAGCGCTGGTGATTTCACCGATGGCCCAAGGCGCGAGGATATTGTTTTCCGTGACCCTTCGCGCGGGATCTACAAGCGCCTTGTCATTGAAGAAGACCGCCTGATCGGTGCGGTGATGTATGGTGACACTGCTGACGGCAGCTGGTTCTTCGGCCTGATCAAGGACGGTACCAGCGTCGAAGAAATGCGTGAGACGCTGATCTTTGGTCCAGCCTATCAGGGGGGCGATACTGCGGACCCTCTCTCAGCCGTTGCAGCATTGCCGCCTGAGGCGGAGATTTGCGGCTGCAACGGCGTATGCAAAGGCGACATTGTCGAGGCGATCGGCGCAGGCGCCCACGATCTTGGTGCCGTGCGAACAACCACCAAGGCCAGCGCGTCTTGCGGGACCTGTACGGGACTGGTCGAACAGTTGCTGCAGGTCACACTGGGCGACGGGTTCGAAATACCGACGGCCCAGCCGATTTGTGGCTGCACAGATCTGACGCATGAAGACGTGCGCCGTCTGATCAAGGGGCAGGAACTGAAAAGCCAGGCTGCCGTCTGGCAGGAACTCGGCTGGACCACGCCCAATGGCTGTCATGTCTGCCGTCCGGCAATCAACTATTACCTGCTAGCGGATTGGCCTCTGGACTACAGGGACGACCCGCAAAGCCGGTTCGTCAATGAACGCAAGCACGCCAACATTCAGAAGGACGGTACCTTCAGCGTCGTGCCACGTATGTGGGGTGGGATTACCACTCCGGAAGAACTGCGCGCCATCGCAGATGCAGCTGACAAATACGACGTGCCAACCGTCAAGGTCACAGGCGGTCAGCGCATCGACCTGCTGGGTGTCAAGGGCGAGGACCTGCCTTCGATCTGGTCGGATCTGAACAAGGCGGGACTGGTTTCGGGCCATGCCTATTCCAAGGGCCTGCGTACGGTCAAAACCTGTGTTGGGACCGATCACTGCCGGTTTGGGACGCAGGACAGCACGGGGTTGGGCATCAAGCTTGAGAAAATCCTGTGGGGATCTTGGACGCCACACAAACTGAAATTGGCCGTGTCGGGTTGCCCGCGCAACTGTGCCGAGGCGACCTGCAAGGACATCGGTGTGGTCTGCGTGGACTCAGGATTTCAGATCAGCATTGGCGGTGCTGCGGGCATGGACGTGAAGGAGACCGAACTGCTGTGTCAAGTTCCCACGGAGCAGGAGGCGATCGAGGTCGTGATGGCCGTTACGCAGGCGTATCGTGAAGGCGGTAAGTATCTGGATCGACTTTATAAATGGTTGGGTAAGGTCGGCATGGACTGGGTAAAGGGGCAGGTGGTCGACGACGTTGAAAACCGTGCCGCCTTGGTCGCCCGATTTGAAGTGTCGCAAAGTGTTTACCGCAAGGACCCTTGGGCAGAGCACGTGCGGGAGAAGGCGCAGTGCTACGCTCCGATTGCAGATTTCACATTGGAGGCCGCGGAATGAGCTGGATCGACATTGGACATATCGACGACATTCCCCTTCGCGGCGCGCGTTTGGTGAAAACCCATATCGGCTGCATTGCCGTCTTTCGCACTGCTGAGGCCGAGGTGTTTGCCGCCACCAACAGTTGCCCGCACAAGGGTGGCCCTCTGTCAGAAGGGATCGTTCATGGCCAGTCGGTGACCTGCCCGTTGCACAACTGGGTCTTCGATCTGAACACGGGCGAAGCGCAGGGCGCAGATGATGGTCGGATCACCACATACCCCGTTCGGATCGAGGCAGGGCGCATTCTGATGGACGACAGCGCCGTAACCCAACGGAGTGCCGCTTGATGGACGGAACAGGCCTGCCAGAGGTTCGATCGACCTGTGCATATTGCGGCGTGGGATGCGGAGTCCTGCTGCGTCCGGACGGCGCCGGAGGGCTGACGGTACGCGGCGATCCGGACCACCCTGCAAACTACGGTCGGTTATGTTCCAAAGGCTCCGCCTTGGGTGAAACTGTTGGCTTAGAACACCGCCTGCTGGCGCCGCGCGCTTTTGGGCGGGACACAAATTGGGACGATGCTTTGCAATTGGTCGCGGACCGGTTTTCCAGCGCGATTGCTGAACATGGCCCTGACAGTGTGGCCTTCTACGTTTCGGGGCAATTGCTGACCGAAGACTATTACGTCGCCAACAAGCTGATGAAGGGCTTCATGGGCTCGGCCAACATCGACACCAACTCGCGGTTATGCATGGCGTCGACCGTTGCAGGGCATAAAAGAGCCTTCGGCGCGGATACAGTGCCAGGCACCTACGAGGATCTGGACGAGGCCGATCTTGTCGTCCTTGTGGGCTCAAACCTCGCATGGTGCCATCCGGTGTTGTATCAACGCATACTGGCTGCACGTCAGGCGCGCGGCACAAAGATCGTCGTGATCGACCCGCGGCGCACTGCAAGTTGTGATCAGGCCGACCTGCATCTGGCGTTACGACCGGGCAGCGACGTCGCGCTTTTTAATCGGCTTTTGGTGAGAATTAACGATGCCGGCCATGTCGCCCCAGATTTTCTCAAGCAGACCGTAGGCTTCTCTGAGGCACTGAATGCTGCAGGGCAAGATGACCCGGCAGTGACTGGTTTGACACAGGATGAAATCAATAGGTTTTGCGATCTATGGGTAAAAACCGAACGCGTTGTCACGATCTTCAGCCAAGGCGTGAATCAATCGTCCAGCGGGACGGACAAAGTGAACGCAATCCTCAACTGTCACCTTGCTACGGGTCGGATCGGTCGCCCCGGCATGGGTCCTTTTTCGGTCACCGGACAACCTAACGCGATGGGCGGGCGCGAGGTCGGCGGCCTGGCCAACATGCTGGCCTGTCATCTGGACATTGAGAACGCCGATCACCGCGCCGCCGTTCAGCAGTTCTGGAATGCTCCGTCGATGCCCAACAGGCCAGGATTAAAGGCGGTGGATCTATTCCACGCGGTTAATGAAGGTCAGATCAAAGCGTTGTGGATCATTCACACCAACCCGGCTGTCACCATGCCCGATGCCGACAAGGTTGCAAACGCCATAGCAGAATGCCCTTTCACCGTGGTCAGCGATGTTACCGATAAAACTGACACCGCACGTTTGGCGGATGTCCTTCTTCCCGCTGCCGGTTGGGCAGAAAAAAGCGGCACCGTCACGAATTCCGACCGCACCATAAGCCGTCAACGTGCGGTCTTGCTTCCGCCAGGACACGCGCGGCCCGATTGGGACATTCTGGCTGAAGTTGGGCGCCGTATGGGGTGGGACATGGCATTCGACTATCGGTCTCCCGCCGAAATCTTTAGAGAATATGCGGTGCTTTCGTCGGTCGCGAGCGGGTTTGGAAGGGACTTCGACATTTCCGGGTTGGCGGACATCACCGATGCTGCTTACACAGAATTGGAGCCTGTAAAATGGCCGGTCTCCAAAAACCGCAACGGCGGAAGGTTTTTCCGCCGCGGGGGGTTCTTTCATCCGGACGGTAAGGCGCGGTTTGTGCCGGTACATCACAGACCGCCCGCAACGAAGACTGATCAGAAGTATCCCTTTCGCCTGAACACCGGTCGCATACGGGATCAGTGGCACACGATGACCCGCAGCGGATTGTCGCCCCGCCTGTCGACGCACCTTGCCGAACCGTTTTTGGACATTCACCCCGAAGATGCAAGACGCCTTGACCTGTCCCCTGCAGATCTTGTTGAGGCCGAAAGCTCTGTGGGTCGCGCGATATTTCGGGCGCGCGTGACTGATGCAGTGGCGCCGGGTCAGGTTTTTGCGCCGATTCACTGGACCGGTGAGACGGCACCGTCTGCACGCGTAGATATGCTGGTTCCCAGCGTGACCGATCCAATTTCCGGGCAGCCGGAAAGCAAGGCCACCGCAGTTTCCGTTCGTGGCGTGAAAGCCGCCTGGTATGGTTTTGCCGTTTCAACGGAACCAATGTCACCACCCGTTGAATATTGGGCGACAGCCAGATCAGAAAAGGGATATCGCACGGAACTGGCTGGGGACGCGCTCGTCAAAGATTGGGAAAAAACAGCACGCGACTGGTTTGGGTTGCCGGACGCGGCAGTCATATCAATTACCGATCCAGCACGGGGATCCTATCGCCTTGCCTTGGCAGAAGGGAACCGGCTGAAAGCGGTCTTATTCATCGCGCGGGAACCGGTGAAGGTGATGCGCGACTATGTATCGACACTGCTTGAAACAGCGCCCGAGCAGGTTTTAACCGGCCGCGCACCTCTGACATTTGAAGATGCCGGCCCAATAATCTGCTCGTGTTTTGGGGTTGGGCTGAACACGATTACTCGCGCTATCGACACGAAACGATTGGTCAGTGTGGATGAAATTGGAGCGATGCTTCAAGCGGGATCAAACTGCGGCTCCTGTCGTCCTGAGCTCGCCGAATTGCTCAAGAAACGTTCAGTTTGCGGAAGCCGCGCATCGCAGATCAAGCCACAACACAATATCGCATAGAGCGGTCGGAATACGGCCAGTACAAAGTCATGTACAACCGTTGGAAGGGGTGGAATGAAAAGCGCCTTTACCTGGTTCCATCAGGACGTCCCGCCGAACCTGCTCGTCGCTGACGTGTGCCCAGAAATCTGAGGTAGCGTTCGGCAGGTAACAGCCCTCTGCGGGTATTCGCTAAACAAAGAGTCTTTGGCATCTCTGCGGGGCAAAGCAGATACTCGATAGGGTCGATACAGCAAACCGTGTCAGGGGTTTGCCATGGAGAATACGACGCCAAGTGCCGGGCCAAGGCGCCGGACATCCGTTTGTCGTTATGTCAAAACAAATAGTGCCAACTCTATGCACTTCGAATGCCCTTTTAATGCGACTAGGTCTACGACGACGTCGTTGAAGCATACACCTACTACACTCCGACGCCGGACTTCTCGCTACCGGGCAGAGTAGGGAATTGCGCGATAGCGATATTGTTCGTGCCGCAAACTCACGCGGAGCAAAAAACGAATTCACAGTATCGGCTATTTCCAGGCTTTCTCTGCAACTTGAAGGAAAGGCTGGTAGCAGCCCTAAGCTGAAATTGAGTTCCAGTACCCTTGGCGCGATGCAATCTTCCGGAACAACCGAAAAGTCCCTGCCGGATTTGTCATATGCGGGTGCTTGCTATGATCGGTCGCAATGCTTGCCCGATACTATTCTGCATTATGAAGCTTCCACATGTTAGAGCATACCTTCCGACTTCCAGTCGGACCCGCCTCATCCCGAGTAAGATCATGCAGAACAACACCGGGAAGCACTGCGTTTTCTGTCGCTGCTATCACATCTTTTGGTTGGCGAAGTATTGCTATCTGGTGAGTGACATTGGCCGACAGAATGAGGTCGGTATCTTGCGCAGAGTGCCTCCCCTCGGTCACGTGTATATGTTTGCGCTAGCACTGCTGGGGCCGTAGGTTCTGGCGGCTCAGCTAGCGGAATAACAAGATCGGATCCGCTGGCTACAACAATGACTAGTCTGAGAATTGGCGCCTTTTTGCAGCGCGGATTTCACGCGATTGTCGTTCCTGACCTACGCGGAAGGAGGTCTCGACAAAATCCATGTGCTGCCGGGCTGCGGCTTCGGCCCGGGTAGGGTCGCCGTCGATGATGGCTTGCGCAATCTCTTTGTGCTGTTCCAATAGCGCCTCGCCCGATCCGTCCATCGTGCGCAGAAACCTGCGATTATAAAACACCCCCTGACGGGTAAGGTCATAGATCGAGGCCATCATATGAATTAGGGTCGTATTCTGGCTGGCATCGACGACCGCTGCATGCAGTCGAAAGTCAGCATCTTCGCTGGCGTCATTGTCATCTTCTTCCCAGGCCTTTTGCAAATCGTTGATGATTTCCGCGATACGTTCTTTGTCGGACTGAGTGGCACGCTGCGCAGCCAGGCGGCTGGCAAAGACTTCCTGCTCGCGGCGATATTCAAGATAATCGTAAAATGCATCGCCATGGCGGGCATAAAGCGACAACAGGGCAGGGGACATGGCCCGTCCGGTTAGCGGGGCGATAAAAGTACCTTCGCCATGACGCACGGTGACCAAGCCGCGGTTTTCCAGCGTTTGAAGTGCTTCGCGCAATTTGGGACGCGAAACTCCCATGGCTTCGGCGAGGTCTCGTTCTGAGGGAATTTTTCGGCCCTCTTTCAGGATACCGTCGACGATCATCGTCTCGATTTGCTCGACGACGGCATCGGCGATTGATTCGTGACCCACGGGATCAAATAGGCTGTTGGCGCTCATGGTTCTTGTCCGGTGCTGAATACGTGGGGCACATAGGTTGTTCTTAAAATTTACCACTGATCTATTGTATTGCAAGCGAAACTACCCAAAAATACGGATAAAAGTTTTTTGAGTAACTATTTGTTTTTAAATAAATATATCGAGATCCAAGAGAATTGAGGAAAAAATTGCAAAATCTGATGTTCGCTCACAGTCAATTGTTTTGGGATCAAGTGGTAAATTAAATTGTTGACTGGTAGATGTGGTAAAGAATATTTACCAGGTGTGCCGCTGACGCGGTGAGACTGGCAGCCGGACTATTGGCTGACCCGCACCTTGGAGGAGAAATCATGAAAACCACCCTGACCTCGATTGCCGTCGCTGCCTCACTGCTGGCAGCGCCGGTTGCTCATGCGGCAGATAAGATGTTGCTCAAGACCCCAATCGCGTTCTCAACCGCGCTGCCGGGTCTGGGATCGCCAATTCCGCGCGTGGCCGAACAACTGGACTTGATGTCCGGCGGCACGCTGAAAATGAAGGTTTATGAGCCGGGCAAACTGGTTCCGCCATTCGAAATACTGGACGCTGTGTCCTCGGGCAAGATCAACTCGGGCTACACCACGGCTGGATACTGGGCCGGCAAAATTCCCGCTGCTCCGCTGTTTTCCGCTGTCCCGTTTGGCCCCGAGGCGGGCGAATACATGGCCTGGCTGTATTATGGCAACGGCATGAGCCTGTATCAGGAGATGTATGACCAGGCGGGCTTCAACGTGCACGTCATTCCATGCGCCATTATCGCCCCCGAAACATCGGGTTGGTTCGCGACAGAAATCAATAGCCCCGAAGATCTGAATGGCCTGAAGATGCGCTTCTTTGGTCTGGGTGGTGAAGTCATGCAGAAGTTGGGCGTTGCCACGTCACTGCTGCCGGGCGGCGAAATCTTCCCTGCGCTGGAAAAAGGCGCCATCGACGCGACTGAGTTTTCGATGCCAGCCATCGACGCGCGTCTGGGGTTCCACAAGCTGGTCAAGTACAACTATTTCCCCGGCTGGCACCAACAGGCCACCGTGTTTGAGCTGATGATCAACAAGGACGTTTGGAACGAAGCCAGCGACCAGCACAAGTCGATCATCGAAAATGCCTGCAAGGCATCGATGGCCGATAGTTTTGCAGAAGGTGAGGCAATCCAGCATGCGGCCTTGCTCGACAACGTTGAAAACAACGGCGTTCAGATCAAGCAATGGAATGACGAGATGCTCGAGACGTTCCGCGCAACCTGGGAAGAGGTTGCAGCCGAGCAGGCCGCCAACGACGCATTTTTTGCCAAGGTTCTGGCCGACATGAACGAATTCCGCGATGGCTATGCCGTCTGGAAAGAGAACGCGTTCCTCCCCCGCAAGTGATCAACCACTTGCGACTGTCCGGAGGCGGCACGATCCGCCGCCTCCGGATCTCCTGATTTTCTTCACTTTTAGTACATACCGGGCGCATTCACGTCCCCACCGCCTAATTCTCGAGGAGGAGACCATGGCCGAGATACACCGTCATCAGGACGACCCGATTGAAGTCTATGAAAGCATCCTTGAGCACGGCGAGCCTGATCGTCAGGCATTGGCCGTCGCCATCGACAAAGGCGTCAAGGGTATCAGCCATGTTGTCATGTGGGCCAACCTGCTTCTGGTCGCTGCCATCGTTTCACAGGTGGCTATGCGTTATCTGTTCAATCAAAACTATCCCAAGCTGGATGAAATTCAGTGGCATTTCTATGGGTTGGTAACGATGATCGGTATTTCGTATGCGCTGGTCACCGACAGCCATGTTCGCGTCGATCTGCTGCACATGCAGCTCAGTCTGCGGGCCCGTCGGATTATTGAAATAATCGGTATCTTTGCCCTTCTGGTCCCGTTCATCTACCTGATGGTCGATCAGGGCTATGATTACTTCTACGAAAGCTGGCGCGTGAATGAATCCTCGGACAGCCCTACCGGTTTGCCTGCCCGCTGGGCCTTGAAGGCGGTGATCCCGATCAGTTTTGTCCTGCTTGCTTTGGCTGCAGGCGCACGTTTGATCCACGACATTCACGCGCTGATCGCCAATCTCGAGGAAGAACGTCGGGGCAAGGGCCTGCGCCTGATATTCTGGGCGCTAATGGGATTTGCCGTTGTGGCCACCGCGCTGACGTTCCTTGTCGAGACGACCGAAGAAAAGCTCGTCATCGCAATGTTCCTGACCTTCATCGCGCTTTTGTTCACCGGCTTCCCGGTGGCATGGACGCTGGCCGGGGTAGGGGTCGCCTATTGCGGTCTGGCCTATCTGTTCGACAACGGCATGATGAACTGGACGGGTCTAGAGGAAACGCTGACCGGTCTCGATTACCTGACACTGGGTGCGGTGGTGAACCGAGTCTATGCCACCATGTCCAATGCGGTGCTTGTGGCGCTTCCGATGTTTATCTTCATGGGCCTGATGCTGGACGAATCCGGCGTGGCCGAGCGGTTGATGTCGTCGATGCAGCGCCTGTTTGGCACAGTTCGGGGTGGGCTGGCGATCACGGTCACAATGATTGGGATTATCCTGGCTGCTTCAACGGGTATAATCGGCGCCTCCGTCGTTCTGCTGGGCGTGTTGTCGCTGCCCTCGATGATGGAGCAGAAATACAGCCCTTCTCTGGCGGCAGGCGTAGTCTCGGCAAGTGGCACGCTGGGCATCCTGATTCCACCATCGATCATGTTGGTCATCATGGCCGACCAGATGGCCTTGTCCGTGGGTGATCTGTTCATGGCCGCAGTATTCCCCGGGGTGATCATTGGCGCACTGTATCTGACCTATATCTTCGTGGTTGCCCTGATCAAACGCGATGTAGCTCCGGTGCCTGAAGGCGCGACCCGTCCCGATTGGGCAGCTGTCAAAGATGTGTTGATTGCTGTCCTGCCTACTCTGGCACTGATCCTGGCGGTTTTGGGATCGATCTTTGCAGGCCTCACGACACCAACCGAAGCCTCGGGCGTCGGCGCATTGGGCGCGACCCTACTGGCGCTGGGGTATCGCAAGCTGACACTGGCCAAGCTGGTGAATGTTTTGAAAGCCACGTTCAATACGACCGCCTATATTTTCGCGATCTTCCTTGGCGCGACCGTATTTTCCTATGTCCTGCGTGAGCTGGGCGGAGATGCGCTGATCGAAGAGATGATCCAGGGCACGGGTTTTGGCCCCAACGGCACCGTTTTCATGATCCTGTTCATCGTCTTCCTGCTGGGCTTCGTTCTGGACTGGATCGAGATCACGCTAATCGTGCTGCCTCTGATGCGTCCGATCGTCAACGGGCTGGGTCTGGACATCGATGGATTCGGCGTCATCGATGAGCCGGCACTGGTGTGGTTCGTGATACTCGTCGCGGTGACACTGCAAACCTCGTTCCTTACGCCGCCCGTGGGCTTTGCGCTGTTCTACCTGAAAGGTGTATGCCCTCCCGAAATCAAGCTGACCGATATCTACAAGGGCATCATTCCGTTCGTGATCCTGCAGCTTACTGGCTTGTTCTTTGTCTTCCTATGGCCTCAATTGGCGACGTGGCTTCCTTCGGTCGCGTATTAAGGAGGGCCTCGGGATGACCGACATCGACCTGATCAAGCAGTTACAGGCCATTTGCGGGCGACGGCATGTGTTGACTTCTGCCCGCAGCACCCGCCGCTTCCGCCGGGGTTTCCGATCCGGTGAGGGGGATGCATTGGCAGTCGTCCAGCCTGGGACATTGCTTGAGCAGTGGCAGGTGCTTGAGGCCTGCGTTGACGCCGACAAGATCGTTATCATGCAGGCCGCCAATACCGGCCTGACCGAAGGATCCACGCCTAAAGGGCAGTACGATCGGGATGTGGTGCTGATCAACACGCGTCGCATGGATCAGCTGCACCTGATCAACGATGGCCATCAAGTGATCAGCTTTCCGGGCAGCACCCTGTTTGCGCTGGAAAAACTTTTGGCCCCGATTGGCCGACAACCCCATTCGGTGATAGGGTCGTCCTGCATCGGAGCATCGGTGGTTGGCGGTGTCTGCAACAACTCGGGCGGTTCTCTGGTCGAGCGTGGGCCCTCCTACACCGAACTGTCTCTGTATGCCCGCATCACAAAGGATGGTGTTTTGGAACTTGTCAATCATCTGGGCGTTCGCCTGGGTGACACACCGGAAGAGATCCTGACCCGGTTGCAAACAGGCGAATTCAGCGCCGAAGACATTGAGACCGATAATCGAAAAGCCTCGGATACTGATTACGCCCGTCGTGTACGCAACGTGGACGCCGACACCCCGGCTCGTTTCAACGCCGACAAGTCGCGGTTGTACGAAGCAGCGGGTTGCGCGGGTAAACTGGCTGTTTTTGCAGTGCGGCTGGACACGTATGCCAAGAACGAAACCGAGCGTACATTCTTTATCGGAGCACAAGACACCGCAGCACTGACCGAACTGCGTCGGCGTATCCTTTCAGATTTCAAAACGCTGCCAGTTAGCGCCGAATACATGCATCAGGAAGTTTTTGATATCTCGGATCGATATGGCAAAGACACGATGGTCATGATCGACAAGCTGGGAACCGACCGTTTGCCGACTTTTTTTGCCATCAAGGGCGCGGTGGATTCACGGCTCGAAGGTGTTCCGGTCCTTGCCAATTTCACCGACCGGTTCATGCAGTTTGCAATGCGCTTTTGGCCGGACATCCTGCCGCGCCGGATGCGGGCTTATCGGGATCGGTTCCCACATCACCTGATCCTCAAGATGCGCGATGACGGTATTGAAGAAGCCCGGAATCTGCTCGACGGTATGACCGCGGATAGCAAGCTGGATTTCTTCGAGTGCGACACACGTGAGGCCAAGATCGCTGGGCTGCACCGCTTCGCTGCAGCAGGGGCCGCCATTCGTTACATGAAAGTGCATGCGCACGAAGTGGAAGACATCATCGCGCTCGATATCGCGCTACGGCGCAACGATACAGATTGGTTCGAGGATTTACCGACGGAAATCGCCGACCAATTGGTGAGCAAGCTATATTACGGCCATTTCATGTGCCATGTGCTGCATCAGGACTACATCGTCAAGAAAGGCGCCGACCCCAAAGCGCTCAAATCCGCGATGTTGGACATATTGGATAAACGCGGCGCTGAATACCCGGCTGAGCACAATGTCGGGCATCTTTATGCGGCCAAACCTGCACTTTCTGCGTTCTACAAATCGGTCGACCCAACAAACAGCATGAATCCAGGAATCGGCAAAATGTCTCGCAACAGGAACTACTTGTAAAAACTTTCTCTGTCGAAGGCGCTGTCGCCGACTGGAATGCAAGAGGACTGAACGGGATCAAACGAAAAACAATCGAAACACGATGTATGCTTCACCGTAAATCCGCCGCATAACCAATCCAACCAGTGGAGCCAATTCCCTCTTAGATCAGACTGCTCTCTGGCCCGAAATCCCCGACAACGGACAATTGCTCAGGGCTAAATCCGGACTTTGATATCTTCAGAGCGTTTGTCCGAGTGGACTGGGGCCGATGTGCATCGCGTTGTCAAAGAACTCCTGACGTTTTCATCTCCGTTTCAGCATCGCAAGCGCTGTGCCGGGGCAAAACTCATCATTGGCAACAAGCTGGCGGAATCAGGCGAAACCTGCTGCGATATCGCTCGGGCCCACCGGCAATTTGAGCAGGCATGATCTGGCAACGCCTTCGGCGAAATTCCTGCTGCCGAAGGCGTTTCCAAACGCCGTATACTGCATCTGATTGAGCTGGCGTCACCAAGGCCCCAACTTTTTTTGATCACCAAACAGGCCAGCAAAAAGAAAAAGCTCAATCGGGCACTCTGTGGCGTCGGAGAGGGTACGCAGCTTCGTGGTCACACTGCCAATCGTCCGGGTGATCAGTTTGCCACTTGCCCTTTCTTCAACCGCACGCAGAAGAATGTGCTGTGCTCCTTGAAGTAGGTTGTTTAAATCATGATCGTCCAGTTGTCTGTGTCCCCAGCAGCTAAACAGTCAACGATTTTAACAAATACGCTCATATTGCTTCGCCGCTTCCATCGGTTGTAAATCGTCTTTGACAGTCTATATCCACGAGTCGCATCCGACCACTGAGCCTCCCCAACTGAACTGACCCATCCCTATGTTTGGGGTTGGCGGCGTGCCAATTCTTCCACCCGAGGCATTTTGGCGGCGACGCGTTGGGATGTTCCCAGGTCATTCTTAAGTCACGATTTGAGACCGCCGTGAGATCTTGCTTCGTCAGCTTTAAATGACCGCTTATGCGGACCTGGGGGAGGATATTAGCAGGTGCCGCGAAATCACGCTTTCCGCTCGCCACGCTGAGAATCGGCTGGTTTTCCGTCTGCACGAGAGCCTCAGACGTGTGCGAATTTTTGAACGGCAACTTCGACGCTGAAAGCGTGCTCAAATTGCCTGTGTCTTGGATTTTGAAACGGAAATTCTATTCTTGCCCGGACAAGTTTCCAAGTCTCATAGGGCAGGTTCCAGATTTCGCCGGATATCAAGAATGAAAATCATGGCTGGGGTGGTAGGATTCGAACCTACGATACACGGTACCAAAAACCGCTGCCTTACCACTTGGCTACACCCCAACGGTGAGCGGCTATCTACGACTGTTGCTTTCCGGGTTCAAGAGCTTTTTGGACAAAAATATTTCGTAACTCGCAATTTATTTCAGGTGCGTTCTATTGGATTCTTTCACGCTAACGAATTTGAGGAATCCGTTGCAAGCAGGCTGACTTTCAATGGCTATTTGCTCCTACAGTTCTGGCCTAAAATGCTGTTGGGATCGACACATGAATCAATGGTAAGCGGGAGGGTGCACAGTCTGGAGTGAACCAAAAGGCCAAGAAACACAGCACACCTAGAAACCTGAACTTGTTTCAAGCCGAAAATTACCATCTGTAACGCGTCAAAGACAGGACCCGTGTGAATGATGTCGCCTGATGTAACCGCCGAAGGTTGTTGACGCGGGATATGGGCTTGGAGCTGTTTGTCGCAGTAAGGACTCGAATTGCTTCTAAGCGGCGGCTGCTATTCGCGAATCTCGGACAGGTTGACGCCCCACAGGTTGGTTTTCAGGGTCCACCCTCGATACCCGCCAGCTGAGATTTGGCACCAATCATTCGTGCAACTGCCCAGTCGCGCGACCACGCCGGTTTCGAAATGTGCGTTTACCTGTGAGTTTGGGTCAGGCATTGCAAAGATCGGCAACAAGTCGGGCTCGATCAGTACTGTGCGAACACCAGACAGAAGTGCGTAGTGTACCCAACCGCCTGCGCCGTCACGATCCTGAACCCTGCGCCAGTTGCCGTATTCGGCGGTGACCTGCAATGGCATGCCGCGCCGTTTGAACACCCAATCGATTCGATGAGTCAGCGACGGCCCGCGGCGGACGTTACCCTCGGCGGCTTTCATTGACACATAGCGTGGCAAGGGCAAGTTGGTGACCGGCCCGCGATTGTCCTGCGCGTTTGCCGACAAAGCACCGAACGCGACCAGAAACGCGAAAATCAGCGCCAAACCGCGGCGTTTCACCGAAAAAATAGCACTCACTGCCTGCCTGCTCTTATGCCTGTTTATCGTGTTTCGAAAAAAGGTTGCGTCAATGCACATGGGGTTCTTGTGCCCCGCCTGTTCCTGAGCCACGATGCCATGGCGCGCGACTGTTTGCAAAGCAGTAGGAGGGCTGAGGTGCCAAGAGAACGTCTGAGTGTTGTCGTTACGCGACGGTTGCCCGAGGCCGTGGAAACAAGATTGAGCGAGCTTTTCGATGTGCGTCTGCGCGACGACGATACGCCAATGTCTCGCGAAGAACTTGTTGCTGCGGTGAAAAATGCGGACGTGTTGGTGCCAACCATCACCGACATGATTGACGGCGGGATTCTGGGGCAGGCCGGAGAAAACCTGCGGCTGATCGCCAACTACGGGGCAGGGGTCGACAATATCGACGTTGCTACTGCCCGGCAGCGTGGAATCCTGGTCTCGAACACGCCGGGCGTGCTGACGGATGACACGGCAGATATGACCATGGCACTGATCCTGTCGGTCACACGCCGTATCCCCGAAGGCCTGGGCCTTATGCAAAAGGGTGACTGGTCTGGCTGGGCTCCTACAGCGCTGTTGGGAGGACGGGTAGGTGGTCGCCGATTGGGGATTCTAGGTATGGGCCGGATCGGGCAGGCCGTTGCTCGACGCGCCAGCGCGTTTGGAATGCAGATTCATTACCACAATCGCCGCAGGCTGCGGCCCGAGATAGAACAGGAACTGGAAGCAACCTACTGGGAAAGCCTGGACCAGATGGTTGCGCGCATGGATGTCATATCGGTTAATTGCCCGTCGACCCCTTCGACATTTCACTTGATGAATGCGCGAAGATTGAAGTTGATGAAGCCTTCGGCAGTGATCGTAAATACTTCGCGTGGCGAAGTTATCGACGAGAACGCGTTGACGAGAATGATTCGCACAGGCGAGATCGCGGGTGCGGGTCTGGATGTATATGAACACGGGACCGATGTGAATCCGCGCCTGCGGCAAATGCCTAACGTGGTGCTGCTTCCTCATATGGGGTCGGCCACGCTCGAAGGCCGGATTGAGATGGGTGAGAAAGTCATTATCAACATCAAGACATTTGAAGATGGTCACCGCCCGCCGGATCAGGTCGTACCCGCCATGCTGTAGTAAACCCTGACTGTCGGCCAAGCGTCGTCTGCTGTGCTGGGTGAGTGTGTTGTAAGGCTAGTGGGAACGCTGGGCTGGTCAAAGTTGCGTTTATTTTGAATGGGAGTAAGCACATGCGTGCCAATTGGATTTCATTTACTTTACTGGCAACCACGATTTTCACCGCGCCTGCATTGGCGCAGGAAGCTGCCGATTCCGTATCGCCAGAAGTTGCGACAGAGGGGCAAATTCAGGGCCTGACGGAACAAGTAATCGCCGCGCTCGAAGCCAAGGCTGCCGGTGTGCCAGTTGAAGCCGAGAACTGGATGGTGGCTGCGGCAAACCCGTTGGCAGCCGAGGCCGGAGCCCGCGTTCTGAGCGCCGGCGGTACGGCGGCAGATGCAATGGTAGCCGTTCAGGTTGTTCTGGGTCTGGTCGAGCCGCAGTCCTCCGGCCTTGGTGGGGGTGCCTTCCTGGTCTGGTATGATGCCGCCAGCGGCACTTTGACCACTCTGGACGGGCGCGAAACCGCACCGCTTGCTGCAACTCCTACGTTGTTTCAGGATGAAAACGGAGAGCCCTTGAAATTCTTCGATGCCGTAGTGGGTGGTCTGTCCGTTGGGACGCCCGGTACGCCTGCATTGCTGGAAGAGGCGCATCGGCGCTGGGGTCGTAGCCCGTGGCCGACATTGTTCGAGGACGGTATCAGGTTGGCGGACGAGGGGTTTCTTGTTTCGCCGCGTCTGGCTGGGCTGGTTGAGAATGACGCTGATCGTTTGTCGCGCTTTCCGGCAACCGCCGCGTATTTCCTGCCCGAAGGTCAACCCTTGGCCCAGGGTCAGCGTCTGACGAATCCAGCCTACGCAACGACACTTCGGGTTTTGGCTGCCGAGGGTGCCGCCGGATTCTATGGCGGTGATGTTGCTGCCGGAATCGTCAACACGGTTCGCACAGCGCCAGGTAATCCGGGGGTGCTGTCGGGGACGGATCTAGCCCTTTATCAGGTGATCGAGCGTGAGCCGGTCTGCGCCCCCTATCGCGTTTACGAGGTTTGCGGAATGGGACCGCCCTCTTCGGGGGCTCTGACGGTCGGGCAGATTCTGGGCATGTTGCAGGGCTATGATCTTGCTTCGATGGGCGCGGAAAATGCAGAAGCGTGGCGGCTGATCGGTGATGCCTCGCGGCTGGCGTTCGCGGACCGTGGCCGATACATGGCCGACAGTGATTACGTTCCCGTGCCCACCAAGGGTCTTGTTGATCCTGAATACTTGTCTCAGCGTGGGGCCTTGCTTTCAGAAAGTAACGCTCTGTCCGACGTTTCGCCTGGAAACCCCGAATTCGATCACGCCTCGAACTGGGCGGACGATGTGTCGCTTGAGCTACCGTCGACTTCTCACATCTCAATCGTGGATGCCTATGGCAACGTATTGTCAATGACGACGACGATCGAAA
Source organism: Ruegeria sp. HKCCD7181 (assembly GCF_057221055.1). NCBI lineage: Bacteria > Pseudomonadati > Pseudomonadota > Alphaproteobacteria > Rhodobacterales > Roseobacteraceae > Ruegeria > Ruegeria sp. HKCCD7181. Next base: position 31,919 of record NZ_JBWVBC010000009.1, on the reverse strand, counting down.
ACGGCTTTGGCTCGCGCCTGATGACCAACGGGTTTCTGCTGAATAACGAGCTGACGGATTTCTCGTTCAGCACGCATACCGGTGGTGTGCCAATCGCGAACAGACTTGAACCGGGCAAGCGCCCTCGTTCTTCTATGAGCCCGACAATTGTATTGCAGGACGGAGTACCGGTGCTGGCAATTGGCTCGCCCGGAGGTAGCCGCATTATCGGATATGTGGCCAAGTCGATTATCGCTTGGGCAGATTGGGATATGAACATCCAGCAAGCCCTGATGCTGCCGCACCTGGTCAACCGATTTGGTACTTATGATTTGGAAATTGATACAGCCGCAGAAGGGCATGGGGACACGCTGATCGCCATGGGGTTTGAGGTTAATCCGCGCGACCTGACTTCGGGCCTGCATGCCATCGAAATCGGAGAGGTTCTGAAAGGCGGTGCCGATCCGCGGCGCGAGGGGATCGCACTTGGCGACTAAAACCTCAGCGATTGTGGGTATTGCCCCAACCCGGAGGGGCACTTAGTCATGGACCTAAGGACCCGTTTCTGGGTCAGGCCGCAGGAGAAAAGCTATGGTGCAGGCTACGACTTTGCCAAGGAACGATGATGGGATTGAAACTGCCATCAGCATCCTGAAGCAACGGTTCGGCGATCGGTTGCAAACCGGTGCCGCGATACGCGAGCAGCACGGCCACACCACGACATGGATCGAGAACCAGAGTCCTGATGCGGTGGTCTTTCCCCAATCGACCGAAGAGGTGTCAGAGATTGTCAGGACATGCGCCGCCCACAAGGTGCCTGTCATTCCTTTTGGCACCGGGACTTCCCTTGAGGGTCACGTGAACGCACCCGCAGGCGGCATCTCGGTCGATCTCAGCCAGATGAACAAGGTATTGGCCGTCAATGCGGGTGATCTGGATTGCGTCGTGCAACCCGGTGTGACCCGCGAGGACCTGAACACCAATCTGCGCGATCAGGGCTTGTTTTTCCCTATCGATCCCGGAGCCAATGCCTCGCTCGGTGGAATGGCGGCAACGCGTGCCTCTGGCACCAACGCGGTGCGCTATGGAACCATGAAGGACAACGTCGTGAGTCTTGAGGCCGTCATGCCAGACGGTCAGATAATTCGAACTGGACATCGCGCGAAAAAGTCATCTGCCGGGTACGACCTGACCCGCTTGCTTGTCGGCGCAGAGGGCACACTTGGTATAATCACCGAACTCACGCTGCGCCTGCAAGGTATCCCCGAGGCCATCTCTTCGGCTCGCTGTTCCTTCCCGACGGTCGACGCCGCCTGTCAGGCTGTGATGATGACGATCCAATACGGTATCCCAGTGGCGCGGATCGAGCTGCTGGACGAAATGTCGGTGCGGGCTGCCAATGCATATTCCGGGTTGGAGCTGCCGGAGTCACCACTGCTTTTACTGGAGTTCCACGGATCACAGAACGGTGCAGCCGAACAAGCCGAAACATTTGGGCAAATCGCCGAGGAATTTGGTGGAACCGATTTCGCGGCGACTTCGACCACCGAAGAGCGTAGCAAGCTGTGGCAGGCCCGGCATGATATGTATTGGGCCTGTCTGCAATTGCGCCCCGGTGCGCAAGGAATGTCGACGGATGTTTGCGTTCCGATCTCGCGCCTTGCCGAATGCGTAACCGAGACCCAGGAAAAAGCGGCGGACCTCGGATTGCTTGCGCCTATGGTGGGGCATGTGGGTGACGGAAACTTTCACACGCTGTTGCTGATCGACATGGAAAATGCGGACGAAGTTTCAAAAGCCGAAGGCTTCGTCGGCTGGCTGAACGATCTCGCCATCTCGATGGAGGGGACGTGCACCGGTGAGCATGGCATCGGACAGGGCAAGCGTCCCTATCTGGTCAAAGAGCTTGGCGCGGCGACAACCTATATGTCTGCGATAAAAGCGGCATTAGATCCTGATAACATCATGAATCCGGGTAAGATTTTGTCCTGACACTATCCAGAAATTCTGCCGTTTGAGGCCATAACGGCGCCTTAATTCCATGTGATTAAATCCATCAGAGCAGTATATTGATTCCGAGGTTTTCAATGGATTTGTTGCGTTTCTTTGGATTCGCGTTGGTCGCAATAATAGTTGTTAGCGGCCTGGACTATTACCAGCAGGATAAGAAACACGAAGGTACGCTTTCTGTGGACGGCTATATCGCGACGATTAACGATCGCTTCAACCTGTACCAAAAGGAACAGGCCGCCGAGGAGATCGAACAGGACAGGCAGAAACGATGGCGCGCCGGCGGTAAACCTTACCTTCCCGAATCTGGTGAAAAATGGGTGCGCCGCGCGATTGCAGATCATGATTTCACCGTTGACGCCCGTCTTGGTGAGGATCAGGCCAAGGCAAGCGATGCCGCGCGCCCATTGGCCATTGAAGTTGCCGTGCAAGAGGCGAAAACACGCGCCCGGAAGCTGGATCGCATCGGCTGGGTCTACGAAAACGGCGACAACGCGATCTGGCTGCAGATCTCATTGGTTAACCGGGCGAATACCAAAACTCTTGCGGGAAACATTGCGCAGTCGATCGCTTCGATGAATTTCTCTAACACCGATTATGTGCCTCTTGGGGTCATTGGCGGGGTCGCATATTTTCAGGCGATACAGGACGAATACTATGATGTGTCCAAGACGACGCGCCGGGATTGGGCAATGATCAAGAAGAAAGTGGCTGAGACCGGAGTGACAGTTAGCTTCAACACCTTTGTTGCAACGATTGGATTTGGTCAGGAAGTCCGCTTGCTGGTCCGATCAGATGCACCAGTTAACGAAGTTTACGAATTTCTCGGGCAGTTGAATTATGATGGCCTGAACGCTTTGCTCAGCCTGCCGGTGCCCGGTGTCGGAAACGATACGCAGGTGGATAAAGCAACCGAAGCCGAACTAGCCGTTGAAATGGCAAATCTGCGCAGTGAGTTCGTCAAGCTGAGGGGTGAATTGGCGAGCATGCGGATTCAGAATCTGGATAGTCTTTCACTGGTCGCGAATACACTTGCTGGACAGTATGGCCTGCCAAATGACGCCTTCGATCTGACCGCAAACAAAATATCCTCACCCAATGATCTGATGCAGATAGGGTACCGCAAAGGGTTGAATGATCTGATGACAGCAGAAACAGAACAAGCGAGTTCCGAAGGAAAAGGTCTATTGGGTCGTTTGATGGCAAATATCAAAGGCGACGGTCCCGCTGCCGAGGAACAGAACCAGGAAACCTCGGGCGGGTTGTTGGCAGGTCTTACGTCCATGTTTGAGGGTTCAGGCGCCGAACAGGATAAGTCCGCAGGGGTTACCGTACGAAAGGGTGGTAGCGGCAGCAACTCTTGCTCTCTTGTTGGAAGCAGCAAACGCTGCGCCGTTGGAAGCAACTGATCCAATTTGCAACCAAAACGACGGCCCGCAGCACCTGCGGGTCGTTTTTTTTATATCACTGGTCGGATGAATGTCGCGCCGGTCGACTCAAATGCGCCATATGGTGTCAACTGAATTCAAGGGGAGACGCCCGGTTATGAAAACCCAAGTCAAAGCACTGGTCGTTGGCGGTGGCGCCGTCGGCACCTCGATTGCCTATCATCTGGCCAAGGCGGGCTGGGACGATGTGATGTTGATCGAACGGGACGAGCTGACCTCTGGCTCGACCTGGCACGCAGCAGGTCTGCTGCCATTGTTCAACATGTCCTACGCGACAACCCACATCCACAAATACTCGGTCGACTTCTACAAGCAGCTCGAGGAAGAGACGGGCCTGAACGCGGGCTTCGCCGTGGTGGGCAACCTGCGTATGGCACAGACGCAAGAGCGTATGGACGAATACATGCTCTATGCGTCCACAGCCGAGACCTGTGACGTTGCCTATGAGTGGCTGACGCCTGAGCAGATCAAGGAACGTTGGCCGCTGATCGAGACCTCGGATCTGAAGGGCGCGATCTATCACACCGAAGACGGCTACATTAACCCCGCCGATGTGACCCAGGCGATGGCCAAGGGTGCGCGTCAGCGCGGCGTCGAAATCGTCCGCAAGATGCAGGCCGACGCCTTCCACTGGAACGGTACCCATTGGGAAGTCACCTGCACCAAGATGGTCGAAAAAGGCGGTAACCTGGTCGAGAGCGACGAAAAAGTGGTGATCACTGCCGAGCATGTCGTGACCGCATCGGGCAACCACGCACAGCGCACCGCCAAGATGCTGGGTATCAAAATGCCTGCCATTCCGGTCGAGCACACCTTCATCGTCATGGACAAGGATCCAGAGCTGGTCAAATGGCGCGAGGCGGGCAACCCCGAACACCCCGTTGTGCGCGACGCAGATAACGAATCCTATGCACGAGAAGAACGCGGCGGCTGGATTCTGGGGATTTACGAACACGGCGCACCCGCGCGGTTCGAACACGGCGTGCCGGACAGCTTCCGCGCCGACCTGTTCCCGCTGGATCTGGACCGAATCGCCGATCAGTACATGGCGATGGCCGAACGTGTGCCGTCCTGTGCCGAATCCGGCCTGAAAGACGATTTCAACGGCCCGATCTGCTACACCCCCGACGGCAACCCGCTGGTTGGTCCGGCTCCGGGTCTGCGCAACATGTGGCTAGCTGAAGGGTTCTCGTTCGGTATCACCGCAGCGGGCGGAACCGGATACTATCTGGCGCAGATGATGGTCGATGGCGAAGCCGAGATCGACATGGCCTCGCTGGACCCCAAACGTTACTCGTCCAACTGGATGACCACCGAATTCGCGGCGCGCAAGAACGAAGAGTGCTACGAGCACGTCTATATCCTGCACCACCCCGACGAAGAGCGTGCAGCCTGCCGCCCGCTGCGCACCGTTCCGGCTTACGATCGTCAGAAAGCTCGTGGCGCACAGTTTGGCTGGGTCAACGGTTGGGAACGCCCAAACTACTTCGGTCCGCTGGATGCACCCGAGAACTTCGACCATGACGCCCGCTCATTCCGTCGCGGTGGTTGGTGGCAATACGCTGTCGACGAAGCAAAAGCCATCCGCGAAGGCGTTGGCCTGATCGACGCGTCGGCCTTCACCAAGCATGTCGTCAAAGGCCCCGGTGCGACTCAGTTCCTGGATTGGTTCACCTGCAACAAGTTGCCCAAGGTCGGTCGTATCAACCTGACCTACGCGCTGACCTCGCACGGCACCACCCGCACCGAATACACCATAGTCCGCAATGGTGAGAACAACTACTATATCGTCTCTGCCGGTGCCTGGACCGAGTACGACGCCGACTTCCTTCGCAAGGCGGCCGAGGACAAGATGGAGGAGTTCGGCTACATCGAGATTCAGGACGTAACCACGCAGTGGGGCGTCTTCGCCATCGCCGGACCCAAGTCGCGTGACGTTTTGAAAGAGGTCATCAAGGACGCCGATCCGGAGACCGCACTGTCCAACAAGCGCTTCCCATGGCTGTCGGCCCGCCAGATCGAACTGGGCATGTGCCCCGTCAACGCGATCCGTGTGGCCTATACCGGTGAGTTGGGCTGGGAACTGCACCACCCGATCGAGATGCAGAACTACTTGTTCGACCTGCTTGAGAAGGCCGGTGAGAAGCATGGTATGAAGCTGGTCGGCGCCCGCGCCCAAAACTGGCTGCGTCAGGAGAAATCCTATCGTGCCTTCGGCAACGAACTGGGTCGCGATGCGAACCCGCTGGAAGCCGATCTGCCGCGCTTTGTCGATTTGAACAAAGAATTCCACGGCAAGGATAAGATGGTCGAAACCGGCGTGCGCGTGAAATGCTGCACCCTGCTGATCGACGGTCCCGAAGATGCCGATCCTTGGGGTCGCGAGGTGCTGTACACACCGGAAGGTGAGCGTGTGGGTCGTCTGACCTCGGGCGGTTACTCGGTGGCGTTCGAGAAATCCATCGGCATGGGGTATGTGAAACCTGATCTGGCCGTGGAAGGCACCAAGCTGAAGGTCAAGATACAGGATAAGTTGTGGGATGCGGTCGTCACCTGCGACAGCCCCTATGATCCGAAAAACGAGGTCATCCGCAAGGACGGCTGATTTGAAAAGGCCCCGGAGAGATCCGGGGCCTTTTTTCAGGATTGTTCGAAATCTATCTGGCTGACAGCGCCGTCTTTGTTGATGTCCAACGCTCGCAGCCACATGTCGGTTCCGCTCAGAAATTCCTCGCGGCTGACTTGGCCATCCTGATTGGTGTCGTTGAATTCACGCTTCAGCGTGTTTACCGCGATCATGGCCTTGCTTGGCACGCCTTCGGTTTGGGATGCCGCGGCCCGTGTGGCATCGAACTGGTCATATTCGACACTGTCGAGAATGCCATTTTCATCGCTGTCGAACATGTAAAAGAGGTCTTCGCGCTGTTCAGTTGCCTCGGACAAAGTAATGACCCCGTCGCTGTTCAGATCCCAGCTTTCAAGGAAGTGTTCCAGACCTTCATCCATATCGCTGGCGCTGAGTGCGACGCTTGCGGAAAAGGTTATGGCCAGTGCGGGCATAATAGGTTTCATTGCGGTCTTCTCCGTCTTTGATGGGGCGCTTCCAGTATTGAAACGTGCCAGCCCCGCCTGTCCGGCGGAGGCAGATTGACGCAGTTTACCCAGCGGTCAGTTCGTCAAAGCATTCCAACGCTTTGGCTGCGTACATCATGGACGGTCCACCGCCCATCTGGATGGCCATAGACAAAACATCCGATACTTCCTCCCGGGTTGCGCCAGCTTTGATCAAAGCCTCGGTGTGCAGCGAAATACAAGGTTCGCATCGAACAGCGATGGACATTCCCAAGGCGATGAATTCCTTGGTCTTGTAGTCCAGCGTACCGCCTTCCTTGACTGACTTTCCCAATGCCCCAAAGGCACGGGCGGTGTCAGGGATCGCGGTATTGAGATTGCGTAGCCCTTTACGCGTATCAGAAAGTTTTTCCTGCCAGGCCATGATGAGTTCCTCATTATACATACAGTAATTCGCATATGATGGAGGAGGCGTGGTGCAGGCCTTGATCTTGGTCAGGTGCTCGGATTTTTTGCAACAAAAGCCAGATTGTTGGCAGGCATTTCGATAGCTTCGGCCAGGTCCAGACCGCATTCCTGAAAAAGAGTAAGGATTTGCGTGTCATCCTTGTAGCCGATCTCGGGGTCTTCTGCGGTCAAAGCTTCATGAAAACGCCGGTCGCCTTCGCTGGTCAGACGGCCCGAGCGTTTGAACGGTCCATACAGCACGAGGCAACCGGATGGACACAGGGCCAGCGCTGCCTCGGCGACCAGCGTTTTGACCATGGGCCAGTTGATCAGATGTAAGAGATTAATGAGTACGATCAAATCCTGCCCGCCAAACGACTTGTGCCAATCTGGTAAGGTTGCATCCAGATGCGCGGCGTCAGCGACATTTGCCAGATCAATGTTGTAGGCGTCGATGCTGGCTCGACGTTCCTGCGCAATCTCTGTGGGTTGCCAAGTCAAACCCGGTAGGCGCTGGGCGAAAGCCATGACGTGTTGCCCTGTACCGCTCGCCAGTTCCAAGGCTCGGCCTTGCTCGGGTGCAATGCGCTCAATCAGGTTGCACAGAGCTTCGACATTTCGATTGGCGGCCGGGGCGACCAGCTTGTCGCCTTCGCTTTGGATCACGACGCTGGCTTTTGGTGGCGGTCGTCGGGTCATCTGCGCAACCTATCCGGCTTCAGGGCCGCAAGAAATTCGGGCCCTAGATTCGTGCCATGTCCAATCGTGAGATCTGCCACCAGTTGGGATGCGGCTGGGGCGGTCTGAAAGCCGTACCCACCCTGACCGGCGGACCAGATAAAGGATGAATCAGATGGGTCCGGGCCCAAGACCAATGTTCCATCCGGGGCGAAGCTGCGTAACCCGGCCCAGTTGGTTTCGACCCGCGTCACGGGTTCTGTGACCATCGCTTCATATCGCGCCAGTCCTTCTGCCAAAACCATGTCATCAGCATAAGCATCGTGGGGCGTAGTGGCGTCCACCTCGGAAGGGGACACTAACAGCTTTCCGGCGTCGGGCTTGGCATACCACCCTTCGCCAGCGCCAAGCATCATGGGCCAACCCGTCACGTCATGCCCGCCCGGTGCAGGGATGCGCGCCATGGATCGGCGATGGGGCAGAATCCCGATAGGTGTTATTCCTGCCATTTCTGCGATTTCGTCCACCCAGGCCCCCGCCGCGTTTACAAGATATCGGGCTTCGAACACTTGGGCCGCTTCGGCTGTCCAGTGCCCCAATTTTCGTATACTGGTTACTTTTTGGCGGGTCAGGACCGACCCCCCATTGGCGCGAATGGTGCGGGCAAAGTCCTGCAGCATGCGGTCGGTGTCTATGTCGAATGCAGCTTCGCTTACTGCAGTAAACCCGACCGTGTCCGGATTCAGGATGGGCACGCGAGATAGCGCATGCTCAACTGAAATGCCCTGCATATTCAGGCTGGTCAAATCTCTGTTGAACAACTCTGCCTGATCTTTGCCACCGAGCAGCATTAGCCCGCGGGGGGTCAGGTAGCCGCCATTTTCTGATTTCAGGAAATCCGCCCCGGCCTTGTTCAGGGCGACAACGGAAGGTGGGCCATAGCTTTCCTCGAATAACGCCGCCGACCGACCCGAGGCGTGATAGCCAAGGGCGTCTTCGGCCTCGAGCACAGTGACGGAACCGTGCGACGATAACCGCGCGCCAGCGCTGAGGCCCGCAATCCCGCCGCCCACAACAAGAAAATCGATCATTGATCTTTGGCCGCAGGGCAGGCTTCGGACGGGTGTGTATCAGTAAACATTTGTTTCTCTGGATTGTTTTGCGGAACCGTTCAGTTGGCTTGCAAACTATAAGCAGGCTTGAAATTGTGCATCAACCCATCCAAAGAAGGAACATACAGGAGACAGGAGGGCAGGGTGAACACTGCGGAGATACACCCGATGGCCACAGGACATGTTCCGTCCTATGTGGTTCAGGCCGATGGCAGCGATTTTCTTTTCACGTTTATGCTGGTTTTCACGGTCGTCGTGATCGTATTGATCGGCGTTGCATATTTCACCTTGCACTCGATCCCCGAAAAAATCGCACATGAGTCAAATCACCCTCAGTTCCAGCTTGTGGGAATTTTGGCGCTTCTCGCATTGTTTACCCATAATGGCCTATTCTGGGTGGCGGCTATTCTGGTGGCGGGCTTTCAGTTCCCCGATTTTGCCGCGCCGTTACGCGCTATCGCCGACGCCATCCGCTCGCTCGCGCCGCAAAGTACGTCAGCGCCACCCGTCGAAGAGTCGCCTGCTGACCCTAACCCACAAACAGCCGCGCCGCAGGAGCACTAGAACATGCTGGAAACACTGATGTGCGCGCTTGTGACCGTGCTGCCCGATTTCCTTTTTCGGCGCTTTGTGCAGGGTAAGCGGATTGGCCATGAAATCACGCTGTTCACCATGTGGTACGAGTTGCGGTGGGGGTTAACGACCTGCGCCATTATGGCACTCACGGTGATCACGACGCTGTTCTATTTTCACCCGTCCAGCAGCGCTGCGGCGTCCTTTTTTCGTACCGTAACCATCTTGCCGCAGCTGGGCGGTCGCGTGTCCGAAGTATATGTTGTCAACAACCAGACCGTGACAGCGGGCCAGCCGATTTTTCGGATCGAGGATTTCACCCAGACAGCTCAGGTTGAAGCTGCGCATGCGCAGATCGCACAGGTTCAGGCGTCGTTGAAAGTAGCACAGACGGATCTTGCCAATGCAGATGCCGGCATTGCAGGCGCCCGCGCTGCGCTGGATCAGGCGAAAGAAGACCTGGAGCGAAACACGACCCTGCGCGACGAAGGCTCCAGCGCGGTTCGTCTGGCGGAAATCGATCGGCTTGAAAATCTGGTGGCCGAACGTGAAGCCCAGGTTGTCGCGGCCCAGTCCCAACGCGCAGCCGTCGTTCAGCAGATCGAAGAACTGATCCCCGCCCAACTCGCCAGCGCTAATGCGCAGCTCGATGCCGCCCTGACCGAGTTGGATAAGACTGTGATCAACGCAGGTGTGACGGGCCGTATCGAACAATTCGGGTTGCAGGTTGGTGATTACGTCAGCCCCTTGCTGCGACCAGCAGGCATTCTGGTGCCTTCGTCGTCCGGCCACGACCGGTTTCAGGCGGCGTTCAATCAATTGTCCGCACAGGTCATCAAGCCGGGCATGATTGGCGAACTGGGATGCATGACCAAGCCATTCACAGTTATCCCAGTTGTAGTGGTCCAAGTTCAGGACGTGATCCCGTCTGGGCAGATTCGTCCTTCCGACGAATTGCGCGACGTTCAGACAAACACAATTCCGGGCTCGATTCTGGTCTATCTTGAACCTTTGTACAAAGGCATGGCGGACCGGATTCCACCTGGCAGTAACTGTCTGGCCAATGTCTATACCGACAACCATGCCAAGCTCGAAGATGAAAACCTTGGGTTCTGGGAAAAAGCGTTTCTGCATGTTGTCGACACTATTGGCGTTGTACACGCCGCCGGATTGCGCCTGCGCCTGATCCTGATGCCGGTGAACACGCTGGTTCTCAGCGGGCACTAAGTGGCATTCACAGCACGCGCCTCGCGGTAATGTGTCTGGTCATGATCGATAAGTGCGGTTAACTGCCGCTCATGTTCGATGCGCAGATCCGACCGATAATTGACCCGGCCCTGAATGCTCAGGGCCGCTTACTGGCCCGGTTGGGGTTTACGGCAAATCAGGTGACGTTGATCGGGCTGGCGCTTGGTCTGCTTGCCGCAGGGTTGATCGTGGCGGGTGAAACCTATTGGGCGTTGGGTCCAATGCTGTTGTCACGTCTTGCTGACGGTTTGGACGGAGCGGTCGCGCGGGCACGGGGCGGAACGGATTTTGGCGGGTATTTGGATATTACCTGCGACTTCCTGTTTTACGGCGCAATCCCGCTGGGGTTCATTTTGGCTGATCCGGTCACGAATGGGGCGGCCGGGGGCTTTTTACTGCTGTCGTTCTATTTCAATGGGGCGAGTTTTCTTGGGTTTTCGCTGCTGGCGGATCGGCACGGCCTGAAGACCCATGCACGCGGAGAAAAGGCACTGTATTTCACGGGCGGTCTTTTGGAAGGCGCCGAAACGATCGCCTTTTTCACCCTGCTGTGTTTAGTGCCGAATGCCTTTTCGTTCATGTCGTGGATTTTCGGAGGTTTGTGTTTCTTGACCGCGATTTCCCGGATCATTCTGGCTTGGCGAATATTCGGACTTCACGATCAGAAATGATAAAGCCCGCCGGTAGTGGCGGGCTTTAACTGTGTCGTTAGATCGAGTTTATTGCGGAATTTCGCCTTCAAGTCCTTCGACGTAGAAGTTCATACCAGCCAGTGTGCCGTCATCGGCAGTTTCACCTTCGCCCAGCCAGTCGCTGCCGTCCTGCTTTTTCAGCGGGCCTGTGAAGGGGTGGTAGCTGCCATCGGCAATGGACGCCTTCAGGGCCAGTGCCTCTTCTTTGAGGTCTGCCGGAACAGCATCCGAAATTTCACCAATTTCCACCATTCCTTCTGCGATGCCGTCCCAAGTGTTCACAGTTTCCCAGGAGCCATCCATCACGGCTTTGGTGCGCGCGATGTAGTAAGGTGCCCAGTTGTCGATGATCGACGAAACACGCGGCATCGGAGCATATTCGCTCATATCCGAAGCTTGGCCAAAGGTGATCACGTTACCCGCCTCTTGTGCAGCCGCTTGCGGAGCGGTCGAGTCGGTGTGCTGCAGGATCACGTCTGCGCCCTGTTCGATCAGAACGGTGGCGGCATCAGCCTCTTTTGCCGGGTCAAACCAAGTGTAGGCCCAGACGATCTTGAACTCGACATCCGGGTTGACCTTCTTGGCGTGGATATAGGCCGAGTTGATGCCACGGATCACTTCGGGGATCGGGTAGGAACCGATATAACCGACAGTGTTCGATTTGGTCATCTTCCCCGCGATATGGCCCTGAACTGCGCGACCTTCATAAAACCGGGCGGAATAGACCGAAACGTTCGGCGCTGTTTTATAGCCGGTGGCGTGCTCGAACTTAACGTTCGGGAACTTCTTGGCAACGTTAATGGTCGGGTCCATGTAACCAAACGAGGTGGTGAAAATCAGATCAGCACCTTCCAACGCCATCTGGGTCATCACACGCTCTGCATCCGGTCCTTCGGGTACGGATTCAACGAACACGGTTTCGACCTTGTCACCGAATTCTTCCTCAACAGCCAGACGGCCTTTGTTATGTTCATAAGTCCAGCCGCCATCTCCGACCGGGCCGACAAACACGAAGCCGACCTTTGTTTTGTCTTGGGCCATGGCGCCCGTTGCCAGACCCAGCGCCATCGCGGCGCTTGTCAGAATTGAAGTGAATTTCATGTGGTTACTCCCCAAGTTGGTTCAATTGGCCCCGCCTAGTGCGAGGCATGGAAGATACGGCCCAGTGAGGCAGGTGCGCTGCTCTTGTCGGCCGAAAGGATCACAAGCACAAGGATTGTGATAATATAGGGTGACATTGCCAGATACTCGACGGGAATGGCAACGCCCGCTGCCTGCAGATTAAGCTGCAACACTGTGATTCCGCCAAACAAATACGCACCCAGCAATGCACGCCATGGTTTCCAGCTGGCGAATACAACCAGTGCAAGCGCGATCCAGCCGACACCGGCCGTCATGCCTTCGGTCCACTGCGGGACGCGGATCAGGCTGATATAGGCACCACCCAACCCGGCACAGGCACCACCGAACAGGATTGCCAGAATGCGGATCTTGATCACCTTGTAGCCCAATGCATGTGCCGCATCGTGGTTTTCACCCACCGCTCGCAGGATCAATCCTACGCGGGTGTATTTCAGGACAGCCCAGACCGCGGCGGTCAATGCGATGCCGACATAGAGGATCGGATCATGCTGGAACAGGATCGGGCCAAGGACCGGAATATCGCTGACCAGCGGGATATGGATTTCTCCCATGCTGGGCGGTTTGACACCTACATAGCTTTGTCCCAACAGGGCACTGAACCCAAGGCCGAACAGTGTCAGTGCCAGACCGCTGGCTACCTGATTTGCCAGCGCAACCTGTGTCAATAACACGAACAGCAAGGACAACACTGCGCCTCCGATGGCCGCAGCGATAAAACCGAGCCAGGGTGAGCCGGTCTCGACGGAGATGGCAAAGCCGCTGATTGCGCCGACGATCATCATGCCTTCGACGCCAAGGTTCAGGACGCCGGCCTTTTCGACGACCAGTTCCCCAATCGCGGCCAAAAGTAGTGGGGTTGCTGCGACCATAAGGGAGGCCAGCAAAAGGACGGGGTTGATTTCAGTAAGGTCCATGGATCAAGCCACCTCGCTACGGGCCGCACGGATGCGGTAGTTGGTCAAAAGATCGAAGGCGAGCAGGAAGAACAGAAGCATGCCCTGGAACACCTGAATGGCAGCGGCGGGCAGACCTAGTTGAGACTGCGCGATCTCGCCACCAATATAAGTCAGCGCCATCAGGCCACCGGCCAGAAGAATGCCCACAGGATGCAGACGGCCCAGAAAGGCGACAATGATCGCGGTAAAGCCGTAGCCGACGTTGAAGTCGATGCTGACCACGCCCGAGGGTCCGGACACTTCGAACATACCTGCCAGCCCGGCAAGAGCTCCGGACAAACCAAGGCAGAACAGGATTAGCCGCGCCGGATTCACGCCAGCGAACTTCGCCGCGCGCGGGGCTTCACCCGTCAGGCGGATGTGAAAGCCCAGCATATGGCGATTCAGCAGAACATAGGCAAAGATCACGGCAATCAGGGCTGTAACGACACCCCAATGCATACCCGATCCCACGATAAGCTCGGCATTGTGGGCGCTCTCATAGGATTGCAGGTTGCGTGATCCAGGAAAGCCAAAGCCTTCGGGGTTTTTCAGCAGGCCCAGGGAAACCGACGCCAGCATCTGCTCGGCGACATAAACCAGCATCAATGAGACAAGGATCTCGTTGGTGCCGAAACGCACTTTCAGAAAGGCAGGGATCATCGCCCAGAGCCACCCGCCAAATGCGCCAGCGATTACCATGATCGGGAAAACGTACCACGCATCAAGCGGGTAAAACGCAAGACCGGCCCCCGCACCAAAAATGGCACCCATGATGTACTGACCTTCGGCACCAATGTTCCAGATACCTGCACGAAAGCCCAGCGACAGGCCGATGGCGATCAAAACCAACGGCGCACCTTTCACCAGCAATTGCGGACGGTAATAGAACGCAAACTCTCCGAACAAAGGCTCCCAGAAAATAGTTCCGATGGCCTGAATGGGGTTTTTGCCCAGAATGGCGAATAACAGCCCGCCAAAAAACATTGTCGCCAGCACGGCCACCAAAGGGGTCGCATAGGACCACGCTTTGGACGGCTGTGGCCGTTTCTCCAATACAATCATATGCTCATCCCCCCGTATACATTATCTTTTTTGAGTCTTGTCACTGGCTTACACATGGGCCACCTCCATGCCATGTGCTCCGCCCATCATCAGGCCGATTTCGTCGACCGTCAGACCTGTTGTTGTGCGCGGCGCGCTCAGCCGGCCTTCGTTCAGGGCGGCGAAGCTGTCCGATATTTCCATCAGTTCATCCAGATCCTGGCTGATGCAAACAACTGCCGTGCCTTTGGCCGCCAGATCCAGAATTGCCTGACGGATCGAAGCAGCAGCGGCAGCGTCGACGCCCCAAGTCGGCTGGTTCACCACCAGCACGTCGGGGTTTTGTAGAACTTCACGGCCAATCACGAATTTCTGCAGGTTCCCTCCCGACAATGATCGTGCCGCGTTCTCGGGGCCCGGCGTGCGGACATCAAAGTCTTCAATGATCCTCTCGGCAAAGCTCTGCGTTTCGGCCCATTTCAGGAACCCGTTGTTCTCAAGGCCTTCGCGTACCGAACCGGTAAGCAATGCGTTCTCGGTCAAGCTCATATCCGGTGCAGCCGCGTGGCCCAGCCGTTCTTCGGGTGCCGTCAGTACACCCAGGCTGCGGCGCGCAGTCGGGCCTAGTTTGCCAATCTTCTGACCGTTGAACTTGATCGCGTCCGCAGCGGTCGGAATTTCACCGGACAAAACGCCCAGCAGCTCATCCTGTCCATTGCCAGCAACGCCGCCGATGCCCAGTACTTCGCCCTTGCGCACTGTCATATGGACGTTTTGCAGAGCGGTGCCGAATTCCGATGGTGACGGAACAGACAGGCCACTTACGTCCAGTGCAACCTCGCCGAACTCACGCCCCGAGCGTTCCGGTGTTTGCAGAGTCGAGCCCACCATCATTTCGGCCATATCACGCGCAGAGGTTTCGTTTGGAACACACTCGCCCACGTTCTTGCCCAAGCGCAGGATTGTGGCGTGATCACAAAGCGTGCGGATTTCTTCCAGCTTGTGCGAGATATAGAGGATCGAAGTGCCCTCGGATCGCAACTTGTTCAGCGTTTCAAAGAGGATATCCACCTCTTGTGGTGTCAGAACCGAGGTCGGCTCATCCATGATCAGCAGTTTGGGATCCTGTAGAAGACAGCGAATAATCTCGACCCGCTGGCGTTCTCCGGCAGACAGGTCGCCGACCGTGCGGTAAGGATCAAGGGGCAGGCCGTATGTCTCGGAAACTTCCCGAATTCGAGAGGCCAGATCACCCATGGCTGGTGGTTTCTCCATACCAAGTGCGATGTTCTCGGCCACGTTCAGCGCGTCGAACAGCGAGAAGTGTTGGAACACCATTGCGATCCCATCCGCCCGCGCAGCACGGGGTTCAGGTGGTGCAAAAGTCTGTCCGCGCAGCAGCATCGTGCCGCTGTCGGGTTTCACCAGCCCGTAGATCATTTTCACCAGCGTGGATTTTCCCGCGCCGTTCTCGCCCAGCAGGGCATGAACTTCGCCTTCACCGATGTCAAAGGACACCTGATCATTGGCCACGACGCCGGGATAGGCTTTGGTCAGCCCTTGCAAACTCAATAATGGAGTGGTCACGCGCTCAGGTCCTTCTTCAAGTCGTTCTGCCGGGCAGGGCGCAGGATTTGCGCTGCGACGCCGACGGCGATCATCTGCGGGTGTTTGCCCAGTGACGGATCGCCAATCGGGCAAGTGATCCGGGTTATCCGTTCGGGCGGGTGCCCGAGGGTGGCCAGCCGCGACCGGAATCGCGCCCATTTGGTAGCCGAGCCGATCAAGCCCGCAAAGCGGAAATCGTGCAAAAGCAGCCTGTTGCACAGTTCCAGATCCAGATTGTGTGAATATGTCAGCACAAGGTGTTCGGCATCGCGCGGCGCATAGCGCACCAGCTTGGCTGGTTTCGCCGCTGGCGCGACGGTGACACCGCTCGGTACCGTTTCGGGGAACCGTTCTGGTCCTGTATCGACCCAGGTGATCGCCAGATCGGGCAGCGGTGACAGAACATCGACCAGAGCACGGCCTACGTGACCGGCGCCCCAGATCCACAAGTTGCGCTCCGGTTTATGCACCGGCTCTACCATCCAGCCGTCGATCAGTTGCGTGTCCGGCTGAACGCCCTGGCCACGGGCCTGCGTCTGCAGGCGTTTGACCGAAAGGGGCATTTCGCCGCCTGAGGTCGGGCGAGCGATCAGTGTGTCGTCCAACTTGTTTACGGTGTCGCGATCATAGATTTCACTGAACAGTGTTACCGCACCTCCGCAGCATTGTCCCAAGTCGGGGCCAAGCGCATGTTGCGTCAGGCGGGACGACTTGGTCTGAGACCGCGCTGCCTCGGCGGCCTGAAACTCCAGCGTTCCGCCACCGATAGTGCCTGATTGCCCGTCCTCCCAAACAAGCATAGCTGCACCAACTTCGCGGGGTGACGAACCTTTGATCCCGGCAATGACCACCCGGACCACTTTTCCGTGGGTTTTGACCGCCTCCCTCAATGCTTCCCGATCAAATCCCATTAGGTACCTCCCTTAACTCTTTGGACGCCGTGCCAGACTTCTTCCGCCGTGGCCGGTGCGTCCAATGCGGGATAGCTGTCTCCGCAGGCCGCCACCGCGTTCGACAGCGCCAGCCAGGCGGATATGCCCAGCATGAACGGCGGCTCTCCTACCGCCTTGGAGCGATAGATCGTGTCCTCACGGTTCGCGCCATCCCACAAAGCCACGTTGAAAACGTCGGGCCGGTCGGAACAGGCCGGAATTTTGTAGGTCGACGGCGCATGCGTGCGCAGGTTGCCCTTGCCATCCCAGACCAGTTCCTCGGTTGTCAGCCAGCCTGCGCCTTGCACATACCCGCCCTCAACCTGACCGACATCCAGTGCCGGGTTCAGCGAGGCACCTGCGTCATGCAGGATATCTGTGCGCAGAATTCGGTTTTCTCCGGTCAGCGTATCAACAGCAACTTCGGTGATAGATGCACCATAAGCGAAGTAGAAGAACGGTCGGCCGCGACCTTTGATCCGGTCCCATTCGATCTTGGGAGTCTTGTAGAACCCGGTCGCCGACAAGCTCACACGGCCCTGATAAGTCAACGCGGCGGCTTCGGCGAAGGGATAGGTCTCTTCGCCGACCGTGACCTGACCATCCGCAAATGTGACCGTTGATGGATCAGCCTGATGCCGTTCTGCCAGATAATCCGCCATCCGGTCGCGGATCGTCTCACAGGCAGCCTTGACCGCCATACCATTCAGGTCACTGCCCGAAGACGCCGCCGTAGCAGACGTGTTGGGCACCTTGGCTGTGTCTGTCGCCGTGATCTTAACCATCTCTAACGGAATGCCAAAGCGAGACGCAGCAACTTGAGCGACTTTCTGGAACAGTCCCTGGCCCATTTCCGTGCCACCGTGGTTCAGGTGAACCGAGCCGTCCTGATACACGTGCACCAGCGCCCCCGCCTGGTTCAGATGGGTCAGCGTGAATGAAATGCCGAACTTGACCGGAGAGAAGGCGATGCCTTTCTTGATAACGGAATTCTTGGCGTTCCACTTCTCGATCGCTGCCTTACGGGAGGCATAATCGCTGGATTTCAGCAACGCCTCTGTCATCTCATGCAGTTCGAAATCAGTGACTTCCATGCCGTAGGGCGTTGTATTGCCGCCTTCTGGCACCGGCCGAACAGGTGGCGCAGTCTTTACCTGCTCCACTGCACCCAAACTTGTCAGATCCTCGTGCGGGTCGACATGGCCCAAGGGACGGGTCGCTAGGTGCGTGGGTTCCATGGTTGGCACATGTGCTGGGTCATAGTAGTTCCGGCGACGCAGTTCGACCGGATCCAAACCCATCACGTGCGCGGCGTGATCCATCACCCGCTCAATGGCGACCATGCCCTGAGGCCCGCCAAAGCCGCGATAGGCGGTGGCAGATTGGGTGTTGGTTTTCAGCCGGTGGCTTTCGATCCGGGCATTCGGTAGCAGATAGGCGTTATCCGAATGCAACATCGCGCGGTCAGCCACGGGCAGGGATAGGTCCTGCGCCCAGCCGCAGATCGCGTATTGCAGGAAGGAAACGCCCTGAATATGCCCGTACTCATCAAATCCGGCCTTGTACGAAATGCGAAACGCATGGCGCTTGCCGGTGATGATCATGTCATCGTCACGGTCATAGCGCATTTTGCAGGCCTTGCCGGTTGCACGAGCCGCGACGGCACAGGCAACGGCCAGAGCATTGCCCTGACTTTCCTTTCCGCCAAACCCGCCGCCCATGCGGCGCGTTTCAACCCGAACGGCGTGCATAGGAACACCCAATGCGTCCGCAACTTTGTGCTGAATCTCGGTCGGGTGTTGGGTCGAGGAGTGCACCAGCATATCCGCGCCTTCATTTGGCACGGCCAAAGCGGCCTGTCCTTCCAGATAGAAGTGCTCCTGCCCGCCAAGTTCGAAACCGCCCTCAATCACATGAGCAGACCCGCCAATGGCGGCGTCCGCATCCCCTTTGGCATAAATTCGGGGGCCTTCTTCGAACCGGCTGTCCGCTGCCAAGGCATCCTCGACTGTCAGGATCGGAGTTTCTTCGGCATAATCGATCTTGTCCAAACGTGTCGCTTTACGCGCCGCAAGATGGCTTGTTGCGACCACGAGGAAGACCGGCTGGCCGATGTAGTTGACCGTACCATCCGACAGCAAAGGCTCGTCATGGATGGACGGAGAGACGTCATTGGCAAAGGGCAGGTCCTCGGCGGTCATCACCATGACGACCCCTTCGGCGGCTTTTACAGCCGACAGATCCATCGCCGTGATCTTACCCTTGGCGATCGGGCTTTGGCCAAAAGCCAGATGCAGCGATCCTTTGGGCGTCGGGATGTCGTCCACATAACGTGCAGTACCAGAGACATGCAGCGGCGCGGCGTCGTGGGGGAGTGGTTTTGTCACGCTCATGCCGTCACCTCCAGCACGTTAGTTACCTCGCCCTGATCTTCGAGGAAGTATCGTTCGAGCATCGCCTTGGCCGTTTCCAGCCGATACGTGGCCGAGGCGCGCATGTCCGTCATCGGGGTAAAATCGTCAGCAAAAGCAGGGATCGCGGCCCGAATGGTTTCGTGCGTCCATGGCTTGCCGGCCAAAGCGGCCTCGACGTTCGAGGCTCGTTTCGGAATTCCAGCCATTCCGCCAAAAGCGATGCGTGCCTGCGTGACGATGCAGTTCGAAACGGTGATGTTGAAACACCCGCACACGGCCGAGATATCCTGATCGAAGCGCTTGCTGAGTTTATAGGTTTTCAGACGGTCGACCTGACGCGGGAAGCTGACGGCTTCGACAAATTCGCCCGGGGTGCGATCTTGCTTGCCGTAGTCGATGAAGAACTCTTCCAGCGGAACCGAACGACGCGCATCTCCCTTGCGGAGGTGCAGCGTTGCATCCAGAGCAATCAGCGCGGGCGGATTGTCTCCGATAGGTGAGCCATTGGCGATGTTTCCACCAACGGTGGCCGCGTGCCGGACCTGAACGCTGGCATAGCGGCGGATCATCTCGGCGTAGGAAGGATGCAGGTCGGCTAGCGCCGCGCCCATGCGGTTCATGTCGACCATGGCGCCGAAGCGGACTTCGTCATCTGTGATGTCAATTTCCTTCAGATCGTCACAGCGGTTCAGGAAAATGACCGGGTCCAGATTCCGCAGTTGCTTGGTGACCCACAAACCTACGTCGGTTGCTCCTGCTACCAGTGTGGCATCCGGGTGCTCGGCAAAAACGGCGGCCAATTCGTCTGAGGATTCCGGCAACATGGGTGAGGCCGCCCGCGTCGCTACAGGCTTGTCCCGAACCCAGACCGGAACAGGGTGTTTTTCAACAGCTTCCGCCGCGCGAATGATCGGTGCATAGCCCGTGCAGCGGCAAAGATTGCCAGCAAGCTGAGTGTCGTGATCTGTTGCGCCAGTGGCATGGCTTGCCACCATCGACATCACGAAACCGGGGGTGCAGAAACCGCATTGCGAACCATGCAGGTCGACCATGGCCTGTTGAACGGGATGCGCTTCACCATTCGGACCACAAGCACCTTCGACCGTACGCACCGCCTTGCCGTGCAATTGGGGCAGGAACAGGATGCAGGAATTCAGCGCTTTGTGGCCGCCTTCATCCGTCACCATCACGGTGCAGGCACCGCAATCGCCCTCGTTGCAGCCTTCTTTGGTGCCGGTCAGGCCGCGGTCCTCGCGCAGCCAGTCCAGCAGGGTCGCTGTCGGATCGACATCCGCCAGCTCCACTGTCTCTCCGTTCAGAAGAAACGTGATATTCATACGAGAAACCCGTCGCCTTACCCGGTTGTGCCCTTCGGTGCTCTCCTTCGATGCGACGTAGAAAGAGTAGCGGGCTGGTAGCTTGCCGTAAGATGTTAGAAACAGCGCAGGTTGTCTGGCAAGAAAAACTGCCCCTGCGATGCACCAATACCGCCAAACGGCGTGAATTATTCAACCAACTGTATTGCTCAGTGTTTTGAAACTAAAGTGTTTTCTGTTTGGCGAAGAACTTCCCACCCGAAGCACCTTCTGAAAAAACCGAATAATCGCCGTCGATTATTTTGACAGTTCGTGGCTCAGGTTCTGGCTTTTGCGTGGTCGCTGGCTGAGGTAGCCTGCCGGTCATGAGCAGTATTCCCCGATTCATTCACCTCCGCGTTCACACCGAATATTCACTGCTGGAAGGTGCCGTGCGCCTGAAAAAGCTGCCGGCTCTTTGCGAGCAGATGGAGATGCCGGCCGTCGCTGTGACCGACACAAACAGTATGTTTTCGGCGCTCGAGTTTTCGGTCACCGCCAGCGGGGCGGGCGTGCAGCCGATCATGGGGTGCCAGGTCGACTTGACTTACGTGCAGGCGCAACCGGGTGAGAAGCCAAAAGCACCCGCGCCGCTGTTGCTGCTGGCACAATCTGAGGTTGGGTATGAAAACCTGATGAAGCTCAGCTCTTGCCTCTATGTGGACAAGGGCGGACAACTGCCGCAAGTGACGCTGGAGGAGTTGGCGGACCGATCAGATGGCCTGATCTGCCTGTCCGGTGGGCCCGATGGCCCGGTGGGACGGCTTTTGCAGCAAGGTCAGCGTCCGGCGGCAGAGGTTTTAATAGATAGGCTGGCGACGATGTTCCCGGATCGCCTGTATATAGAATTGCAACGTCATCCGGGTGAGGGTGGCCAGCCCGAAGCCGAACGCCTGACTGAACGTGGTCATGTCGAGATGGCCTATGCCAAGAACCTGCCACTGGTTGCCACCAACGACGTCTATTTCCCGACCTCGGATATGTACGAGGCGCATGATGCGTTGATCTGTATCTCTGAAGGGGCCTATGTCGACCAGCAAGACGGTCGCCGTCGTCTGACCGCACAGCATTATTTCAAGTCGCAGCAAGAGATGGTGACTCTGTTTGCCGATCTGCCCGAGGCCATCGAGAACACCGTCGAGATTGCCAAACGCTGTGCGTTCATGGCCTATCGTCGCGACCCGATCCTGCCAAAATTCGCTGATGATGAGGTCGCCGAACTGCGCCGCATTGCGAATGAAGGACTGCAAAAGCGTCTGGCGGTGATCCCGCATGCTGTGACGCCCGAGGAGTATCAAGAGCGGCTGGATTTCGAGCTCGACATTATCGAAGGGATGGGTTTCCCGGGCTACTTCCTGATCGTTGCGGACTTTATCCAATGGTCCAAAGATCAGGATATTCCTGTGGGGCCGGGTCGGGGCTCGGGTGCGGGCTCGCTGGTTGCTTATGCGCTGACGATCACCGACCTTGATCCATTGCGCTACAGCCTTCTGTTCGAACGCTTCCTGAACCCCGAAAGGGTTTCGATGCCAGACTTCGATATCGACTTCTGCATGGACCGTCGGGAAGAAGTAATCCGCTATGTGCAGCAGAAATACGGCCGCGACAAAGTGGGGCAGATCATCACCTTTGGTGCGCTCTTGTCGAAGGCGGCCGTGCGTGACATCGGACGAGTTCTGCAAATGCCTTACGGGCAGGTGGACCGGCTGTCCAAGATGATCCCCGTCGAAGGCGTCAAACCCGTATCCATCGAAAAAGCGTTGAAAGACGAACCGCGCCTGCGCGAAGAAGCCCGCAACGAAGAGGTTGTGGATCGTCTGCTGACATACGGCCAGCAGGTCGAGGGTCTGCTGCGGAACGCTTCGACGCACGCGGCGGGGGTGGTGATTGGCGACCGACCGCTGGATGCGCTGGTACCGCTTTATCAGGACCCGCGCTCGGATATGCCTGCAACCCAGTTCAACATGAAGTGGGTGGAGCAAGCCGGGCTGGTGAAGTTCGACTTTCTGGGTCTGAAAACCCTGACCGTGATCCAAAACGCTATGGATCTGATCTTTAAGTCCGGGCGCCCGCTGCACGTCACCGCTGATGGCACGGAACTCTATGAACCAGCCGAGGGGGCCGAGAACCAGATCAACGCAATCCCTCTGGACGACGAGGCGACATATAAGCTCTACTCGGCGGCCAAGACGGTCGCAGTGTTCCAGGTGGAATCCTCGGGCATGATGGACGCGCTCAAGCGTATGAAACCCACGTGTATCGAGGACATCGTTGCTCTTGTGGCGTTGTACCGCCCCGGTCCAATGGAGAACATTCCAACCTATTGCGAGGTCAAGAACGGGCTGCGGAAAATCGAGTCCGTACATCCGCTGATTGACCATATCCTTGAAGAAACCCAGGGCATCATCGTTTATCAGGAACAGGTGATGCAGATCGCGCAGGTCATGGCAGGGTATAGCCTTGGCGGTGCCGACCTGCTGCGCCGTGCGATGGGTAAGAAGATCAAAGAGGCGATGGACGCCGAACGCCCGAAATTCGAAAAGGGCGCGGGCGAAAATGGAGTGGATGCCAAGAAGGCGTCTGAGGTCTTCGACCTGCTCGAAAAATTCGCGAACTATGGCTTCAACAAATCGCACGCGGCTGCTTATGCGGTGGTCAGCTATCAGACCGGCTGGCTGAAGGCGAACCACCCGGTTGAGTTCATGGCGGGCGTCATGAACTGCGATATCCACCTGACCGACAAGCTGGCGGTCTATTTCGAGGAAGTCCGTAAAGGCCTGGAACTTCCCTACGTGCCGCCCTGCGTGAACCGCTCGCTGGCGACGTTCGACGTGGTCGAGGGGCACTTGGTCTATGCGCTGGGCGCGCTCAAGAATGTAGGCGTCGAAGCGATGAACCTTGTGGTCGAAGGGCGCGCGGAAAAGCCATTTGTGAACCTGTTCGATTTTGCCCGCCGCGTCGACCTGAAGAAAGTGGGCAAGCGCCCTCTGGAAATGCTGGCGCGGGCCGGGGCTTTTGATCAGCTCGACAAGAACCGCCGTCGTGTATTCGAAAGCCTTGATCCGCTTGTGCAATACTCGGCGGCAATCCATGAACAGAAGAACTCGAACCAGGTGTCCTTGTTCGGTGAGGCTGGCGACGACCTGCCCGAGCCGCGCCTGTCGCAGTCGCCGGACTGGCTGCCGGCGGAGCGGTTGAGCGAAGAATTTAAGGCCATCGGCTTTTACTTGTCGGGTCACCCCCTGGACGACTACATGCCGGCGCTAAAGCGGCGTGACGTCATGACTCTGGATCAGGTCATCGAGCATGTCAGGCACAAAGGGATGATGCTTGCCAAAATGGCAGGGGTGGTTTCCGGGAGACAAGAGAGGAAATCGGCAAAGGGTAACCGCTTTGCCTTTGCCCAGCTTTCCGATCCGACCGGCGCTTACGAAGTCACGCTGTTCTCGGATACTTTGGAAAAGTCGCGTGAGTTTCTGGAGACCGGCGCGCAGGTTGTCCTGACCGCCGAGGCGACGATGGAGGCGGACCAGCTGAAACTGCTCGGCCGCTCCGTCGGTCCGGTTGACGCCGTAGTAGCCGAAGCCGGTGCAACCGGGCTCAAGATTTTTGTGGAAGAACCGCAGGTTTTGCCGACAGTGGCAAAAGTGCTTGAGGACGCGGCCAGCGCGGCCAAAAACGCTTCGAAGGGTCCGATTCAGCTGTGCCTGATGGACCCTGGCTTGCCCGGAGAAGTTGAAATGGAGTTAGGTCAGGATTTCCCGATCAACCCACAGATCAAGGGCGCAATTAAATCGTTGGACGGAGTCATGTCAGTCGAGGAGATCTAACGCCCACCGTTTTGTTGCCAGTACATTGGCGCCTCGTTAGGCTTACCCCAAAGGTAATTGCTCAGGTCATGCCATGGGAGGGCATCCACATGACGATTTCAGGAATTGGATTAAGAACAGTTGCATTTGCCGCAACAACGTCGCTGGCTTTGATCTCGGCCACAGCGGGGTTGGCGGATGACAAAGAGAAAAAAGCGGTAAAGGGCGCGTTGATCGGTGCGGGGGTCGGCGCTCTGGTTGGTGATGGCAAAGGGGCCGCTGCAGGGGCGGTCGTTGGCGCGCTCATCGGCGCGAATTCAAAGTAATCGGAGGGGTATGAGATGCGTATTTTCGCTATTCAGATAATGACCGCCGCTCTTATTTCTGTTCCGGTCCTGGTGCAGGCTGACGAGGCAGCTAAGCAGATGGTACAGGAAGCCCTGCCGATGATGTACCACACCTGTGCCTCCGTCATCGAAGAGGCCGATGGGAGCGACGAATACGTTCTGGACGTGGTCAGCAAGATGACGGCCCTTTCGCTCTATAACCGACAGATCAATATCGAGGACTACGCGTCGTCTGATGAGGATAAGGCCAAACTGCGTGAGACATTTTTGGCCGCTCTGACTGAGGGTTGCGCGGGGGACGAGAATGCGTTGCTGGGCGGTGTCGTTGATGATGCCGTAAAATCGACTTTGGGTTTGTAGGATCTCAATAGTGAGGCGGGCGTTCGTCTCCCAAGATAACGCCGCCGGATCCTTCCTGTGCGCGCTCAGCTTCGCGCTGTAACAGCATTTCAACCCGACGGGTCAGGCGGTCGATTTCGTCCTGTTGCCGAGTGACGACTGTGTTCAGCTCTTCGACCGTGCGGGTCAAATGGGCGATCTGTTCTTCCAGATGCTGCATGGGACGCTCCTGTCTCTGAGCCGGTCATAGCGGCCTGCTGTCTCCAAGGCCAGAGAAAGAACGCCTGCGGCAGAGGGTTGGCTTGCCCCGATCCGGGCCATGGGATAGACCGCGCGCGGAACAGGAAAATCCCAAGGACGCCCCAAATGGCCAAGCCCAAGAAACAGCCCCGCCCCAAGGCAGTCACGCCGAAAGGGTTTCGTGACTATTTCGGCTCGGAAGTCACGCAGCGCACCGAGATGCTGCGGACCATTGCTGGCGTCTATCATCGCTATGGTTTTGATGCGCTTGAAAGTAGTGCAGTCGAAACCGTCGAGGCGTTGGGCAAGTTCCTGCCCGACGTCGACCGCCCGAACGAAGGCGTGTTCGCATGGCAGGAATTCGATGAGAACGACAATGGCGACTGGATGGCCCTGCGCTACGATCTGACCGCGCCTTTGGCACGCGTCTATGCGCAGCACCGCAACGATCTGCCGACACCCTATCGCCGCTATGCGATGGGTCCGGTTTGGCGCAACGAAAAGCCCGGCCCGGGTCGGTATCGCCAATTTTATCAGTGTGATGCGGATACTGTGGGGACGGCCTCGATGGCGGCCGATGCCGAGATCTGCGCAATGCTATCGGACACGTTGGAGACCGTCGGTATTCCGCGCGGTGACTATCTGGTGCGCGTGAACAACCGCAAGGTTCTGAATGGCGTGCTCGAGGCGATGGGTCTGGGCGAAGACGCGGCGGCCCGCGATAACGTTCTGCGCACCATCGACAAGTTCGACAAGGTGGGGGAGCAGGGCGTGCGAGAGTTGCTGACCCAGGGTCGTCTGGATGCATCGGGGGCGTTCATTGACGGCGTTGGCCTCAGTGACGATCAAGCCGAGCCGGTGATTGCCTTTCTGACATCCAAGGCCGCTGACACTGCCGGGACGCTGGCTAATCTGCGGGCCGCCGTTGGCGACAGCATGATGGGTGCGGATGGTATCGCCGAGCTGGAACAGATCGGCGCCTTGCTGGATGCGGGCGGCTATGGTGCGGACAGGATCGAGATCGACCCTTCGGTCGTGCGCGGTTTGGGCTACTACACCGGGCCGGTTTATGAAGCTGAACTGACCTTTGAGATTTTCGACGAGAAAGGCCGTAAGCGCCAATTCGGGTCGGTCTCGGGCGGTGGGCGCTATGACGATCTGGTCAAGCGGTTCACGGGGCAGGAAGTTCCTGCCACGGGTATATCCATTGGAGTTGACCGCCTTCTGGCGGCGCTGCGCGAAAAGGGTCGGATCAGTGCCAGGGCCAAGGGCCCTGTGGTTGTCACCGTTATGGATCGGGATCGGATGGGCGATTATCAGACAATGGTGGCTGAATTGCGCAGTGCAGGTATCCGGGCTGAGGTCTATCTGGGAAACCCTAAGAATTTCGGCAACCAGTTGAAATATGCGGACAAGCGCAACTCTCCTATCGCTGTGATCGAGGGCGGTGATGAAAAGGCTAACGGCATCGTGCAGATCAAGGACCTGATCCTCGGCGCCAAGATCGCCGAAAGTGCCACGCTTGAGGAATGGAAAGAGCGCCCCAGCCAGTTCGAAGTACCGCGCGGTGATCTGGTCGCCAAAGTACGTGAAATTCTGGACAGTCAGGACTGACCCATGGCCAACCGTTCCCAGATACAGACGCGCGCCGCGATGATGCGTGTCCGGTTCGAGGCCGCCGGGGCGTTGGTCGTGGACCCACCGCTGCTACAACCGGCTGAAACTCTGCTGGACCTTTATGGCGAGGACATCCGAGCCCGCGCATATGTGACCTCTGACGCCTTGCGCGGTGAGCAGATGCTCCGACCGGATTTCACGCTGCCCGTAGTGCAAATGCATATGAGCGAAGGCGCAGAGCCTGCGCGTTACACCTACTCCGGCGAAGTCTTCCGACGGCAAGAGCACGACCCGGATCGTGCCAACGAGTATATTCAGGTGGGGTACGAGGTCTTTGACCGCGATGATCCCGCCGGGGCTGATGCCGAGGTGTTTTCTCTTTTCGCTCTGCAATTGCGCGGCTTGCCCCTGCGTGCCGCGACTGGCGATATCGGCATTCTGACAGCCGCTGTTGAGGGTTTGCGCACGACGGATCGGCGGAAGGCCGCATTGATGCGGCACCTGTGGCGCCCGCGCCGGTTCCGTGTGTTGCTGGATCGATTTGCCGGTCGAAAGCCCGCCCCGGAAGGACGTGACGCCTTGCTTGATGCAGCCGATCCGATGGCTTTTGAATTTCCTATTATCGGCAAACGCCGAGCGCCGGAGATTGCTGCGCGCATCGAAGCCTTGTGCGAAGACCGCGACACGCCTCCGGTTTCTGACAACGAGTTGGCTGGGCTGGAAACACTACTGAATGTGAGGGAAACCATGCCCTTCGCGCTGGAACAATTGCGCGATGTTGCGGTGGACCTTCCGCAGATCACTCCAGCACTGGATCGCCTTGAGGCGCGGATTGCGTCTCTGCAAGCACGCGGCGTTAACGTGGAACGGTTGGATTTTGAGGCCGCCTATGGGCGCACGTCGATGGAATATTACGACGGTTTCGTTTTTGGCTTTTATGCTGAGGGTCGGCCCGATTTGCCGCCCATTGCCACTGGCGGGCGTTATGACGCGCTGACGCGGCAATTGGGGAACGGAGCGGAGATTCCGGCCGTTGGAGGCGTCATTCGCCCGGATCTGATGCTCGAGATCGAGGAGGCGATGCAATGAGCCTGAAACTGGGCGTACCATCCAAGGGCCGGTTGATGGAGAAGACCTTCTCGTGGTTCGAAAAGCGCGGCATTTCTCTGTCACGCAGCGGATCGGATCGGGAATATGCCGGTAAGGTCGAAGGAATCGATGGGGTTTCCCTGATCCTGCTTTCCGCAGGAGAAATCCCGCGGGAACTGGCCGCTGGCCGTATCCATTTGGGCGTCACTGGCGTTGATCTGGTGCAAGAAAAGTTGCCGCGCTGGGAACAGCAGGTAGAAGAGATCTCACAACTGGGGTTCGGCAAAGCCGATCTGATCATCGCAACACCCGCCTGCTGGGTGGACGTGGACACGCTGGACGATCTGGACGCGGCGGCGGCTGCGTTCCGCAAAACGCATGGCCATCGGCTTAGGATTGCGACCAAATACCATAGGCTGGTGCGGGAATTCCTGACCGACGCAGGTGTGGCTGACTATACACTGGTTGATAGCCAGGGCGCGACTGAAGGCACCGTGATGAACGAGACCGCCGAGGCGATTGCGGATATCACATCAACTGGCGAAACCTTGCGGGCAAACCACCTGAAAATCCTGTCTGATGGGCTGATCCTGCAATCTCAGGCCACTCTTTGGCGCAGCCGCGTGGCGAAATATGACGCTGAAGGTAAATCAGTTTTGTCCGGGCTATTGGATCAATTGGGATAACTACAGCACGCCGATATCCGCCAGTGCCCGATTCAAGTCTTCGGGCAGGGCATCGTCTTGTTCGCGCCCTTTCGGCAGGTCGGCCGGGGTATCTTCGGGTTTAAGGTAACGCCAACCCTGAAAGGGGCGTTTCAGGGCGTTCTGAGTGCGATGCACTTCGGGATCCAGAACAATGGCGCAGCGACGGATACCGTCTTCTCCCCGGACCTCGTCCAGTCGCAGGATGCGCTGACGGCATTGCACGACGCCTTTGATTACCCAATAGATTGACCCACCGTTCAGAATCTCGGCCTCGCGCTTGGGCCACATGCGGGTGACATGGCGTGGTAAGCCGTCCTCGTACAGCGGTTTTCGGCTGTCCTGCCACGCGATCAGCGTATCGACGCTTTCAGAGCCGACGGATAGTTTTATGAGGTTTACGAGTTTATCCACAGTTTTCCCACAGAGTCGTCCCGAGGCCTTGCTTGATATTGTAGAGCAACAGGAAAAGGCATCAAGTTGTTGTGGCATTTGTCGGCACATTTAGTCTATCTTGGATTCCTCTTTGCTAAATAGGAATCACCAATGAGCCGCTTTGCCGCCCCCATCGCCGAGCAGATCTGGGACATGAAGTACCGTTTCAAACAAGCGGATGGTACGCCCATAGACAAGACTGTTGAGGACAGCTGGCGGCGTATTGCGCGCGATCTGGCGCGAGTTGAAAAGGACGCTGCGCATTGGGAAGAAAAGTTCTTCGAGGCGCTGGAGGACTTTAAATACCTTCCGGCCGGTCGCATCACCGCGGGTGCCGGCACTGCCCGGCAGGTGACCCTGTTCAATTGCTTCGTCATGGGGACGGTTCCCGACAGCATGGGCGGCATATTTGACATGCTGAAAGAGGCCGCGCTGACTATGCAGCAGGGTGGGGGGATCGGTTACGATTTCTCGACCATCCGCCCACGTGGCGCGGATGTGCATGGGGTGGCCGCGGATGCTTCTGGGCCGCTCAGCTTCATGGATGTCTGGGACGCGATGTGCCGCACGATCATGTCAGCGGGCTCGCGCCGCGGCGCTATGATGGCCACGATGCGGTGTGATCACCCAGATATCGAGCAGTTCATCACCGCCAAATCCGACCCTGCCCGCTTGCGCATGTTCAACATGTCGGTGCTGGTGACAGATGCCTTCATGGAAGCGGTCAAGGCAGATGGCTCATGGGAACTAGTGTTCGGCGACAAGGTCTATCACACCGTTCAGGCGCGTGATCTGTGGAACAAGATCATGCAGGCGACCTATGATTATGCGGAACCGGGCGTGATCTTTATCGACCGGATCAACAAGGCCAATAACCTGAGCTATGTCGAAACCATCGCGGCTACGAACCCTTGCGGTGAACAGCCGTTACCGCCTTATGGCGCCTGTCTGCTTGGTTCGATTAATCTGGCGCGGTTAGTGGCTGAACCGTTTGAGAACGGTGCTCATCTGGATGAAGCAGCGATGCAGGAGCTGGTCTCTACCGCTGTCCGGATGATGGACAACGTGGTTGATGCTTCGAAATTCCCATTGCCGGAACAGGCTGCCGAGGCGCAGGCCAAGCGCCGTATCGGTTTGGGTGTCACAGGTTTGGCAGATGCATTGCTGATGTTGGGCCTGCGCTATGGATCCGACGAGGCGGCGCGTCAGACCGAGCTTTGGCTGCAAGCAATCGCTCGCGCCGCATATCTGGCTTCGGTGGATTTGGCACGCGAGAAGGGGGCTTTCCCGTTGTTCGACGCCGAGAAGTACCTGGCCAGTGGCACAATGCAGCAAATGGATGAGGACGTGCGTGATGCAATCAGGGAAAACGGTATACGCAACGCGCTGCTGACGTCGATTGCACCGACCGGCACGATTTCGTTGTACGCCGGAAATGTCTCATCAGGGATCGAACCTGTCTTTGCTTATGCTTACACGCGCAAGGTTCTGCAAAAAGATGGATCGCGCACCGAAGAAGAGGTGGTGGACTACGCTGTTCAATTGTGGCGCGACAAGTTCGGTGATAAGGAGTTGCCTGACTTTTTCGTCAACGCACAGACCTTGTCCCCGTCCGATCACGTCAAGATGCAGGCAGCAGCGCAGAAATGGATCGACAGCTCGATTTCAAAGACGATCAACTGCCCTGAGGACATTAGTTTTGATGCGTTCAAGGATGTTTACATGCAGGCTTGGGATCAAGGCTGCAAAGGGTGCACAACCTATCGTCCAAACGATGTGACCGGTTCGGTTCTGACAGTTTCTGAAAGTTCGGAAAAGGTTCCGGGCGAAAGTGCCGACGCCCCGCATGAAGTCGAAGGTGGCGACGTTATCTATATGTCGGAACCGCTGGACCGCCCTCAGTCACTGGAGGGATCGACATACAAGCTGAAGTGGCCAGACAGCGAGCATGCGATTTATTTGACCATCAACGATATCGTCATCAGCGGGCGTCGGCGACCGTTTGAAGTTTTCATCAACTCCAAAAACATGGAGCACTATGCCTGGACGCTTGCGCTGACCAGAATGATCTCGGCCGTGTTCCGTCGTGGTGGGGATGTTTCCTTTGTCGTCGAGGAACTGAAGGCCGTGTTCGACCCGCGCGGCGGCGCCTGGGTCAAGGGCAAGTACATCCCGTCCATCCTGGCTGCGATCGGCGGAGTGATCGAGCAGCACATGATTGCGATCGGGTTTTTGGAGGGTGAAGGCATGGGGCTGAAATCCGACCCTCAGGCGCAGGTGGTAAACATGGATGCGCCACGCGGCAAAGCCTGTCCGTCCTGCGGGCAATTTGACATGGTCATGATCGAAGGTTGCATGACATGTCGAAGCTGTGGGCATTCCAAATGTGATGGTTGAAATTCTATGTAATTTTTTGTTGATGTGAAAATCAGGATCGGTTTGCAATTTATCGAGCTCAAGCTGAAACTTTGGCCATCAAAACTTTGCCACCGCTAAACGAGGCGGTGGCATTGTCGTTGAATTTGGAATGTATTGAAGGTCGTTGTCGTTGTCGTTGTCGTTGTGGGAGGGCATGGCGGATCGTAGGATCAGCGATGGAAACACCAAACTTGCCTGCCATTCGCGCGCTTCGTCCAGTTTGAAACAAGG
>NZ_JBWVBC010000008.1:0-224864 GCF_057221055.1 Ruegeria sp. HKCCD7181 | reverse complement strand
ATGCGTCCGACCGTCTCTCCAGCCCGTCCCGCCGTCTCGCCAGCGTGTCAGCACCACCTCAGCAGCGCCGGTGAAGGGGGTTCTAAGGATAACTACAAATACCCGCAAGTGGAAAATCACATTCCGCGCATTTTTTTTGCCATTTCTTATTTAACCTTTTTAAATCAATTATTTACTAGTTACCGGTCAAGGGGAATCCATCCTGTTTCGGCATAGATCAACCTAACAACTATGGCTCTCTCCCGGAGGTCCCTACACCATTGCACCAGATATAGTGACTCGGGACATCCACCACACAAGCGCCACCCGACTCGAATTGCTCGAAGTGATTCATTTTCTGCCGAGAAAAAGACATTCTGAGTTCTCAATGACTCCAATAAACGCCCTGGACGGCACCCCAATACACGGCAACTTGTTTCAGAGCCTTGCGCATCTGCCCAAGATGCGGTCAGGTCACACGACAAACCCACCACCTTTCCTGAATGCCAACCATGACCCATGCCAATTCCTTTCCTCTGGTGCGTACAGTTGGTTACGACGGCCTGCTGGTAACCTTCGCGGACTCGATGACGGAGTCATCAAACCGCGCCGCGCTGGCCTTTCGAAGCGCCGTCGACAGCCTGCGGTTGGAGGGTGTCATTGAAACTTCTGCGTCTCTGGCTTCGGCTTATGTTCGCTTCGATCCACTCTCCCTACCGCATGTCGAAATAGAAGATCATGTCCGGCAAATGCTGGACCAACGTGATTGGTACAACGCCCCTCTGCCCGACGGACGAAAGCTATGGCGTGTCCCCACTGTTTACGGAACCGACCTCGCACCGCAGCTGGATGAGGCAGCAGCAGCAGCCGGCTTGACACCAAACGAGGCCGTCCGCCGCCTTAGCCAGACACGGGTACGCGTGCTGACAATCGGATTTGCGCCGGGGCAACCCTATCTCGGGCCGCTTGGCCCCGAGTTCAACATTCCCCGGTTGAAAGAGCTGACCCCGATGGTGCCTGAAGGAGCGCTGGTTCTGGCGATCTCGCAATTCGTCCTGTTTTCCGGGCCGACTCCGACCGGGTGGCGCCATGTCGGGCAGACAGCATTTCGATGTTTCCGCCCCGAAAGCCGTCAGGCCTTTGCCCTGAACCCCGGGGATGAGATGCTGTTCGAGTCGGTATCGAGGGATGAGCTCGAAAGTATCAAGTCCGGTCACGCGGATAGTGCGGCCTGTCAGGAGATCGAACCATGAGCCTGACCGTCCTCAGCGTTGGTCCCGCCTGCACGATTCAGGATCTGGGGCGAAAGGGATTTCTAGACCAAGGCCTGTCTCGGTCTGGAGCGGCGGATATTCTAGCGTTGCATGAAGGAGCCGCGTTGTTGGGTCAAAGTCCTGCCCTGGCAGCACTGGAAATGGCCGGAATGGGTGGGCGCTTTGAGGCTACACAGCAGACGCAGATTGCGCTGACCGGAGCACCAATGCAGGCAACGATCGATGGGAGCCCGGTTATATGGAACGCGTCACACATGCTGGAACCGGGCCAGCGTTTGTACGTTGGTGCGGCCTCGCAAGGCAATTACGGCTATCTGCATGTCGGCGGAGGTATTGATACCGAGCCTTTTCTGGCATCGCGGTCCACCCATCTGACGGCTAAGGTTGGCCGCGCCCTACAGGCAGGAGACGTGCTGCCGGCCGGATATCAGGCAGGGAAGCCGGGCCGGAAACTGCGTGCGGAAGACCGTTTTTCGGGTGGCGCCCTGCGGGTCGTCGCCAGTTTTCAAACTCCGATGTTCGATCAGGCCACCCTGGATCGGTTTGCCAAAACCGAATTCCGGCGCGGTGCCCGTGCCAACCGAATGGGGATGCAACTGGAAAGTGACGGAGATGGGTTTGCAGCCAAGGGCCAGCTAAACGTGCTTTCCGAAGTCATTGCCCCCGGCGACATACAGATGACGGGCACCGGAAATCCTTTCATCCTACTGCCAGAATGCCAGACGACTGGCGGTTATCCCCGTATCGCGACAGTACTGCCCTGCGATCTGCCCCGCGCGGCGCAAACCCCGGCAGGAGGACGGTTGCAGTTCGAATTTGTGACACTGGAACAGGCCGTCGCAATTCAATCGGATTTTGTTACGGACCTTGCCCGCCTACCGGGCAGGGTTGAGGCCTTGATCCGCGATCCCCATGACATCGCCGACCTGTTGTCCTACCAATTGATTGGCGGAGTAATCTCTGCCACGGATTAAGGAGATATGCCGATGCCGCAAGTTGATCTGAACGCCGATATGGGTGAAAGCTTTGGCCCCTGGAAGATGGGTGACGATGAAAGCCTGCTGCAGATCATCACGTCGGCCAATATCGCGTGCGGTTTTCACGCGGGTGATCCTGATGTGATGTCGAGAACCATGACCCTGGCTGCCGAAAACGATGTCGGTATCGGCGCGCATCCCGGATTTCCGGATCTGCAGGGCTTTGGGCGTCGCAACATGAAAGTCCCACATGATACCTTGCGCAATCTCGTGCGGTACCAGTTAGGGGCGGCAATGGGTGTGGCAACTGCAATTGGAACCAAAGTGCGTCACCTGAAACTGCACGGGGCATTGGCCAATATGTGCTCGGTCGATATTGACATGGCGCGGGCCTGTTACCAAGGCGCACTGGATGTCGATCCCGATATCATCATCATGGTTCTGGCCGTCACCAAACAGGAAAAGGCTGTGCGGGAGCTCGGTTGCAAATGGGTGGGAGAAATCTTTGCAGACCGCGCCTACAACGATGATGGCACATTGGTTGATCGCAGCCTGCCAGGCGCTGTTATCCATGATCCAGAACTTGCGGGACCCCGCATTCTGAACATGGTTCGCGAAGGCGCCATTATTGCTGAAAGCGGAAAGCGGCTGGAAACATCGATCGATACGATCTGTCTGCATGGCGACGGGCCGACCGCGGTTCAGATCGCACGCGCGGTTCGCGAGAACCTGATCGCAGGTGGGGTCGATGTAACGAAATTCATCCGATAGACAGATACGCGCAATCTCTGCGACCCAGCTTCTTACTGTTGCCCGAACAGGATTCAGACCCTAGCATGCCTGCAAGTGCATGTTCTGAATACTGTAATTGAAGCAATGTAATTCGCGTGGGAGACCCCGGCTTTCCCGAACGCGGCCAAGTTTCGCGCAAGGAGGCACAAATGTCTTTCGACCTGATGTCCTATCAGCCACGAGGTGACAAGAAGAACTCGGACTTCTTCACCGAGTATCTTCCAAAGATCTACGAACGCCGCGCCAGCTCGGGTATTGCCGAGCAGGTGGGCGCTATGCGCGCGATTGTGATCCAGGTCGAGGCGGCTGCATTGTTCGACACGATGGTCGAATTGTACGTCATGACGCCCTATCGCCACACGGCCAGCTATCTTGGATTGACCCATAAATTCTCGGTCCTGCACTCCCATCCCGACTACCCCGCAATGATCGTGATGGCACCTCTCAGCGACACGTTCGAGGACTTCATCCCGCGCATCAACCGCATGTATCCGCTGGCGCGAAACACTCCGCAGACCCGTTATGTCGGTGAGATTTTTGCGGCTTCGGATCTGAACACGCTTACTGGAACACTTGAAGATCAGAACATCCGGTTCGAATACAGCGGTGACACAGAGAACCCATTCTACACGCAGGACGGGTTTCGCTTTACAACGCCATCCGATTTCACCTGCAATCGGGTGGGATATTCCACGCTGGACTTTGAAGACACAGACAGTCTGGGGCTGGGCGACCGGGTACTGCTAAGCGCGGATGAGCAGGCGCGTCTGGATCAGGCTAAGGCCTTTGGAACAGACAGCAGAATTGCGCCGCTGATGCTGGGGATCGACCACTTGGCCACGCGCGTTCTCGCCGGTGAACGCGAAGATGCTATCCTCGAGTTCCTGACGATGGTGCCCTATTACTTTTGGGGGGCCTACAACATCTTCGACATGAACTCATCGACCAACGTAAACCGGAACGCCAACGTGGACGATGACAAGAAATCGCCCGCCAAGGTGTTCACAGCAAACAACACCCCGTCCTTCGTGAACTCCTTCGCCAAGCTACCCATGCCGACCGAGGACTTCGTGCGCAACTTCGGACGCCGTCTGCACCACATGGCGGTTGAGATTCAGGATGGCGATCACGGTGCGGGGGAAAAGAATGTCGATTTCGTCGTCAACACGCTTAAGGACAAAGGCGTACCTTTCCTGGCGCATGTGGTTGGAGAGTGCAAAGATGATCCGAACCTCAAGCAGATCTTCTCGAAGCACTCGAAGAACACTTTGCTGATCACCGAGTATATCGAGCGCTGCCACAAATATGATGGTTTCTTTACCAAGGATAATGTAGCCGCCCTGACCGCCGCTGCGGGACAGGACGAGCAATACGAACACGGCCACGTATTTGATTGACACGCCACAATGAAAAAGGCTGTGAACTTTCGTTCACAGCCAAGGTTCAAGAGTGAGAGTACGTCGGGTCTTATGACGGCCCGATCATGAAACAGGTGACGTTTCGCGCTTGCAGACGGCGGCAGGCCAGATCGGCTTGTTCGCGAGTCATGCCCTGAAACGTTGCATCAAAGCCTCGCGAACTTTGGTTAACCTTGCGCAAAGTGCCCTCCAGAGTGGTCATTTCCGACAAGGCTGTTTTCAACAAGACTTTCTCGGCCTCGTAACGCGTCGTATAGCGGCCCACATTTACGCCCCATAGGTGCCCACCCGATGTGGACAGGCGGGTAACAACTTCTTGCTCTGGCTCGAGCTTTTGCGCTGATCCTGTTGAGGCCAACACCAAATCCTCTGGGCGGGGAGCCGGGCGTGTATCACTGTCGTTTGAAGGCGCGATATCCGCAGCTGCAATGGCAGCAGCGATACCATTTTGAATGCGAGCCCCATTTTTGACAGCGGTTTCGGCTACGGCCCCAGCCACCTGTACGGCAGCACCAGCCCCCGGTCGCAGAACCGGACGCAGGCTGGACTTGGGCGCTCCGGTCAGGCTTGCGACCACTGCGCCCAATCCAGCATTCCCTGCATAAACTGGCCGCGCAGGCTTGCGGATCGGAGCGCGCGACGGTGCACGGCGGAAGCCCATATCCAGCAACTCGGCCACTTTAGCGTTGCGTGATGCGCCGGACTTACCGCCAAAGACGGTCGCAATAATACGCTCATCCTTGCGTTTGGCTGAAGCAACAAGATTAAAACCCGCGGCGCGGGTGTAGCCAGTCTTGATACCGTCGGCCCCTTTGTAAGCAGCGAGCAAACGACGGTTCGTATTTGGAACTGTCTTAATCCCGGCATGCGTCGATTGTCGCGAGAACAGATTGTAGTACTGCGGATAATCATAGAGCAGGTGGCGGCCAAGAGTCGTCATGTCGCGCGCCGTGGACAAGTGCCCCGACTCAGTTAGCCCATGGGCATTCTTGAAGGTCGTCCGGCTCATTCCCATCGCCTTGGCCGTCCGTGTCATGCGACGGGCGAACGCCGCCTCTGATCCGCTGAGCGCGATCCCGATGGCGGTAGCCGCGTCATTGGCAGACTTCACAGCTGCGGCGCGGATCAGATAGCGAAACGCGATCGTCTGTCCCGATCTCAAACCCAGCTTGGAAGGAGGCTCGGACGCGGCTTTCTTTGTGATCCGGACCGGTGTGTCCAGTGTGATCTCACCATTTCGCACCGCCTCGAACGCGATATAGAGGGTCATCATTTTGGTCAGGGACGCCGGGTGCAGCCGGGTATCCGCGTTGCGGGAATGCAGAACCTCCCCGGTACGCGCATCAATTACCATTGCCGCGTAGGGGGCCGCCGCGACCTTCAGTGGCGCAATAACAAGCAGCCACACGAATGCTATAAAGAGAAAGCCCGTTCGGGCCGGAACTGTCCGCCGAATCTGCACGATCTTTGCCTCTGTCTGCCTCGCGCCGCCGGGTTTTCCCGGTCAGCTAAAATTATTTTATTACGAACAAGGCTAGCACAGAGGCCCAATGAAATAAACCGAAAGCTGGAATTTCACGCGAATGTTTTGGCCGCCTAGGCACCCCTATATATTGTGCGCATCGACTGCCAACCCACCACACCAGCGACAAAATAAGGCACCAAGATCAGACCAGCCGCGCTTTTTTGGAAACTGAGGCCAAACCGCAACATTAGCACAGTGCCCGAACAAGTTCGGCCAGTTCGCTCAGATCCATCAATTCGCGGTAGCGCGGATTCCCGGTTGGTATTTCGGCTTTCTCTACTTCCCAGACATGTCCGTGAGGCACGTAGACGCCCCAGCATCCGGCCTGTATGGGTGCCACCACATCGGATCGCATGGAATTGCCCACCATCATCGCCGAAGCCGGGCCGTCTCCATGTTGTGCAAAAATAGACCGGTAGGTCTCGGGCACTTTCTCCGACACAATTTCGACCGCGTCGAACAATTCTCCCAAGCCTGATTGCGCCAGCTTCCGCTCCTGATCGATTAGGTCCCCCTTGGTGATCAGTACCACTTTTTGCAAGCGGGCGACTTCTTCAATCGCTTCGCGGGCGTGTGGCAAAAGCTCAATCGGATAGGCGAGCATCTCTTGTCCGGCCTCAATCAAACGCCGGATTACCGAGGCGGGAACGCGATCATCGGTCACCTCGATTGCCGTTTCAATCATCGACAGGGTGAACCCCTTCACCCCAAATCCATAGTGTCGGATGTTGCGTTTTTCCGCGGCCAGCAACCGCTCCATCAGGTGGTCACGTTCTGCGTGGTCGGCCAGCAGCTCGGCGAAATACGCCTGTGTGAGCTGAAAGAACCGCTCATTGTGCCATAGCGTGTCATCGGCATCGAAACCGATTATAGTCAGCCTGTTACTCATTCTGATTCCGTCCGGTTTCTCTTTTCTCTGACTGACCTGACGTTATATAAGCCCTGACACAAACCGAAGCATGAAACGGATTCTTTAAGGCAATGCTCGAAACCCCGTGGATGATGTCTGACAAATCGGACGAGGATGACAACACGTCGGTCCTGGTACAGACGCGTCCAAAGACCAAACGCCCGCCGCTGTACAAGGTGCTGTTGCTGAACGACGATTACACACCGATGGAATTCGTCGTTCACGTGTTGGAACGGTTCTTTGGCATGACCCACGCGCAGGCGTTCGAGATTATGCTGACGGTCCATAAGAAGGGCGTAGCCGTGGTTGGCGTCTTCAGTCACGAGATCGCAGAAACCAAGGTGGGTCAGGTGATGGACTTTGCGCGCCGCCATCAGCACCCCCTGCAATGCACAATGGAACGCGAAGAGTAAGGCAGCCTGTTTGGCGCCTGATCCGCTCCGCCTGCTGGATTTAGTAATGTCCCCTCGCCTCAGCCTTGCACTGGATACCGGCCTGAGCCTGTCAGGGCCGCTGTCCGTAATCGG
Source organism: Ruegeria sp. HKCCD7181 (assembly GCF_057221055.1). Classification (NCBI taxonomy): domain Bacteria; kingdom Pseudomonadati; phylum Pseudomonadota; class Alphaproteobacteria; order Rhodobacterales; family Roseobacteraceae; genus Ruegeria; species Ruegeria sp. HKCCD7181. Next base: position 217,462 of record NZ_JBWVBC010000008.1, on the reverse strand, counting down.
AGCGACGCCCGAGCACGACCTGTCAGCCCTTTCGAGGGAGACCGAGATTGTACAACCCTTCCGGCCGTTTCACGATCATTTTGCCTCATTGGGTTTCGATACCAAACCCGAGTCGGAAACCTCCTGCAAAGATGCTGTCGTTTTCCTGCCGCGCGCAAAAGCGCTGGCGCGTGCGCTGATCAGTCAGACATGTTCCCGAGCCAGCGGTGTTGTCGTTGTAGACGGCGCCAAGACGGATGGCATCGACAGCGTGCTGAAGGATGTTCGCAAACGGGTTTCCATCGAAGGGCCAATCTCTAAGGCACATGGCAAGATCTTCTGGTTCCAGTCCAACGAACAGGCTTTTGCAGATTGGGCGGCACCGGACCGGCAACAGGTGGATGGGTTTCGAACCGCGCCCGGCGTATTTTCCGCCGACGGGATTGATCCGGCGTCTGCTTTGCTGGCCAAAGCACTGCCTCAAAAGCTGGGGTCACGGGTCGCTGATCTGGGTGCAGGCTGGGGCTTTCTGTCTGCTCAGCTTCTGGTAGATGACAAAATTCGCAGTCTACATATGGTCGAGGCTGATCACGTGGCACTTGCTTGTGCACGCGACAATATCGCGGACGAACGGGCGCAGTTCCATTGGGCAGATGCTGTCACGTGGACAGCCCCGGAACCTCTGGACACGGTCGTCATGAACCCGCCCTTCCATACGTCCCGCGCCGCTGATCCTGCTTTGGGCCGGGGGTTCATCACCTCCGCAGCACGCAATCTGGCCCGCGCAGGCGGTCTGTGGATGGTCGCCAACCGCTACCTGCCTTACGAGACCGCTCTGACCGAGGTGTTTCTCCGCGTCGACGAGGTTGCCGGCAACAATCGGTTCAAGGTGTTTCATGCCTCTCGCCCTCGTCGGTAATCCCGGCTAACGTGCCCCGCAACTCAGGAGAAAGCCCATGTCCTTTTCCATAACTGGCAAGACAGCGATCGTGACCGGGGGCGCCAGTGGAATCGGTCTGGCCATCGGGCGCCATTTTGCGGATGCCGGGGCTAATGTCATGTTCGCCGACATGGATGAAAAGCGACTGGCAGAAGAGCTGGGCGATCAGGCTGATGACGGTAATATCAGGTACTTTACAGGGGACTTGCGTGAAAAGTTGACGATCGCCAATTTGCTTTCAGCCACCCTGGATGCCTTTGATCAAGTAGACATACTGGTCAACGGATCACGGCAGGTAATACCTTCGGACCCGCTGGACATGGAGGACGATTCGGTTCGCACACTTCTGAACCAAAATCTGATGCCGGCCCTGCGTCTCAGCCAGCTGATCGCCAAGCGTATGATCAAGCAGGCCGGGGACGACGACGAGAACCCTGCGGGTTCCATCATCAACCTGTCGTCCATCGCGGCCCGGCGCACGCACCCCGATCTGATGGCATATTCGGTATCGACCGCTGCGCTGGATCAGATGACCCGGTCATTGGCCGTGGCGCTGGCCCCAAACCGCATCCGGGTAAATTCAATCGCGCTGGGATCGGTTATGAGTGCATCGTTGCAATCAACGCTGAAGGACAACCGCGATTTCCGCGACGACATCGAAAAACACACACCATTGGCCCGCATTGCCGCGCCGAACGAGCTGGTCGAAACCGCACAGTTTTTGGCCTCTGACGCGGCGGGTTTCATGACCGGACAAATTCTGACCATCGACGGTGGCCGCACCCTGCTGGACCCGGTCGCCGCTCCAGCCCATTGAGACCCATGTTTGAAACTGAAAAATCCACTGCTTCAGTGTGGTTCCGTCAACTGCGTGATGACATTGTCGCGGCGTTTGAGGCACTCGAGGACAGCCACGATAGCGGTCCGTTTTCCGATGCAAAACCAGGCCGGTTCGAAGTCAAAGAGACCACGCGCCAGTCCGAGGACGGATCCGATGCCGGTGGCGGGTTAATGTCGGTCATGCGGGGCGGGCGTGTCTTCGAAAAGGTTGGCGTCAACGTCTCGACTGTTTACGGCACCCTGGGTGAACGCGCGCAACAGGCAATGGCTGCTCGCAAAGGCATTCCCGGCATGAGCGAAGATCCAAGTTTCTGGGCATCAGGCATCAGCCTGGTTGCGCATATGCAGAACCCGCATGTACCCGCGGTTCACATGAATACCCGCATGTTCTGGACACCGCACGCCTGGTGGTTCGGCGGTGGCTCGGACCTGAACCCCTGCATCGAATATGACGATGACACGGCGCATTTCCATGCTACGCAAAAGGCACATCTGGACCCACATGGCCCCGGTCACTACCCGCGCCTGAAAGACTGGGCGGACGAGTATTTCTATATCCCCCACCGCAAACGGGCGCGCGGTGTCGGCGGTATCTTCATGGATGATTATTGCACCGGCGACTGGCAGTCGGATTTTGCCCTGACGCAGGATATTGGCCGCGCGTTTCTGCCAGCCTTTCTTCCTTTAGTCGAAAAGCGCCGTGAGCAGGGCTTTTCGGACGAAGACAAAAACACCCAGCTGGTGCATCGCGGCCTCTACGCCGAGTATAATCTGGTCTATGACCGGGGCACGAAATTCGGGCTTGAAACCGGGCACGATCCGGATGCCGTTCTTATGAGCCTGCCTCCGCTGGCCAAATGGGTATGATTTTCAGAACCGCCTATCCATCATAAAGTTGTCAGTGCAATAGCGCCATGCTGATGCTGCCGACATGTTCTCACCTACGCGCTTTACGGTGATGGAATAGCCGGGGTTTGTGTCGACCCCGGGCGGTGGAGTCAGCGTGAACTGAACCGTCTTTGTGCCACGCTCGTAGGCGCGCGATATATAGATGCGCTGCGAGGACTTTGTGCGCAGTGTGCGGATCGCGAAATCTCCGATTCCGCACCAAAAGGCTACCGGCGCGGATGAGCTGATGGCCCTCACTTCGTAAACCCCATTTTCCAGAGGCGTGACCTCGGTTTGGTATCCCATTCGGATGCCAACACCAAATCCGACAGCCTGCGCCAATCCCGGCGGCAGCATCACTGCGATTAAAAGAATCGCTTTCGAAATACGCTTCATTGCTCACCCCAAAGTGACAAAATCAAAAAACCTGTCTCTCCAGAGAACAGACTGAACAGGCAGCAGGCAAGGACTTTGTAAAATGTCCGTCTCGCAACACTGTCATCCCCAAGCTGCTTAAACTAGCAAAAACACTATGATTGAATGTGATGAGCGCTATTATTTCTGAAGTAGAAGTTTCCGGGGTGCTGTGTGCAAACGTCGTTTCCTAAAGACTGGTTCGATCTGACACCGGAAAAATACGCCGATTTTGGCGCGTTGTTTTACCTTGCGGCACTGACGAAAACGCACCAGCAACGACGACTGGCGCAGGTGCTTTACGCCTTTGAAACGCCTTTGCGGTTGGGCCAGTACCACATCTTCCGCCAGAACGGCTTTCCCCGCGGCTTTGTCACTTTTGCGGGTCTCAGCCCCGAGGCGGAATACAGATACGCGGTTCAGGAAAAACCGCTGACCGACAAGGACTTCACCTGCGGTTCCTCCTTCTGGATCGTCGACTTTGTCGCGCCGTTTGGACAAACCAACCAGATGGTGGATATTCTCAAGCGTGAAATTCCGCATCCGCGTGTGCGGACCAACCGAATGGACAGTGACCTGACCCGCAACCGGATCGTCGAATGGACCCGGGACGACGCGGGTGAAATACATATGCGTTTATTTAAGAAAAAGGAATTCGCGCAGACGCTGAAACAGGAGGGAGCATAAGATGGTCTCGATCACGATCAGCGGCGATACAACAGGATTCGTGACAGGAGAGCCGCCCAACCAGGCCACTGGTGATCTGGACGTGAGCGGCAACTTTCCAATCCTCTCTGAGACCTGGGCGATTCAAACCCCTCCCGCCCACGGCACGGCGAGTATCGACCCGGTGACAGGGGATTGGACCTACACAGTCGACCCCGCCTTTTTCGACAGCTTGCTGGACAACCAAGTCGTTACCGACACGTTTACCGTTCAGGTTTCAGGAGACGTTCAGACCTTTATCCTTGGGGCTCAGCCGTACACTCAGACTCAGCAGGTCACCATCACGATCGAAGGCGTGTGTTTTACCGCGGGTACGCTGATCGATGCAGCGGATGGGTCACGCGCCATCGAAACGCTCAGTGTCGGTGACGAAGTAATGACTGCGGATAACGGATTGCAGCCAATCCGATGGATCGAAAGCAGCAAACTCGGTTCAGATCGATTAAGGGACAATCCCGACATGCGACCGGTTCGGATCACGGCCGGCAGCCTTGGGCGAAACACTCCGGCGCGCGATCTGCTGGTTTCGCAACAGCACCGCATTCTGGTGAGCGGTCCGAAAGTCGATCTGCTGTTCGGTGCGCCCGAAGTTCTGGTCGCAGCCAAACACTTGTGTGGCTGGCCCGGTATATCGATCGATACGTCGGATCGGCCCATCGAATACCTGCACATCCTGCTTGACCGCCATGAAATCCTGACTGCCGAAGGCGCATTGGCTGAAAGCCTGTTTCTGGGCGAAGAGGCGCTGCACACCTTGTCGTCAGAGGCGCTGCAGGAATTGGCCGCAATTTATCCCGATCAAGCAGCACCCAACGGCATGAGCTTTGGACGCGCTGCCCGCTTGGTCCTGCGCGAGCATGAGGCGCGCGCACTCGTCTAGCCCGCCCCGTTTTCTCTGGAAATACGCCCGCCCACATCCTGCGGCGCCAGCGCCACGGTTTTTATGACAGCATGGCATGGGCTGCCCGGTTGCAGACCCAATGCAGCAACTGAACGCCGGGTGACACGCGCCAATACGACACCTGCCGAAGTTTGGACCGATACGATTGCCCCCGGGCCTTCGCCGGACCGTACCGCCTCGACCCGGCCTTCAAGCACATTCAGTGCAGACAAGCCCTCTGGTGGCTTACTGGACAGAATCACCTCCTGAGCCGGGATGCGAATACGCAGCGGTTCGCCAATCTGGTGCGGGATACGTGGCAAGAACAACCGCGCGTCGCCAGCCTCGAGTTCGGATAACCCGTCTGCGTGATGCGCTGCGACTTTTACCTGCAGCAGAGCACCAACGGCGCGTACGCCGGCAGGCGCAACAGAGGGGTCCGCCAGCACGTCCGACGCCGGTCCGTGGCGCAGGACCTTACCATCCTGTAACGCCACTACAGAGGTTGCCAGCCGGGCTACCTCGGCGGCGGAATGTGTGACGTATAGAATTGGCACCGAGACTTCATCGCGCAGCCGCTCGAAATAAGGTAGGATTTCTGCCTTTCGCGCATCGTCCAGTGCGGCCAGCGGCTCGTCCGCGAGGATCAAGCGAGGGCTGGCCAGCAATGCTCGCCCGATAGAGACCCGCTGCTTCTCGCCCCCTGACAGCATCGCCGGGCGACGGTTCAGCAGGTGCCCGATCCCCAGCATCTCGATCACACGGTCCGGGTTTTCCCGGCGTTCCTTACGGGGTGCGAACCAGCGACCATAAGCTAAATTCTGGCGTACGGTCAGGTGAGGGAATAATCTTCCTTCCTGAAAGATATATCCCAAACGCCGTCGATGCGGCGGTAACCACACGCCTTTGTTCGTATCGAACAGAACCCAGTCTCCGACTGCGACGCGCCCGGCATTTGGCCGCAACAACCCGGCAACCGCGTTGACCACAGTTGTCTTGCCAGATCCTGAACGTCCGAACAGAACCGTCACACCCGGCGGTGCGTCGAAATCCAAGTCCAAAGCGATCCCTGGCAGTTGATGGTTCAGGCGCACGGACAGACTCATGACCCGGCCACCCTTTGCGCCACGCGGCGGCCGACATACTCTGACAACAACAACGCCCCCATCGCGATGACGATCGAAATGATGACCAAACGTGTTGCAGCAGCCTCACCTCCCGGAACCTGCAAGAATGCGTAGACTGCCGAAGGAAGGGTCTGCGTCTGCCCGGGAATATTCGAGACGAAGGTAATGGTTGCTCCAAATTCTCCCATCGCTTTGGCAAAGGCTAAAATGGCGCCCGCGATCACACCGGGCAGGATCATCGGCAAAGTCACCGTGGCGAAAACCAGTAACCGTGAAGCCCCAAGTGTTGCGCCGGCTTCCTCGAGCCGAGGGTCCACTGCCTCGATCGACAGGCGAATTGCGCGCACCATCAAGGGAAAGGCCATGATCCCCGCAGCCAATGCAGCTCCGGTCCAGCGGAACGCCACCACGATACCGAACTCTGCCAACAATTTGCCGAGGGGCCCCTGCACACCAAAGGTCAGCAGCAACAGATACCCCGTGACCACCGGCGGTAAGATCAGTGGCAAATGCACCAGACCGTTCAGCACCTGACGACCGGGGAAACGCCATCTTGCAAGTGCATAAGCAATGAAAATCCCAAAGGGCAAAGTAGCAAGCGTGGCCCAAAAGGACACACGCAGCGACAACCGCAGCGCTTCGGCCTCTGCTGGTCCCAACCAATCCATTCGACTACCCGTCAGGCAGGGAGAACCCCTGCCTCAGAAATTCAGATTTCGCCTGGTCCGATTGCAGGTAAGACAGAAAGTTCCGGGCTTCTGGTCCAGCCGAACTGGTCAATGCTGCAGGGTAGATGATCGGCGGATGCAGATCAGATGGTATGAGCGCGACAACCTGCACTCTGTCTTCGACCCGCGCATCGGACTGATAGACGATCCCCAAAGGCGCGGCTCCCGTTGCTACCAAGGCGAGAGCAGCGCGCACATTGTCTGCCTGCGCGACACGCGTATGGACACCGTCCCACAAACCTAATCCCTGCAAAGCTGCCTTGCCATAGATCCCCGCAGGGACCGCATCGACCAGCGCCATTGCAAGGTAACCGCCATCCAACTTGGCTTGCAGGTTGAAATCAGGGCCAATCTCGGTCCTTTCTGCGCTTTGCGCGCCGATCAAAACCAGCTCGTTACCGAGCAAATCCACTCGAGAAACAGGGTCGATCAACTGATCCTGCTGCAGCACGTCCATCCAGTCTACATTGGCGGAGATGAACAGATCCGCAGGCGCACCCAGTTGAATCTGCCGCGCGAGAACCGAGGACGCAGCATAGGAGACTGTTACCTGCTGCCCGGTCTCCTGCTCAAACTCGACGGCCAGTTCATCCAAGGCTGTCTTCAGACTGGCTGCTGCAAACACCAACACACTTTCTGCGCCGGCTCGAATCGGAGCCGCCAGCACAGCGCAAAAGGCCAAAGCGGCGATCAGACAGCGGCAGACGCCGGTCATCTTGTGCCTCCGGTTCAGAGGGTTGCAGTCCCCACGGGCATATCGGAGGCGGCACCGGACAGGCAAGGCCCTTTGCAGACTTAGCCCGCTGCCAAAGCTTATAGAATCTGTCGCAAACGGGATTGATCCTGCGCTTAATTCAGGCTGAAGCTACCGCTGCAGACCAAAGGACCTAGCTCATGTTGCATCAGACCCCCGGACTTATCGACGAAATCCGTGCCCGTTTCGCTCATGTCGAAACTTGTCCGTTTCAGGGCCCGCGCATTTTCTTTGAAAATGCCGGTGGTGCATTGACTCTGAATAAAGTTGCCGAGACATCCGCGAAATTTGCAGCCATCCCAGACAACCAAGGCCGCGAGAACGCGGCCAGCCATGCGTTAGTCGATATCATCAACACGGCCAAGGCCGACCTATCTGTCTTCATGAACGCCTCATCTGGTCAGTTCTTTGTGGGTGAAAGCGGTACCGAGTTGTTGTTCCGCATGATCCGCACTGCCTGTGTAAACGCTCCTGCGGGCAGCAAAGTCATCGGCAGCTCGATCGAACACCCTGCCAGCCGCAGCGCCGCCCGCCGTTGGGCCGGGATTGCCGGACTGGACTACGTTAACGTCCCACATGACGATGCCACCGGGCTGGTTACTGCCGACGATTACACGGCGTTCATGACTCCGGACGTGACAGTGGCAACGATCCTGCATGCGTCCCCAGTCACCGGTATGGGCATGGATGTTGCTGCCATCGCCAAAGCTATCCGTACAGTTTCGCCTGAGTGTTTCATCATCGTTGACGGTATTCAGCACGCGGCCCACGGTCAGATGGATATCGACAGTTACCAAGTGGATGGCTATGCGATCTCACCCTACAAAGTTTTCTCTCGCCACGGTTATGGAATCGCCTGGATTTCCGACAGGCTGACATCCCTACCCCATGACCAGCTGATCGATGCCCCGGCCGATGGGTGGGAATTCGGCACGCGAGATACAGGCGCCTATGCCACAATGTCTGACGTCGTGTCGTATTTCGACTGGCTGGGTGCGCAGGTAAGTGATTCTGCGGAACGCGGCGACAGGCTACGGGCTGCCGGAAAAGCGATTCACGCATATGAAACCCATCTGACCAAAGCGATGATCAACGGCACGGGCAATTTGCCAGGTTTGCGCGACATGGATCATGTCTCGATCCTGGCCGGTGCCGATAATGCGGCGCGTGAAGGGCTGGTTTCCATTACAGTGCGCGACATCCCCTCGGCTCAGGTGGTTGCGCTGTTGAACGCGCAAGGCATCCGCACCCATACGCGCAAGGCCGATCACTACAGCGGCAATGTTCTGGACCCGCTGGGGCTGAACGATTGTGTCCGCATTTCGCTATGTCACTACAACACCGAACACGAGGTCGCCCAACTGCTGGCCGCTATCAAGGATATAACGCCCTGATCCGACACATTACGCAATTGACGCAAAGAAATTCTGCCAACCCTCTTGCGCCTGCCCGCTGGCTTGGCTAAATCCCCCCTCACGGGTGATTAGCTCAGTTGGTAGAGCGCTTCGTTTACACCGAAGATGTCGGGAGTTCGAGTCTCTCATCACCCACCATCCTTTCCCCGCAATGTATCAAGGTCTTACGCGACTAGCACCTTTTGCGTTGCTGCGCATGAAACTGTGTCCGCTGCGCCTCCGCTGCACTTAGACAGAAAAGATGTCTCCAACACAGGAGATATGGGCCATGGCAACAATCGTAAAACGGCCTAGCGGAAAGTGGCAGGCGACGGTTCGTAAGGACGGGCAATCCCGATCCAAGTCCTTTATAAAGCGTGCCGATGCGACGAAGTGGGCTCGTGAGACGGAGTTGAGCGCCGACAGGGGATTGCTAACCCCAGACCTTAGTGTGAACGCATCCGCGATGACACTTGGTGAAGTGCTGCGAAAATACCGAGATAACGTCACGAGCGCAAAACGGTGCGCGAACAACGAAAGCTATGCAATCACCGGGTTCTTGAGGAAGTGTCGCAGGCTGGCCGATATGAAGGTCAACAAGCTGCGGTCCGCTGACTTTGTCCACTATCGTGACCAGCGCGTTAAATCCATGAAGGCGGCGACTGTGGTGAGGGAACTGGGTTGGATGCAACACGCCCTTGATGTCGCCTGTGAGGATTGGGGGCAGAACCTGCCACAGGGGAACCCGGTCAAGCATGTCCGGCGACCCAAGATCGACAACCGCCGCGAGAGACGATTGCAGCACGGAGAATGGCAGGCTTTGTTGGGTGCCGTGAACCAAGCTCGGTCTCCTTTTATGAAGCCGTTGCTGACGCTGGCTTTGGCGACCGGGATGCGACGCGGGGAATTACTGTCGATACAATGGAGGCATGTAGACCTTGAGCGTCGGACAGTGTTCTTGCCGCAAACAAAAAACGGTCGCGCCCGTACAGTGCCTCTCAGCCCGAATGCCGTTGCCGTATTGATGAGCCTGCCACGCAGAGAGGACCGTTGTTTCCCCCTGTCTGGTAACTCTGTGCGATTAGCCTTTGAACGCCTCAGACAACGTGCAGGTGTGGTCGACCTGACATTTCATGATCTTCGGCACGAGGCGGTATCGCGCTTTGTGGAAAGCGGGTTGTCACTAGCGCAGGTCCAGATGATCAGCGGGCATCGGGATTTGCGGATGCTGATGCGTTATACCCACCTACAAACCGATGACATCGTGGCAAAGCTGGCCGCCGTAGAACTTGCATAGATTGCCTTGATGCAACGCAGGGTGGTCGCAGTCTCCAAATGCGCCAGCTTGGACCACCCTGTTCCCTATCTTGCAACAAAAGTGCCCCTTCGCACATTTGGCAAGGGCTCTAACCCTCCCTCTTATGAACATACAGGCGTCAACCGCCTCTCAGTGAAGCAAAACCCCTCCGTCATGTGAGCAAATAGGTTTCGCTTTCTTGGTGTTGATCGGGTCGCGTTATGGACATGGGCTTCCCTCGCTCCAATGCGAGTGGAGTAAGTGCTCGCTAAGCGCATATTAATAAACACAAAATCACGCCAACCTGTAAGCAAAGGTACTGAAAAGAGGGCTATTTATCCCTCTAGTTTAGCCATTGCGTGTTCGCCGGGATTTTCTCCCAAAAAACGCCCCAACGGGGCATTTCCATTTGCTCGGTATCCACCAGAGCGCATTCCCCAAACCGGTCCAATGGACCAAACACAGGAGGCTTGCATGCCCCATGCCTCAAGCCAATGGCATACAAGAAATCGGAGACGATCTTTATGAGGTTGATGTCTTCCCGATCCACCGCAAGGACAAACTGCTCGCGGGAAAGGCGCGCGGCTATCTTCATATCGCAGGCAAACCCAAACAAGTCAGCCCGCTCGATAAGCCCGCTGGAGTGATCGCCGTTTCGGGTGCGGGGAACTACAGCTCGTCGATTGAGATGGCCATGGCGCTGTTTCTTGAAAACAAGGCTGTCATTCACAAGCCGCATCAGTTGAACGAGGCCAGCGATGCGGTGTGGGCTAAAATCTTCGCCCCGCTGATCGAGCGAAAGGCACTTGCCTTCATTGACGCTGATCAGGGCCGCGAAATGTCTGCACTGGAAGGCCTAGACGCCATTTACTTCACCGGGTCGACGGGCGTTGCACACGCCATTCAGGATGCGGCCAGTGCACCGCTCGTGTCCGAATGCGGCGGCAACAACCCTTGTATCGTTGTGCCGGGCAAATGGACCGACAAGGAAATCAAGCATTGGGCGATCCAGATTGCCTCTGCCGGAAAGCTGAACGGCGGGGCCGTGTGCGGACGTCCTCAAACGGTCATCGCATCAAAGAACTGGCCCCAGCGTGAGCAATTCATCACAGCCCTGCGCAAGGCCATCGCCGAAGATACGTTCGGCACCGCGACCTATTATCCCGGCGTGGACAAGACCAAGGAGGCGTTCCTTGAAAACCAGCCGACGGCAGAGGTGTTGAAGCCAGAGAACGGCGCACACCCCAACAGCGACTTCGTGTTCATTCCCGGCATTGGCGAAGATGATTTTGCGGTGGCGAATGAGGCTTTCTGCCAAGTCTTCAGCGAGTTGCCGCTGGATACCAAAAACGATGTCGACGACTTCCTCACCAAAGCGACGGCGTTCTGCAATGACAAGCTGCTTGGCTCGCTCGGTTGCATGGTGCTGGTCGACACCGACACGTTAAAAGCGAACGAAGACCGTGTGCACCAGGCTGTGCGCGCGTTGAACTACGGCGGGATCGCGGTGAACAACATCTCGCCCAATATCTGGCTCAACGCCTATCTGACCTGGGGCGGATGTGGCGAAACCATCGAAGATTTTGTCTCCGGCGTCGGCAATTTCGGCAATGGGCTGAACTTCGAGAACATCGTTAAATCCGTCATCATTGACGATTTTGGTGCGCAGACTTTCCAGCTCACAAATCGTAAGCAGGTTGACCACTTGCTGGTCAACGCCTCGAAATTCTCCGTCGATCAGGGCTGGGGCCGTTTTGCCAAACTGGCCGGACAAATGGTGGTCGACGGCATGCACGGAAAGGACTTCTGAGGTGGCCCGTAAGAACACCAAATGGGTCGATCCTTCGGACCTTGCCAAGGACCTGTCCGGCAAAACCTATGTCGTGACTGGTGCGAATTCGGGTGTCGGTCTAGAAACGACCCGGCAATTGGTGAAGCAGGGCGCGCATGTCGTCATGGCCTGTCGCCGCGTTGAGGCTGGCGAGGTGGAAGCCAAGGCGTTTGCCGATCTGCATGGCAGCTCCGAGGTCATCTGCTGCGATCTGGCTGATCTGCAATCGGTGCGCGACTTCGTCGGTGCATTCAAATCCCGTCACCCCTGGCTGGACGGCCTAATGTGCAATGCAGGTGCCGTCATCATGGGCAATGAGGCCAAGCGTACGAAGGATGGTTTGGAGATGACCATGGCCGCCAGCGTCTATGGGCACTTCCTGATGACTGAACTGCTGCTCGATGTGTTGAAGGCTTCGGCCCCGTCGCGGATCGGGATCGTCTCTTCAGTTGTGCATGCTAACAGCCCGTCGAAACGCTACGATCTGAACTTCGATGACTTAGACTGGGTGTCTCGCAACTACAGTGCCTTTGACGCCTATGGCGAGGCCAAGCTCGCCTCCGTGCTCTATGCACTGGAACTCGGCAACCGACTGCAAGGGACCGGCGTCACCACAGCGTCGATCCATCCCGGATGGGCGCGATCAAATTTCGGGTCTGGCGGTGGTTTTTTCACACGCACGTTGATGGCAATCGCCCGCCCGCTCACCCGATCCATGAGCGACAGCAATTGGGCTTCGGCGCAAACCTCATTGCATTTGCTGCTTTCCAACGACGCGCCCAATCACTCAGGTGCCTACTTCAGCCAGTCCAGCGTCCTTTACCGGGATAAGTAATGCCGCAACGGCGGCTGGCCGATGCAATCCCCGAACCCCAATGCGCGAGACATGAACAAAGCAAAGCGCTTGGTCGAGTTGTGCCGCGAAATGGTCGGGCTGGAACCGGCCCTGAACGAAATGGATTCCGAAGGAGAAACCGTGTGACAAAGACGATCCTCATCACCGGCTGTAGCACTGGTATCGGTCGGATGACCGCGCAATTCTTCCAAGAGCAGGATTGGAACGTCGTCGCGACGGTTCGTTCCGCTCCAGAAGACGACGCTGAACTGAATGCGCTCGAAAACGTGTTGGTGGTTGCTCTAGATGTGACCAAGCTCGATACAATCACGACTGCGGTTGCGGCAGGGATCGAGCGGTTCGGTTCCATCGACGTGTTGCTGAACAACGCTGGCTATGGCGCATACGGTATTCTGGAAGCGACGCCAGAGCACAAAATCCGCATGCAGTTCGACGTCATCGTCATTGGCCCGCTGCTCTGCACCCAGGCAATTCTGCCGCATATGCGGGAACGCGGCGAGGGGACGATCATCAACATCTCGTCGATGGGCGGCAAAATTACCTTCCCGCTCGGCACGCTCTATCACGGGTCGAAATTCGCGGTTGAAGGGATGTCGGAAGCGCTTTCGTTTGAGCTGTCCGCAATCGGCGTGAAGGTCAAAATGATCGAGCCAGGCATGATCGCCACCAACTTTGCTGAAACCGTCAACACAATGTTCGACATCGATCCGGCGCAGACCGAATACGGCCCCTTTGTCGAGAAAGTCATGGCCGGAATGCAGCAGGCAGGCAGTCAGCCATCAGAGCCAATTGTCGTGGCTGAAGCCATCTGGAAAGCAGCGACCGACGGCACCGACCAGTTGCGCTACATCGCAGGGGCCGACGCAGAACAGATCATTGCGGCCCGCAAGGCCATGGACGACCCCGAATACCTTGCCATGGTTCGTGGAAATATGGGCCTCTGAGGATACCATGAGACTGTTTACCATCGGCATCTACATATTTGCAGCCATCGCGTTTCTCACTGGAGCAAATGACCTGATCCAGGGCCTCGCATCTCTCAAGGTGTTCGGATCGACGCTACCAGAACAGGCGTTCGGTGATCCGATGGCAGACAACCTCTTTCGGTTCTTTGCAGGTCTTTGGTTCGGTGTCGGCGTCCTGTTTCTGCTCTTTATTCGAGATATGAACCGATACTGGCCAGCCATGATCGCACTGCTTTCGATTGTGGCACTTGGCGGCCTGGGCCGTGTGCTTTCCATCATTCAATACGGGATGCCAGAAGCCCCGTTGGGTCTTGCCTTGGTTTGTGCTGGGCTCTTGTCAGAACTGATCATCGCGCCGCTCATGCTTTGGTGGCTCGTGTTTCGGGCTCCGCATCGAAAGCTGTGATTGCAAATAGGTATGGTGTGTCCGGTTGGTGGACCGACCTAAAGCGGTCATTGGTCTGGGAATGCGGGAGGTCGGCTTCGTCCGCTAAGCGGACCTCGGACGTGGCGCAGCATCTCGTGATAGGATGATCTGTCAACGTCGGGTTAAGGGGCGAGATAGGTGGCCAGAGCAACGCTTACTTTCTTTCCCCGCGCCCGGCATGGGCAAGTGGCTTTGTCGCGCACAAATATCCAGCCTTCGACCGGCGGCGAGGTGGCACATTGCCTTGAATAATCAAGGACCCCGAAATTTAATCTTTCTATTGGGGATTTCAGCCACCTACCGGGGGTATGCTATTTTTAGTGCCCAATTACCTTAACCGGCGGGTATGCCTTTATTTTCGCTCGGCCAGCGTCATGGAAAAAAGCCCATGGGTTGGGGGGCATGAAAAGCTCGGGGCACTAAGCAAGGGACCGGCGGAGGTAATGAGATTTTTTCGCGTGTCAAGTTTAAGGGGGGGGTTACGAAACCGCTTATCAAATAAAATCAATTACTTATGCGTAACGGATCGAAATATCTGTAACTCCTTTTGTAACCAAGTAGAGCCAATATAAGTAAGTGAAAACAATAGTTTAAATGTAGTGGTAACAGAGTTTCAAAAGTTACAGGCAATTTGAAGCTACCACGCAATAATCTGTGCTCAGGGGGCGTTGATCACCCGCCGACCTAGCAGGAGCGTCCCTTGCCTTTCATGGAGCCTGAACTCTGCCGAGTTGGTGCGACGGAGCCACTTGCCCCTGCGGGGCGCGGGGATGGATTGATACCCGATCTGACTGCCAATAATCGCGCGAAATCTTAAACGGTGGTAGCCTGGTGGTAGCCAGACAAAACGCAAAAACCTTGAGATGCCACATAACTCATTGATAAAAATGGCGATCCCGGAAGGACTCGAACCCTCAACCTGCTGATTAGAAGTCAGCTGCTCTATCCAGTTGAGCTACGGGACCGCTGAGCCCTTCTTGCTGCTTTTAGGGGCGAGGTTCAAGTGCCAAGCGCATGAAGGCGCTGTTCGGATCGGCTTCGTACCCATAAATCGGCCCGCAATAAGAATAACCCAGTGCCTCGTAGAGCTTACGGGCCGCGTCATATTCGGGCAGGTGCGCGGCACCAGTTTCCAGAACCAGTGCAGAAACACCTTCACTATGTGCCAGATCCGCCAGATGCGACATCATCTGCCGCGCCAGACCACGTCCGCGCGCCTGGGCCAGCATATGCACAGACTTCACCTCAGCCGTCCCGTCAGGCAAAACCTTGAGCGCACCACAACCCAGTGCTTTTTCATCTTCGAAAACTGCCCAGAACTGAATATCCCGGTCAGCCAAAGATTCGGCGTCCAAAGTGTGGTTGCTTTCAGCAGGGCCTGCGGCTTCGCCATGCATAAAATGGGATTCGATCACCGGGCGCAGCGCGTCCGATGTGGGATCAGCCTCGCGAATTTCGATCATTCAACGATTCTCGATTAATGAGTCCAGGGTGCACGCCTGTCGGTGGCGAAGTTTTCGCCATACCCGCGCGCCCGTAGATTCGGTTTGCGCTTATGCGGTTCGCTGACCAGCGCATCGATGCCATTGTCCTTGGCATAATCCAGCGCTTCTTCTTTGGTATCGAATTTCAGGCGCACCTGAGTCTGCGTGTCCTTGGAAGAGGTCCAGCCCATCAGTGGATCAACTTCGCGCGCCGATGCAGGGGCGTATTCCAGAACCCACTTGCGGGTCTTGGCCATCCCAGAAGTCATCGCATTTCTTGCGGGCTGGTAAATCCGTGCGCGCATTTCGCCTCTCCGTACTCACGTTGCTGGGCTTGTTT
This sequence comes from Ruegeria sp. HKCCD7181, assembly GCF_057221055.1. Lineage (NCBI taxonomy): Bacteria > Pseudomonadati > Pseudomonadota > Alphaproteobacteria > Rhodobacterales > Roseobacteraceae > Ruegeria > Ruegeria sp. HKCCD7181. Next base: position 201,592 of record NZ_JBWVBC010000008.1, on the reverse strand, counting down.
ATGCGTCAGGGCGCGAGCCGGGACAAGGTGGCAATTGTCGCGGCCCTGAAACTGCCGTTCAGGCAGTGCGCAACTCTTCTAATGCCAGAAACTGTCATCAGGGTCATTTATGAAATGCACTCCCCCAGGATGAGGACAAAAAGATGATCCACTACAAAAGAAGCTTGGAAATAGATGCTCAGCCCGATGCCATCTGGGCCATTCTGAGCCGGTTCATGCATATCGACGAATTCGCACCGCAAGTAAAATCCGTGGATGCTTTGACTAATGCTCAAATTGGCATCGGATCAAAACGGCGCTGCCATTTTGAGAACGGAACCTCGCTTGTCGAAGAAGTCACAGAGTGGCGAGTTAACCGAGGCTATCGCGTTCGTTTATCCGAGATGTCGGCAATGCCTTTGACCGAAGCACACGCAGCCATCGCCATTGAACCGCTTGCAAACAGCCATTCACGGGTCATCTGGAGTATGGATTATCAGATGAAGTACGGCCCCTTGGGTTGGCTGATTGGGCAAACACTGTTGAAGGCGATGATGGGCCGGGTATTGGATGGCAACCTGAAAGCGCTCGCAGAAAAGGTGCATTCGGAACAAATTCCTGACGGCCAGTTTGCCTATTATTGAAACTGCGGTTTCCAAGCCGGATCAGGCCTTGCAAGTGGACAAAATAAGAACAAATGTAGAGGCCTGACCCCGGAGCCAACCCATGCCCTACGCCCATTCCGACAAAACCCAGTTGACCGCCGATGACGTTCGCGCGCGCCTGAAGCTCGAGGGCGGCAGGCAGTTTATTATGCATACCGAGTTTGCACCGGCGGGTGACCAGCCGACGGCTATCAAGGAACTGACCGGTGGCGTCTTCGATGGCGAGCGTGATCAGGTGTTGCTGGGCGCGACGGGCACCGGCAAGACCTTCACTATGGCCAAGGTGATCGAGGAAACTCAGCGCCCCGCTATCATTCTTGCGCCCAACAAGACACTGGCGGCGCAATTGTATGGCGAGTTCAAAGGCTTCTTTCCTGAAAACTCGGTCGAATACTTCGTCTCTTACTACGACTACTACCAGCCCGAAGCGTATGTGGCCCGGTCGGACACCTACATCGAGAAAGAATCCCAGATCAACGAGCAGATCGACCGGATGCGCCACTCGGCCACGCGAGCGCTGTTGGAGCGGGACGATGTGATCATCGTGGCCTCCGTCAGTTGTATCTACGGGATCGGTTCGGTGGAAACTTATGGTGCGATGACGCAGGACCTGAAGGTCGGCGGCGAGTATGACCAGCGTCAGATCATGGCCGATCTGGTCTCGCAACAATACCGCCGCAACGATCAGGCGTTTCAGCGTGGCTCGTTCCGCGTGCGTGGCGATTCTCTGGAAATCTGGCCCGCCCACCTCGAGGATCGCGCTTGGAAATTCTCATTCTTCGGCGAAGAGCTGGAGCAGATCACCGAATTCGACCCGCTGACCGGCGAACGCAAGGACACGATGGAACAGGTGCGGGTCTACGCCAACTCGCATTACGTGACCCCGAAACCGACGATGCAGCAGGCGATCATCGGCATAAAAAAGGAATTGCGCATCCGGCTGGACCAACTGGTCGGCGAGGGCAAACTGCTGGAAGCCCAACGTCTGGAGCAGCGCACGAATTTCGATCTCGAAATGCTCGAGGCGACCGGTGTCTGCAACGGGATCGAGAACTACTCGCGCTATCTGACCGGTCGCGCGCCGGGCGAACCGCCCCCAACCCTGTTCGAATTCATCCCAGACAACGCCATCGTCTTCGCCGACGAATCCCACGTCTCGGTCCCGCAAATCGGCGGCATGTACCGGGGCGACTACCGGCGCAAGTTCACGCTGGCCGAACACGGGTTCCGCCTGCCGTCCTGCATGGACAACCGCCCCCTCAAGTTCGAGGAATGGGACGCCATGCGCCCGCAATCCGTCTTCGTCTCGGCCACACCTGCGAAATGGGAGATCGAACAGACCGGCGGCGTCTTCACCGAACAGGTGATCCGCCCCACCGGCCTCTTGGATCCCGAAGTCGAAATCCGCCCCGTCTCGATGCAGGTGGATGATCTGCTGGACGAAGTGCGCAAGGTTGCCGCAGATGGCTATCGCACGCTTGTGACCACGCTGACCAAACGCATGGCCGAGGACCTGACCGAATACCTGCACGAACAGGGCATCAAGGTCCGCTACATGCACTCGGACATCGATACGCTGGAACGGATCGAAATCCTGCGCGACCTGCGGCTAGGGGCCTTCGACGTGCTGATCGGCATCAACCTGCTGCGTGAAGGTCTCGACATCCCCGAATGCGGGCTGGTCGCCATTCTGGACGCGGATAAGGAAGGCTTCCTGCGTTCCGAGACCTCACTGGTTCAGACCATCGGCCGCGCCGCGCGGAATGCCGACGGGCGGGTCATCATGTATGCCGACAAGGTGACCGGTTCCATGGAACGCGCGCTGAATGAAACCAACCGTCGCCGCGCCAAACAGCTTGCCTATAACGAGGAACACGGCATCACCCCCGAGACGGTGAAGAAGAATGTCGAGGACGTTCTGGCCGGTCTCTACGAAGGCGACGTCGACATGAACCGCGTCACCGCCACCATCGACAAACCGATGCACGGCGCCAACCTCGAAGCCCATCTGGACGGGTTGCGCGACCAGATGCGCAAAGCCGCCGAGAACCTGGAGTTCGAAGAGGCCGCCAATATCCGGGATGAGATCAAACGTCTGGAAGCGGTCGATCTGGCCATCGCCGACGACCCCATGGCGCGTCAATGGGCGGTCGAGAAAGCCTCGGAAGACGCGGTGAAATCGCGCGGGCGGTCAACGGCTGGCAGGCCGGGGCAGCGGGGTGGGAATGTGAAGCGGCGGAAGCGGTGAAGGTTAGTTTTCTGGACCCTTCGAGTAGTGCCGCTTTAGCCATGTCGCCAGACCATCAAGGCCAGGGTAAATTACTCTTTCCGTAATGTTCGACTGATCAAGTCTATCGCGCACTTTCCACTTCAGACTGGCTGGAACAATGATCTTCTTTGCCACAATTTGGTTCGATGAGAGCCAGTCGTGAATAGATATTTTGCATCCAGAAAAGACAGAGAACAATGCGAATTGGTTTACCACTCGATCATCAATGGAAGATGGCTCGAAAAACAACCCAAAATCTTTATGGTCCAAGCCTCCAAAATCCTTAAGAGAACTGATCGACGATGCGAACATATCAATGTTTATTGTATTGCCTTCGCGGCTCTGTTCGATTCCCGTTTGAGAGAAATTCTCCAACATTTCAGTGGTAAAGACGAAGGACCCCTCATTTCTCAAATGCTCCTTCAGTGCATTTGGTAATAGTTCGTGGACACTTGGCATATCAACGACCCAAACAACTCCGTCAATATTCATCGAACTTATATTGTCGGTAGCGAAATGCAGAGCGATGTAGGGCGAGTAAGTCCAGTCCAAAAGCCGCGTGGGAACACCATGATGTTGCGCTACGGTCAACCAATTCCAAAAAGAGTCCCGCTCGACAACATTTCTGTGTGCGTATTTTTTGAAATTTCGCAGTAGATGATATTCGATGTCCTGAATTGGCCCGCCAAGCCTTTGCAGGCTGGTGTCTAATCCCCAATCCGAATTTGTCATACCGCGGAAGACACAGGTTGACCGATGGCGCTTTAACTCTTTATCCCAGTCGTTTTCGAATAGCTGAGCATGAAGCTCTTCCCATGTTTCTGGGCGAATGGTCTGAAAAGACATAGATTTTATCACTTTACTGCTTGAACATCTCAATATGCTTATTTGACAGCTTTTTCATCGGTAGCAACCCTAAGTAAGCCTAGTATGGGTTTCCAACTTCTTGCTAAGTCGCGACCCAAACTCACAATGGGAAAAAAACCATCCTATGCGCCTCCCACACTTCAACCTTGCAGCCCAGCGCCTTCTCCTTCACGTTTGAAATCACAAATTGTGATTCCAAACGGTTGCCATGACGAACCCGAACACCCTGCCCAGCACCCATGAGGTCCAAAGCGCCATTCACCGGGTGCGCGGCGCCCGCGTGGTGCTGGCCGAGGATCTGGCGCAGTTCTACGGAAAGTCCGTCAGCGCCTTCAATCAGGCCGTTTCACGTAACAAGGACCTGTTCGAAGGTTACCGCTTTCAACTGACCGATGCCGAGGTCGCCGATTTGCAATCACGGAATGTGATCTCAAAACCCAAGGGCCGCGGCGGGCGGCGGGTCAATCCGTGGGTTTATACGGATTACGGCGTGGCCATCGCCTCGGCCCTGTTCAAGGACCCGCGCGCGATCAAGATCACCCGCATGATCACCGAGGCGTTCGTCGACGGCGCAAATGCCCTGGCCGAGATCCCACGCAGCGTACCGGAAATCCTGCCGCCCGAAGACGCCCCCGCCCCTCTGTTACCCAATGGGGATCAGCTGCGCGATCTGGCCGAAAACATCCTCGATTCCGGTCAGCAGAGCCTTGTCGACTATATCGCTAACCCCACCACCAAGCGTCAGCAGGCGGTGGCAGTGATCATGAAAACGCTGGCAGAAACCGCTGGAGAAGAAGTCCGCACCCAGCACGAACGCCTGCGCCTGAACATAGCCGAGCGTCTGGCGACCGGCGACTACACCGACGATGTTGACCGGAAGCGATTGCTGGAGTTGCTGCACGCGATGAAGGGTTAAACCCCCAACTCTGCCCTTATCTTTTTGGTCAGCTTGGCCACGACCAGATCATACGATGTCACGATATGCTCGCGCAGTGAGGCATCGTTCATGCCGCATTCATCATAGACCTGCAGCCATTTCATCCCGCGCGACGCCAGATAGGGCGCTGGGCGGATGCCGGGTTCGCCGCCCAGCACCTCAAAGGCCAGATCGGTGGCCTTGAAGGTGAAGGCGTCTTTCCCGTCGTTCCAGCCGCAGATCGCAAAGACCTTGCCGCCCACCTTCCACACATCCGCATTGCCCCACTGCACGACATGGCTGGTGGCCCTGAGGCCGGAACAGAAAGTATTGAATTCCTCTCGTGTCATTGAGCCACTCAATCCTTGTGTTTGCCGACAAGTATGCGTTCGCCGTCAAGACGCAATATCAATCGTTGCGGCACCGCCCTGCACAGTACCACGCAGAAACAGATCTTGTTGCTGCACTTGTGGGAACTGTTCGACCCAGTCTCTGAACCGGTCGTTGGTCACGATCTGCGCGTTCAGCTCCCACGCATCCTTGATCACCATAGGATCTGCGGGCGTGCCCTTCGGCGCCACAAAAATATACCGCGACGAGTATTTCAATGCCGACGCAAGCCTGTCCGGGCCCATATATCTGTTACTGACCAAATAGCCGACATTTGCATCGAACCAGATAACTGGCGTCAACCCAAGTGACATCAGCTCTTTGATCACCACCCGAACCGCCCCGAGAGAAGGCGTGTCATTGTTCCAATACAACACGTTCGAGCCATCGACGACGACCCAATTAGGCCTGGGTCGCCGCCTGACTATTGCCCGCAGCAGCAGAGCGATCCCAACGCAAACACCCAATGCGGCGAAAATCAGCGGGGGTGTGAGGATTGCGCCAAAGTTAAGAACTGACCAGACAACTACAGTCGTGGAAATCGACAGAAGAATAGAAGGAAAACGCATAAGCGCATTGCTACCAACTTCAGAGTGTTCCGCAAGGCCCTAGACACAATTCAGGCACAGCTTATCGACCGTGCCTCAGCCTTTATCCCAATGGGCAATCACGTCGAATCCTGCAGGTGTTGGCGGGCCTTCCATAAATTCTGCAAAATGCCCCCACAACTCGGCCACTTTGGGCGCATTCGCGTTCGAAGTCGCCTCGCTTTCGACGACCGAGATCACGTAACCGGTGCCGTCTTCGTTCATCACATTGGTAAAGCAGTGCATGCCGGGCATAGCCATGATCTGGTCTTTCAGTTCGTTCATCTTTGCCGTCGCCGCCTCACGCGTGCCTGGCTTCATCTTGAACTGAGTTACACGTGCAAACATGGTATTCCTCCCTCGTTGGGCACAAGCGCCCTGTGGCGGGCGGCGAAAGCGCGCCCACCAACCGGGTCATATCATAAAGCCCACTCAAGTTCAGAGATGTAGGTCACAGAGCAGCAAAGCACCCCAAATGCCGCCCTTCCCGAAAGACCGGTCAGGGTCGCACGAATTTTGCACTGCCGACGGTTCGGTTGGTAGTTGGCTGCGTGGGCACAACAGGAGCTCTCGAAACACCTTTCTTTACGAAAGCTCCGCAGGCCACACCATCGCCGTCCGGATCGTTGCGCGTGTGGTATCCCGCCTGACCCTCACGAAACGGGCCAAGACCTATGGCCTGCGCCGCGTCGCACCCAGCCAGCGCTACCAAATGAACTACGGCTTCGTGACGGTCGTAATCGGTGACCCTCAAAAAAACGCCAGTTGCGATAATCGCGGTCGTAACAGGCAGACAGAGCACCATAAACAAAATGCGAATAGGTGATAACGCCCTTCTGCGCAGCGCGTCCGCTCGCCGGTGCCGCCTGGTGGAGCGCTGGGTTGGAATCTGGCCGTCGTCTTCTGTAGTCTTGAACTTCATGCGCTTGGCGATACACCAACTATGTGGCAAAGCCGAGGCATCGGGATGACGCAACTCGAGGGCAAGCAGTGAAACGATCCGATCCATTTCAACCTGTAGACGACACGGCCCGCACCATCGCACGCGATCTGATTGCCAACGCCGAATATGCAGCGCTGGCAGTTTTGAGACCCGAAACCACGACGCCCTCGGTAACCCGGATTGCTCTGGCCACGGACGAGTTAAACCAACCTATTTCCCTGATTTCGACTCTGGCAGAACACACATGCGCCCTTCAAGCCGACCCGGCCTGTTCCTTGCTGGTCGGGGCACCCGGCGACAAAGGCGATCCGTTAACCCATCCGCGTTTGACCCTGCATTGCACCGCCAACATGGTCGAGCGCAATTCGCGAGATCATGCAGACTTGCGCTCGCGCTATTTGTCCATGCGGCCAAAGGCGCGGCTGTATATCGATTTCACCGATTTCGGCTTTGTCCGATTCGATGTCAGCGATGGCTTGCTCAACGGCGGTTTCGGCAAAGCCTGGCGACTGTCGCCTGGCGATTTCTGATCCGTTCCGGATCAGCGCACGACATGCACCGCGCATTTTGCATGACGTACAACATGGGTTGCCGTGGAGCCCAACAGCAAGTCCTGCATCCCCGGTCGGTGCGATGCCATGATTATCAGGTCCGGGTTGTTGGCCTCGGTCCAATCCAGAATTGTACGCCCTGAATGCCCCTCGACCACGAGCCCTATCGCGTTAGGGACCTGTGCTGCCAAACTGTCCAGCTCGGTCTGTATGGCCTTCCGAGCTTCGGACAGATACTCGACCGGCATATAGGAAATTGCATAGTCGGGGATATGCTCGACCACGTGCAGCAGAGTGACTTTCGCGTCCGGCGTGGCCAACAGCTGCGCAAGTTTCAGTGGTGCCGAGATGTCTCTCTCGGCATCAAATGATATTGGAACAAGGATGTTGTGGTACATGTTTTGCGCCTCCGTCATTACGAACCTAAACTGAACCGCAATGGGCTTGCTGGCCTTGATCTAGGTCAGGATTCTCCAAATGTTTCAGCGACATCGTACATGACGGGCTCAAAGCTTTTGCATAATTCATTAACCCTGCGATTCCGCTCACGCATCTCGGGTGTACGCAGCATGGCCAGAAAATCTTCACGCCGCTCCCACTGGGAATAATTCGCGATTCGGGTCTGTGCATCGTTAACGTGCAAACCTGCCGCAATGAAACCCGGTTGCTTTGAAATGAAAGACGCGTACGCGTCGGTCAGTGCTTCCAACAGATCCTGACAAGTACCCGGGGTCATCTCGAATGTTGTTATGACGGTCTGGCTGCTGCTGTTTTTCGAAATGTGAGGCATCTGGCTTCTCCTTTTACTTAACCAAGCCTAACACAGCTTTTGAAAACGCAACCCGTTTCATTGCAAAAGTCTGATGCAAAGGCACAATTTCGTTCCAGAAACGAGGAATAAACTAACCATCCGTTAACCATGCTAGCCGATGCTGCCCGCATGAGATGCCTGATTGTGACACTTCTGATATGCCTTCTGAGCGCACCTGCTTGGCCCGGCGCCTGGCTACGAGAGGATGGTAAGGTGTTCACGGCTGCTTCCGTCACAGCCTTTCAAGAAGCCGACGAAGCAATAAAATACAAGGCATCGCTATACGCCGAATGGGGAATTCGACCTCGGCTCACGCTTGGGCTGGATGCGGAAGAGCATCAAGACCTTTTTGGGCACGCCCTGGTGTTTGCGCGGTTCCCCATCGCGGAATTCGGCACGCCAGGTCATCTCGCGGCCGAATTCGGGGTGGGTGCACACCATCAGGGGTATCGTACCTGGGCGATGTACAAGGCAACCTTGTCCTATGGCAGAGGAATTCAAACCGGCTGGGGCGGCGGCTGGATTGCAATCGACACGGCGCTGGAATACCGCACGCACGAAGCGTTGATCCGCAAGCTTGATCTGACAGTGGGATTAACCTCGAAACGAAGGTTTGATCCGCTGGTCCAGATAGAAACATCCTATACTCCGGGCCGTCCCCTTTACTGGAGCACGCGCCCTTCTGTCATGTACCGCCCAAAATCTGGCAAAACGACGTGGATTCTGGGGGTTGAACGCAACGAAGCGCACGATGACCTGGGCATCAAGCTTGCTCTGTGGAGCATGTATTAGAGCACCGGCCACCCAGTGACGACCGGCGCCTGGTTTTATCAGTTTTCGACGCGCATGGTGGCCCAAACCGTGCCTTTCAATGACTCGGGCCACCGTAGCCGTATACCGTCCTGATTAGAGCCCTGCTTCACCTCGACATATGACGCCGTGTACCGAGTAGTGTTCAACACAGTCTTCAGTGGGCCGAGAGGAACCACCGCGTCACATGCACGTGCCCTGCCGCCGAACGGCAATCGCCCTTGAGAACTGATTGTCCAGGCGGACGACGTCGAGTTTTGTGAGTGGCGGATTCTCAGCGGGTTTGCAGTATGCTTCGTGATCCCATGAAACGTGTTGTTTTCGAAAGTTACATTGAAGAACCGCTCGGGATTGAGGCCCGCAAAGGAAGTATCCACCCGTTCAGCCCGGTCGATATTGCCTGCATTTGTACGGAACTTGTTCCCTGTCACTGTCAACCCGTTCAGGAAATGCCCGGTTCCGTATGGGCGGATAACGAAATAGCTGAACCAAGGGGCGACGTTGCTGGAATAAAAGATATTATCCGTGACGCTCATTGCGCTGAAAGAGTACCCGGAAGTGAAATTGGGTTTGGGGTCACGCTCGTTAGTCCACTGTATGAAACAGTTATCCACGTAATTCTCGGCTATGGACGAACTGTTGTATCCACCGATCATCACCAAACCCGCGTTGCGCACACCGTTGGGAACGCTGTCACCCTGAAAGAAGTGATTGCCTAACACAAGATTGTTGTCACCGCCCAGAACGGCGAAGTGATGGAACCGGGAGGCACGGTTGTGGCGCAGCTTGACGTCATTGGCATTGGAATTGAGCGCAATTGAACGCCGCGCCGAAACATTCAGGCTTTCTTCTGCCGACAGAAACTGACAACCGTCGATCAACATCCCCTGACAACCAGCACCAGTTGAGGTAATCCCGCGATCCCTTGGGCGGCTAACAAAGCAGTTCTTCAGAACGAAGGTATTGCCCCCTGGGGACAAGCGGATTGCGCTGCAACGGCTGTTGCACTGGAACTCGATGTCTTCCATGTTGAACTTCTGCAACGCGCTGAAACCGCTGAAATCCAGCAGATATTTGAAGGAAGTAAACGTGAAGTTCTGAGTTCCCGCAGCGTCGTAAATCGGGGCGTTCAACGTTATCTCTCCGGAAACGTCGTTTTTGTACCGCACATAAATTTCGCGCCCGACGCCGCTGCCTGTAATCAGCGAGCCGACAGGAATGTTCACGACATTTGCGACATTCGAAAGCTTGTATGGGGTGTTGGGATTGTACGTCGCGACCGAGGTGAAAGATTCGGTATCCCAGGCCGAACTGCTTTTGACATCGAACTGTCCGTTGCGCACCACCCTGCGTGTGGAATAGCCCGTGCGGTTGGGCACAGCGGCCTGCATGTCGATTGGCGCGCTGACCGATATTTTTCGGCCGCACATGTCCAGCGATTCATGGTCCGAATTGTTCAGCAACGCCTGAAACGCCTTTTTGAAAGCCAGAGTTTCGTCCCCAAAAGCGTTGATATAAGTCGGCAGATCAAAGCTCTTGGTCAGCAACAGCATCTTGTCGTCAGGCATTGTGACCGTGCCGTCGAATTCAATCTCCGATCCGATGCTGGTGTTCTGGTTCAGTAGAAAACTACCCTGCGGTACATAAACCCGACGACCATTCGCGGCCTGATCCGCAGCTTCAAACGCTGCTGTGTCATCTGCAACACCGTCACCAACCGCACCGAAATCCCGTACATCGACCACTCCTATCATGTCGCGCAGGAAAACCGATGTAATGTCAGTGACAACGATATCGTCGATCCGCACGACGGCGCCGTTAGTGCCCTCGATGTCGATCCCGAAGTGACCATAAATGGCGGACGGTCCCCACGACATGTCAACGCCAGCCCGACGACCGGTGCCAATAATGGCTGAAATCTCGTGCACCCTTCCATAGCCAGAAAGCTGTGTCACCGGTCCTTGTTCGACCACCCCGGAGACATGCACGTCGCCCGCGCCCCCAGCCCACCCAGCAATTCGGACAGACGGAAGCGGGCCGCTGATCGCCTTGACCCGAGCCTTGACCTGAATGTAGCAGCCGGGCAGCAAAACTGTTTGGCCCATATAGCGCAGCTGCTGGGTGGGGCTCGACTTAAAAACCTCGAGACACCCTCCGAAATCCGCGTCCGCAGGCACAAACACGCCGGTGCCTGACCCGTCGTATGTCGGAGAACCTGGCGTCCCGTCGCCACTAGACCAGACGCCCAGACCATCTGCGAAAGCAGGCGGCATAAACACGATACCGTCGGTGATTGCCTTGTTCATTGATATCCCTTTCCCAATCGCGCCCGCTACGCGCGTCAAAACCCAAGGCCCGGGCAGTTCCCGAGCGCGAAAGTTTGAATACCGAAAAGGGATTAACCGCTGCTCATACCTCCGTTACGGTGGTGTTGCCTCAGGCGGCGGGGTCCGAATTCCCAAGTACTTGCACACCGTTGATCTTCCAGTCGCCGCCTTGCCGCACCATTTGGTAGTCCAGAATATGCACCCGGCCACCACCATCGGTGATCATGATCTTTTGCCACAATGCTCCGGCAACCTCGCGTAATTCCAGAAAACGCACATCGCTGGGTCGCCAAACCATGGGATACCCATTTCGCACCATATCTCCAAAATTCTCGGGGTTCTGGAACAGACGCTGAATGTTGGGGCTGGCGAAGGTAAAGGCGGTCGCAAAATCATCCGCTTTAAAGGCTTGTATCTGCGCCGCGATGCTGGCCTCAATCTCGGCGTTCTGGGCAAACGCCCCCGAGGCCAATCCGATGCTCACGGAAACTGCAAGTAAAAAACGACGCATGGGGCCACCTCCTGAAGGAAGAGTAGCCCCATGCGTAATCAGGTCAAATCAGGCCAGTTCCCCGGCCAAAGCCTTGTCAATCAGCGAAATGGTTTCGGACACGCCATATAGCGCGATGAACCCGCCAAACCGCGGCCCCTGGGATGCGCCCAACAGTACTTCGTAGAGCGCTGTGAACCAGCCGCGCAACGGGTCAAATCGCTCGCGCCCTATGGAATATACCACAGATTGCAGTGCCTCGTCTTCGATCGGCCCGTCATAGGTTTCCAACGCAGCTTTCAGCGCTTCCAATGCTTCACGTTCCTGGTCCGTCGGTGCGCGATGCTTGCGGGTCGGTTTGACGAAATCGTTGAAGTAACGCACTGCAAATCCAGCCGCCTGATCCAGGTCGGGGTGACTTTCCGCGGTAGCCTCCGGTGCATAACGGCGGATGAAACCCCATAGCGCCTCTTTGTCTTCCGCGCCCGAAACAGATGCTAGGTTCAGTAGCATCGCAAATGGCACGATCAGTGTTGATTCCGGAACGTTTCCGCCATGAATATGCCACACCGGATTATTCAACTGCGCCTTCAACTCCTGCCCCGGGTAGGCCCTCAGTTGCTGATGATATTCGTCGTACGCCTTCGGGATCACATCAAAATGCATCCGCTTGGCCGTCTTTGGCTTCTGATACATGAAGTATGCCAGACTCTCGGTCGGCGCATAGGTCAGCCACTCGTCAATTGATACGCCATTACCGGACGATTTCGAAATCTTCTGACCATTCTCATCCAGGAACAACTCGTACGAGAAATGTTCCGGCGCGCGACCGCCCAGAGCCCGGCAGATCGAGTCATAGATTTTTTCGTTCGTGGCGTGCTCTTTGCCGTACATCTCGAAATCGACACCCAGCGCCGCCCAGCGCGCGCCGAAGTCCGGCTTCCATTGCAGCTTCACGTTGCCACCAGTGACGGGAACGGTCCATTCTTTGCCCGTCTCGTCGTCGAAAGTGACAGTGTAGGTCTCGGCGCAGACCTTTTTCATCGGCACATACATGACCCGCCTACTTTCGGGGTGCAGCGGCAGGAAGATCGAATAAGTCTGCTGACGCTCCTCACGCAGGCTTTTCAGCATGATCGCCATGATCTCGTCATAGCGCTCAACCGCGCGCTTGAGGACCTCGTCAAACTGTCCGGACTCGTAGAATTCCTTAGCCGAGTAGAACTCATACTCGAACCCAAAGGTATCGAGGAACCGGCGCAGCATCGCGTTGTTATGCGCGCCAAAGCTGTCATATTCGCCAAACGGATCCGGCACCGAAGTCAGCGGGCGCTGCAAATGTTGTTCCAGAATCTCCGGGTTTGGAACATTGCTGGGCACTTTGCGCATCCCGTCCAGATCGTCCGAGAAACAAATCAGCTTGGTCGGAATATCAGACAACAACTCGAACGCGCGTTTGACCATCGTGGTCCGCGCGACCTCGCCAAATGTTCCGATATGCGGCAGGCCGGAAGGACCGTATCCGGTCTCGAACAACACATATCCCTTCTCCGGAGCGCCTTTTTGATAGCGTTTGAGCAACCGGCGCGCCTCTTCAAAAGGCCAGGCCTTGGACGACATCGCGGTTTCACGCAGTTCAGACATTTGATTTGATCTCCATCGGGGGAACAGTGCCAGCTACCCCATGCAACCGACCCGGCTTCTCCTATTGTGCTCATGCAGCATGAGTCAATAAAGCACGGCTCTTTTCGCCACATGTCTACCACTATTTCCGTGACAGTGGACTTGTCTTGCCCATTTCTAAATGTGTTTTACGGTGGTCGGCGTCTGTACATCATGGATGGGGCAAAGACATGTTGGGACTAGATCTGCTGGTCAACGCTGCGAACGTTTTTTATCTGTTGTCTTACTCTGTAAAAGACATTCTTTGGCTACGTATCTTGTCGATAGTCGGCGCAGTTATTCTGTTGCCCTATTACTATCTCCAAAGCACGCCGCTATGGGCACCGATTGGTTGGAACCTGTTTTTCATGGCAATTAATATATACTGGGTTGCCCGCCTTTTGTTGGAACGCCGCCCTCCGCCGTTTACCGAAGAAGAACGACGACTGTACGAACTGGCCCTCCGAAATTTTAGTGAACCGGAGGCTTTCAAGCTTCTTCGGATGGGTGTCAGCAAATCGGTTCCAACGGGAACTACGCTGCTCCAACAAGGTGAAAACGTTCGCAACCTTTCGCTCATTGCCGACGGCGAAGTCAGCGTCGAAATGAACGGCACTCCAATGGACACACTTGGCGAGGGTCGCTTTCTCGGAGGCACCGCCTTGCTGAGCAATGACGAACACTTCACTGCACCAGTCACGGTACGCGCCAAAAAGGCATCACGCATCATTGTTTGGAACCTGCCAGATTTAAATGCTGAATTTGCACAGAATTCCGAACTGCAAATTGCAATAGAATCCCGTCTTGGGCTGGAAGTCTCACGTTTCTTGCAGACCGCAAGAGCGCAGTTGCTTTGAACCTGCCTAGATAGATCAGAACGCGAATTTTAGATAGATTGGGACACTGTTGCCGGTCAGCCCTGTCATTTTAACGGTATTGGCAAGTGGCAAGTGAGACCCGTGTGCGCACCAACCAAGTCGACTCTGCCTCCGGTGCAAACAAGGTGTTGAACCTGCTCCCGGCCCCTCATATCGTGCGCGACGAGTTATACCCAAGCAGGACGAACCCATGACCGAGCAAGTTCCCCACCCAATGTCCCCGCAAGATTGCCTTGTGGCAATCATGGTTGCGGTCTCGGCATCGGACGAAACCATTCGCACTGCCGAGTTGGTTAAGATCGAAACTGCCGTGAACATGCTGCCGGTTTTTGCTGAATATGACATCGACCGCACCCGCCGCGTTTCACAGATCGTTTTTGATCTGTTCGAACAGGAAGATGGTCTGGATGCGCTTTTCGGCTTGATCCGTAACAACCTGCCCGAACGACTGCACGAAACCGCGTATGCGCTGGCCTGTGACGTGGCAGCTGCTGACGGATCATTGGCCGAGACTGAACTGCGTCTGCTGGAAGAGATCCGGTACGAGCTGAATATCGATCGCCTGCATGCCGCGGCCATCGAACGCGGGGCTCGTGCCCGTCATACTGTCTGACTTTGGTTTCAACTGCCGTACAGCGCGCCCCACCGTTCAATGAGGGCTCGCTGCAATTTGCGAGATCTTCTGTTCCAGCTACGGGCGCCTTCTGGGCGCTCGCGAAATGCGCGCGGAATTGTGGCGCGGTGATCTACATCGGCTGAAAAGATGGCAAAGGCCAATTCGGCACCTTCCGCCGTTGTCAGAAAGCCGCCAAGCCCCGATACAAAATTCAGCGTTCCCGTTTTGGCGTCGACAGTGATCGGGTGATTTTTGACCGGTCTTCCATTTCGGTCGGTCAGAGCAAATGGCTTAAGTAAAGGTCGCAAAACCTCGGAGTTACGCGCCGCGACCAATACAGCCACCAGATCACCCGGCGCCATGCGTGACGTGTCCCCAAGACCGGAATGATCGACCATTGCGATCCCGCCCACGCCGAAGACCTCGGAAGCCCATTGGTTCATTTCAGCCGCCGAATCCGCAAGGCTTTGCAAGTTGGCGCCGCGTGCTTTCGACGCCGCCATCCCGACCATTTCCGCCGTGACATTGGTCGAATACTTCAGCATCCCGCGCATAATGCTATCCAGCGGGTCGCTTTGGTGCACCACCAGAACTGTTCCCTGCGGCGCTTCACGCGTGACTTGTACGCGGCCCAACACGATTCCGTTCGCTCGTGCCAGCGTCCGGAAAACGTCGCCCGTATACAGCGCTGGCTTGCGTACCGGCAGCCAACGCGCGCCGCCATTGCCCAACGCACCTTTGGCCACGGTCCAACGATCCTGCCGTGCGCTGGGTTGATATGTGTAGATTGGAAGACTGCGACTTTCGACCTTCATCGACGCCATGTCGACCGAAGGTCTGTAATGCTGACTGCGCGCATCCATTGAAACGCCATAGCTAGCGCCTTCGCGCTTCCACTCGAAATGCACACGATTGAAATTCAACGAAATGCCACTGATAGCCGGGCTATACCCAAGATGGTCGGGCTGGCCAGGGTCAATACTGAATACATATGGCAAAGCCCCGTCATAGACCTTGAAGGCGCCTCTAACCTCGGTAATTCCGGCCTTGCGCAGATTTGCGGCCATAACGGCCAGGGCGTCCGTATCCAACAATGGGTCACCGCCACCGACAAGGATCAGATCTCCTTTGAGGATTCCTTTCTCGATCACCCCATCTGCCACCAGCTTAGTCTCGAACCGATAATCCGATCCCAAAACATCCAACGCATAAAGCGCAGTCAGCGCCTTTGCGACACTCGCCGGCGGTAAGCCTCGGTCTCCTCCGAATGCCTCCAATTGAGAACCTGTCTTGACATCAGCAACGGCGAATACGACTTCGCCTCGCAACCCGGCAGACTGAACAAGACGCTCCGCCCCTGTTAGCTGTACGCCCCGCACCTGAGGACGCAATGACACCAATGGCGCTTCGGCCAGAGCGGAGGCCGGAAGCAGAGACGCCCCTAACCCACCAAGAAATGCACGACGCGAAAAACGATCAACCATGGTCAATTAAAATCCCAGAGATCTCCGCCAAACAACCATCGATTACGATAATGAGCCCAGGGGGGCTATTCAGGCAACACTCCGGTCGTCCATTCGCCCCGCGTACGGATTTCAGTCGAGCTGACATCGACCATCGGCACATTTACGAAACACCAGGCCGGTGCCGACGCCCGCCCCAATAAACGCCGCGCCTGCCCGTCGATCCGGTACTTGGCATAAACCCGCGCTGCGGAAGACATCCGGGCCGAGATCCGGTCCCCTGGCCGCGCCACCACGCCTACCGGCACATTGTCCATGATCAACCGCCAATCTTTCCATTTATGGAACTGCGCCAGATTATCCGCGCCCATCAGCCAGACAAATTTGACCTCCGGATACAATCGTTGCAGCGCAGCCAGCGTATCAGCCGTTGCTCGCGTACCCGTTTTTGCCTCGATGTCCGTCACTTCAACCCGTGGGTGCCGCATCACATCTCGCGCAACATCCATTCGCTGCGCCAGCGGCGCAGGCCCTCTCACTTTCAACGGATTTCCCGGAGATACCAGCCACCAGACCCGATCCAGCCCGAAAGCCTTCATCGCTTCTAGCGTGACATGCACATGTCCCTGATGCGGCGGATCAAAAGACCCACCGAACAGCCCCACGACCTGTCCCGGCCGCGCATATGGAACAGCACTTCGCAACATCCCTTGCTGATGTTCAGAACTCAGGGGTGTTGTCAATCAACAGGTTGCACCGCGTCGCCCAGCCGAACCCGCCCGGGCCGCACCACCTCGGCGCACCAGCCGCCATGTCCGCGCACAGCGGAGTAGCCCCCCCTTACCCAGCGCCTCCTCCATCCGGCTGCAGGGCGCGCAGATCACGGTAAAGCGCAATATGGCCTCGCCTACCTGCACCTCACGCCCCTTGAGCGCCGCCAGATTGATCCCCGAAACCACCAGATTGCGCCGCAGGACTTCCGGTGCCACCGAGCCCTGCCCCAGATACGAGCCTATGGCCACCAGATGTTCCTGCTGAATCAGAGTCACCGCTCGCTTGCCTGCCCTGCTGCGATCACCAGAAAGCCCGCCGGCGGAGATCATGGCAGCATCCACAATCTCCATCTCAACCCGCCGGTCAGGGCGCAGACCAACCCATTCAACCCTCCCCGGCTGCGTCCAGCCGCCGATAAGATCGGAAATCATCATGTTCTGATTTCACTCAATTCCGCGTCACAGGAAAGCCCGTACCGGCGGTCGGTTCCGAAGTGCTCCCGCCTATGACAATTAGGGCAAAGCGCTATCATGTTGAAAACCTCATCGGCACCGCCTTCAGAAAGCCAGACCTTGTGGTGAACCTCAAGAAACCACTCCCCCAACGCATTCCTGAACGTCCGCTCGCCGCAACATTCACACCGCCCCGCAGCTCTGGATCGGACCCCTTTGACAAAATCAGAATTCCGAACGAACCTGTTGCTGCTCACCAACTTGCGCCCTGGTTGCGCCCCGGCGTTGATCGCCAACCCGTTTTCTTCATTTTCACCGTCTGCCGTGATCACAATGTGTGGGTCGGACAGCTCATTCGGGTCGAATCCGCGCACGCCGAGAATTCGAGATTTGCTTGTCGCAAACTTGACGATTTCAAATCCCAGACGGCTCAAATCGGGTTCATATGTCTGCGTGACCCATTCGCGCGGCTTTGTCGCGGCAGGCACACCTGACATTGCCTGGTTCACGACGATCTTCAGATCCCAAAGCGTATGGTCAACCGGACATAAGACGTAGGTGTTTTGCGAAGGTGCCCGTCCAGTTGGCAAATAACTCAGTGATTTCGTCCAATCTATGGCGTCCTGAATGTGCCGCCGTCTAATTCCCATCTTGTCAAATGACATCTGCTGATTGCTCCTCAATCTCTTCCAATATATTACCGCCATTAAACTTGGATTCCATCGGAGCAGATCAATGGCCGCCTATCAATATGTCTACCACATGCAGGGTGTCTCCAAGACCTATCCCGGTGGCAAGAAGTGCTTTGAAAACATCCACCTGAGCTTTCTGCCCGGTGTAAAAATCGGTGTTGTCGGCGTCAACGGCGCGGGTAAATCGACGCTGATGAAGATCATGGCTGGCCTCGACACCGATTTCACCGGCGAGGCTTGGGCGGCTGAGGGCGCCAAGGTCGGCTATCTGCCGCAGGAACCACAGCTGGACGAAACCCTGACCGTCCGCGAAAACGTCATGCTGGGCGTGGCCGGAAAAAAGGCAAAGGTCGACCGCTTCAACGAGATCGCCATGGAGATCGCCGAGAACTACTCGGACGAGCTGATGGAGGAAATGACCACCTTGCAGGACGCGATCGACGCGGAAAACCTGTGGGACCTCGACAGCCAGATCGACGTGTCGATGGAGGCGTTGCGCTGCCCGCCGGACGATGCCAACATCGCCAACCTCTCGGGCGGTGAGAAACGCCGCGTGGCGCTCTGCAAGCTGTTGCTGGAAGCGCCCGACATGCTGCTGCTCGACGAACCGACCAACCACCTGGACGCCGAGACCATCGCATGGTTGCAACAGCACCTGATTGACTACAAAGGCACCATCCTGATCGTCACCCACGACCGTTACTTCCTGGATGACATCACCGGCTGGATTCTCGAACTCGACCGTGGTCGCGGCATTCCTTACGAGGGCAACTATTCCGCGTGGCTGGAACAAAAGGCCAAACGGCTGGAGCAGGAAGCCCGCGAGGACAAGTCCAAGCAGAAGACCCTGCAGCGCGAATTGGAATGGATGCGTCAGGGCCAGAAGGCCCGTCAGGCAAAATCCAAAGCCCGGATCAACGCCTATAACGAGCTGGCCGAGCAGTCCGAACGCGAAAAGCTGACCCGCGCCCAGATCGTCATCCCCAACGGCCAGCGCCTTGGCGGCAAGGTGATCGAGGTTGAAGGCCTCTCGAAACATATGGGCGACAAGCAACTGATCGAAGGGTTAGACTTCGCCCTGCCCCCCGGCGGCATCGTCGGTGTCATCGGCCCCAACGGTGCCGGTAAATCAACGCTGTTCAAGATGCTCACCGGTCAGGAACAGCCCGACAGCGGAACCATCACGCTGGGCGACACGGTTGAACTGTCTTACGTCGACCAGTCCCGCGACGACCTGAAAGACAACGACACCGTTTGGGAAGCGATCACCGGCGGGGCCGAGATTATCCAGTTGGGCGACGCGCAGGTCAATTCCCGCGCCTATTGCTCGTCCTTCAACTTCAAGGGTGGTGACCAGCAGAAAAAGGTCTCGCTGCTGTCAGGTGGTGAGCGCAACCGCGTCCACATGGCCCGCCTTTTGAAAGAGGGCGGCAACGTCCTGCTGCTCGATGAACCGACCAACGATCTGGACGTCGAAACCCTGCGCGCGTTGGAAGACGCCCTCGTCGATTTCGCCGGCTGCGCCGTGGTCATCTCACACGACCGCTTCTTCCTCGACCGGATTTGCACGCATATTCTGGCGTTTGAGGGTGACGCCCATGTGGAGTGGTTCGAAGGGAACTTCGAGGATTACGAAGAGGACAAAAAGCGGCGGTTGGGACCGGATGCGTTGGAACCTAAGCGGTTGAAGCATAAGAAGTTTGCGCGGTAACAGGTGATTTTTTCCGCTACAGAAGATCGAGATTTCATTCTAAAGGAAATGAAGGATGATCCTGATGCACGCGACAATATTCTAGCATTGGCGTGCATTGGGAGTGCTTTTTGCGCGATCTGCACCTTCGAAGACCTAGTTACGACTTTGGTGGCCACATCAAGGGCCCAATTGCTAAAAAGTTTAGACAAAGTAGAGATCGAACGAGCCGACTTGTTTCTCGAAACACATCGAGTGGCCTCTCAATCGACGCTTGGGCGCTTAGTAACAGTACTTGAAAAAAGCGGCGTAGAAGGTAGAGACATCAACTACCTTCGAGCAATCACTAATCTCAGGAACGATTTTGTCCACCGATTGATGGATCAAACTCCGCTTCCCGGAGACTGGGCTCGATACGGCTATAGTTTAGACCAGTTTTCCGAATACACGCGATATGTTGCGCGCCACGTTAGCTACGCCAAAAGCGTTTTTTCAAGGATTATGGTTAAGCACGGCTTGTTAGCTGGGGACTTCGGCTCATTTGGGGCGATACTTTGGAACCCGGACGAACCTTTTGGAAGCAACGATGATGGGCAAGCGTAGGATGGGTGCTCGCACCCATCACTCCTCAATTCTCGAATATCCAACCACATAAATTGATGGGTGAAGTCACCCATCCTACGGCTCTCCGAATTTCCCTACGGCGACACCACAACTCCATTCCGGATCAACCCGACCCGCACGAATTCCGCGATGGATCGACGAATACGACCACGTAGTTGGGTACTCTTCCCTCGGCGGATTCCCGTTCAATGTGCCTTTTTCGGCCTGAAAGCACACCAGAATCCCAACAATCTTCCCTTGTCACACGCCTTTCCCGATGCCATATCCATGGGGCTTACGTTTTTCTATTCGACCTACTGTCTCCGTTTCCGGCGCTCAGTCTATCGATACAGACAACGACGCCAGGCTGCCGCAACTCCGTGGGCAGCACTAAAACAGGAGACACGGATATGCCTGCAGGCACCGTAAAATGGTTCAACACCACCAAAGGCTTCGGCTTTATCGCACCTGAAGAAGGCGGCAAAGACGTCTTCGTACACATCTCTGCTGTAGAGCGTTCGGGCCTCACCGGTCTGGCCGACAACCAGAAAGTCACGTACGAGCTGCGCGCTGGTCGTGACGGCCGCGAAAGCGCCGACAACATCGAACTGGCTTAACCAGTTGAAAGGGTGGGGATCTTCCCCGCCCTTTTTCTTTCAGAGCCCCCGAGAGTGTGGCGCTCGCAATACATCACATTTTCTTTATCTGTGCGCGCCGATTGACCAGATCGGATATCCTTTGGAAACTGGATTCATGTTTTCATTGATCGATAAGTGAGCCCTGCCATGTTCACACGCCGCACATTTCTAGCCTCAACTGCTGCCGCCAGCCTCGCACCCAGTATGAGTTTGGCCAAAAAGAAACCGGTCGAATATGACCCGACACCGCAAGTTGTCCGGATCAAGAAGCAGTTTCAACCCGGCCAGCTTCTGGTCGCACCCCGTTCATTCTATCTGTATTTCGTGACCGAGCCGCGCAAGGCAATTCGCTACGGATGCGGCGTCGGCAAGGCGGGACTCGAATTCACCGGCACCGCCACGATTGATGTGAAAAAGGAATGGCCGACCTGGCGCCCGACCGACGAAATGATCGAGCGCGAGCCAGTGACTTATGCCCGCTTTAAGGACAATGACTATGTTCAGCCGGGAGGTGGCGACAACCCTTTGGGGGCGCGGGCGCTGTATTTGTTCCAGAACGGTGTCGATACTTATTTCCGCATCCACGGCACAACGCAGCCACAGACAATCGGGCATGCCGTGTCAAACGGGTGTATCCGGATGCTAAACGAGCATGTGATCGACTTGTACCAGCGGGTTCCGTTGGGAACGGTCGTAACGGTCGTTTGACTTACCCCTTATTCCGAGGCCTGCTCAACCAGCTCGAGCACATGCGGACCAAGCGCGTCTACAATCACGGAAACGCCGAACTTATTGGGATGAATACCGTCAGCCTGCATGAATCGGCGCGCAGCCCTTGGATCATCACCGACCCCAAAGCCTTCAAAAAAATTTGGAGCAAATAGCGTCTGATACTGTCCGGCCAGGTTGGGATATATTGAATCGAACGCTTGCTTGTAAGCGGCACCATAGTTGCCGGGCGACTTCAACCCAATCAGCAGGACATCCACGTCCGCTGCATCGGCCACGCTGAGAATATAATCCAGATTCGCACGGGAAACGGTCGGGTCTATACCCCGCAACAGGTCGTTTCCGCCCAGCGCCACGATCATTCCGTCAACATCGGGTGTCAGCGTCCACTCCACCCGTGCCGCCCCGCCCGCCGTTGTATCCCCCGAGACACCTGCATTGATCAGACGCACCTCAGCCCCTTGATCCTGCAACCAACGTTCCAATTGTGGTACAAATCCGTTCTGTTTGGCCAGCCCGTGTCCCTGCGTCAGCGAGTCCCCCAAAGCCGCAATCACCACAGGCTCGGCTGTGGCCGCGAAGCCGCAGCAGATGAAGACACCTGAAATCAAAGCCTTGCGAATTTTTTCTACGGCGCCATATCCCAATTGACTGAACTCCTTTTGGAATGATCGATGACGACACCAGTTCTGACGCTTAAAGATGCCGCTTTGTCGCTGGATGGCAATGCCGGTCGTGTCGATATTCTGCATGAAATCACCTTAACGGTAGGTCAAGGCGAAACACTGGCGTTGGTTGGCCCATCCGGGTCAGGAAAATCCTCACTTCTGATGCTGATGGGCGGGCTGGAACAAGCGACGGCTGGCAGCGTGATGGCACTTGGCCGTGACCTAACCGGAATGGATGAAGACGCGCTGGCTCGGTTCAGGCGTGATTCAATGGGCGTCGTCTTTCAGAATTTTCACCTGATCCCGACCATGACTGCGCTTGAGAATGTCGCGACTCCGCTGGAACTTGCAGGTTACAAGGATGCATTCGTCCGCGCCGAGCAGGAATTGCACGCTGTCGGCCTGTTCCATCGGCGCGATCACTATCCCGCCCAGCTTTCGGGCGGAGAGCAGCAGCGCGTGGCACTGGCCCGGGCCTCGGCCCCGCGCCCAAAGATTTTGCTGGCAGACGAACCCACCGGCAACCTGGACGAAGCCAACGGGGCGGCCATTGTCGACCTGCTCTTTGACTTGCGAGACAAGCATGGCGCAACACTGGTTCTGGTCACCCATAGCCATACGCTGGCGCAGAAATGTAATCGGGTTGCCCGGCTAAGGGATGGTCGCATTTCCGAGTACATAACGAGAGAGGCCGCAGAATGAGTCTGCGACTTGCTGCGCGGATGGCGCGTCGGGAATTGCGCGGAGGATTACGCGGTTTTCGCGTGTTTCTGGCCTGCCTTGCCCTGGGTGTCGCGGCAATTGCAGCCGTCGGGTCTGTACGATCGGCGATTGAGACAGGTCTGGCGCAGGAAGGGGCAGCTTTACTTGGCGGAGACGCCGAGCTGGAATTCACTAATCGGTTTGCGGATGATCGAGAACGGGCGTGGATGGAGGAAGCTGCGCACGCTGTATCCGAAGTTGTCGACTTCCGTTCGATGGCCGTAACAGACCACAACGGCGAAACGCAACGGGCGCTAACACAGGTTAAGGCAGTGGACGATGCCTACCCTTTGTTGGGTTCCGTCCAGCTGCAACCGAGCATTTCGTTGTCAGCAGCGCTTGATGGGACGAACGGCCTGCCGGGCGCAATTATGGAACCTACGCTTATTGAACGTATGGGGCTGTCTTTCGGCGACAGGTTTGCACTCGGTACACAGGATTTTGTGCTGATGGCAGCATTGGAACACGAACCGGACGGCGCCGCAGACGGGTTTGGCTTGGGTCCACGGACTTTGGTTCGCACACAAGATCTCGAGAACTCCGGCTTGCTAGAGCCGGGGACATTGTTTTCTACCAAGTACCGTCTGAACCTGCCGGGGGAAACCGATCTCGCCCGAATTTCTGCGGACGCAGGACAAGCCTTTGAGGGCACCGGAATGCGCTGGACTGATGCCCGTAACGGTGCGCCGGGTATTACCGAATTCGTTGGTCGCCTCAGTGCATTTCTGGTCCTGGTGGGCTTGTCCGGGCTGGCTGTTGGTGGGATCGGCGTTTCAGCCGCAGTTCGCGCGTATCTGGCGCAGAAGACCGATACCATCGCAACACTACGCACATTGGGCGCTGACAGAGCCACAATTTTTCAAACCTATATGATCCAGATCGGCGTTCTTTCCGGCATAGGAGTTCTGTTAGGCGTGTTTCTTGGTGGCGCGCTTCCCCTGTTGCTGGCTCCGGCAATCGAAAGCCGTCTGCCTGTACCAGCGGTATTTACACTCTATCCGCAACCTCTCGCAGAGGCTGCG
Organism: Ruegeria sp. HKCCD7181; assembly: GCF_057221055.1. NCBI lineage: Bacteria > Pseudomonadati > Pseudomonadota > Alphaproteobacteria > Rhodobacterales > Roseobacteraceae > Ruegeria > Ruegeria sp. HKCCD7181. The sequence goes on along the minus strand of NZ_JBWVBC010000008.1, from coordinate 177,338 downwards.
TTGTATGGGCTGCTTACGGCGTTTCTGTTCACCTTGTGGCCTTTGGCCCGCACAGAAGAGGTACGCGCAGCAACGTTGTTCAGGGATGCCCTGTCATCCGCGCGCAGCATTCCACGCCCTGTTTACGTTCTCGCAACTGGGATCGGGCTGGCGTTGTTGATCACCGCTGCTGCAGTGTTCAGCGGGTCTACCCAGCTGACGCTCTGGACTGGCGGCGGGATCGTCGGCGCGCTTTTCCTTCTGTCGCTATCGGCCTTTGCCATCCAATGGCTTGCGCTCAAAGGCAGCCCCCTGGCACGTGGTCGTCCTGCCTTGCGGTGGGCATTATCTGCGATTTCCGGCCCACGCGAAGGAGCGGCCTCTGTTGTACTGTCGCTCGGGTTAGGCCTGTCGGTTCTTGCTACTGTCGGTCAGATTGATGGGACATTGCGAAACGCAATATCGGGGAATCTGCCCGACGTCGCTCCATCATATTTCTTTGTCGACATTCAAAAGGACCAGATGCCCGGATTTTCCAAACGGCTAGAGACCGACCCCGCCGTTAGTCGGATCGAAAGCGCGCCGATGCTGCGCGGCATCATTTCAGAGATCAATGGGCGCCCAGCCCACGAGGTTGCTGGTGATCACTGGGTATTGGAGGGCGACAGGGGCGTAACTTATTCAGAACGCCCAGCTCCGAACACCCGAATAACCGAAGGAAGATGGTGGCCTGACACCTATTCAGGACCCCCACAGGTCAGCTTTGCCGCAGAAGAAGCGTTGGAAATGGGTTTGAAACTGGGGGATGAGCTGACTGTCAACATCCTTGGGCGCGATATCACCGCGGAACTTACTTCGCTACGCGAAGTGGATTTTTCAACGGCAGGCATGGGTTTTGTCATGTCGATGAACCCTACGGCACTGGCTGGCGCGCCACACAGTTTTATTGCAACCGTTTATGCTGAGGAACATGCTGAAGCTGCCATTCTGCGGGATCTTGCCGGGCAATTCCCCAACATCACGGCAATCCGCGTGAGGGATGCAATCGACCGAGTCTCGGGGCTGCTCGAAGGACTGGCTGCCGCGACGTCCTATGGTGCTGGAGTCTCGCTACTGACAGGTTTTCTTGTACTGATCGGCGCTGCCGCAGCGGGGGAACCCGCACGGCGTTACGAGGCCGCGATCCTCAAGACGCTGGGCGCTGGTCGGCGACGCGTTCTGTTCAGCTTTGCCTTGCGGGCCATTTTGCTGGGCGCTGCCGCCGGGTGCGTCGCCCTTTTGACCGGAATCCTCGGTGGATGGGCCGTTGCGACCTATATCTTTGAAACGGATTTCACCGTCATCTGGTCATCAGCACTGATCATCATCGGCACCGGTATAGCCGTGACGCTGGGCGCCGGCCTGATCTTTGCGATTCGCCCACTTTCCGTCCGGCCAGGCCGTACCCTACGTGCCAGCGACTGAACTCAGTGCACACAAGCGACGGGCTGCAATATCCTGAGCAGCTGATCATTGTCGCAAACCAGTGCATCCAGCGTGATTTCGTCCAGCGAGGCATAGAACACTTCGGCGGCGTCCTGCAGGGCCAACCGCAACCGGCAGGCATCTGTCAGGGGACACGTATTGTCTGCGTCGGCAAAACACTCGGCGATCGGTAGACCGCCCTCAACGTGGCGAAAGACCGACCCGATACGAATCTGATCCGCGGGCCGCGCTAGCGACATACCGCCATTCCGACCGCGCTGCGTACTGAGATAGTTCAGCTGGCCAAGTTGGTTGATCACCTGAGCCAGATGATTTTCCGAGATATTGCACACCTCTGCAATCTCGGATTTGGTCACCAGCCGATCCTGATGTGCAGCACAATACATCAAAAGCCGCACAGCAATATTTGTCCGTTTGGTAATCCGCATGGAATCCTCCCAGAATACTAGATGCAATCTTATTGCATGCCCGACAAAAAAGCGGTTTGACATACATCAATCGCTACAAAAGGAAGCCTCAGCGCATGGCAGACCCCTATTTCTTTGGCTATGGCAGCCTGGTGAACCTTGCCACACATGATTTTCCCGATCCGCAGCCGGCTGTTTTAAAAGGCTGGCGACGCGTCTGGAGGCACACAGATCTGCGACCAGTCGCTTTCCTGACTGCGGTCCCCGATTCGAATTCCGAAATTCAGGGCATGGTCGCGCACGTCCCTAAAAACGATTGGGTCGCATTGGATGAACGAGAATGGGCCTATGACCGAATTCCGGCGACACAGTCCATCACCCATCCCCTGACGCATGATGTCGAGATTGCGGTTTATGCCGTGCCGAAGGGCCGTCAAAACGAACCCACCAACTGCCACCCTCTGCTGCTGAGTTACATTGACGTTGTCGTGCAGGGTTATTTGCGTGCATTCGGTTCCGAAGGCGCAGATTTGTTCTTTGCCACCACTGATGGCTGGGAGGCCCCGATTCTGAACGACCGCAGTGAACCGCGTTATCCGCGCCATCAGCAGTTGAACCCTTCCGAGACTGAATTCGTGGACGACCGGCTGCATCGGATATCCGCGCGGATATTGCAGGACGCCCGCTAAAAAAGGGTGGAGTTTTCACCCCACCCTTCTTCCAATCCATATTACTGACAGTGGCAGCTCACCTTGCTGCGCAGGGAACGTCAGCCCCGCGCGCGGATTACCTGCAATAACGGCAACAGAGTCGCCATTTCCGGACCCCGTTCCATACCGGTCAGCGCTTTGCGCAATGGCATGAACAGGCCTTTACCCTTGCGGCCTGTGGCTTCTTTCACGGCCTTGGTCCATGCACCCCAGGTTTCACCGTCAAACGGCCCCTCAGGCAGCAATGCCATCGCCTCGGCAATGAAATCGCAATCTTCATCGGCGATCAGAGGCTCTGCTCCGTCTCGGCACAACTCCCACCAACCCTTGAGGTCGGCCAGAGTGGTGATGTTCTCGCGCGCCATAGCCCAGAACGGTTCAGCCAACGCTGCCGGAACTCCTGCATCGGCAACGGCATCAGCCACGTCAACCAGAGGCAGCGACTGCAGGTGTTTGGCGGTCAGCGGGAACAGGTCCTGTACGTCGAATTTGGTCGGCGCTGCGCCAAAGCGAGTGACGTCGAACCCTTCGATCAGTTCGGCCATCTCGGCCCGCAACTCGACCGGATCAGACGAACCCAGCCGCGCCATCAGGCTGAGCAGAGCCATCGGTTGCACCCCCTGCTCGCGCAGATCGCGCAGTGCCAGCGTACCGAGTCGCTTGGACAGCGCCTCGCCCTGCGGGCCGGTTAGCAGCGAATGATGCGCAAAGCGCGGGCATGTGCCGCCCAGCGCCTCGATGATCTGGATCTGGGTCGCAGTGTTGGTCACGTGGTCCGAGCCGCGCACAACGTCGGTCACGCCCATCTCGGTGTCGTCCACCACCGACGCAATCGTATAGAGAACCTGACCGTCGCCCCGGATCAGCACCGGGTCGGACACCGAGGCCGCATCAATCGAGATGTCACCCAGAATACCGTCGGTCCATTCGATCCGCTCATGGTCCAGCTTGAAGCGCCAGACGCCGTTGCCGCGCTCGGCGCGCAGCGCATCTTTCTCTGCATCCGACAAGTTGAGCGCGGCGCGGTCGTAGACCGGCGGCTTGCCCATATTCAATTGCTTCTTACGCTTCAGGTCCAGCTCGGTCGGCGTCTCGAACGCCTCGTAGAACCGTCCCATCTCACGCAGCTTGTCAGCGGCCTCAGCGTACCTGTCCAACCGCTCGGATTGCCGCTCAACCCGGTCCCAATGCAATCCCAGCCATTCCAGATCCTGCTTGATGGCGTCGACATACTCTTCTTTCGACCGCTCAGGATCAGTGTCGTCGATACGCAGGATGAACGTGCCGCCAGCCTTGCGGGCGATCAGATAGTTCATCAGGGCGGTACGCAGGTTGCCCACGTGGATGTAACCGGTGGGCGACGGGGCAAAACGGGTGGTTGTCATGGGTGTCTCCTGTTGGCGCGGCTCTTGTCACATGAACAGCGTTTTGTCCAGCAGCCGCTTGAGGAGATACCCAGCCAAGAGGCGTGTCAGTTTGGTTCCACAGGCCAATAGCGGCCCAGGTCATTCAACCCAGAAGTTATCAATTCTGACAAAACTTGAAGATCAATGTCCGGCAGCTTGTTCACATACAGGCACGACTTGCCCAGCTTGTGCTTTCCCAAACGAGACAGGATTTCTCCAAAATCGGCGTATCCCGGCATGATGTAAATGGAATGCGCGGCCTTGCGCGGAGAAAAACCGGTTGCCAGAAAGTCCCCCTCGCGCCCGGTGTCATAACGGTAGTGGTATCTGCCATAGCCAATGATTGAAGGCCCCCACATAACAGGTGCGAACCCCGTAATGTCGCGAAACAGCGCGTCAAGCACACGCGCCTCTTCCGCTTTGCGAGGCGGCAGGACGCCCGACACAAAGCTCTCGACGCTTTGCTTTGTTGGAACGGTTTTGTTCTGAGATCGCGGCATGAACAAAAATTAACACGTAATGTTCATCTGCGCAGCCCATGTGTTGGGGTATAGAGTGGCGGGACGCTCGCATCGACCTAGTTGAAATCCTGATGTTCTGACAGGGAGAACGAAAATGACAATTAAACTGACACGCCGGTCGGCTCTTGGAACTGCCGCTGCTTTGCCATTTGCAACAGTGGCAGCACCGGTTCTGGCCGCGGAATCGGACACCAAAGCCAATTCTACGATCGCCAAGTCCTTCCAGCTGGGAGGTTTTAAAGTCACTACGCTTCTGGATGGTAGCCTGCCGCGCGATGGAGCCAAAGAGATCTTCGGCGGCGGCGCCACAGACGAAGAATTTGCCAAGGTCTCGGCCGAGAATTTCATACCTGCTGACAAGGCGCATTTCTTCTTTACCCCCACATTGGTCAATACCGGGTCTGAACTGGTTTTGTTCGACACCGGCCTTGGACAGGGCGGCATACAGGCTGCTCTGGCTGACGCAGGCGTGACTCCGGATCAGGTAGACGTGGTAGTCATCACTCACATGCATCCCGACCACATCGGCGGCATGACGACTGACGATGCTCCGACATTTCCGAACGCGCGCTACGTTACTGCGGCGACGGAATATGACTTCTGGGCAGCTCAGGATGCAGGTAACCGGGTGGGTGATCTGGTGGCCGCCAAGGTGACGCCACTGGCGGAAAAGATGACGTTTGTCGAAGACGGCGGCGAGGTCACCTCGGGTATCACGGCCATGGCGGCGTTTGGGCATACGCCAGGTCATATGGTTTATCATCTGGAAAACAACGGCCAACGCCTGATCCTGACCGCCGACCTTGCTAACCACTATGTCTGGTCCTTCGCCCATCCGGAATGGGAGGTGCAGTTTGACATGGACAAAGCCGCTGCCACCGAGGCGCGGCGCAATGTGCTGGGCATGCTAGCCGCCGACAAGGTTCCGATGATCGGCTATCACATGCCTTTCCCCGCCGCCGGGTATGTCGAAACCCGCGGTGACGGATTCCGTTTTGTCCCGGTCAGCTATCAGATGATGGGCTGAGATCACAAAGCCCCGGCGCCCGGAGCGTCGGGGTAAAAACACGCGCGCCCTTCGCGAGCGGCACTTACTTATGTGGCCGATACGCTCGGTGGTTTCTTTGTGGTGCAAACACTGTGACGGGGGGCAACCTGACCTTCGGCCTCTGGGCAGGTAGCCCTGTTCGCCATCCCAGTTCCCTGCGCGAAGCTGCGACTGAGTTTTCCTGGCAATTTCAATATCTACGGATTGGCCGCGTCAACACCTCCTCCAGTCACTGTCCGCGATTGCCTTGCAAGGCCAATTTTCGTGCTTTTTCGCGAGCAATAAACCTGCCTCAGATTCTCAGAAACCCGATCGCGTGAACGCGCCATTCAGAAACACTCCGGCGCCCGGCCGGATTGATTCAGTACTTCCCCCGCAGGCTTATCATCTGGTCAGCATGGATATGATCCGAATGTCTGGACGGCCAGTCCATTTGTCATTGGATATCGCCTCACAATACTCAGCCGCACGAAACCAGCCCTTCGGTTAATGGTAAGCCAAAAACGCTGAGTGATAACGCTGAGTGATCTCACCATAGCGGAAGGGCACACTGATCACGACGGATTCCACAAGACCGGCGCCTTGCGATGCCTCTCCTACATCTTCTACTTCGTACCCTGTGGAGCCGTTATCGAAGTATAGAAATTTTTGCATGCTGTAAAACTTGCCGACTACGTTATCCATCCACGTGAAAACTGCTCTCACTAATTACCCTGTGAAGACCGAATAGTTTCGGGCATTTGATCTCAGTTCTGCCCTTGTCCCGAATGGCGTCATCCAAACCGTGTCGAAATCATAGTTTCTATCGATGAATTCCGGGTCACCGGTATGGTCCGGCTTCATCTCTCGCCGAAGCCCGAGATCGGCCAGACGTGATGATTCAAGATGATATGTCCGAGACGCACGCAATGAATCAGTCATGTCAGTTGGAGGTCGTCAATCCGGGCCGGTTACAATGCGTTTCCATATTTTGATTTCCTAAAATCAACACTCAATCCTGACTACAGGGAAACCAAAAAGCGTTAGATTGCTTACCACACAATAGCCTAATACCCTGGGTCCGGCCTTACTTTCGAACCGTCTGTGAAACGGGACAGGCGAAAGGCCGATGGGTCGACACACGGCGCAACCTGCGTCACGAGATCGGCAACCAACCGACCGGCACCCGGCCCGATCCCGAAACCGTGGCCAGAAAAACCTGTGGCAATCCACAGACCCGGCAGACTTTCCACATCCGAGATCACCGGAATAGCATCCGGGGTCACATCGATCATGCCCGCCCAGCTTTCCACAACATCCGAATTCTTCAGATCGGGAAAGGCTTTGGTCGCTGCGAACAACGCCTGCCGCAATGCCTTTTTCGAGGGTTCCGGGTCCAGAATGCGGCAATCTTCAAACGCTGTGATGTCTGATGGAGACCAGGTCCGGTTCTGCCGCGCTTCAACCGACCAGCGTCGTGACAGTCGAAACCGCAGCGATTTCCACTCCTGTGCAAAGGCAGGCAGGAATTGCCACGCCAGACGAAAGCTATCGGGAACGATGTCCACGGTGTTTTCGTGCCCCGAAGCAATGGTAAACCCGCCATCTGCCCGCTTTCGGATCGCACAATCGTCTGACCACAAGGCGATTTCCGGTCCTGCCTCAGTCGGCGAAGTCCGCATTACGGTGTTCAGGACTTTGAGCTGCGGCAGCGCGATACCGAGATTCCCGGCAAACAGGCGGGACCACGCCCCACCGGCCAGAACAACCCCTTCACAGGCCACACGACCGCGCTCGGTGTAGACACCGGCAACCTTACCCGCCTGAACATCAAGGCTGCGAACCGCGCAGTTGGTCAGGATCGTAGCTCCGTTGTCCCGGGCGCTTTCGGCAATTGCGGGCGCGGCCCATTGTGGTTCTGCCCGGCCATCCTGCGGCGTGTACAGGGCCGCAGACAAATCCAGAGTAGCGCCTGGCAACAGCTGATCCAGTTCAGCGCCCCAGACCATACGCGCACCGGTCTGAAGCCCCTCAAGATGACGAAGCCAGCGGTTCAGCTTTCCTTCTGACAGTGCGTTTCGCGCGCCAAACATTATTCCCGATGGAACATAACCGGTTTTTCGCCCGATCCGCGCATCCAACCCCTGCCAGATACGAATAGATTCCTGCATTAGTGGAATCTCTCGGGGATCGCGCATCCCTAGCCGGACCCAACCCCAGTTGCGAGAGCTTTGTTCGCCCCCAATCTGACCCTTTTCACACAACAGAACCGAAAGCCCTCGCTCTGCCAGCTCCAACGCTGAGGACGCGCCAATGATGCCGCCGCCTATTACGACGACGTCCACCTGTTTGGGCAAGGTAAAATCGGATTCGACATGTGTTGGCTTAGGGCCGGGCATCAACTGCTCAACTTCATTTCTTCGGACCGGTATGGAGCCCCAAGACGTAGGTGCAGACAATGTAGAAAAACAATAAACCGGGCGATTGCCCGAGCCTGTGGCACATTAGCAAACGAACCCACAGGAATAGAGTCCCTTCAGGACAACCGTATCCGTTTGACTTACGCCGCGCCGGACAAATGCGCCCAAGTTTGACGCAGGATCGCGCCTACGCCGCTTTCCTGAGGCTTGGTTTCTTCCTCAGATGTCTCATGCGACATCAGGGTTGGAAACTCGGATCGGACATTCGGCTCATTTAGGGTAGTTTTTGGATCGGCAGCTGTCTCTTCGCTCAGAATATCGGCAATAGCGACATCCAATGCTACCTCGTCCAGTTCTTGCGCAGGTGACTCCATCGCCTTGTACCTCAAAGGCGAATGAAGCGACTTATCGTATTCATTATACATTTGACCACCAAAACATTTACCTGCACCCACACACACGGGCGCAATACTCCCAGTTCAACAAACCCGGCGCTTTGGTCAGAAGGCAGATCGACCGACCGGGTTGCGTCACGCTTGCCCCAACTAAGGCAAACCCCGGTCACAAATGTGGCAAAAAATGGACAAAAGCGCAAGGCGCAGGTGTCAGAATGTTCGGCAACTAGCTGTTTTTTATAGACAATGATGTGAGATTTTCGAAATTACATCCGATTTGTCAACTATTAGAGGTGCGGACTCCAACTGTTGTATTCTCAACGCGAAAACCAGCCCCTATTCAGCCCTTGTCTCGCCAACAATTCACGATGGGATACCGTCGGTCCAACCAAAAGGCGCGTGAGGTCAACCGAGTTCCTGGCGCAGACTGGAACCGCTTGTATTCGCTGATATAAATCAGGCGCTCGACCCGTCGCGCGACAGTCTCGTCAAACCCGGCGGCAACGCAGTCAGCAATCGAACCATCCTGATCCACAAGAATATCAAGAATGGAGTCCAGAACCGGGTAATCCGGCAGGCTATCACTGTCTTTCTGATCTTCGCGCAACTCGGCGCTCGGCGGTTTATCAATGACCGAAGGTCGAATGACTTCGCCCTCAGGTCCCATCATCCAGTCACGATGGTTGGCGTTGCGCCAACGACAGGTCTCAAATACCCGTGTCTTGTACAGATCCTTTATCGGATTGTAGCCGCCATTCATGTCGCCATAGATCGTGGCATACCCCACCGCGACCTCGGATTTATTGCCGGTCGTCAGCAACATCTCGCCAAATTTGTTCGAGATCGCCATCAGCAGCAAACCCCGCAAACGAGACTGAATGTTTTCCTCGGTCAGGTCTTCATTGCGCCCGGCGAACAGCGGAGCGAGAGTCTCGGTTACCGCCGCACGCCCCTTCGAGATCGGCACAAAGTCATACTGCACGCCCAGCGCCTGGGCCACCGCTTCGGCATCATCCAAGGAATCTTGACTGGTATACTCTGACGGCAACATCACACAGCGCACATTGTCTGCCCCGATCGCATCAACCGCTATGGCAGCGACCAGCGCGGAATCGACCCCGCCGGACAGCCCCAGCACCGCCTTCCCAAACCCGGTTTTGCCCATGTAATCACGCAGGGATTGCACCATGGCGCGATAGTCCTGCTCCCACTCATCCGGCTGCGGCACGATCTCAGCCGGCACCATCTGCCACCCGTCGTCGCCGCGTTGAAGATCAATATGGGTCACGGCTTCATCAAAAACCGGCATGCGAAAGGCAAGCTCGCCGCCCGGGTTCAGCCCGAACGTGCCGCCATCAAAAACCTGGTCGTCCTGACCGCCGACCATGTTGAGATAAATCAGCGGTAATCCGGTCTCGACCACCCGGGCGACCATGTGGTTCAGGCGTACGTCATACTTGTTGCGAAAATAGGGCGAACCATTTGGGATCAGTAGGAACTCGGCACCCGTTTCTGCCAGGGTCTCTGCGACATCCTCGTGCCAGCCGTCCTCGCAGATTGGGCTGCCGATCCGTGTATTGCCGACGGAATAAGGCCCGCCCAGCGGCCCAGCATCATAAAGGCGCACCTCATCGAACACGGTTTCATTCGGCAGGTGATGTTTCAGCATCTTACTGGTGATGCGCCCGCCCTTCAGAATCAAGTAGGCATTGTACAGACTGCCGCCTTCGAACCAGGGCCCACCGATGGCAAGCGCCGGGCCGTCTGCGCATTTCGCTGCCAGCACCTCGACCGCGGCCATCGCGGCGCGATGAAACACCGGCTTCATCACCAGATCCTGCGTGTTGTAGCCGGTGATGAACATTTCGGGCAGCGCCACCAGATCGGCCCCGACATCGCGCCCTTGCTCCCAGGCTTCCATGGCCTTCGACGCGTTGCTCTCGAGATCCCCAACCACGGGGTTGAGCTGCGCCAGAGTGATGCGGAAACGATCGGCCATTTTGCCCCCTTGTTCTTGTAGGTCCCAAAGGGATTTAGCAGATCACACCGTGAGTAAAAGACAAATGCGGCAAAAGCCGTTGCTCTGCCCCCGACGGTACCTTAGTTTTGCGAAAAAGTATGCAACCCGAAAAACAGGGCAGGCAGGAACCAGCATGAATGTGATCCGCAACTCAATTGCCATAGTAACGCTTGCATTGGCGGCGCAGGCTACCCTGGCACAGCAAGGACAGATCATCATTGCCGACGATGAGGTTGGCGGCGTTTACGAGGGTACATTCGAAAACGGGCTGCGCCATGGAACCGGAACCTACCGATTGCCCGACGGGTTCGAGTATTCAGGCGAATGGGTCGCGGGTGAGATTCAGGGGCAAGGAACGGCCCGATACGCCAATGGATCCATCTACGAGGGCGCATTCTCCAAAGGCCAGCCCGAGGGACAAGGCAAGATACTGTTTGCCGATGGCGGCTCTTACGAAGGTGAGTGGGCAAACGGCGCAGTCAACGGGACGGGCGTCGCTGTGTATTCAAGCGGTATGCGCTATGAAGGTCAGTTCGAAGATGGGCGCCGCCACGGCAAGGGCGTATTATCCGATCAGAACGGATTTGTTTATGACGGTGATTGGGTCGAGGGGGTCAAACAGGGTACAGCGAAAATCACCTCGGCTGACGGTAGCATCTACGAAGGTGACATCCGGGCAGGCCAACGCCACGGGAAAGGCACCATGACCTTTCCAGACGGCATGAGCTATGTTGGTGATTGGGTCGAGGGTCACATGACCGGCACCGGCCGGGCGACTCAGGCCAATGGCGACGTTTACGAAGGTGATATGGTCGAAGGACGCCGCCAGGGCAAAGGCAAAGCGACATACGCAAACGGTGCGGTATACGAGGGTGATTTTGTCGACGACCAACGTCATGGACAGGGTGTTTTTGCCGGCAACGACGGTTTCCGTTATTCCGGCACATGGACAAAAGGCCAGATCGAAGGCCTGGGCGAAATGACTTACCCTGATGGTTCGGTCTACGTCGGCGATTTTGAGGCTGACCTGCCTCACGGCAAAGGTCAGACGACCTATCCCAACGGTGCAGTATATGACGGAGACTGGATCGCTGGCGTATTCGAAGGCAGCGGAACCGCCACATTTCCCAACGGAACCGTGTACAAGGGCCAATTCAAAAACGCCCAGAACCACGGCAAGGGTGTTCTGACTTTCGCCGACGGATACCGTTACGACGGCGACTGGGTGGATGGTGTCAGGCAGGGACAGGGCAAGGCAACCTACCCCGACGGAACAGTATACGAAGGCAGCTTTGACAACGGGAACCGACACGGCAGGGGCAAGATCGTTACTTCAACGGGCTTCGAATACGACGGTGACTGGGTCCAGGGGAAAATCACCGGTGTCGGTGTCGCAACCTATGAAACCGGCGATGTCTATGAAGGCACATTCCTGGACAACAAACGCCATGGCGATGGCACGATGCGCTATGCGAGCGGGCAGGAGAAGACAGGAGTCTGGGAAAACGGCGAACTGTCATCCGAGGCAGAAAACGATGCCGAAGCACCTGCCGCTGAACCTACGCCTCCGGAAACCAACCCTGCCGAAGACACGCCGGACGGAGACACTTCGGACGGATAAACCGAATTACCAAGGCACTGGTTTTCCAGCCCAATCAAAGAATCCGCCCGTATCGGCAGTCGACAGGCCGTCGATCACAGTCAAGAGGTTCTCGGCTGCGGTTTCCGGTTCCACAGCCGGATGCCTACCGAGGTACTTTGTGGTAAAGTCAGTTTTTACTGTTCCCGGATGAAGCGATGCACATATGGCCTGCTTGTGGGTTCGCGCCAGCTCAATAGCGGCGGTATGGACGATTTGGTTTACGGCTGCTTTGGCTGCGCGGTAACTGACCCATCCTCCCAACTTGTTGTCGCCGGTCGACCCAACTCGCGCGGACAGAACCCCCAATACCGACCGACGTTCGCGCGGCAAAAGACGTGCTGCCTGTTTCAACACCAACGCTGGTCCAACTGCGTTCAGAGCGAACTGATCCATCATCGCCTGCGCCGTGACCGCACGTAGCGACTTTTCCGGCGCTGCATTGTCAATCTCAAGCGCGCCTGTGGCAACAAGGATCAGATCGAACGGGCCCTCGATCTGCGAGAGTTTTCGTTCAGCCACATCTGGTCGCCTCAGATCAAACCCATCCACAGACCGTGACACCCGGGTAACCACAACATTCTGTGCCTCAAGCCGGTCACACACGGCCCGGCCAATTCCACCCGTTGCACCTATGATCAACGCCGTTTCCATGAAGGGAAGCTAGCCGGTAACACTGACCAATCAACACCGTACGCCGCCAAATAATGTGCAAAGCTCACGCTTGGGCAATTTCCTTCTTTTCATTCCGGGATCGAACTGTATAACCTCAACTTCATGATCAACCGCGCAGATATCGCTTTTGCCGACGCCGCCCTTCGCGGTGCGTCGCTGCGTGGCCTACTGATCCTAATCCGCCTCTGAGCGTGCCACCCGGCGCGCCCGCTCAGAGGAGGACGCCCGCGCGCCATAGGCTTTAGGACAGACAAGAAAGAGATTCCCATGACCAACGTGACCGACCAAGACCGCGTCTTGATCTTTGACACCACTTTGCGCGACGGCGAGCAAAGCCCAGGCGCGACCATGACCCATGACGAAAAGCTGGAAATTGCTGAGCTGTTGGACGAGATGGGCGTCGACATTATCGAAGCCGGTTTCCCGATTGCGTCCGAGGGCGATTTCAAGGCCGTGTCCGAGATTGCACAGCGGTCGAAAAACAGCCGCATCTGCGGCCTCGCCCGCGCTAATTTCGCTGATATCGATCGATGCTGGGAAGCGGTGAAACACGCCGGAAAGAACCGCATCCACACGTTCATCGGCACTTCTCCGCTGCACCGGGCCATTCCGAACCTGACGCAGGACGAAATGGCCGAGAAGATCCACGACACGGTCAGCCATGCCCGCAACCTTTGCGAAAACGTGCAGTGGTCGCCGATGGATGCGACCCGGACCGAATGGGACTACCTGTGCCGTGTGATCGAGATTGCGATCAAGGCGGGCGCCACCACGATCAATATTCCCGACACTGTGGGTTATACAGCCCCGCTCGAGTCTGCGGACTTGATCAAGCGGCTGATCGAAACGGTTCCAGGCGCGGATGAAGTTGTCTTTGCCACCCACTGCCACAACGATCTTGGCATGGCGACCGCGAACTCGCTGGCGGCTGTTGCCGGTGGTGCACGCCAGATCGAATGCACGATTAACGGTCTTGGCGAACGTGCGGGCAACACTGCGCTGGAAGAAGTCGTGATGGCACTGCGCACGCGCAACGACATCATGCCTTGGAAAACCGGAATCGACACCACCAAAATCATGCACATCTCGCGACGTGTGGCTACGGTTTCGGGCTTCAACGTTCAATTCAACAAGGCCATCGTCGGCAAGAACGCGTTTGCCCATGAAAGTGGCATCCATCAGGATGGTATGTTGAAGAACCGCGAAAACTTCGAGATCATGCGTCCCGAAGATATCGGCCTGTCGGGCACATCTCTGCCGTTGGGCAAACATTCCGGCCGTGCAGCATTGCGCGACAAGCTGGAAACCCTTGGGTATGAAGTCGGCGACAACCAACTGAAAGATATCTTCGTTCGTTTCAAAGATCTGGCCGATCGCAAGAAAGAGGTGTTCGACGACGACCTCATCGCCTTGATGACGCTGGACGATGACGAGGCCAACGATCACCTGCAACTGGTATCGATGAAGGTGACCTGTGGCACGGGTGGGCAAGCAGAAGCTACCGTTGAACTCGAGGTTGATGGCGCGGATGTCACAGCCACAGAACATGGCGACGGTCCCGTTGATGCGGCCTTTCGGGCGATCCGGGCTGTCTATCCAAACGAGGCGCATCTGCAGCTTTATCAGGTGCATGCGGTTACCGAAGGGACCGATGCACAAGCCACAGTTTCGGTCCGACTGGAAGAAGACGGCATGATCGCCACAGGCCAGTCCGCCAACACCGACACAGTCGTTGCATCGGCCAAAGCGTACATACACGCCCTGAACCGGTTGATCGTTCGTCGCGCAAAGGCCGGCCCCGGAGCAGATGCACGGGAAATCAGCTACAAAGACCTGACCTGATCGGCAAATGAACAAACAAAGACGGCTCGGCAATCCGGGCCGTTACCTTCTTGCCGGTCGTTTCATGGCGTAGTCAGGATAGTCCGGCTTTTTCCATGCCTTCGACGAAATGCTGCAGATCTTCGTTATTGGCGTAGTGCAGCGTCGCGACCAGGTCTTCGATCTTGAATTCCGGCTGGGCACCATAGACTGCCTCGACGTGCCTTTTTGCATCTTCCGCGTTCCCAAGCCAACCATGGCACGCGGCGACATAGGCATTCTGCGCTGTGTCCAGCAAGGGCAGATGAGCAAAGTCATCAATGGCCTGCTCATAGTTCTTTTCCCCAAATCGGGCGCGGCCCAGATGGCTCCAGAACCGGGCAGGATGGTGCGGATTAAGGCGCATTGCTTTCTGAATCCACTCCGCCCCCTCGTGTGGTCGCCCTGTCCAAGTGAGTAACTCGCCCATTTGGACAACAACCAGATCATAGTTGGGATTTAACGACAGAGCCCGTTCCTGATGATAACGCGCCCGGGCCAGCTTGTTTCGCAGAATTGCAACCGCTGCCATCAATCGGTGCACATCGGCGTCGTTGTCGTCCAGAGACGCCGCCTTGTAAGTTGCCGCTTCACACAGCGCCAGCATCTCTTCCGGGTCGTCGCACCAACCATACCCCCAAGCCTGCCCGCGTATACATCCGCTCCAGGCATGCGCATGCGCATATTCGGGATCCAGCTCGATTGCCCGGTCGATCAACCTGGTCGCTTCGGCATTGTCTTCCCGCGTACTGCGATGATGCAGAGCCTTGGCCGCCAGAACGCATTCATAGGCCGCAAAGTTCGATGGTAGTTTTCGCGTCAATCCTTCCTGCTGCGATGCTTCGATCCGACCGGGAAGGGTTGCGACGACGGCTGACGTGACCTCGTCCTGGATGGAAAAGATATCGTCCAGGTCGCGATCATACCGCTCGGCCCAAATATGGGCATCGTTCTGACTGTCGATAAGCTGCACGGTTACACGCAATCGTTTCCCCGCTTTGCGCACGCTACCTTCGACGATGTATCTGGCGCCCAGTGTTTCGCCCACATCTCGCAGGTTAACGGCCTGCCCCTTATAGACAAAACTGGAATTGCGCGAGATCACGAACAATTCGTGCCGACGGCTAAGTTCGGTAAGCAGGTCCTCGGTCAAGCCATCGACAAAAAACTCCTGCTCTGGGTCGCCGCTCATGTTCTCGAACGGCAAAACTGCAATGGATGGTTTGACGACCCTGGTGGAACCATCACCCGTGGTATCTTCATCGCCAGCCTCAGTCACCCCATCCAGGCCAACGCGAAAAGCCTGGACAGGCTGAGACAGGTTCTTGAGCGAAAGGTTCCCCAGATCCTCATAATGCAAATCCAGACGACTGATCACCTGTTCATGCACCGCCCCGGAGATCAGCACTTCTCCTGCACTGGCAGACTGCTCCAGACGTGCAGCCACGTTGACACCGCTGCCAAAGATATCCCCGTCTTCGAAGATGATTTCATCAAGATTGATACCGATCCGAAACAGGATACGCTGGTTTGTGGGCACATCAGCGTTTCGACGAAACATCCGGTTCTGAACCTCGACCGCACAGGCGACAGCATCACAGGCACTGGCGAATTCTACCAGCATCCCGTCGCCTGTTGTCTTTATGATCGTGCCCCGGTTCTTTTCGATCGACGGATCGATCAGCTCGATCCGATGGGTGCGCAGCCGAGCCAGCGTGCCTTGTTCGTCAATTTCCATCAAACGGCTGTAGCCTACCATATCGGCTGCAAGAACTGCGGCAAGTCGGCGTTCCATGGTTTCCCCCTGCGACAAGTCTAGTGCCGCGCGCCTTGTTCTAACAAGGGAATTCACGCGTACATGCAGGGCGTGTATTCAAGGCCAGATGATGCTCCCAATGCCTGTAAATCACTCTCCGAGGCCGGTGAACAACGCATCCAGATTTCGGGTTTCTTCGACAAGCCCAAACGGCGCGTTGACGACAAACATCCCTGACCCCACCATTCGGTGCCCTTCACGCGCCGCTGGAAAACGGACTTCGTGACAAACCGATTTGGGCAGGTTTTGTGCCTTCAGCGCTGCAACCATGGGGGCCTGCCGCCCGTCTGTAAGGATCGGGTACCAAAGGGCGATCACGCCCACGTTCCACTTGCGGTGCAGCTTAGCCACGATACCTGGCAGACGGTCGTAGTCTGTTTTCACCTCATAGCTGGGATCAATCAGAGCCAAACCTCGACGCGGCGTTGGAGGAAGCAGGGACTGCGCCAGCTCGAAACCGTCCTGCTGATAGGTCTTGGCGTTGTATGACCTCATGGCGTCGGTCAAAGCCGCATATTCCTGTGGGTGCAGCTCGGCAAGATGCAGGCTATCCATTTCTCGCAACAGATTTGCTGCAATCAGAGGCGAGCCCGGGTAAGCCATCGCACCATGTTTGTCCTGCACCAGCCGAAGCGCGCGTGACAAAGGATGTTGCGCGTCAAACCAACCTTCTGCCTGAGCCCGTCCAATGCCTGCGGCCGCTTCGCCTGTGCGCACGGCTTCAGCTGCGTCCAGATGATACAGACCGCGCCCGGAATGGGTTTCGAAATAGGACAACGGTTTGTCTTTTTGCGCCAGATAACTCAGCATCCACGCCAGCAATGCGTGCTTTTGTACATCAGCCAGATTTCCAGCGTGGTAAATGTGTTGATAAGACAGCATTTTGCCTTCTAAAGTCCTTATCAATGAGGCGGAAAGGTGCTGATTGTCGCGGAATCAACCCTTTTACCGGGAGGGTTCGCACCCTATAAGACATCCGTCCCGGAACCGTCGAGTCGCGGGCAGTAGAAAACATCTGACTAACAGGATCAGGGCACACATGGGATTCTTTGGCAATCTGGGCGGCTTGTTCACAGCGGACATGGCCATTGATCTTGGAACAGCAAACACGCTGGTTTATGTCAAGGGGCGCGGTGTCATCCTGTCGGAACCCTCGGTGGTGGCCTACCACGTCAAGGACGGCGTGAAAAAGGTGCTGGCCGTTGGTGAGGATGCCAAGCTGATGCTGGGTCGGACCCCCGGTTCTATCGAAGCCATCCGCCCGATGCGCGAAGGCGTGATTGCCGACTTCGACACCGCCGAAGAAATGATCAAGCATTTCATCCGCAAAGTTCACAAGCGCTCGACCTTCTCGAAACCCAAGATTATCGTCTGCGTCCCCCACGGCGCGACCCCTGTTGAAAAACGCGCTATCCGTCAGTCAGTTCTGTCAGCTGGCGCGCGTCGCGCGGGATTGATTGCCGAACCGATTGCAGCTGCGATTGGTGCCGGAATGCCGATCACCGATCCAACCGGAAACATGGTCGTCGACATCGGCGGCGGCACGACCGAAGTTGCGGTTCTGTCTCTCGGCGACATTGTCTATGCCCGCTCAGTTCGCGTTGGCGGCGACCGCATGGACGAAGCCATCATCTCTTACCTGCGTCGTCAGCAAAACCTGCTGGTCGGTGAATCCACCGCCGAGCGGATCAAGACCACAATCGGCACCGCTCGCATGCCCGACGATGGGCGCGGCCAGTCGATGCATATCCGAGGACGTGACCTACTGAACGGTGTCCCGAAGGAAATCGAAATCAGCCAGGCTCAGGTCGCCGAAGCGCTGACCGAGCCGGTTCAGGCCATTTGCGAGGCCGTGATGACCGCTCTGGAAACCACGCCGCCCGATCTGGCTGCGGACATTGTCGACCGTGGCGTAATGCTGACCGGTGGTGGTGCTTTGCTGGGAGATTTGGATTTGGCCCTGCGCGAGCAGACCGGTCTGGCCGTGTCGATTGCCGATGAAAGCCTGAACTGTGTGGCTCTGGGCACCGGCAAAGCGCTGGAATACGAAAAACAACTGCGCCATGCGATTGACTACGAAAGCTAAGGCGCGCACCCTCTCATAACAGGGTGACTATCGGACGCGAGCAGCACGGGAAGGAGTCCTGTGGCAAAAGACCGTTCACAGCGCGATGACTACACCGCCCCGCTGCGCCGTTTGCTGTTGGGGATCGTTGTTCTGTGTCTTCTGGGCATCTTCATCGTCTGGCGTATTGACAGCCCGCGTGTCGAAAGGTTCCGCGCTCAGGTGGTGGACAAGGTCGTCCCCTCAATGGAGTGGGCCATGGTGCCCGTCACCGGCGCTATCAATCTGGTGCGTGATTTTCAGAGTTATCAGCGGCTCAGCGAACAAAACCGGGAACTGCGCAGCGAGTTGCGCCTGATGCGTGCTTGGAAAGAAGCTGCTTTGCAGCTGGAACAGGAAAACGCCCGTCTGCTGGACCTTAACAACGTACGTCTCGACCCGCGACTGACTTATGTCACCGGCGTTGTGATGGCCGACAGTGGATCACCTTTCCGGCAATCGGTTTTGTTGAATGTAGGCGAGCGGGACGGCATCCTGAATGGCTGGGCCACTATGGATGGCATTGGCGTGGTCGGGCGCATCTCGGGCGTGGGGTCGGACACAGCACGGGTGATCCTGTTGACGGACGCCTCAAGCGCCATTCCGGCCACTATCCAGCCCTCAGGCCAGACCGCTTTGATAGCCGGGGACAATACCTCGGCACCGGTGGTGGAGTTTCTGGAAAATCGCGAGCTGGTGCGTCCTGGTGATCGTGTGGTCACGTCTGGCGACGGAGGTGTGTTTCCGGGCGGTTTGCTGATCGGTCAGGTCACCGTTGACCCGGGAGGTCGGCTGCGGGTGCGCTTGTCCGCTGATTTCGAACGGTTGGAATTTCTGCGCGTGCTACGATACCAACCCGCCAATCCCATTCAGGATCCCGGCGGCATCGTTGGCCCCTTAAGACCCGAAGCCGCCCTGACGCCGCAGGAGCCCGGCGATGGATAAGCCAACCTCACAACTTTGGGTCAAGCGCAGTTTGTACCTCTTGCTGGCGGCGCTTGTCTTGTTTTTGCATCTGTTGCCGCTGGACACACCGCCGGATCGCTGGCCGTTCCCGGATTTTCTGATTGCCTTGACGTTCGCCTGGGTTCTGCGCCGCCCGGAATACGTGCCGACGCTTACAATCGCGGCCGTGATGCTGATGGCAGATCTACTGCTGCAACGCCCTCCGGGCCTTCTGGCGGCGCTGGTCGTTCTGGGAGCGGCCTATCTTCGTTCGGCTGCACCCGGCATGCGGGATACAGGGTTTGTCGGTGAATGGACCTCGGTCGGTGCCGTAATCACGGCGATTTTTGTTATGAATCGCGTGATACTTGGTATCCTGTCGGTCCAACAGGCTGCACTGGCTCCGACGGTGATACAAGTGGTCCTGACAATTGCAATTTATCCTTTGGTCGTTCTGCTGTGTCAAAGCGGCTTCGGAGTTCGCCGGGTTTCCGCAGCGGATAATGCCACGGCAGGAGCGCGACCGTGAAGCAGCGCAAACCTAAATCACAAGGCCTTGCTTATAAACGACTGCCACGCCGGGCGTTGTTGCTAGGAGGGCTTCAGGCCGCGTTCATCGGTGGACTGGCCGCAAGAATGCGGTTTATGCAGGTCGACCAGGCCGATGAATATCGGCTTTTGGCCGAAGAAAACCGGATCAATATCCGCCTGATCCCACCTACACGCGGTCGGATTTACGACCGAAATGGCCAGATCATCGGCCAGAACTCTCCGTCTTATCGTATCGTCATTGTGCGCGAAGACGCCGGAGACATCGACAATGTCGTCGCCAAACTGTCCGAGCTGATCCCCCTGAACGAAGACGAGATTGAACGCGCCAAGTCGGAAATGCGTCGCTCGGCCCCGTTCCTGCCGGTGACGCTGGCCGACCAAGTAACTTGGGAAGATATCTCGAAAGTCGCGGTCAATGCCCCCGCCCTGCCCGGTGTCATTCCCGAAGTCGGTATGACCCGCCAGTATCCTCGATATGAAGACTTTGCGCATGTCGTAGGTTATGTCGGCCCGGTCAGTGATTACGATCTGAGCCAGATCGAAGACCCCGAGCCGGTTCTGCGCATCCCACGCTTTCAGATCGGCAAAGTCGGGCTTGAGGCCAAGCAGGAAATTACCCTGCGCGGCAAGGCTGGCGCCAAACGGGTCGAGGTCAACGCCACTGGCCGAGTGATGCGTGAACTGGATCGCCAGGAAGGTGAGGCCGGTGCGGACCTTCAGTTGTCGGTTGACGCGGACCTGCAGCAATACGCACAGGCTCGGCTTGCAGGCGAAAGCGCCGCTGCCGTCGTGATCGATTGCGAAACGGGCGATGTACGGGCGATCAGTTCAGCCCCCAGTTTCGACCCCAATCTGTTCGTGCGCGGTATCTCGGTCGCTGACTACAGGGCGCTGACGCAAGACAATTACCGCCCGCTGGCCAACAAGACAGTTCAGGGCACCTATCCGCCCGGTTCGACCTTCAAAATGATCACTGCCATGGCCGCGCTGGAGGCCGGGGTGATGGGGCCGTCCAATACCGTCTATTGTCCAGGCCATCTGAAGGTGGGCAGCCGCAGGTTTCACTGCTGGAAACGCGGCGGGCACGGCACGGTCGATCTTGAGACCTCGCTGAAGCGCAGTTGCGACGTCTACTACTACGACGTAGCCCTGCGCGTCGGAATCGACAAGATATCCGACATGGCCCGAACATTTGGGCTGGGTGTCAAACACGACATACCGATGTCCGCTGTTGCCGCAGGCCTTGCGCCTAATCAGGATTGGAAACGGCGGGTGCACGGGCAGGAATGGCTGGTTGGCGACACCGCGAACGCGTCTATCGGTCAGGGCTTCATGCTGGCCTCGCCCCTGCAACTGGCAGTGATGACCGCACGGCTGGCAACCGGACGCGCGGTAACGCCTCGTCTGGTGCGCAGCATGAACGGTGTTGAACAGCCTTCGGGCGCCGGTGAGCCTCTGAACGTGAACCGGAATAACCTGGAGCAGGTGCGCCGAGCGATGTTTACAGTCTCGAACAACCGACGTGGCACGGCTTATCGCAGTCGGATCATCGCGGATGAATTCCGCATGGCTGGAAAAACTGGCACCAGTCAGGTGCGCAACATCACCAAGGCTGAACGCGCCGCAGGTGTTATCCGAAACGAAGACCTGCCTTGGGAGCGGCGCGACCACGCCTTGTTCGTCAGTTTCGCACCCTACGACAATCCAAAATACGCGGTAGCGGTTGTTGTCGAACACGGTGGCGGTGGATCCAAGGCCGCAGCCCCTGTGGCTCGGGACATCATGTTGCAGGCACTTTACAACGGCACCCCCCCGCTCGAGGCTTATCCGACAGCGGATCGCGAGCGTATAAAGGAACAGCAAAAACGGCTGGAGGGCGACCGACGCCCCAAAGCGCGTCCTGACGAAAAGGACCGCGCATGAGCTATCTTGAATACGCAGTCAAATCTACGCCATCAGGGTTTCGCAAAGTCCTTTACATGAACTGGCCGCTGACACTGTTGCTGATCAGCGTTGCCAGTGCCGGTTTCCTGATGCTTTTCTCAGTAGCAGGCGGGTCGTGGACACCTTGGGCCGAACCGCAGATGGAGCGGTTTGGACTGGGGATGGCGGTCATGTTCATCGTGGCTATTGTGCCTATATGGTTCTGGCGCAACATGTCGGTGCTGGCCTATCTGGGCTCCATCGCCCTGCTGGTGTTTGTTGAGCTGTTTGGCACCGTTGGCATGGGCGCACAGCGCTGGATCGACCTTGGATTCATGCGGCTACAGCCTTCAGAGCTGATGAAGGTCACGCTGGTAATGCTTCTGGCGGCTTACTATGACTGGCTGCCGTCGCACAAAACTTCTCGTCCACTTTGGGTCATCCTCCCGGTCCTTCTGATCCTGATCCCGACCTTCATGGTACTGCGGCAGCCAGATCTCGGAACGTCCATCCTGCTGTTGGCCGCAGGTGGTGGGCTTATGTTTCTCGCTGGCGTCCATTGGGCCTATTTTGCAGTGGTGATTGCCGCGGGCGTTGGCCTTGTCGCGACGGTGTTCAACAGCCGCGGGACAGAGTGGCAGCTGCTCAAGGACTATCAGTTTCGGCGCATCGACACGTTTCTTGACCCATCCACTGACCCGCTGGGTGCAGGGTATCACATCACCCAATCCAAGATCGCGCTGGGTTCGGGTGGTTGGAACGGGCGCGGATTCATGCAGGGAACGCAATCCCGTCTGAATTTCCTGCCCGAGAAACACACAGATTTCATCTTTACAACGCTGGCAGAGGAATTCGGATTTGTCGGAGGGATCACTTTGTTGGTTCTCTATGGTCTGATCCTGCTGTTTTGCATGGTTACGGCACTGTCGGCCAAAGACCGGTTTTCGTCGCTGGTAACGCTGGGCATAGCGCTGAACTTCTTCCTGTTCTTTGCCGTAAATATGTCGATGGTGATGGGGCTGGCTCCTGTTGTAGGTGTGCCACTGCCCATGGTCAGTTACGGTGGATCAGCGATGCTGGTGCTTATGGCCGCTTTCGGTATTGTGCAAAGCGCTCATATCCATCGCCCTCGTTGATCTGAAAGGCCCTCCATGACAGTGAACGTCCTGTTTTCCGCGCGCCCCGAACTGTGGCCCGTGTATGAACCACTGCTGTCGCAGTATCTGCAAGAGGCGGGAGTGGACTTCCATCTGGCTACGAACGTTCCTGCGGATCAGGTCGACTATGTTGTCTATGCCCCAAATGGAGGTCTTGCGGATTTCACTCCGTTTACCCGCCTGAAAGCAGTGCTCAGCCTTTGGGCTGGGGTCGAGACTATATCGGAAAACAAAACCCTTAAGGTGCCGCTGGCCCGAATGGTTGATCACGGGCTGACTGAGGGCATGACCGAATGGGTGGTTGGGCATGTGTTGCGATACCATCTGGGGATGGACGCGCATATCACGCAACAGGACGGTACGTGGACACCCGAGGCACCTCCTTTAGCCTCACAGCGCAACGTGTGCGTTTTGGGTTTGGGCGCGCTGGGTGAGGCATCCGCCCGAGCACTGGCGGCGCTGAATTTCGACGTCTCCGGTTGGAGCAGGACGCCCAAAAACATCCCCGGGGTGACATGTTTGCACGGTGCAGACGGATTGCGCACTGCGCTGTCAAACGCCGAGATCGTTGTACTTCTGCTACCCAACACCCCCGCGACAGAGAACATTCTGAACGCAGAAACACTCGCTCTGTTGCCAAAAGGCGCAAAGATCATCAATCCGGGACGTGGGCCTTTGATCGACGACGACGCACTGCTGGCGGCTCTGAACTCTGGTCAGGTCGGCCATGCCACGCTGGACGTATTCAGGGTAGAACCATTGCCGCCAGAGCATCCTTACTGGGCAAACCCCCACGTCACTGTCACGCCGCACATCGCGTCGGAAACCCGACCGGTCACTGCTGCGCAAGTCATTTGCGAAAACATCAGGCGTGGCGAAACAGGTGAACCGTTTCTGCATTTGGTGGACCGTCAGTTGGGATACTGACGGCCCTAATGGCTTAGGCTGAGATCAGTCCGCGTCCTTTCAGCAACGCATCTACGCCCGGCATGCGTCCCCGAAACGCCAGATACAAATCCTCGGCCTCGCGTGAGCCGCCGGTCGACAGAATGATGTCCTCAAGGGCTTTGGCGCGTTCCGGGTCAAACGCCCCACCGGCCTCTTCGAACGCGGCGAATGCGTCGGCGTCCATAACTTCGGACCACATATAGCTGTAGTAGCCCGAACTATAGCCGTCGCCCGCAAACACATGCGCGAAGTGCGGCGTTGCATGTCGCATGCCAATGGCATTAGGCATCCCGATTTGCGACAAAACCTCGGCTTGCTTGGCCATCGGATCAGCCGGTGCATCACCGTCATGAAAGGCCAGATCCACCAACGCCGAGGCCACATACTCGACCGTCTGGAAACCCTGATCGAAATTGGCGGCGTTCAACACTTTCTCCAGCATTTCCTGAGGCATTGGCTCACCGGTTTCGGCGTGGGTCGCGAATTCGGCCAGAACCTCTGTCACCTCCAGCCAGTGTTCATACAGCTGGCTTGGCAACTCGACGAAATCGCGGGCTACCGAGGTGCCCGAGATGCTCTCATAAGTCACATTCGACAGCATCTGGTGCAGAGCGTGGCCGAACTCGTGGAACAGAGTACGGGCATCGTCATAGGACAACAACGCCGGATCACCTTTCGCGAAGTTGCAAACATTGATCACGATTGGCGCCTGATCCTTGGGGTACTTTGCCTGCCCGCGCATCGCACTGCACCATGCGCCCGAGCGTTTGGACCCGCGCGCGAAATAGTCACCAATGAATACCGCTACGTGGCGACCGTTCCTTGTAACCTCCCATGCGCGGCAGTCGGGGTGGTAGAGTGGCACGTCCAACTGCGCAAACTCCAAACCGAACAGGCGGTTGGCGCAGGCAAAAACGGCCTCGATCATTCGGTCCAACTGCAGGTACGGCTTTAGGGCGGCTTCATCCAGATCATGCTCGGATTTTCGCCGCTTCTCGGCATAGTAGCGCCAATCCCACGCCTCAAGCGGGCCGTTGACGCCGTCCTCCTGCATCATCTGCGTCAGGATTTCCGCATCGGCATCGGCCCGAGCCCTGGCAGGCTCCCAAACCTTCATCAACAGATCACGCACCCGGTCCGGCGTGCGGGCCATCTCGGGTTCCAGTTTGAAATCGGCAAAGCTGCCATAACCGAGCAGCTTGGCTCGTTCTTCTCGCAATTTCAGGATTTCAGCGGCGATTTCACGGTTGTCTGTATCCCCACCATTTGCCCCACGCGCGGTCCAGGCGCGATAGGCTTTTTCCCGTAAATCCCGACGGGGTGAGAATTGCAAAAACGGTACGATCAGCGATCGCGACAGCGTCACCACTGGACCTTCCGCGTCCTTTTCCTGACCTGCGGCCCGAGCAGAATTCACGACGAATTCCGGCAGGCCCTGCAAGTCACCTTCGGCCAGATGCATGTACCAGTCACGTTCATCCGCCAGCAGGTTTTGCGTAAAGGACGTACCCAAGGAAGCCAGGCGCGACTTGATTTCTTGCATTCTTGCGTCCTCATCGCCCTGCAGCGCAGCACCCGCGCGAACAAAACCACGATGGCTGAGCATCAGCACGCGGGCCTGCTCGTCATTCAGGCCCAGATCATCACGCCGATCCCAAAGCTCGGCCACGCGGCGAAACAACGCCTTGTTCGAAGATATGCTCGAGAAATGCGCGGCTAGCTTGGGTGAAAACTCACGCTGCAACTCTTCCCGTTTGGGATTGCTGTCGGCCCCGGCAACTGTGAAGAAGACCGCAAGCACCTTGTCCATCTGCTCACCTGCTGCCTCCAATGCTTCGATTGTGTTGGCAAAGGTAGCGGCGTCCGGATTTGCTGCAATCATGTCGATCTGAGCGTTGTGCGTCTGCAAAGCCTGCTCGAGAGCAGAGGCATAATCCTCATCGGATATTTCAGCAAAAGGCGCTATTTCGAAGGGGGTATTCCAGTCGGACAAGATTGGATTGGTCATGCATGTCTCCTTTGCCTCTATAGCTAGGCAAGGTCGACCGGATGATCCAGAGTGCCTGTTGCTTTTGACAGTCTTTTAGTCGGCTGTGCCCCCGCAAACCGGACAAGCTGCACGGCGCGACAGAGTAATCTTGCGACTCTCTCCATAGAGCGCATCGTAGATCAACATCTCACCACGCAGTACCTGTCCGGCGCCGGCGATCACCTTGATGGCCTCGACCGCCATCATCGATCCGACCACACCGGGCAGAGGACCAATCACACCTGCCTCGGCGCAAGAGGGCGCAAGACCGGGGGCCGGAGCCTCGGGGAATATACATTGATAGCACGGGCCGTCCGTTGCCGGATCAAAGACGCTCAGCTGCCCTTCCCATTGCGACAGTGCGCCAGAGATCAGCGGCTTACCAAGTGCAACCGCCGTCCGGTTTGCCAGATAGCGGGTGTCGAAATTGTCGGTTCCATCGAGAACCAGATCGAAATCCGCGAAAAGGTCGGCAGCGACCTCTTCGGTCAGGCGACGATGGTAAGGCAGGACTACCACGTTCGGGTTCTGCGACTCCATCGCCTGTTGTGCAGAAAAGACCTTGGGAATTCCGATGTCGGTGTCGCGATGGATCACCTGGCGTTGCAAATTGGCGTTTTCGACCACGTCATCGTCGATCACACCAATAGTGCCGACACCAGCTGCCGCCAGATATTGCAACGCCGGAGCGCCCAGACCCCCGGCGCCGATCACCAGCACCCGCGCCTGTTTCAGACGTTTCTGACCCGGCCCACCCAGTTCGCGCAGCACAATATGCCGTGCGTAACGTTCCAATTCCGTTTCGGTGAACTGACTGGCTGGCATAGCGGCTTCCTTCTCCGGGATCGGCGCGGCGCGGGTGCGCAAGGCCTTCAATACCCTGCCATAAACCAAAGCCAACGCGGCAAAGCCACACAGAATCAACCACAGCGCGGCAGAACCGCCAGTCGCCTGACGCAAAGGGTTGCCATCGGGCAGCACCAGTTGCGCCAGTATGACGCCCGCCAAAAGCACCGCGACAGACACGGTTCGCACGGATCGGGTTACGCCGGCAATATATCCAATGCCCCATAATCCGGCGCAAAGAAGCAGGACCAGAAGCATCAGCCGCGTCCGGTAGAGCCGAACCCGCCAGCCCCGCGTTGTGTCTCGCCCAGGGTTTCGGACAGTTCGAACTGTGCCTGCACCACTGGCGCGACGACCAGCTGAGCGATACGCTCTCCATGAGTGATTTCGAAGGCTTCTTGCCCCGCGTTCAAAACGATCACACCCAGAGGGCCGCGATAGTCACTGTCGATGGTTCCGGGCGTGTTCGGCAAAGTAATGCCGTGCTTCAGCGCAAGACCGGACCGAGGCCGAACCTGAACCTCATATCCCATCGGGATTTCGATCCGCAGGCCCGTGGGTACCAACGTGCGCTCACCGGGTTGCAACGTGATCGAAACCGCGTCCGGCAGGTTAGCCCGTACATCGGCCCCCGCTGCCCCGTCGGTCTCATACGAAGGCAATGCCACCGATGGGTCAGCCCCTTCCTCGCGGGTTACACGGATTGCTACCATCGTTCTTCCTCTGAGTGTTTATTGGGTAAGAGTATCGGCGATCTTGCGCGCCAGCTTGTCTGCCACAGCATCCTTGCCCATGCGCGGCCATTCCTCGGCCCCGTCGTCGGTGATCAGGATTACCGCGTTTTCCGACCCCCCCATGATCCCTGTCGCCGGGCTGACATCATTGGCAACGATCCAGTCGCACCCTTTACGCGCCCGCTTGGCGGTTGCGTGATCGACTACGCTGTCGGTCTCTGCAGCAAAGCCTACCACCAGCGCAGGCCGACCCTTTTCCATCTGCGCGACGCGTTTCAAAATGTCCGGGTTCTCGGCGAATTCCAGTGTTGGCAAACCATCGCGGCTTTTCTTCAGCTTTTTGCTCGCGGCAGTGGCCATGCGCCAGTCCGCCACTGCAGCCGCAAAAACACCTGCATCGACGGGCAGTGCAGAATCGACTGCATCAGACATCTGTTGCGCTGTCTCAACCCGAACGACCTGCACACCCTGCGGCGGGGGCACATCGGCGGGACCGGTGACAAAAACCACGTTCGCGCCCAGTGCGGCCAGCGCACGCGCAACCGCCGCCCCTTGCGCGCCTGAAGAGCGGTTGGCGATATAGCGCACAGGGTCAATCGGCTCATGCGTCGGGCCGGAAGTCACAAGCACACGTTTGCCGCTGAGTGGACCTTCGCCCAGTGCGGCCTCAATTGCAGCCACGATCTCCAGAGGTTCGGACATGCGCCCCGGTCCGTATTCACCACAGGCCATGTCGCCTTCGTTGGGGCCGACAAATCGCACGCCGTCCGCCTGCAACTGCGTGAGATTGCGCCGCGTTGCCGGGTGATCCCACATGCGCACGTTCATCGCGGGCGCGCATAGCACCGGCGTGTCCGTTGCCATCAGCAAGGTCGAGGCCAGATCATTGGCCAATCCCCCTGCCATCTTGCCCATCAGATCCGCTGTAGCTGGTGCCACGACAATCAGATCGGCGGATCGGGACAATTGAATATGGCCCATCTCCGCTTCATCCGTCAGGTCGAACAGATCGCGATAAACCTTTTCTCCGGCCAGAGCCGATACCGACAACGGTGTCACGAATTCCTCTGCCGCGCGAGTCAAAACCGGTGTAACCGAGGCCCCCCGCTCTTTTAGCCGCCGGATCAGATCAAGCGACTTGTAGGCCGCGATCCCGGCACCGATGATCAGCAGAATGCGTTTGGATGCCAGCATGTTCAGCCCTTCCCGTTCCGGTCGGTCCTGACATTAGGCAACGCCACCGGGTAGTTCCAGCAGTTAATTCTGTGTCTCGAACGCTTTGCAGGGGTCTTCACGTTCCACTGCTGGGCTATCAATCACAGCATCGAATTCTCCGTGCACAACCCCATCCTCGGATTGACCGAGAACAAAGACTTTTAAGCCCGGGCGCAAGCGAGACAAAAACGTAGGAATACCCCGATCCTTTCGAGCATGCCCGTTGCCGGTGATTACTGCAACCGGGCCACCAGTTTCTTCTTCGGCGCGCAAGATTGCCCGTGTCAGCACAGCGTCGCGTAGTCGTTGAATGGCCACTAGTTGAGGCAGCGTTTCAGCAGGAATCGCGTCGCAGTGCGCAGCCAGCTGATCCGCTTCGCGGGCCGCCTGATCTTCGGTCGCCAGAGGCACGGTCAACCCATAGCTCGCCGCATCAGCCCCTAATACCGTGGCTGCCCCGCGCTCCATTGCTGCGCGGGCTGCTTTACGCGGCACCAAGGCACCATAAACCGGGGCCTCTGAAGCTTGAAACACCGGGTAATACATACTGAGCGGCGGCCAACCAGACTCGGCCCAACGCAGAATTTTCGATAACTCTTCGGGATTCGACGCCGCCTTTTGCGCAAGGCGCTGAGCACCTTCTTCTGTAACCATCTCCCAGACAACGGCGGACGGCGCGATGGCTTCGATCGCCTCGGTCTGCACCAGGTGATGCTGGGGATTGTCGTGAATCTCTCCCAAAATCACGACATCCGCCGCTTGCATGGACGTGATCACATCATCAGGGATGAGTTCGGCGGAAAGGCCCGGCCGCATTGCTGCGACGAGAAACCCGAAGGTAAGCACCAGATTCGCAATATGTTTCATGCGAAGAAGTGTTGCACCTCGCGCGATTGGGCTTCAAGGTTCTTGCGCATTTTTGCGAAAGCCGCTGCCTCTAACTGGCGTACGCGTTCTTTCGACAAGCCAAGTTCCTGCCCCAGACTTTCCAATGTTCTAGCGGGTTCTCGCAGCTTACGCTCGCTGACAATAAACCGCTCGCGTTCGTTGAGTGCTTTCATAGCGGTAATCAGCCACTCACGCAGCTGCCGGTTGTCATGGCTGTGCTCCACGGCTTCGGCAGCTTGTTCACGATCATCTTCCAGAGCGTCGATCCACTCACGCCCGTCCTCGTCCGTCGACTGCACCGCGTTCAAAGAGAAATCAGACCCGGCAAGCCGGCCTTCCATCATTTCGACATCGCGCAAGGGCACACCGATCTCGGCGGCAATCATCTGATGCAACTGATGACGGTCCAGCTCGAGCCCGTCTGTGGCAGCCTCACGTTCAAGCCGCGCCTGCACCCGGCGCATGTTGAAGAAAAGTGACTTCTGGGAAGACGTCGAGCCAGTCCGAACCATCGACCAGTTGCGCATCACATAATCTTGAATGCTGGCTTTGATCCACCAAACAGCATAGGTCGAAAACCGAACGCCCCGGTCCGGGTCAAACTTGTCGGCAGCTTTCATCAGACCCAATCCGGCCTCTTGGATAAGATCGTTCATCGGTGCGCCATAGCGTTTGAACTTGGCCGCCATCGATATAGCCAAACGCATGTAAGCTGTAATCAAACGATGCAGAGCCTGCTCGTCCCTCTCATCGCGCCAAGCATAGGCGAGCCGCAATTCAGTTTCCGCATCCAGAAGCTCGGCCTTCATAGCCTGCCGGGACATCGAAAAATCTCTTGGGTTGTCCAGTGCCATGCAACTCTCCCCTTTACATCGGCGCGGGCCGGGCTTGCCATGCCGACTTGTGGTCGATACGCAGAACAAAACCGGGTGGATCACTTGAAAGGTAATAATAGTGCATCCTGAATTAACCTTTGTCATGGGTGGCGCTGCATCAGGAAAGTCGGCCCTTGCCGAGCAACTTGTTGTTTCAACAGAAAAAAAACGTGTTTATGTCGCAACATCACAAGTGCTTGATGATGAAATGCGGCTAAAAGTTAAGCAGCATATTGCACAACGCGGCGCTGGCTGGACCACGATCGAGGCTCCTTTCGACCTGGTGCAACCGCTTTCAGAACTGACATCAGATGACGTTTGTCTGATTGATTGCGCGACAATGTGGCTGACCAATCACCTGCTCGCCGAACATGACCTGAAGCAGGAGCAGGCAACATTGATGGACGCACTGAAGTCCTGCGCCGGGCAGATCGTGATTGTCTCGAACGAGGTGGGCCACGGAATTGTCCCCGAGAATGCCCTGGCCCGCCGGTTCCGCGAAGCGCAGGGACGTCTGAATATCGCACTGGCGGCGCAGGCCGAGCTGGCTGTGCAGGTTACAGCGGGGCTTCCACTTGTACTCAAGGGACAACTGCCATGACACGGCTGCATCTGGTCCGCCACGGGCCGACCCACGCGAAAACCATGGTCGGATGGTCTGATCTGCCCGCAGACCTGAGCGACCGCGCGGCGTTGGACCGTTTGCACGCGCATCTGCCGTCCGATGCAGTGGTCGTATCCTCTGATCTCTCACGCGCGGCTGACACGGCTTCCGCCATTCAGGGCGGGCGACAACGTTTGCCGCACCATCCGGACCTGCGTGAGATCAATTTCGGCTCATGGGAACAGCGAGCATTCGTCGAAATCGAGGCCGAGGACCCAGAACTGGCCTTTGCCTACTGGGATAACCCCGGCGACGTGCGCCCCCCTGAAGGCGAAAGCTGGAACGAAGTATGTGCCAGGGTCGATGGCGTGATAGATGCCCTGATTACGCAACATTCTGGTCGGGACCTGATCGTGGTTGCCCATTTCGGCGTCATTCTGACTCAGGTACAACGCGCGCTTGGCTTGGATGCGCTACAAGCACTGTCACATCGGATAGACAACCTGTCGGTGACAGAAATCACCCATCACGGCAACCGGTGGTCAGTGGGCCGCATCAATCACTGTCCGTGATCTGACTGCGCACAATTCTCTGATTTACGGATACAGATCTCTCCGACATCGTTGGTTCATGACCTATGATCTTTATATCGGTGACCGCCTGTTCTCCAGCTGGTCGTTACGCGGCTGGCTGATGCTTGAAAAGTTCGCTCTGCCGTATCGCAGCCAAATGATTGGCCTTTATTCCGGCACTATGGCCGAGGATATGAAACCTCTTGCACCAGCGCGCCTGGTCCCTGCCTTGCGCCTGCCTGAGGGTACTGTTTTAGGGGAAAGCCTCGGCATGGCAGAAACACTGGCCGAGCGACATCCCGATGCTGGCCTTTGGCCTCAGGACCCGGCGTCTCGGGCAACCGCCCGTTGGCTCTGCGCCGAGATGGTGGCCGGTTTTACCGCCTTGCGCGGCCAGTGCCCTATGCAGCTGCAAAAGTGTTGGGACGGGTTTGTACCCTCACCCGAGACCCTTGCCGATCTTGACCGGATCGAAACTCTCTGGGCCCACGCGCGATCAGTTTCAGGGGCAGCAACTGGGCCGTTGTTCGGCGCCTATTCTCTGGCCGAGATATTCTATACCCCTGTTGCCGCGCGGATCATCGGCTATGGGCTTCCCGTATCAGACCCCAACCGGGCTTACTGCCTTGAACTTTTGTCAGACCTTTCCGTGCGACAATGGCGAGCGATGGGCTTGACCGTGTCCTACGATCCGTTTCCTCACCCTCAGGATTTGCCTTCCCAACCCTGGCCGGTTGGAGGAGTGTCACGGGCCAAACCAGTGTCCGACGGGCAATCCGAAAACACAACTTGTCCCTATTCCGGTAAGCCCGTGAAAGATCTTCTCGAGTTAAACGGACAAATCTGGGGCTTCTGCAACCCGTTCTGCCGCGACAAAACTGTCGCTGACCCGGATGCGTGGCCAAAATTCGTCGCAATGACCGGCGCCGTTAACGCTTCTTAAACCGCAACCATGGCAGCAACGACCTGTTAACCAAGAACAGGATCGCCATGGTCTCCCGCGCCCACACTGTTGCTTTTCAAGGGGTAGATGCCTGCCCGGTTGAAGTTCAATGCGCCGTGTCACCAGGTTTGCCTGCTTTTTCGATTGTGGGCCTTCCGGACAAAGCGGTCTCTGAAGCTCGCGACCGGGTCCGTAGCGCGCTTAGTTCCATGGCTATCGCACTGCCTTCAAAACGCATCACCATCAACCTGTCGCCCGCCGATCTACCGAAAGAAGGCAGCCATTTCGACCTGCCCATCGCCGTTGCACTGCTTTCGGCGCTGGAAATCATCCCGTCGGATGCCGCCGAGGGGGCAGTGGCCTTGGGAGAGTTATCACTGGACGGCTCGCTAGTTCCCGTAGTGGGTGCCCTACCCGCCGCGATGACAGCGGCAGCGGAAGACCGTGCCTTGCTTTGCCCTCGATTATCCAGTGCCGAGGCTGCGTGGGTCGACGCTACACAAGTTATCGGCGCAGGATCACTTGGCGATGTTGTGCGCCATTTCACCGGCCAGTCACCACTCCCCGCGGCAACACCCGGCGAAGTCGACCTTGCCCCAAGCAACCGAGATCTGCGAGACGTAAAAGGGCAGGAACGCGCAAAACGAGCGATGGAAATCGCAGCCGCTGGTCGGCACCATATGATCATGATCGGGACGCCGGGATCGGGGAAGTCCATGCTGGCTGCACGTTTGCCGGGCATTTTGCCCCCTCTGACACCGATCGAGGCATTGGAAACGTCAATGATACAATCGCTTTGCGGCTTGCTGGACGAAGGCGGCATCAGTCGATCCAGACCGTTTCGGGAACCACATCATACAGCTTCGATGGCGGCTATTGTTGGTGGGGGCAAAGGGGCCAAGCCAGGCGAGATTTCGTTGGCTCACAATGGCGTTCTTTTTATGGATGAGTTTCCGGAATTCCCACGCACGGTTTTGGAAACTCTGCGCCAGCCGATAGAGACCGGCGAGGTCATGGTGGCCCGCGCCAATGCCCATGTGAAATATCCCTGCCGGTTCATGCTGGTGGCCGCGGCAAACCCTTGCAAATGTGGATACCTAACTGACCCTGCGCGCGCCTGTTCGCGTGCCCCGGGATGCGGGGAAGATTACTTGGGACGTATCTCAGGCCCGCTGATGGATCGTTTTGATCTGCGTATCGAGGTTCCTCCGGTCGGGTTCACCGACCTGGACCTCCCCCCTTCCGGCGACAGTTCAGCCATGGTTGCGGCACGGGTAGAAGAAGTGCGGCAAATACAGGCGGCACGGTTCGTAGACATTCCCGGAACCCGCCATAACGCGGATATGGAAGGAAAAATGCTGGAAGAAATTGCAGCTCCGGATGCCGAAGGCAAAGAGCTACTGGTAAAAGCCGCGGAAAAGTTCGGGCTGTCGGCCCGCGCGTTTCATCGCATCCTGCGGGTCGCACGTACCATCGCCGACCTTGAGGGCAGTGCAGACATACGCCGCCCGCATGTGGCCGAGGCGCTGAGTTTTCGGATCAGCGCCCGTGTCGCAGCTTAGACTCTGGCTTCGATAGCATCCCAGATTTTGCACGCAATATTAACGCCGTCGAACCGCTCCAGTTCTTGAATGCCTGTGGGTGAAGTCACGTTAATCTCGGTCAGATAATCTCCGATCACATCGATCCCGACGAAAATCTGACCCTTTTCTTTCAACAGTGGTCCGATAGCGGCGCAGATTTCCAAGTCCCGTTCGGACAGCCCAATCTTTTCGGGGCGTCCACCCACATGCATGTTCGAGCGGGTTTCGCCTTCGGCCGGGACGCGGTTGATCGCGCCGACAGGTTCGCCATCCACCAGAATGATACGTTTGTCGCCGTTGCGAACATCAGGCAGGAATTTCTGCACGATCAGAGGCTCGCGCGAAAACCCGGTGAACAGCTCGTGCAAAGACGTTAAGTTGCGGTCAGCTGCATCCAAGCGGAAAACCCCAGCACCGCCATTACCGTAAAGCGGTTTCAGGATGATGTCGCCATGCTTTTCCTTGAACGCCTTAATGGTCTGCAGATCACGCGCGACAGTTGTCGGCGGCGTCAGATCGGGAAAGTCCAGCACCAGCAGCTTTTCCGGGTAGTTACGCACCCAGAAAGGGTCGTTCACCACCAAAGTCTGCCCGTTCAACCGATCCAGCAGGTGGGTCGAGGTAATGTAATGCATGTCAAAGGGCGGATCCTGCCGCAGCCAGACCACGTCGAACTCGGCCAGATCCACTTCGCGCTCGGGACCCAGCACCGCCGGATCACCGGGAACGCGCTGAACGGTCATGTCCTGCCCGCGCGCCGTGATGCGGCCCTCCTGATAGGCCAATTGGTCCGGTCCATAGAAAAACAGCTGATGACCACGCGCCTGCGCCTCTTCGGCCAGACGAAATGAACTGTCGGCATTGATATCCACGGCCCCGATTGGGTCCATCTGAAAGGCGATTTTCATGGCGCGTCCCTCGTTTTGACGCCTGATACATGGCTCAGCACGTCCAAGGGTTCAATGCCGTTCAGACCTGTCCGAAGGCGTTTTCGATGATTTGGACCGCGCCCTCAGCATTAACGAGGGCCGCGTCAAAGCGCACATTGGTCAGTTGCCCCGTAGATTCGTGTTCGAGAAACTGGGCAGCCGAAGCGCAAATTCGATCCATCTGCCGCCGGCTGATACGGACCGCAGCCTGATCGAAACTGGCGCTTTTTTTAACTTCGACGAACACCAACCCATCCGCATTACGCGCAATCAGGTCGATTTCACCGCCGACACCGCGCCAGCGTCGATGAACAATAGTAAACCCCCGCCGTTCGTAATCCGCGGCCACACACGTTTCTGCGGCCTGCCCAGAGTGAAAAGAAATCGAACCCTGAGCAGATCGTCTGGTCATGTCATCCCTTCCCCAGCTTCAGAGCCTTCTGGTATATGGGACGGCGCGGAAGGTCGTACATTTCTGACACAAGGTCAGCCGCATCGCGCACGGAATGGGTTTCCAGGGCTCTTTTCAAAGCCTGTTCTACGTCAGATTCGTTAACAGAGGGCGAATGGCTACGGTCCACCAACAAAACGATCTCGCCTTTGACAGATGCGTCCTGAAACTCGGTTGCCAGTTCATCCAACGTACCGCGTCTGACCTCTTCGAATTTTTTCGTGAGTTCCCTGCACACCGCCACCTTTCGGTCAGAACCCAGCACTTGCGCCAAATCTGCAAGGCACGCCGCGACGCGCTTGGGTGATTCGTAAAACACAAGTGTTCCGGGGATATCTCGTAGCGCTTCAATCCTTGTACGACGCGCACCGGAAGCGTTGGGCAGGAACCCTGCAAAAAAGAATGCATCTGTCGGAAGTCCCGCCAAGGTCAGCGCCGCCAGCGCAGCCGAGGGACCGGGGGCGCAGGTGACAGCGTATCCCGCCTCTGACGCTTGTTTACCCAGATCATATCCGGGATCTGCAATCAGCGGCATACCGGCCTCGGACGCGTAGGCGACGGATTTCCCCTGTTCCAGAGCTTCTATGATCTTGCCGCGTGCACCGGCGCCGCTGTGATCGTGATAGGCTTGAATGCGCCGACCTTCCAAAGGGACGCCGTGAATCTCCATCAAGCGACGCAGACTGCGGGTATCCTCGGCAGCAATCATGTCCGCCGAGGCCAGCACATCCAGTGCCCTGAGCGTGATGTCGCGTGCCGTGCCGATCGGAGTGGCCACGAAATACAGACCTGCGCTCAATCTTACCTTTTGGAAATTCAAAGCTGGACCCTCACCGCGTGACGTTTATTATCGCGGCTCAACATAATAGCAGTTGCTTTGGCCGCTGGATCAGGGAGTTTTCATTTAGATGTTTACCGTTTGCAAGCCCGTTCGCAAGCTGGCGAAATCCGCAGCTGTCCTGGCCACCGCAGCATTTTTGGCTGCATGCGAGCCGGGCGGGCTAGGTGGAGGTCCCTCGATCAACACGTCCAAACCAGTGCCTGTCGCCCTTCTGGTTCCCAGCGGCTCGCCCCAATCCGGTGATGCGTCTCTGGCTCGAAGCCTCGAGAATGCGGCGCGGTTGGCGATGTCCGATCTGCAGAACGTTCAGATCGATCTGCGCGTCTATGACACGGCGGGTAGTGCCGCAACAGCGTCCACCGTTGCTCAGCAGGCGGTGTCGGATGGCGCCAAGATCATCATTGGGCCCGTTTATGCACAGGCGGCCAACGCCGCCGGCCTTGCGGTTCTGAACAACAACGTCAACGTCCTGTCGTTTTCGAACAACACCAGCATTGCCGGCGGCAATGTCTTTGTTCTGGGGCCAACATTTGAAAACACGGCGAACCGTCTGGTCAGCTATGCGGGGCAACAGGGCAAAACTGGGGTGGTCATTGTGCACAGCAACGATGCCGCTGGTCAGCTTGGGCAATCCGCCATTGCCGGCGCACTAACTAACAGCCGGGTCAACAATGCCGGCACAGTCGGATATGACCGGTCGCAACAAGGTGTGATCAACTCGGTCCCGACCATCAAGGCGACGGTGGATGCAAACGCCGCCGATTCGATCTTTCTAACCTCAACTACAGCCGGAGCTTTGCCATTGCTCACGCAGCTGTTGCCTGAGGCCGGCGTTTCGCCAGCAACAACGCAGTACATCGGCTTGACGCGCTGGGATATACCGTCGCAAACGCTGGAACTGCCCGGTGTTCAGGGCGGGTGGTTCGCCTTGCCTGACCCAGCCAAGGCGCAAGCGTACCGTCAGCGTTACAATGCGACTTACGGCGAGGCGCCGCACCCCATCAGCGGGCTGGCTTATGATGGCATCGCCGCGATCGCCGCGTTGGTTAGTCAGGGGAAATCCGATGCTTTGACCGGCGCTGCCCTCACACAAAACGCAGGCTTTCAAGGTGTAGGCGGAATTTTCCGTCTGCGTCCGAATGGTACCAACGAACGCGGTCTGGCTGTGGCCACGATCCAGAACAAACAGGTGGTTGTGATTGACCCTGCCCCACAAAGCTTCTCTGGCGCCGGATTCTGATCAGCTCGCACAAACCGGTGCGCCCAATGGTGCGTTGATCTGTCCGGCTGAAGAAATTTTCGACAGTGTCGGAGTTTCCACTCGGTTATCGAGCGCCTTCGGGACCAGCAAAGACAACTCGGCTATACGCGCCGAAACGGTGCGTATTCTGCGAGATGCGCAAAAATCCGGCCGCAAAGCCATTGCGCAGGCCTTCGCCCAGCGCCCCTTTGACGCGCGCCCTTTGACGCGCTCGTACACCTATCTGACCGACCAGCTAGTTTGCACGGCCATGCGCGTCTCCAGTGAACGTCTGCACCCGCTGGCGACTCCGACGCAGGGCGAAAAGATCGCCGTTCTGGCGGTCGGAGGGTACGGGCGCGGGGAAATGGCGCCGTCTTCAGACGTGGACCTGCTGTTTCTGACGCCATATAAAATCACCGCCTGGGCCGAGAGTGTAATCGAGTCCATGCTCTACATCTTGTGGGACCTGCGGCTGAAGGTTGGCCATTCCTCGCGCACGATAAAAGATTGTCTGCGCCTGGGCGGCGATGATTTCACGATCAGAACCGCAATGTTGGAACAGCGTTATCTGGCTGGCGACAAGGTACTGGCAGCCGAATTGGAACAGCGTCTAAAAAGCGATCTGTTCAAAGGCAGCGAACGCGAATTTATCGAAGCTAAACTGCAAGAACGCGACGCGCGCCACCTAAAGCAGGGCGAGCGATACATGGTCGAGCCCAACGTCAAAGAGGGCAAAGGCGGGTTGCGCGACCTACAGTCGCTTTATTGGATCGCAAAGTACATCTACGGCGTTCAGGATGTGGCCGAGCTCGTACCATTGGGTTTGTTTACACCAGAAGAGTTCAAGGGCTTCGTCCAGGCCGAAGATTTCCTTTGGGCCGTCCGTTCGCACCTTCATCTGGTGACCGGGCGTGCGACGGAGCAACTGACATTCGATTTGCAGGTCGAAGTGGCCGACCGTATGGGATACGAGGACCGCGCCGGGCGACGCGCAGTCGAGGTTTTCATGCAGCGCTATTTCCGCGAGGCCACACGCGTCGGCGAGCTGACTCGGATTTTCCTGACTAAGCTGGAGGCGGCCCACATGAAAGGCGCGCCAATGCTGGAACGCATCTTTCGCCGCCGCCCCCGGGTCAAGGCAGGGTACCAGGTTGTCCATGGCCGTCTGGACGTGGCGGACCCGGAAAAGTTTCTGTCAGACAAAGTCAACATTCTGCGGCTGTTCGAAGAGGGGTTGCGCACCGGATTACTGATCCACCCGGACGCAATGCGGCTGGTGACTGCCAATCTGAACCTTTTCGATGACGACATGCGCAACAACAAGGAAGCTCGGCGCATTTTCCTTGATCTGATGCTCAAGCACGGCAACCCGGAACGCGCCCTGCGGCGGATGAACGAGCTGGGCGTCTTGTCCGCGTTTCTGCCTGAGTTTGAGCACATCGTGGCGATGATGCAATTCAACATGTATCACAGCTACACGGTGGACGAGCATACCATTCAGTGCATTGTCAATCTCGCCCAGATCGAGCGCGGCGAACTGGTTGAATCGCTGCCTCTGGCCTCGTCCATTCTGAAAGAGGGCGTCAATCGCAGGGTTCTTTATGTGGCCCTGCTGCTGCATGACATCGCGAAGGGACGGCCCGAGGATCATTCGATCCTGGGCGCACAGATTGCGCGCAAGGTGGCACCGCGCCTGGGATTGAACAAAGCAGATTCCGAGACTGTCGAATGGCTGGTGCGGTATCATCTGCTGATGTCGGATATGGCTCAGAAACGCGACATCTCCGATCCGCGGACTGTCCGCGACTTTGCCAAGGCGGTTCAGACCGTCAAACGGCTGGACCTGCTGACTGTGCTGACGGTTTGCGATATCCGCGGCGTGGGGCCGAATACCTGGAACAACTGGAAAGCCACCTTGCTCCGCGCCTTGCACGCAGAAACCAAACGCGCGCTTGAAACCGGTATGGAAGACCTGAACCGAGCCAATCGCGGAGCCGAAGCCAAGAAAGCACTACGGGCAGCGTTGTCAGACTGGACCAAGACAGACCTCAAAACAGAAACAGGACGCCACTACGCGCCTTATTGGCAAGGTCTGAAACTGTCGACCCATGTGGAATTTGCCGAAATGTTGCGTACGCTGGAACTTGGGGGCGATCCCGGCGAAATGGAGATCCGACTGCACCCTGATGAGGATCGCGACGCCACCCGTGCGTGTTTTGCCATGGGGGATCACCCCGGTATCTTTGCTCGCATCGCAGGCGCACTGGCGCTGGTTGGTGCCAATGTTGTGGATGCCCGAAGTTATACGACCAAAGATGGGTACGTAACGGATGCATTCTGGATACAGGACGCCGAAGGACACCCGTTCGAGGCATCCCGCCTGCCCCGCCTGACGCAAATGATTCACAAAACGCTCAAAGGCGAAGTCGTGGCCCGGGACGCACTGAAATCCCGCGACAAGATCAAAAAGCGTGAACGCGCATTCAACGTGCCGACACATATCACCTTCGACAATGACGGATCAGAAATCTACACCATCATCGAGGTCGACACCCGCGACCGGCCCGGCCTGCTTTATGACCTGACTCGGACACTGGCAGCGGCGAATGTCTATATCGCCAATGCGGTGATCGCGACCTATGGGGAACAGGTGGTAGATACCTTCTACGTCAAGGATATGTTTGGCCTGAAATACCACTCAGAAAGCAAACAGCGCGGCTTAGAGAGCAAACTACGTACCGCCATCACCGAAGGTGCGGAGCGCGCCGCCTCATGAAACAAATCCGGTTGTTCTCGGGCCTGTTCACAGTTGGTTTCTGGACTCTGGCCAGCCGAATTCTGGGCTTCCTGCGAGAGATTCTGCTGACCGCCTATATCGGCCCCGGCCCGGTGATGGATGCTTTTGTCGCCGCCTTCCGCCTGCCGAACATGTTCCGCCGCTTCTTTGCCGAGGGTGCGTTTAACGCGGCCTTTGTGCCGATGTTTTCCAAACGCCTGGAAGGCGACGAGAATGCGCAAGGCTTCGCGCAGGACGCATTCAACCTGCTCGCTGTGGCCGTATTGGCCTTGGTTGGGCTGGCCATGGTGTTCATGCCCGGACTGGTCTGGCTAACCGCCGAAGGGTTTTATGGCGACGAGCGCTTTGATCTCGCCGTCGACTATGGGTACGTGGTTTTCCCCTATATCCTGTTCATGTCGCTAGCCGCGCTGTTCTCTGGCGTCCTGAACGCTACGGGCCGGTTTGCGGCAGCAGCTGCTGCTCCAGTTTTGTTGAACATCTTCGCCTGTTCAGCGCTGATATTTGGCGCGATGTCAGGGGGCGAGGTGATTTGGTGGCTGATCACCGTTATCCCCGTTGCGGGTGTCGCCCAGCTTATTCTCGTCTGGGTCGCGACCGAACGGGCGGGTTTCCGAATACGCCCGGGGATGCCCAAACTCAGCCCGGAAATGCGCAATCTGGTTCGTATAGCTGTCCCCGCAGCTCTGGCAATGGGGGTTACGCAGGTCAATCTGGTTGTGGGTCAGCTGGTTGCCTCCAAAACAGAAAAGGCGGTCAGCTGGTTGTTTGCCGCCGACCGTCTGTATCAACTGCCTTTGGGAGTGGTCGGTATCGCGGTGGGGATCGTGTTGCTACCCGACCTGTCCCGCCGCCTGCGGGCCGATGACAAAGCAGGCGCACGCAATGCGTTTTCTCGGGCCGGAGAGTTCATGCTT
The DNA here is from genome assembly GCF_057221055.1 of Ruegeria sp. HKCCD7181. Classification (NCBI taxonomy): domain Bacteria; kingdom Pseudomonadati; phylum Pseudomonadota; class Alphaproteobacteria; order Rhodobacterales; family Roseobacteraceae; genus Ruegeria; species Ruegeria sp. HKCCD7181. The sequence goes on along the minus strand of NZ_JBWVBC010000008.1, from coordinate 135,882 downwards.
TTGCTGACGATCCCGTCGACAGTGGCGTTTGTAATTGTTCCTAATCCGCTGGTATCGGTGTTGTTCCAACGCGGTCAGTTCAGTGCTGAAGATACCACGGCAACTGCTCTGGCCGTGGCGATCTATGGCATTGGGTTGCCTGCCTTCATGTTGCAAAAGCTGCTGCAACCGTTGTTTTTCGCGCGAGAAGATACCCGCTCGCCATTCCACTATGCCATTGTTGCCATGGTGGTGAATGCAGTCTTGGCCTTCGGCCTTTACCCGGTGGTCGGATGGATCGCACCGGCCATCGCGGCATCGACCGCCGGCTGGGCCATGGTCGTCCTGCTGGTCATAGGCGCGCGACGGATGGGGGACGAGGCGCGGTTCGACGACCGTTTCAAACGCCGGGCATGGCGAATTGTGGCGGCCTCGGCAGGAATGGGCGTAGTCCTATTCGCAGCGATCAACCTATTCGGATGGGCTTTTGAGCTTTCAGGTTGGCGCTATCTGGCCCTGCTCCTGTTAATCGCAGTTGCAGCGACCGCCTATTTCTTCCTTGGGCACGTCTTCAAGGCCTTTGAAATCTCGGATTTCAAGCGCGCCCTGCGCCGCTCGTAAAAGATCAATCCCGGCGGATACGACCAACAATACGCGCCCAACCGCCGGGGGCCAGAAAGAAGGACAAGCCAAACCCCGTGGCAAATCCGCCCAAATCTGCCACCCAGTCCGGCGTGCCGCCAAAGATCAGGCCGAACAAAAGCTGAATGCCCATCAGAACGGCAATCAATTGAAATGCCCGCGCCTGGTTTTCCCCGACCAGAGATAGCTTACGCCACAACAGCCATGTGAACGCGCCGATCAGACCGTAGACTGGTGGAAAACCTCCGACCAGAGGATAGGCCGGATCCAGCAGCAGCGCGTAGACCAGCGCGCCGCCCACTCCCGACAGGACAAAGATCAGCAACATCGCAACGCCGCCAAAAACCTCGGCGACCATCTTGCCCATGGCCAATACGAAAACGCAGACAAAAATGGCCTGCGTGAAGCTGCCTGACACGAAGGGGTAAGTCACAAAACGGATGACATGTTCGAACGGCCAGCGTCCATTCTGAAGCATCCAATCGAAGATATCTGGTGAAAATGAGTAATGCTGTAGCGCATCCAACCGCCAGCCCACCGCTGATGGTCCTCCGATCAGCCCCCGGCTTCCCAGCATAAAGGCCAGTTCGATCCCCATGATGAACAGGGTCAAAGCCACCACGACGGGCGGCAATGGGTTCACGGGCGGTGCATAATGCTCACTGCTCATTGGGCTGGCCTTTCGAGGCTGTTGACGTCCCTTGGCCTCATGGGTAAGCGACGGGGGCTGATTTTTCCAGACGGGAGTTCCCTTCGATGACTGAGACCCAGTTCACGCCGCGCGTGTTTTCCGGCATCCAGCCTTCGGGAAACCTGCACCTTGGCAATTACCTGGGTGCGCTAAAGCGTTTTGTCGATATGCAGGGCCCCGAGATGGAGACGGTCTATTGCATGGTCGACCTTCACGCGATCACCGTGTGGCAAGACCCCAAGGAGCTGGCGCACTCAACCCGCGAATTGTGTGCAGGTTTCATCGCAGCCGGAATCGACCCCGAGGGATCGATCCTGTTCAACCAAAGCCAGGTTCCTGAACATGCGCAACTGGCTTGGATTTTCAATTGCGTCGCCCGCATGGGCTGGATGCAACGGATGACACAGTGGAAAGACAAGGCGGGAAAGAACCAGCAGAACGCCTCGCTGGGGCTGTTCGCCTACCCGTCTCTTATGGCCGCGGACATCCTGACCTATCACGCGACCCATGTGCCAGTGGGCGATGACCAGAAACAGCATCTTGAGTTGACCCGGGACATTGCGATCAAATTCAACAATGACTTTGGTGTCGATTTCTTCCCGATCACCGAGCCTGTTATCGAGGGCGCTGCAACCCGTGTCATGAGCCTGCGGGACGGGTCAAAGAAGATGTCGAAGTCAGATCCGTCCGATATGAGCCGGATCAACATGACCGACGATGCCGACGCCATTGCCAAAAAGATTCGCAAGGCAAAAACGGATCCGGGTGCCCTGCCTTCCGAAGTAAAGGGCCTGGAAGACCGACCCGAAGCACGGAACCTGGTGAATATCTATGCCGCGCTCAGTGATCAGACTGTCGAACAAGTTCTGGCCGAAGCGGGCGGTAAGCAATTTGGTGAATTCAAACCCATGCTTGCCGAATTGGCCGTTTCCAAACTGTCGCCGATCTCGACCGAAATGGCGCGATTGATGGGCGACGAGGCCGAGATTGACCGTATTCTGGCCCGTGGTGCTGAGCGAGCGCGGGAAATTGCGGCTCCGATCCTGCGGCAGACCTACGAAATCGTGGGCATGGTCGGCGCAAAATAGCGCTGATTACGCTGGACCTTGGTGCAACGCCTTCCTAGGTTTGCCAAAAGCTTGGGAGGGCGCATGGCAGTCGGCAAGAATATCCGTACTTATTTCGAAGGTCGGTGGCACGACGGTGACGCCCCCATTATGCGCGCGGCAGATCACGGTGCCTGGCTGGGATCGTCTGTCTTTGACGGCGCCCGGTTTTTCGACAAAGTGACACCCGATCTTGATGCACATTGCGCCCGTGTGAACCGCTCGGCCGAGGCGTTGATGCTGACACCGACCGTCACGACGGAACAGATGGTAGAGATTGTCAAAGAAGGCTTGCAGGCCTATGGGCCAGATGCCGCAGTTTACATCCGTCCGATGTATTGGGGCATCGACGGGGATGCCACTGCGATCGTTCCGCAGGAAAACAGTACCGGCTTTGCCGTCTGCCTGGAGGAAATCCCGATGGCATCCGAAACCGCATCGGCCACGCTGACCACCACACGCTTTCGCCGCCCATTGTTGGAATCCGCGGTGGTGAATGCCAAGGCAGGATGCCTCTACCCGAACAATGCCAGAATGCTGCATGAGGCTCGGTCCAAAGGATTTGCGAACGCCCTGGTCGCTGATGCAATGGGACATGTAGCCGAAACGGCCACGGCCAATATCTTCATGGTCCGTGACGGCGAGGTGTTTACCCCGATCCCCAATGGCACGTTCCTCGCCGGCATCACCCGCGCGCGTCACATCAAGAATCTGCGTACAGACGGTGTGACGGTCCACGAAACTGTTCTGAGTTTCGACGATTTCCACAATGCCGACGAAGTGTTCATGTCCGGCAACATGAACAAGGTCACCCCGATCACGGCGCTGGATGACACGCAATACCAGATTGGCCCTATTGCCCGTCGAGCCCGCGAAATGTACTGGGATTGGGCGGCCAGCACACGCTAGGCCATCCCGTTCCAGTTGCCAGGGCGCAACCGGTCGGGCATGATCCCGGAAAATAATGAGGACAATCATGCGCAAATTCCTGGTCGTTCTGGATGACAGCCGCGAATGCCTGAACGCTATGCGTTTTGCTGCGATGCGTGCGGCCCATACTGGTGGCGGTGTTACAATTCTGTCGGTGATTCCACCGGATGAATTCAACCACTGGATCGGTGTGGCCGAAGTCATGCGCGAAGAGGCCCGCGAACGGATCCACGCACATTTCGAAGTTTTCGCGAAATGGATGCGCGACAAACAAAGCGTGGAGCCCGAATTGGCCATTCGCGAGGGTGATCCGGTGCCTCAGATCATCGAACACGTTCAGGCCGACCCGGAGATCGGCGTGCTCGTTCTGGGCGCAGGCACGGACAAGAAAGGGCCCGGACCGCTTGTGACTCAGCTTACCCGCAACTCAGGCAGCCTACCGATTCCGATCACCATCGTTCCAGGCGACTTGAGCAAGGAAAAGCTGGAAGAGATCACCTGAAAGCGATCGTATGGCCACGCAGATCCAGTTCTGGTTCGATTTTGCCTCGACCTATTCCTACGTCAGCGCGATGCGGATCGAGCGGGCCGCGTCAGCAAAAGGAGTTAGCGTTTCGTGGCAGCCATTCCTGCTGGGCCCGATCTTTGCCGAACAGGGATGGAACAACTCTCCGTTTAATATCTATCCTGCCAAGGGGCGCTACATGTGGCGCGACATGGAACGTCTGTGTGCTGAGCATGACCTGCCCTTTCAGCGCCCGGCCGAGTTTCCGCGTAACAGCCTTAGGGCAGCGCGCCTGGCACTAGCCATCGAATCCCAAGACCAAAGAGCACAATTTGTTCGCTCGGTTTATTCCGCCGAATTCGGCTCGGGCCACGATATTTCGGATGAAGCCATTCTGGCAGATTGCCTGAGCGCTTCTGACGCACCCCCTGATTTGCTTTCTCGTACAGGTGACGCAGAAATCAAGGCCAAGCTCCATGAACAAGTAGGTCAAGCAAAAACCCTTGGAATCTTCGGCGCCCCGAGTTTTGTTTCCGGGGATGAGCTATTTTGGGGTGACGACCGCCTCGACAGCGCAATTGCTTACGCATCCAAGATTTAGAATCGTTCCAAATCTTGACTTCCCTTGCCTGCGCGCGCATATCAAAGGCAACCCAAACGGAGCCGCGCTATGTTCATCCAGACCGAATCCACCCCCAACCCGGCCACCCTGAAATTTTTACCTGGTCAGACAGTTCTGGACGCTGGCACAGCTGATTTTCCAACTGCTGAAGCCGCAGGAAAATCTCCACTGGCACAACGCATTTTTGGCGTAAACGGCGTAACGGGCGTGTTCTTCGGGAATGATTTCGTCACGGTTACCAAATCCGACGACGTACAATGGGATCACATCAAACCCGCGATTCTGGGCGCGGTGATGGAGCATTACCAGTCCGGTCAGCCCGTCATGGGCGCAGGCGTTGAAACGGCGCCTGCCCATGCCGAACACACCGGTGAAGATGCCGAAATCGTCAACCAGATCAAAGACCTGCTGGACAGTCGCGTGCGTCCTGCCGTGGCGCAAGACGGTGGTGACATAACCTTCCACGGCTTTGACCGGGGGGTTGTCTATCTGCATATGCAAGGGGCTTGCGCGGGTTGTCCCTCCTCGACCCTCACATTGAAGATGGGGATCGAGAACCTGCTGCGTCACTACATTCCCGAAGTGACCGAGGTTCGTCCGGTTGCCGTCTGACCTGACAGTATTGGCATTCGACACGTCGGCCGCGCATTGCGCGGCCGCTTTGCTGCGCGCTGGCCGCATCGTGATATCCCGTTTCGAACCTATGACACGCGGGCAGGCTGAACGCCTGATGCCGCTGCTTGAAGAAGTTCTGAGCGAAGCTGGGTGCAGTTGGCAGGATCTCGACGCCATTGGCGTTGGCACCGGCCCCGGCAATTTCACAGGCATACGCATTTCGGTCGCCGCCGCGCGGGGCCTCGCACTTGGCCTTGGGGTTCCGGCCATCGGGATTGATGGATTTGATGCATTGGCGGAATTTGCGCCAGACGGTCAAATCCCTGCGATAAGTGCACCTCGCGAACAGGCTTACATCCGATTGCCCAATGAAGAGCCTAAACTGATCGCGCTTGAGCAACTTGAATTGCCTTGTCCCCTTTTTTTCTGCGACGATCCCGCGGCCCAAGTGCGCGCGATTGCTACGATTGCCGCGCGCAGGGCAACGACTGTGGCTGAACCTCCTGCACCGCTCTATGTCCGACCGGCGGATGCTGCGCCGTCTAAGGATTTACCGCCAGTGATGTTGGACGAATGACACCGCACGACATGGCAGCAACTCATGCAGCGGCGTTTCTAAATTCGCGCCCCTGGACGGCTGAAGAGTTTGCTGATCTGCTGGCCAACCCATTTGTACAAGCTGTTGGCAGCCCACGGTGTTTTGCCCTGTTCAAAGTTGTCGTGGATGAGGCCGAATTGCTGACCATTGCGACCCACCCCGCCCATCAGCGACGGGGTTTGGCCCGGCAATGCATGGCAGAGTGGCACCTTGTCGCGCAGAAATTGGGTGCGGCCCGCGGTTTTTTAGACGTCGCTGCGGATAATCACCCGGCAATCGCTTTGTATAAGGCCTGTGGCTATGTCCCGTGCGGGTCGCGGAAGGAATATTACCTACGTGAAAACGGCCCAAAAGTGGACGCTGTCCTAATGGAATGTGCCCTGGATCGGCCCTAAGTAAAGTTTTTTGAACCGTTTGGTCAAATTTCTGTTGACCCAACCTGTTGCAAACGGCCTTAATTCCCGCCATCACAACAGTTATGCTCGCTCTGAGTGGGTAATCGAGGCTATCTTGGCCTCGGACCAACGATAACAACGGGAGTAAGAAATGACCCTGATGAAATCCTTGATGGGTGCCGCAGCTGCAGTTGCGCTGACTGCAGGCGCTGCCATGGCCGAACCGGCTCTGATCTTTGATCTGGGCGGCAAGTTCGACAAGTCGTTCAACGAAGCCGCGCACAACGGCGCCTCGCGCTGGGCCGAAGAAACCGGTGGTAGCTATCGCGAAATCGAGCTTCAGTCCGAAGCGCAGCGTGAACAGGCCCTGCGTCGCTTTGCCGAGGCGGGCGCGAACCCGATCATAACCATGGGCTTTGCCATGGCCGACCCGCTGTCTGCCGTTGCAGGGGATTACCCTGACACCAAGTTCGTCGCGGTTGATGTGAACTGGCTGGAGAACCCGAACATTCGTCAGGTCAGCTTTGCCGAGCACGAAGGCTCTTATCTGGTTGGCATGATGGCCGCGATGGCGTCGCAGTCAGGCACCGTGGGTTTCATCGGTGGCATGGACATCCCACTGATCCGTCACTTTGGCTGCGGATATGCCCAGGGCGCCAAGGCTGTAAACCCTGACGTCAATGTTGTTGCCAATATGACCGGCACCACTCCGGCGGCCTGGAACGACCCGGTGAAGGGTTCGGAACTGACCAAAGCTCAGATCAGCCAGGGCGCTGACGTGATCTATGCTGCTGCTGGCGGTACAGGCGTTGGTGTTCTTCAGACCGCGGCCGACGAAGGTATCCTATCGATCGGCGTTGACAGCAACCAGAACCACCTGCATCCGGGCAAAGTCCTTACTTCGATGCTGAAACGCGTAGACGTTGCTGTTTATGACGCAATGAGTGCGGGTGAAGGTGTCGAAACCGGAGTCTTCACTATGGGCCTGGCTGAAGAGGGTGTTGGCGTAGCAATGGACGACAACAACGCGGCACTGGTGTCAGAAGACATGCAAGCCGCTGTCGACAAGGCACGTCAGGACATCATCGACGGCAACGTCGCGGTTGTAAGCTACTACGAGAACGACAGCTGCCCGGCGCTGCAGTTCTGATATCGCGTGGGACGGGGACCCCCCCGTCCCGCTTCCACTCTGCCGCTTTGCCATTTGGCAATCGTGCAACCCCTTCGGCAATTGAGGACAAGACATGACCGTCCCCGCCATTGAGCTCAAAGGGATATCCAAAGCCTTTGGGCCGGTTCAGGCCAACAAGGACATTTCCATCAGCGTCGCCCCCGGCACGATCCACGGAATCATCGGTGAGAACGGTGCGGGCAAGTCCACGCTGATGAGCATTCTCTACGGTTTCTACAAAGCAGACAAAGGTGAGATCTGGATCAACGGTCAAAAGACCGACATCCCCGACAGCCAGGCCGCGATTGCAGCCGGTATCGGGATGGTTTTCCAGCATTTCAAGCTGGTCGAAAATTTCACCGTACTTGAAAACATCATTCTGGGCGCCGAAGACGGCGGACTGCTTGCCCCGTCGTTGACCAAGGCGCGCAAAGAGCTGAAAGAGCTTGAGGAAGAATACGAGCTGTTCGTCGACCCGGACAAGCGCATCGATAAAATCGGCGTTGGGGCCCAGCAGCGTGTAGAGATCCTTAAAGCGCTTTATCGTCGGGCAGAGATTCTGATTCTGGACGAACCAACGGGCGTTCTGACCCCAGCCGAGGCGGATCAGCTTTTCCGTATCCTCGACCGTTTGCGGGCAGAAGGAAAAACGATCATCCTGATAACCCACAAGCTGCGCGAGATCATGGAGGCCACCGATACCGTCTCCGTGATGCGTCGTGGCCAGATGACGGCAACCGTCAAAACCGCGGAAACCAATCCGCAGGAACTGGCCGAACTGATGGTTGGCCGCAAGGTTCTGTTGCAGGTGGACAAAGTTCCGGCGCAACCCGGAAAACCGATACTCGAAATTGAAAATCTGCGTGTCATCGACGAAGCGGGTGTCGAGCGCGTCAAGGGCATCGACTTGGCCGTCCGCGCGGGCGAGATCGTCGGTATCGCCGGTGTCGCCGGCAACGGACAGTCGGAGTTGCTCGAGGTCCTGGGCGGGATGCGCCCCGGGATAGGTTCGATCAAACTGAACGGTGCGCCTCTGGCACTAAGCGGTGCCGGATCAGACGGTCAAGCGCGGCGCGCGCAACATATTGCGCACGTTCCAGAAGACCGTCAGCGCGAAGGGCTGATCATGGATTTCCACGCTTGGGAAAATGTGGCTTTCGGCTATCACCGTGATCCGGCTTACAATCGCGGTATTTTCATGGACAACGCTGCCCTACGCGCCGACACCGAACGCAAGATCGAGAAATTCGACGTGCGCCCACCCGATGGATGGCTGTCTGCCAAGAACTTTTCGGGCGGCAATCAGCAGAAAATCGTTGTTGCACGTGAGATAGAACGCAACCCCGACTTGTTGCTAGTTGGTCAGCCGACCCGAGGCGTGGATATCGGCGCGATCGAGTTCATTCACAAACAGATCGTCGCACTGCGCGATCAGGGTAAAGCGATCTTGCTGGTCTCAGTTGAGCTCGAAGAAATCTTCTCGCTTTCCGACCGGATCGCCGTGATGTTTGACGGACATATTATGGGCGAGCGCCTGCCCCACGAAACAGATGAAAAAGAACTTGGCCTTCTGATGGCCGGTGTTGCGGGGGAGGCCGCGTAACATGGAAAAGATGCCCAAATGGGCCGATGTGGTGCTGATCCCTGTCATCAGCTTGATATTGGCCGCAATACTGTCAGCGCTGGTCATCCTCGCCATCGGTGAAAACCCTGTCGAGGCAGTGAACCTGATGGTCACCGGCGCGCTGGGGTCAACATATGGCTGGGGTTATACGCTTTACTACGCCACGAACTTCATGTTCACCGGCCTTGCCGTGGCCGTGGCGTTCCATGCGCGCCTATTCAACATCGGTGGTGAAGGTCAGGCGATGTTGGGCGGTCTTGGTGTCGCCATGGTCTGCCTCTATATTCCCTGGCCACACTGGAGCATAGCTTTGCTCGCAGCGTGCGCGGGGTCCATGTTGTTTGGGGCCGCCTGGGCCGCCATCCCGGCCTATCTGCAGGCGAAACGCGGCAGCCACATCGTGATCACCACGATCATGTTCAACTTCATTGCAGCCGCTTTCCTGAACTACATGCTGGTGAACGTGATGCGCCCGCAGGGTTCGATGGACCCGGCAACTGCACGCTTCCCCGAAGCAGTGCATCTGCCAACCTTCCAATCGATGTTCTCGACTGCTGAAAATGTTGTTTTCCGCGGCGCCCCTGCCAACGTCTCGTTCTTCGTGGCAATACTGGCCTGTTTTGTCGTCTGGGCGCTGATCTGGCGCACGCGGCTGGGATATGAGATTCGTGCTTACGGCCACTCGGAAACCGGTGCTGTCTATGCCGGTATCTCCCCCGTGCGCATCACCATCGTCGCCATGCTGATCTCGGGCGCTCTGGCGGGTCTGATGGCGACAAACAACGTCATGGGCGAGGCAGAACGACTGGTTCTGAATTCGACCGAAGGCGCGGGCTTTATCGGCATCGCGGTGGCGCTGATGGGGCGATCCCATCCATTTGGTGTTTTCCTGGCGGCAATCCTGTTCGGGTTCCTCTATCAGGGCGGTGCCGAACTGGCGCTTTGGACCTCAATCCCGCGCGAACTGATCGTGGTCATCCAGGCGCTTGTGATTCTGTTCACCGGAGCACTGGACAACATGGTGCGTATGCCGCTTGAGAAGCTGTTCATGGCACTGCGGAAAGGGTCGGCCTGATGGAGTTCTTTCTAACACTGATCCAGGTCCTCGATTCAACCGTCCGTTTGGCCACGCCTTTGCTGCTGGCCTGTCTGGCAGGGCTTTATTCCGAACGCGCCGGGATCTTCGACATCGGGCTTGAAGGCAAGATGTTGATGGCCGCCTTCTTCTCTGCTGCTGTCGCAGCTGTGACAGGTTCGGTCTGGCTGGGGCTTTTGGCAGGTATTGCATCTTCGCTGGTGTTATCAGGCCTGCATGGGATGGCTTCGATCACGTTCCGGGGCAATCAGTTGATCTCGGGTGTTGCCATCAACTTTCTAGCTGCCGGTATGACGGTTCTTGTGGCCCAGAGCTGGTTCAGCCAAGGCGGGCGCACACCGTCCCTTTTCGGCGGCGGACGGTTTGAGCCAATCAACTTTCCTTTTGCCGAGTCGCTCAGTGGCGTTCCGATATTCGGACCCATCTATTCCGAGCTGCTGTCAGGGCATTCGATCCTTGTCTACATCGCGTTCCTGATGGTTCCGGCAACCTGGTGGATTCTGTTCCGCACCCGGTTCGGCCTGCGTCTGCGCGCGGTGGGCGAAAACCCAGCAGCTGTGGATACCGCAGGTGTTTCGGTTGTCGGCCTGCGTTATGCCGCCGTTGCGATCTGCGGTATTTTGTGCGGCATAGCAGGGGCTTATCTGGCCACGGCGTTGCAGGCCGGTTTCGTCAAGGACATGACCGCCGGGCGAGGGTTCATCGCGCTGGCCGCGTTGATCTTTGCAAAGTGGCGGCCCTGGCACGCAATGGGGGCCTGCTTGCTGTTCGGATTACTGCAGGCGATTGCCCTTCGGTTCCAGAACATTGATCTGGGTGGCGTGGTCATTCCAGTGCAGGTGATGGATGCCCTGCCCTATATCCTGACAGTGGTGATTTTGGCCGGGTTTGTTGGCAAAGCCGTTCCTCCGCGCGCAGGCGGCGAACCCTATGTGAAAGAACGCTGATAGGTCCAGTTCAGGACACATGTTCAGTCCTGATTGCTGCAAAGCGGCATGCAGAGTTGATTTTGCATGCCGCAACCGCTCTAAGGGGGTATGGATGCATCCCGCTTCACCTTGTTCAACATGGAAATCCCCTGTGCTCGAACGGCGTTAGGGATGTGCTCTTTTCGGTCCGCGCTCTGCGTTCCGCCACTTGAGATTAATGTCACCAGAGGCTTTGTCGCGTTGCACGGCGCAGCCGGGACCGTTTAGAAGTAGCCATGCAGATTTACCTACCCATCGCCGAAGTCTCAGTGAACGCCTTTTTGCTGTTTGGGCTGGGCGGTATGGTCGGAATCCTTTCCGGCATGTTCGGCGTCGGGGGCGGGTTCCTGATGACGCCCCTGTTGTTCTTTATAGGCATTCCGCCTGCAGTCGCTGTGGCAACCGAGGCAAACCAGATTGTCGCCTCTTCGTTTTCAGGCGTTCTGGCGCATTTTCGACGAAAAACCGTTGATCTAAAAATGGGCTCGGTTTTATTGGTCGGAGGCTTGGCCGGGGCCGCACTGGGTGTGGTTGTATTCAACTACCTCAAAAGCCTGGGTCAGGTCGATCTGCTGGTCAAGCTTTGCTACGTCGTATTCCTTGGTGTCATCGGCGGTCTGATGTTTATCGAAAGCGTCAATGCACTGCGCAAATCACGTAAGGCTGGCACAACGGCACCCAAAAGACGGCAACGTGGTTGGATTCATGCGATGCCGTTCAAAATGCGGTTTCGAACTTCGGGCCTGTATATTTCGGTAATCCCGCCAATCGCCGTGGGTCTGTTTGTCGGCGTGTTGTCAGCCATCATGGGTGTCGGCGGAGGTTTCATCATGGTGCCCGCCATGATCTACCTGCTAGGCATGCCGACCAAGGTGGTTGTCGGCACGTCGTTGTTTCAGATTATCTTCGTCACTGCCTTCACCACCATGTTGCATGCCACAACAAACTATACCGTCGATGTGGTTCTGGCCGTTCTGCTTTTGGTCGGCGGCGTTGTCGGTGCCCAGATCGGTACGGTCATCGGGGCTCGGATGCCTGCCGAACAGCTTCGTGTTCTGCTTGCCGCGCTGGTTTTGGTAGTCTGCGGGAAACTGGGACTTGATCTGCTGCTGCAACCGGCCGAGCTGTTTTCGCTGGGCGACACAGGGGGGCATTGATCATGATCCGAATGATTGCCGCACTGTGTTTGCTCTGCCTGCCCGCACTAGCCGCAGAGGAACAGGTGGTTCTGGGCCTCAGCCAGGATCGCGTGTCAATCACGGCCAATTTCGACGGTTCGGAAATCCTCATTTTCGGGGCGGTCAAGCGCGAGGCGCCTATTCCTGAAGGACCCCCGCTGGAGGTGATCGTTTCGGTTGTCGGCCCTTCCGAACCGGTGACGGTCCGGCGCAAGGAAAGAAAATTCGGGATTTGGGTGAATACAGACAGTGTTCTAGTTGATTCCGCGCCCAGCTTCTATGCGGTCGCGACCAGTGCTCCGTTTGATGACATCCTGACAGACACAGAAGATCTGCGCTATCGTATTTCGATCGAGCGCGCCATCCGCTCGGTCGGGGCCGCTATGCATATTCGAGGCGCGCAGGACTTTGCCGACGCGGTCATTCGTATCCGCAAGGCAGAGCACCTTTACTCGGTCCGGGAAAACACCGTGGCCGTAGACGAGCAAACCCTGTTTCGAACTTCCATAGAAATGCCCGCAGATCTGACTGAAGGCGATTACCTGGCACGTATATTTTTGACGCGTGATGGGGAAATTGTTTCACAGCTTGAGACTGTCATTGATGTACGCAAGGTTGGGCTGGAACGGTTCCTTTACAACCTGTCCCGCGAACAGCCCATTTGGTACGGACTCATGTCGCTGGCTATAGCCATTGCCGCTGGCTGGGGTGCTTCGACAGCTTTCCGTCTGTTGCGGGAAAGCTGACCGCTAACCGCGACCAATATAGGGCATCGTCGTTGCCATCACGGTCATAAATTGCACGTTTGCCTCGGGCGGCAGACAGGCCATGTGCAACACTGACGCCGCTGCATTCGCGACGTCCATGGTCGGATCAGGCGTACGCCCCTCAGCGATGGCGGTGTCGACAAGGTCTTGCACTATCGGTGTTCTGGCATTGCCGATGTCAATTTGACCACAGGCAATCCCGAAAGCGCGCCCATCCAGAGACAGGCTGCGGGTTAACCCGGTGATGGCATGTTTCGTTGTCGTGTAATGCACCGAGTTAGGCCGTGGCACGTGCGCTGAAATGGACCCGTTGTTGATGATACGACCACCCTGAGGCGACTGCCGCCGCATCGAGGCAAAGGCCGAGCGAGCGCAAAAAAACATGCCGTTCAGGTTCACGTTGACGGATTGCGACCAATCCTCCAGTGCAATTTCGTCAATCGTTCCGCCGGGCGCAAAAACTCCCGCGTTGTTGAACAATACATCCAGCCGCCCTGCACGATCCGTAAAAGTCGCAAAGGCCGTTTCCACCGCATCGGGATCGGTTACATCCGCAATCAACGGGATCGCATTATCATGGCTTTCCGCCATCGCATTTAGCGTTACGGCGCCGCGCGCCAACAGCCCAACGGTCCAGCCCTCTGCCAGAAACAGTTCAACCGTGGCGCGGCCTATGCCGGAACTTGCACCCGTGACGATGATGGTTTTCATATCTCTTCCGCCTCCAAGGTCAGCGACGCCGCCGGAATCGACCGCAAGTCATCCACTCGCAGCGGATATGTTGGTTTGGACAAGCGATTGCGAACAACCCAGATCAGCCTTTGCTGCGCACGTGTGATTGCTACATAAGCTAAACGTTTCCACAACGGTTGTCCGGCCTCGGTCCGGCCCATGCGCGCTGCCGCATAGATGTCTGGCGCAAACACCTGAACCGTATCCCACTGCGAACCCTGCGCCTTGTGGATCGTGACAGCAGCCCCATGCAGGAAAGTCGCACCCATGCGCGCGGCAAAGGGGATAAACGGTTCTTCTTCATCTGGCTTTTCAATCTGCACGATTGATGCCGCACTGACCTGCGGGTCCTCGGCCCCCATAACATGCAGCCGTGAGAAACCCGGCTTCCGTCCCGGCCCCAAATAGATGACCTGTGCACCTTTGATCAGTCCTCTGGCTTCAAGATCCAAACGTTTCTTACGGTGCTTCAGCGGCAATTCGATGCCATCACAGATCAGCGGCTCGCCCTCCAGCAATTCGGTGTCCGGGGCACCATGAACATTGCGAAAGGCCTGAATCAGCCGGATGCGAGTGGCGTTGCGCCAGACGAGAACTGGGCTGCGGGCCATCAGATCGACCTCGACCCGCTGTCCCCAAACCACGCGATCATCCTTGCGGGCGGTCTCTTCGATAAGGCGTTCGAAATCCTCGAAACCCATGGTCGGATCGGACAGGGCATGAGCAAGGTCGAGGATCGGGTTATCGGCAGTCTGCCGGTGTACACGGTGCAGAGTCAGCTTGCGTGGCTCTGGCAGGCTTTCGAAAACCATCGAACCAGATTGGTTTACCGGTGCCAACTGCGCCGGATCACCAAACAGAATTAGAGTAGGAAATATTTCTTGAAGGTCTTCGAACTGCCGGTCATCCAGCATCGAAGCTTCATCAATGAACCCGATGTCCAAAGGCTCATCCCGGCGCTTCCAACCAGTGATGAAATCCGAACCACGCAAACCCGCCGCCGCCAATGCGCCAGGGATAGATTTGTTGTTGGCATAGAACGCAGCGGCGCGGTCAAGAGCTTCGTCCGTCAATCCTTCGATTTCAGGCCGCTCGTCATTGCCTGCCAGCCACTCAGCGATGCGTTCGTATTCCGGATCGTAAACCGGTGTGTAGAGGATCCGGTGAATAGTCGTTGCCGGAACGCCGCGCAGACGCAAAACACTTGCGGCCTTGTTGGTCGGCGCCAGAATGGCGAGGCTGCGTTTGTCGCGGCTCTTGCGGCTTTCGAAATCGCCCGAGACAATCTGAACGCCAGTTTCAGCTAGTGCCTTGTATAGTTCTGCCAGCAACAGGGTTTTACCTGATCCAGCCTTACCAATTACCGCCATAACTCCTGATTTTCCGGCGCCGGGCAGCTTCAGCAGGGCGTCGTCATCCAGGTCAACACCCGCGGTTTTGAGCATCGCTGAGATACTGTCAAACGCAGCGGCCTGGTCTTCGGAAAAGGTCACGAGGGGCAAGGACATGGCGCGACCCTACAGGGCCGCGCCATCCTCGGCCAGATGTGGAATCCGTTTTTCCATGTCCTTAGGCGGACAAAGCAAATCGGTGCTGTGCAACGTTTCCAAACGCGGCTCGGAACCACAGTCGCGACAGCTCACGCGAGACGCCCGCGCGTTCAGCAACGCGGTAACAATCCTCGGCCGAATAAGGCCACAATCCCACTGAAATCTGATCGCGCCCTTTGCCCTGAGATCCCAGAACAATCGGCGACGACCCGATCATCCGATATATTCGGATCATCCGTGCATCGAATACACCCGCGATATGAGTCAGGCCGAACCCCTCCATCACTTCCCCCCCGCTGAGCATGATGGCGCCGGCGGTATGCGGACTTGCGGTGCGTGACAGGCAGAAACGAGTCACCTCCCAGATCAGGGGGCTCCGAATCGGTTTGCCCCCAGTCAGATGTCCGAAGACGTCATTTGTCATGATTGGGCCGGTTGTCGGCAAGATCCGCATTGACCCGCCATGGCTGCCATCAACCTCTTCCCAAATGACATATAGTGGGTTCAGATCATCGTATTGATCGCGCTCATATCCGTTTTTGTCGACCTGAACGTCCCATCCAAGGCGCGTTTTGAACTGGTCGGCACGATCGTGAAACATTCCCTCGGCCAGATCCGGAAACTTGTGTAATTCATCGGCATAAACGTACCGCAACATGACTTGATCCCCTTGTCGTCCAATAGCTGGAACAAAGGGGGTACGAAGGCATGGTTAATTTAAAATGAGAGCAACGTGCGTTGCTTAAACGACTATTAACCCACGGCTGAGCGCCGTCGCGATGGCATGTGTTGTGTTTTGCGCGCCCAGTTTCGAGCGGGCACTTTCAATATAAGCACGCAAAGTGTGCTCGGAGATGGACAAAGAATGGGCAACTTGGGCGCGGCTATAACCGAGCGCCAGTAATGTCATTGCATCAATCTCTCGGGGGGAAAGCCCACGTCGGTTTTCAGGTTGCCGGTCTTTGGCGAATTCCAACGCCTTTCGGTTGAAGAAATGTGCAATCAGGATCAGATCGTGGGCGTAAGTTCCGACGAAGGCCTGCCAGCCTTCGTCATCACACGAATGATTCACGGTAAACAAAGCGAACTGGCCGCTGGGCCCGCGCAGCGGGATCGAATACCCCTGATTTCCGACACCGTGATCCCGCGCGTCCTGTAAAAAGGCGCGGGCCGCTTTGCCAGACCAATCCAACTGCTTCCAGTCGACCGGATGGAACCGCTGGAAGCACCCCAGAATAACAGGGTCAATCCGGTGGTAGTTTCTGTCCTGATAGCGATCGGCCCAGGCGTCCGGATAGGTCGTAAACCCGTATTGGTCCCCCGCCCCGTCAACCCAATGGTAGATGATATGATCCAGCTTCAGGCTGTCCCGCAAGCGAACCGCAATACCCGTCAGCTCTTCAAGCGTGCTGGTGTTTTCCAAATCCCCCGGAATTTGGCTCAAATCGAACTTTGTTACCATTCGCGGGCGCCCGTGCCTCATCTTGAATGGACGCAATTTCGGCCGCGGCGATCAGCCTGGTGTCATCAAGCTGTTCAGCGAGCGCAGTTAACCCGTTCGCCACCGCAAAGGCGTTGAGGTCCGACAACACGTCCAGTATCCACTCATTTTGCGCCATCAGGGTGTCCCCGAAATAGTTAACGAAGGGTTAACACAACCATAACATGTATGGATTATTTTGGCATATTCACTGCTTTCTACTCCCCAGAAATAGCGGGGTTGCAGTAATTAAGTCTTTGTAATGACAAAGAGTAGCTTAATAACGGAAAACACCCGCACAACGGCTGAGCGTAGTGCGGGTGTTTCGTTTTAAACTTCAGTAATCAACCGCGAGCAGCAAGAACCTCTTCCAGCGTTCGCATGCCAGTTTGCGGGGCCTGAACCAGCACCGACATGTTCCCGGGCTTATGTTCGTTCCGCAACATTTTCATGTGCGCCTCAGGCAGGTCGTTCCAGGTGAAGACTTCGGACATGCACGGGTCAAGACGCCGTTCCACCATCAGCTTGTTCGCGGCGGCCGCCTGTTTCAGGTGGGCAAAATGCGAACCCTGCAAGCGCTTCTGGTGCATCCACATGTAGCGCACATCAAAGGTCAAGTTGTAGCCAGTGGTGCCTGCACAGATGACGACCATGCCGCCTTTTTTGACCACAAAGGTCGACACGGGGAATGTGCTCTCACCTGGATGTTCAAAGACCAAGTCGACATTGACGCCCTTACCGGTGATATCCCAGATGGCCTTACCGAACTTGCGGGCCTCTTTGAACCACTCAGCATATTCGGGCGTGTTGACCGTCGGCAGCTGGCCCCAGCAATTGAAATCCTTACGGTTCAAAACGCCTTTGGCACCCAAACTCATAACAAAATCACGCTTGCTTTCGTCCGAGATCACGCCGATTGCGTTTGCCCCCGCTGTGTTGATCAACTGGATCGCGTAGGAACCCAGACCACCGGACGCGCCCCAGACCAGAACATTCTGACCCGGTTTCAGATCATGCGGCTCATGCCCAAACAGCATTCTGTAGGCTGTGGCCAGCGTAAGCGTGTAGCAGGCGCTTTCTTCCCAGGTCAGGTGCTTGGGTCGCGGCATCAGCTGCTGGGCCTGAACATTGGTGAACTGCGCGAACGATCCGTCGGGTGTTTCGTACCCCCAGATACGCTGGCTGGGTGAATACATCGGATCGCCGCCGTTGCATTCTTCGTCATCGCCGTCGTCCTGGTTGCAGTGGATCACAACCTCGTCGCCGACTTTCCAACGCTTAACCTTGTCACCGACGGCCCATACGATGCCCGAGGCATCCGAGCCGGCGATATGGAAAGGTTGACCGTGGCCATCAAACGGGCTGATCGGCTTACCCAACGACGCCCAAACGCCGTTGTAGTTCACGCCAGCCGCCATCACGAGGACCAGCACCTCATGGCTGTCCAGCTTGGGCACATCGACGACCTCAAGCTGCATGGCTGTGTTGGGCTCGCCGTGACGTTCCTTGCGGATAGCCCATGCATACATCTGTTTGGGCACGTATCCCATCGGAGGGATTTCACCCATCTCATAGAGGTCTTTTTCCGGCGCCTCGTACGACGCGATGCCGCTGTCGATGTCCAAAGCCATGCTGGCCTCCCTATTGTGACAGTTCTTGCCGCGACGCAGAATCGCGGCCTTCTCAGCATGAAATATTAATCACCGAGAAATATTGCAACTGTTTTTGATATAGTTTTTGAAATTTTATGACCCAGCAGATGCAGAAATTTCTTTCGCTCCTGCGGCATCAGGTGGTTGTTCTCCTGGGGCGGAGGACGCAGCATAGTAAGCCAACAGGTCCGAGCGCTGCCCAGATGGCCGCAAGATGCCGTTTTCACGCAACAAAATTCGCCGGTCTACCAGCTGATCGACAGCATCCTGAACAGTTTGCTTATCACCGCTCGTCAATTCGCTGCCCATTAGGGAAGATAACCGATCAACAAGTTGGCCTTCAGGGACCTCACCGTTTTCCTGCACCAACCGACATACGGCAGGCAGAGGAACGAATGGGATCGCACCTGCGATACGACGCATCAACTCACGTGCCAGATCGGTGGTCAGATCGCGTTCGTGTTCCTTTCGGAATTCTTGCAGAGAAATCGGCGTTGCATAGCGGACGGATGCCAAACCGAACCGTTTGTATCGCCCGATCAGACGTCGCCAGATTTGTTTTAGCGTCCACCGGGTGATCACGCCAATCCGCGCTCTGAACCGTCGGTCGGTTCCAAGAGCCGCGGCCGTCAGGATCGTATCTTCCAACACCCGGTCGTAGTTCAGAGCGACCGGCACAAAGACAACGTCTCGCCCCGTAGGGTCTGCCCCGTCAGTAATGTACTTCAACAATCCCAGCTTCGGTCGGCCCAACCGCCCGGTCAGGCTTAGCCCGCCTTCAGGGAACATTGCCTGCGTTACACCGGCCTCGGTCGCGTGGCGCACGTAACTGGCCAGTACCTGCCGATACAAATCACTGCCCGATTTACGTCGGATAAAATAAGCTCCCATTGCCCTAATCAGACGGCTGAGCGGCCATACCCTTGCCCATTCCCCAACAGCATAAGACAGCGCCGACTGGCGCGCCGCCAGATAGGTGACCAGAACGTAGTCCATATTGCTGCGGTGGTTCATGACAAAAACCACGGTCGCTTCCGGATCGATCGTGTTTATGGCTTCTTCATCCTCATAGCTGAGTCGGACGTTGTAGAACGTGTTGCTCAGCAAACGGGTCAGACGAATGGCAACGCTGAAATAAACCGTCGCCGAGAACGAAGGCACAATTTCACGCGCGTACCGGCGCGCCATTTCCGAAGCCACGGCCTCGGGCACGCCATTTTCTTGCGCATATTGCTGCGCGGCCTTGCTGACCTGTGGGTCATAGCTCAGCCGTTGGATCATGTCGTGGCGTTCAGCCAATTTGAACGGTTGAATCGGGCGTTGCAGTCGCTGGTTGAGCCGCGCAACCGCGCGCTCCAGGCGTCTGCGAAAAAACCAGCGCACGGACGGGAACAAAAAATGCGAAGCAAAGGTGACCGTGGCAAAGACCACGATCAGCACAAATAACCAAAGCGGAAGTTCCACGGTCTGCGTCATGGGTGCACAGTGACATCAAACGCCTCCACTCACAATCTGTAGTAACACAAAGATGCCGCGATGCAGCGAATTGACATGTCCATAAAATTGCGCTTTAGAGGCCTTGTGTGAAATTTTGTTACCCCTTGGATCACGAGGCCCCGCACCATGACGCAGTCGCAGAAAGATCGCCCCTGGCTCATCCGGACTTACGCCGGTCACTCAACCGCACAGGCGTCAAACGCACTGTATCGCAGCAATCTGACCAAAGGGCAGACGGGGTTGTCGGTGGCCTTCGATCTGCCCACGCAGACAGGATATGATAGCGACCACACCTTGGCGCGGGGCGAGGTTGGCAAGGTCGGCGTTCCGATCTGCCATCTTGGCGATATGCGGATTCTGTTCGATCAGATTCCTCTGGAGCAAATGAATACGTCGATGACGATCAATGCGACGGCCCCTTGGTTGCTTGCACTGTATATTGCCGTAGCCGAGGAACAGGGTGCAGATGTCTCGAAACTTCAGGGCACGGTCCAGAACGATCTGATCAAGGAATACCTGAGCCGGGGCACATATGTTTGCCCACCGAAACCATCGCTGAAGATGATCGCCGACGTGGCCGAGTATTGCTATACCAACGTGCCAAAATGGAACCCGATGAACGTGTGTTCCTACCATCTGCAAGAAGCTGGCGCGACACCGGAGCAGGAACTTGCTTATGCTTTGGCCACGGCCATCGCCGTTCTGGATGAGCTGCGCCCGCGCGTTCCGGCCGAAGATTTCCCGGCGCTCTGTGGCCGCATCTCGTTTTTCGTGAATGCGGGCATTCGGTTTGTTACCGAAATGTGCAAAATGAGGGCCTTTGTCGATCTTTGGGACGAAATTCTACAACAACGTTATGAAGTGGTAGACCCTAAGTACCGCCGATTCCGCTACGGGGTGCAGGTAAATTCTCTCGGCCTCACCGAACAGCAGCCTGAAAACAACGTATATCGCATCCTAATCGAAATGCTGGCAGTGACCTTGTCCAAAAAGGCACGGGCACGTGCCGTTCAGTTACCGGCATGGAACGAGGCGTTGGGTTTGCCGCGCCCTTGGGATCAGCAATGGTCGATGCGGATGCAACAGATCCTGGCTTACGAAACCGATCTGTTGGAATACGGCGATTTGTTCGACGGCAATCCTGTCGTTGATGCCAAAGTCGAAGAACTCAAAAACGGTGCGCGTGCCGAACTAGCCAACCTCGATTCCATGGGCGGTGCCGTTGCTTCGATTGAGTATATGAAATCGCGCCTGGTTGACTCGAATGCGGATCGTCTGAACCGGATCGAGCGGAACGAAACCGTTGTTGTCGGCGTCAACAAATGGATCGAGGGCGAACCCTCACCACTGCAGACCGAAGACGGCGGAATCATGGTTGTCGATCCTGCGGTCGAGCAGGAACAGATCACACGGCTGAACGCCTGGCGCGCGGAACGAGACGAGACTGCGGTCGCCGGTGCCTTGGCAGCGCTGCGCGAGGCGGCACGGACCGGCAGCAATGTGATGGAGCCGTCAATTGCCGCAGCCAAAGCTGGTGTCACAACCGGCGAATGGGCGGAAGAAATGCGCAAGGCCTATGGAACTTACCGTGGTCCAACAGGTGTTTCGGGGTCGGTTTCCAACAAAACCGAAGGGTTGGACGACCTGCGTTCGGCCGTTGACGCAGTCAGCGACAGCCTCGGACGTCGCTTGAAGTTCCTGGTTGGCAAACCTGGTCTCGACGGGCACTCAAACGGGGCAGAACAAATCGCCTTTCGTGCCCGCGATTGCGGCATGGACATCACCTATGAGGGTATTCGCCTGACCCCCGAAGAAATCGTGGCCGCCGCTGCCCAAGAGGACGTCCATGTCATCGGTCTGTCGATCCTGTCCGGCAGCCACCTGCCTCTGGTTCAGGACGTGATTACCCGATTGGCCGAAGCCGGTCTTGGTAATATTCCGGTAGTTGTCGGCGGCATCATTCCGGACGACGACGCGGAAAGGCTGAAACAAATGGGCGTTGCCAAAGTGTATACTCCCAAGAATTTTGAGCTGAACGCAATTATGGGTGATATTGTGTCATTGGCAGATCCACAAAACCTGGCAGCGGAATAGAAACTTAATTCACTGCCATTTTCTCAAACTGTTTGCGGTTAATTGGGGATAGATAATGTCCGCAAATAGAATTACGGTGCGCGTTACTTATCGAACAAACTGAAACGCACGGAGAATAATGATGGGGATCAATCTTGAAAAAATGTCTCGCAAAGAATTACTGGAATTGCGCGGCCAAATCGAAAAAGCCCTGAAAAATGCTGAAACCCGAGAACGCCAGGAAGCGTTGAAGGCCGCGGAAGCTGCGGCGGCAGAGTTTGGCTTTTCCTTGTCCGAACTGTCTTCTGGCACGCAACGCTCTGCCAAGGCGACCAAAGCCAAGCCGAAGTATCGCAATCCCGCGGACCCAGACCAGACGTGGTCGGGGCGTGGTCGCAAACCGCAATGGATTCACGATGCTTTGAAAGCCGGTGCCGATATTTCCGATTTGGAAATTTAGATCAAGGGTACTGTATCAAAATGACAATTCACATTGGCGCCGAAAAAGGCGAAATAGCAGAAACCGTTCTATTGCCCGGTGATCCCTATCGCGCGAAATGGGCCGCGGAAACATTTCTGAGCGACGTAAAACAGATAAATAATGTTCGTGGCATGCTGGGTTTCACCGGCACTTGGAAAGGGAATCCGGTCACTATTCAGGGTAGCGGCATGGGCATGCCCTCTCTTTCGATTTATGTAAATGAACTGATCCGGGATTACGGCGCCAAAACTCTGATCCGCATCGGGTCGTGTGGCGGGATGCAAGATAGCATCGCTGTGCGCGATGTCATTCTGGCCATGACGTCAAGCACGCTCAGCACGCCATCCCGTGGCATCATGAAAGAGCTCAACTTTGCCCCTTGTGCCGATTGGGATTTGCTTCAGGCGGCAGCTCGGGCAGCGGCGGCCAAAGGCACTCCGACCCATGTCGGCGGCATTTACTCTTCGGACGTGTTCTACGACGAACGCCCTGACCTGAACGAACAAATGGTGCGCCATGGCATCCTGGGCGTCGAGATGGAAGCGGCAGAGCTTTACATTCTGGCCGCGCGTCACAAATGCCGGGCTTTGGCCGTGTTGACGGTTTCCGACCATCTGCTGACCGGAGAGGCCCTACCCTCGTCCGATCGCGAGAGCAGCTTTGGCGATATGGTAGAAATTGCACTTCAGGCCGCGTTTCCAACCAACTGAATGACATGTCTGCAAGCCCGGGTCTCCGCGCTTGCAGATCAGATACAGCTCATCTCCCATGAGAGCCGTCATATCCGTTTCGAGCCGGGCTTTGCCATCCGTCCAACGCGCCCTTCGCGGGGGAAAAAACCTCGACCAACAGCGGATGGCATGCCGCCGTATCCGAGGAGTGTTCAGACGAGCAATCGCCGCCCGGACAGGCGCTGAGGTTTCCGAGCAGATCAATCTCAGCAAAGAATTCCAGATAGTCTCCAGGTCGAACGGGTGACGCCTTCATGAAGTACTGCCCGGTCTCTCGCGTAAACCCTGTACACATGAACACGTTCAATACGTCGTGTACAGCAAGCTCAGCCTCGGATAACGGAACACTCTGATGATCAGCCAAAGCACGTGTCAGGTTGGAATGACAGCAATGGTGATAATGGGACCCGGACAACAGATTTCCCGTGTAAGGATCACATCGCGTGCCAATCACATCGTGAACCGAGCCACCGAATTCGTCGATACCGTACCAGCCCAACGTATCTGCAATGATTGTGGCCATCGGGCGCAATGACGGGAAACTGGACCACATCCGCTCGCCCGTCGTCAGGTGAGTGCCGTGCAAAGCGCGTGTCTTGCCAGAGTAAAACCGCTCGGACAGATCATTCACATTCCACAGGTTCAAATCTCCGACCTGCGGACCTTCTACCGACGTAATCCGAAAAAAATGTCCTGCAGGTACCTCGAAGCAGCGAGCCTCGCGTGGTGGGATCAAAACTTCATCTGTTTTCGTCGCACCATTTCGAATGGCGCGCATCCAAGTCAGATCCGGCTTGGGCAATTCATCATTTGGGTAACAGATGACGGGTGCCGCGGCGCGACGGGCTTCTGCGTCCAAGGGCGGGCGGGTTTTAATCTCGGATTCGGACATAACCCGCAAAGTGGCGCAGTTTGAAGCCGCGGGAAACCCCTGTCATGCGCAACCGTTAAGACTGGCCTTTAAGACATTGCGTCGGCTGCGCATCGGAAGGCGAGATCGCACCACAAAAGCTGCACTGCCAGACTCCTTGGGCCTTGTGCTGTCTCCACCGGCACTCACGTGACAACGAAGACGTCCGAGAACGCCAGACGAAATAGGCGAACACTCCGGCAGCAAGTAAAAGCAGAAGGACGGGCATCCCTCTGCTTTGCCGATTCACACGGGTTTTTCAAGTGCTGTGGCTGTGTGATCCGTGGCAGGTACGCAAAAACAGCTCTCAAGCTGCGTTGGCGTATTCGAACAATTCCGGCTCGTGCGAGTTTTCCTTTGGCAGAGATTCCGGCGTGTAATACGCCCAAGCCTGCTCGAGCAGTTCAAGTGCCTCATCCGCCTGTTTTTTTGTGTTTTTCGTGTCCATCGGAGTGATCCTATCCAGGTCCAATCACTCCTCCCCAATCCGGATCATAGGCTTGCTACACGGTCTGCGCACCGCACAATTTTGCAGACTGGGGTTGCGCTTGCCGCAGACCGGCAAGCGCCTGATTTCCAACGGGCCGCTATACTGCCCGCTCGACCATCATCTTTTTGATTTCGGCAATCGCCTTGGCTGGGTTCAGGCCCTTTGGGCAGGTCTTGGCACAGTTCATAATTGTATGGCAGCGATACAATTTGAAAGGGTCTTCCAGATCGTCCAGACGTTCACCAGTTGCTTCGTCGCGGCTGTCGATGATCCAGCGGTAAGCATGCAACAAAGCCGCCGGGCCAAGATACCGGTCACCGTTCCACCAGTAACTGGGGCAGGACGTGGAACAGCTGGCGCACATCACGCATTCATAAAGACCGTCCAGTTTTTTACGGTCTTCGATGGATTGCTTCCATTCTTTTGCGGGACGGTTCGTCTTGGTTTCCAGCCACGGCATGATGCTGGCGTGCTGAGCATAGAAATGCGTCAAATCCGGGATCAGGTCCTTGACCACCGGCATATGCGGCAACGGATAGATTTTCACGTCACCCTTGATCTCATCCATCCCGTAGATACAGGCCAGCGTATTGATCCCGTCGATATTCATCGCGCAGGATCCGCAGATACCTTCGCGGCATGAGCGGCGGAAGGTCAGGGTCGGATCAATCTCGTTCTTGATCTTGATCAGCGCATCCAGAACCATCGGGCCGCAGGTGTCCATGTCGACGAAATAGGTATCGACGCGCGGGTTCTGCCCGTCATCGGGATTCCAGCGGTAAATCTGGAACTTTCGCACATTGGTCGCGCCTTCGGGCTTGGGCCAGGTTTTGCCCGTTGTGATGCGAGAGTTCTTTGGAAGAGTTAGTTGAACCATTAGCGTTGCCTTTCACAGTCGGTCGCCTTCAGCCCGGCAATCCATGTTGCGAACCAGTGTTGCAATTATAGTAGTACCAATCCAGATCCTGCCGCAGCACACTGTCCTTCGGCCACATGGATCCCAGATTGAAATCCAGTGTTTGTGATCGGAAAGGTTTGAATCCCGCATTGGGAACAGGAGAAAGCTCTCCAAGATAGATCTTTCCATCTTCGTAGTACAAATCGACACGCATGAAATCGAAGGCCGCGCCAATTGCTTCGGCGACCGAAACCATGTCTTCATACCTCTCGGGTTTTTCAACGTCATCTCCGCGCCTGGCAAAGATATCCACGTCCAGTCGGTTGAAATCCCGGTCGTAGGCCGATTGGTGGTGGTCACTGTGGCGTCCGAAGTCAACCTGAAGCAGCCCAACACGCCCACCAAAAACGAAGAACTTCCAGTCTTTCGGATCCTCTCCGGGTTCACCCAATCGAGATTCTAAATAAACTCTGCGCTTTACATG
This sequence comes from Ruegeria sp. HKCCD7181, assembly GCF_057221055.1. Taxonomy (NCBI): domain Bacteria; kingdom Pseudomonadati; phylum Pseudomonadota; class Alphaproteobacteria; order Rhodobacterales; family Roseobacteraceae; genus Ruegeria; species Ruegeria sp. HKCCD7181. Next base: position 110,017 of record NZ_JBWVBC010000008.1, on the reverse strand, counting down.
GCCCGTCCACCATTGGCCTGTTGCCACGTTGCTGGGCGACCCGAACCAAACCTCCGCCTGCGCCTTCATATCGGCGAGTTTTTCGGAACTGACCGGAAACTCAATCATGTCATAAAGCGCATATCCAAAATTCGCCTTCCACAGATACGCCCCCGGTGGCACCAGCTTGTTGTCCGGAACTTCCGGCGTATCGGCAATAAATGGTCGGTGGTGATCTTCCAATAGATGCCTAACGGTTTGCGGCACCAATCCAACAGCCTCGATCTTGTCTTCCAGGCGACCCTGCGGAAACCGGGAGAACACTTTCGCAAGAATATTAAACTCACTAAATGTTTGCGGGAGCAGGAGGTTAGGGAGAACCCCCTTATTCTCTACGTATTTTGTGACGGCCTGCGTTAACACCCCTGCGACATCGCCGCCAAGCTCCTGATAACCCGTTTTCCCGGGTAGCTCGGAAAGTGCGGAAAGACCAAACAGTTTTTTATCTTCAATTTCGGATAAACACCGCTTTATGTGCTTCGACACAAGGTCAGCGGCGCGTCCTCGAATCTGGTTTTTTTTCTCCTTTGAGACTGCTACTGAGCCGGTCCCAAACGACAATGCGTTCGCAATCTTCTTCTTTGATCCAGATATTCTTGACTTTAGCTGCTTACTCCGAGCGTGCTGAAGGTCACATAAGCTCAGCCCCGTGTGAGCGTATTCTTTTAGACTATGGAACGTGCGAGGGTCACGCCATTCTGGAACGGCGATTGCTTGGCTGGCTTCGGGGAATGTCATCATCGACCGATCCAGACCAATCTGGGCATTGTTCAGAGCTTCTAGGTTTGCATACAGCGTTCGGTGCTTGAACTCTCTTTCCTGCGTGGCGTTTTTTTGGGCAAATCCTCTGGAATCAGGCTTGACCCCGAGAAAATCACACAGCGCGTTCCAACTGCCTTCTTCCCCAATGTCAATTTCCAGCAGCTGATCGGCTGCTCCTTGTTCCTCAAAGAAGTTGCGCACCCGCTGGATGTGTCGATCATAATGGGCCAACAAAAAGGCCTCGTGCCCATGCGGCATTTCAAAACCGTAAACCTGCCGACGGACACTCGCCATATTGGCTTGGAGTGAAGAGGCCAAAACCGACTTCAACCAGGTTTCAGGGTTCCTTCTACGCGTTAGAATGAACTTAGCGTTCGACCCATATTCCCGAAACAAGTCCTTGTAACACAGGCACCAAGGCCAATCGGCAAAAGCTTCGTTCTGTTCAACAATGCCGCGCAAACGATCACAGAAACCGTTTTGAAGAAAGGCTGCCAGCCCGGGTCTCGAAAAGCCAAGCTTGGTGTACCCAAAGTACTCAAATGCTTCCTCCAGCGAGGTCGTGGCAGTTTTAGGCAGGCCTATACCAAAGACCTTACCCGAAAAACGCGCCAATCGAGCCTCAGAGGACGGTTTCATCGCTGCATGCCCAATCGATCAGAATGTCCGCGCCTTCGGCGCGATCCTTTTCAGGCTGATGCCGCCTTCATCCTCGGTTGTAAGCGGATCGACGACAACCGGACGATAGCTGAGTTCCACCGTATTGCCCTCGACACGAGACACGGTGTGAACACGCCAGTTCTCATCGTCACGCTCGGCAAAATCTTCATGCGCATGGGCGCCACGGGATTCCTTACGCGCTTCGGCGCCGACGATTGTGGCCAGAGCACTCGGCATCAGGTTTGTCAGTTCCAGCGTTTCCATCAGGTCGCTGTTCCAGACCAGCGAGCGATCTGTGACTTTCAGATCGTCCATCTTGGCCGCAATCGCGGTCATTTTTTCGACGCCTTCAGCCATGGTTTTAGCGGTGCGGAATACGGCCGCATCAGATTGCATTGTTTTCTGCATTTCTAGCCGCAGGTCGGCGGTCGGGATGGATCCGCTGGCATTGCGCACAGCATCGAAACGGTCAAAAGCCTTGTCGACCGAAGCCTGGTTCAGAACCGGGTTCGGCGCGTCGGCATCCACAACCTTGCCGGCCCGGATCGCCGCAGCGCGGCCAAAGACCACGAGGTCAATCAGCGAATTCGAGCCCAGACGATTCGCGCCGTGGACCGAAGCACATCCAGCCTCACCAACAGCCATCAGCCCAGGAACAACACCCGTCGGGTTGTCTGCGGTCGGATTCAGAACCTCACCCCAGTAGTTCGTTGGAATGCCACCCATGTTGTAATGCACCGTCGGCAGAACCGGGATCGGCTCCTTGGTCACGTCAACACCGGCAAAGACCCGAGCCGATTCCGAAATCCCGGGCAAACGCTCTGCCAAGGCTTCCGCAGGCAAGTGGCTCAGGTTCAGGTGAATATGATCACCTTCATCACCATGACCGCGACCCTCGCGAATTTCCATCGTCATTGAGCGTGAAACATAGTCGCGTGGCGCAAGGTCTTTGTACTGCGGAGCATAGCGCTCCATGAAACGCTCGCCTTCTGCATTGGTCAGGTAACCACCTTCGCCGCGGGCGCCTTCGGTGATCAGGCAGCCCGAACCATAGATGCCGGTCGGGTGGAATTGAACGAACTCCATGTCCTGCAGCGCCAGACCCGCGCGGGCCACCATGCCGCCACCGTCACCGGTACAGGTATGGGCCGAAGTTGCACTGAAATAGGCACGGCCATAACCGCCTGTCGCCAACACCACCATTTTGGCGTTGAAGACATGCATAGTACCGTCGTCCAGTTTCCAGCAGACAACGCCCTGACACTGCCCGTCGTCGGACATGATCAGGTCGATAGCGAAATACTCGATATAGAACTCGGCGTTGTTCTTCAGCGATTGGCCATAAAGCGTATGCAAGATCGCGTGACCGGTCCGGTCCGCTGCTGCACAAGTCCGCTGCACTGCGGGGCCTTCGCCAAACTCGGTGGTGTGGCCGCCAAAGGGGCGTTGGTAAATCTTGCCTTCCTCTGTCCGGCTAAAGGGCACGCCGTAATGTTCTAATTCATAGACCGCCTTGGGAGCTTCACGCGCCAGGTATTCCATCGCGTCGGTGTCACCCAGCCAGTCAGACCCTTTGACAGTGTCGTACATGTGCCATTGCCAGTGGTCAGGACCCATATTTGACAGCGAAGCAGCGATGCCGCCTTGCGCCGCCACTGTATGAGAGCGGGTCGGGAACACTTTGGTTACACAAGCCGTGCGCAGACCCTGTTCAGCCATACCCAGCGTCGCCCGCAAGCCGGCCCCACCGGCGCCGACAACGACCACGTCATATTCATGCGTTTCGTATTCGTATGCAGCCATTTCTTTCAGCTCCGGGGATTAAAGGGCAATGCGCGCAATGGCGAAGACGCCAGCAGCAGCAGCGCCGTAAGACAAACAGGTGGTCAGGATGATCAGCACCTTTTCCATTGTGCCGTGGACATAGTCTTCCAGCATCACCTGTGCGCCATTGGCAAAGTGTTTGAAGCCAACGATCAACGTCAGCGCCGCGACGATGGCAGGGAACGGGCGTGAGTAGTAGTCCAACACGACATCATAGGGTTGGCCCAGAACCGGACCGAAAGTGAAGATGAACAATGGAACGAGGATCAGCAGCGCAACCGAGCTGACTTTCATGCTCCAGAAATGGGCGGTGCCGGACTTGGCTGAACCAAGGCCAATCGCGCGTTTGCGGTCGGTCAGATAACGCATGTCAGGCTTCCTTTTATCCGACGATCAACAGAGTAATCAGAGTCAGGACCACCGAACCGATCACGACGGCCCAACCCAGTTTGTAGGCTGTGGGGAGGTCCAATCCGGCGGCATTGTCCCAGATCAGATGTCGTACACCCGCCAATGTGTGGTACCAAAGACCCCACAGCGACAGCGCCATCACCAGATCGCCCAGAACCGAGGTTAGCCACCAGTTGGCTCGCGCGAACGCCTCGGGCGAGGTCGCGGCGGCCAAAAACCACCAGACGATCAGCAACGCCGTCACGATCATGGCGTTTCCAGTGATCCGCGTCAGAATGGATGTGACCGACGTCAGCTGAGGACGATAGATCGACAGATGCGGAGAAAGCGGGCGGTTGCCCCGATTTACATCGGCCATGGCGGCTCCTTTTCGGTTGGCTACCGAACGTTTTACCGCTTTTTGCGACTCTGTCACGTGCTGCAGGTGCAAAAATCATTAAATTCGGCGCAAATCGGCGGATAATGCAATATTGTGATCACACAAAATAATGTCGTGATCACAAAATCCATTCAACCCCTCCTATGTTAGCGTTTTCAATGCCAAAGCATTGTGATCACGAATCTGCAAACGGGTCATTCCAGGTTGGCAGTTTGCTGTGTCACTTCTCGCAAAAGCTTTTTTCGAATTCTTTCCGGGTAATCGGAAAAGCCGGCGGCCGAGACAACAAAGGCACCTTCGCCGACGATCACGTTCTCGAAAAAATATGCAGTCAGGTCTGGTTCGCTCTCTTCGATGGCAATGGCATTCACGGTAACGCCGCGATCACGCAACAGGCCGTGCAACTCGGATGGCTCGACCCCTTCGTTCGAAATTCCGTCCCCCGACAGGTCGATAAGATGCCGTTTGCACCTGGACACTGCATCGAAACTGTTGACTGTCGTCTCTAACGCCTCGCCGATGGCTGTGGAGAAGTTGCGCCAGACACGCGGATCGGCAGAGACCTGATCGGCAAACCGGTCCAGCACATCGAAGCTGTTTATTCGGGTCCAGGGGATCGTCACGCGTTGACGTGAGCTGCCAGTCCATTGCACCAGCATCAGGTTTGCCTGCCCCCGGACGAGTGCTTCGGATACGACCGGATCACGCAATCCAGCGGCCAGACCGTCCATCTGAATTCGGAATTCCGTTGAATCCACCGAGCCGGACACATCGACAGCCAAAGCCAATGCAAGATCACAGGCCGCAGCGGGCGGCGCCAGACACAAGCATGTCATGAAACAGCGAAGCATTTTCATGCCCGCAGCCTAACACGATTGCTGCAAACTGCATTCAAATGAATGTAAACTCTGGTTGGCAGCTAACTGGGTCAGACGGGCATTAAAGCCCAATAATCCAAATCCAACAGTACTCCGGGAAGATATTTCCCGTCTTCATTGCGCAACGTAAACGGATCACCGTTCTTTGTCGCAACCATTCTCAGGCGGAGGGCTCCGACCCCCGAAACTCCTGTTTCCGCCTTATCCAGAACTTCAGACCAGACCTTGATCGTGTCGCCGGCGAAACAGGGATTGGCATGCGCGCCCCCGTTCAGGCCAACAATCATCTGCGCATTCGCCAACCCGTTGAAGGACAACGTTCGCGCCATGGAGATTACGTGCCCCCCGTAAATCAGACGACCTTCGGGCCGGAAAGTCAGGTCGAAATGCACTTTGGCGGTGTTCTGCCACAGCCGGGTGGCCAGCATGTGCTCGGCCTCCTCTATTGTGACACCGTCAACATGGTCGATCGTTTCACCAATTTCGTAGTCGCCCCAACGATGCGCCTCGCCTGCTTGTGCAAAGTCATAATTCGCATAATCGAGCCCCTGCGGGACCACCAGATCCTGCGCACTCAGCGCTTTCTTCAGCTCGGGCACGACGGTTTGCGGGGCCGGAGATTCTGGGTTCGATTTACGCACCATGACCCATCGCACATATTCAATCACCACTTCGTCGCGCTGGTTCAATCCACGGGTGCGAACCCAAACGACACCCGTTTTGCCATTCGAGTTCTGCTTTAGCCCGATTACTTCGGATTCCGACCGTAGCGTGTCGCCGGGATAGACTGGTTTCAGCCAGCGGCCCTCTGCATAGCCCAAATTGGCGACAGCATTCAGCGAAATGTCCGGCACGGTCTTTCCAAAGACCACGTGGAAAGCCGCCAGATCATCAATCGGGCTTTGTGGCAGACCGCAGTTCCGGGCGAACTCATCTGAAGAATAAAGTGCATGTCGCGCCGGGTAGAGCGCGTGATACAACGCGCGTTCACCCGTTGTGACAGTGCGGGGTGCTGCATGCTGCAGAACTTGCCCGACAGAATAATCTTCGAAAAAGCGGCCCGGATTGGTTTTTGCCATTATTGCTGTCCCAGTTTCATTTCGGGGGAATAGTCGGCTTCGACATCCTTGGTCACCGCCTGCGCACAGCGCATCACATTGTTGGCTGGATCAAATGCGTAAGAGGGGGAGCCGTGCAGCACCCACCCTTTTGCCAATGCATCGGATACTTTGTGACAGAAGGCCGAAGTGTCTTCCTCGGTCAGCAGGCGATAGAGTTTTGCCATGAGTCAGTTCCTTACGAAGGGAAAGGTGACGGGCCGACCAGCCCGTGGATATAGCCGATGATCCCCAGCAGCACGATCGAGGCGACAAAGAACATCGCATCCTTGCCATAGGTGCCAGGCTCACCCGGAGTCCAGCCGGGTTCGGACCGGTTTATGACAATAACTTCGACTACGGCCCAGGCCAACAGGCCACCAAACAGGATGATCGAAGCCAAATCGCCGTTGACCAACAAATGTGCAAAGGCCCACAGCTTGAAACCGCCCAGCATCGGATGACGCACTTTGTTCAGCAGGCGCCCTTTGGTCCCGGCCGGGCTCATCATGTAAATCGCGATCAGCACCAGCAGGTTGTTGATGTGAACCATGAAGGACGGAGGAGCCCAGACAAAAACGGTATCGGTCATGCGATACCCGAATATCATAAGCAGGATTGCCGCAACCAACGCCAGCGCAACCGCACCTTTGCCACCATTGCCCATCGCCGCACGCCGTTCGGGCATGACACGTTTGAACAGATGTGCAGCCCACCATAGCAGCACACCAAGAATCAGAAGAACAAAGCCCATTGCTGGCTTACCCCGCTTGCAAAGCTAATATTGCCTCTGCTTTTGCCAGAGTTTCACGGGCAGTTACAACGTGCAGGTTTTCAACGATCTTGCCATCGACGACAGCAACGCCCTGCCCTTGTGCCTTTACTTCCTCAAAAGCGGCGATCTGGCGGCGGGCCAGATCGATTTCCACTTCTGACGGGGCGTAAGCCGCATTGGTGATGTCCACCTGAGCCGGATGGATCAGGGTCTTGCCGTCAAAGCCCATGTCACGCCCCTGCGCGCATTCAGCGGCCAGACCTTCTCCATCCTTAAAGGCGTTGTAGACGCCATCAACGATAATAAGGCCCTCGGCCTTTGCAGCCAGCAGGCACAGGCCCAGCGAGGTCATCAGCGGCAAGCGGTCAGGGCGGAACCGGGTTTGCAACTCTTTGGCCAAATCGTTGGTGCCCATCACAAAGCCCGCCATTAGCGGGTGCGCTGCGATTTCGGCTGCGTTCAGCATTCCGCGCGGGGTTTCCATCATGGCCCAAATCGGAATGTCCCCGGTGATCGCGGCCAGCGCATCCACGTCAGCGGCCGAGTTCACCTTGGGCAGCAGGGCCACATCAGCGGCCATCTCACGCACGGCTTCGGCATCCGCCCGTCCCCATTCCGTGTCCAGCCCGTTGATTCGAACGATCTTGACCCGCTCGCCAAAGCCTCCGACTGCCAACGCATCCTTGAGCGTTTCACGGGCGTTGTCCTTTTCGTCGGCGGCAACCGCATCTTCCAGATCGAAGATTATCGCATCCACTGGCAGTGTACGCGCCTTATCCAAAGCCCGCTCTTTCGAGCCGGGAATATAAAGAACCGAGCGATAGGGGCGCTGTCGGGGATCCATTGACTTTTCCCTTTGAAATAAAGTTGCGCGAAATGGGGCATTTTTTGCCGGAAAGTTCAAGTGAAAATTTGCCGCGATGCAGCATTCCCTCCAACCGAAGCAACGTGCGTTGCCTTAACCGGATTTCTCCACTGTCCCGTCACGCTGAAGGATGCAGGTGAAAAGGGGACCGATATGAATGCGACTTTGATCAAGATGACCATGGGATTGGGCATCGTGGTATTGGCAACACAACAACTGCACGCCCAGACCCGCCAATGTGCGCCACGCGCGGACGTGATTCAGCAACTGGCGGAGACGTATGGTGAAACACGCCGGGGTATCGGGATAGCCCGTCAGGGCGCTGTGATGGAAGTGTTCGCCTCGGCCAGTACAGGCAGTTGGACTATTACGATAACCCTGCCAGATGGGCTGACTTGCCTTGTAACCTCGGGACAATCATTTGAGACGCTGGCTGAGGCACTGCCACCTAATGCCTGAGGGTCAAGTAACCGCATCCCAGATCAGCTTACTGCCGGTAATGGTCAGCAGAACATAAGCGATGCCAAAGAACAGGCGTTCGGACATCATCCAATGCGCCCGAACGCCCAGCCACGCGCCAAGCACAGCAAAAGGCGCCAGCAAAAGATCGACCCAGGCTGTGTGCCATGTGAACATGCCCAAATAGGCATAAGGTACAAATTTCGCGGCGTTGATGACCCAGAACACCAAAACTGTGCTGGCCTGAAATTCGGTTTTCGACAGGCGTTGCGACAAAAGATATACCGCTGCAGGCGGCCCGCCGGCATGGCTGACAAAGCTGGTGAACCCTGCAACAAGACCGGCAAACAATCCGGCAGATGGCGGCAGGCGATTAGCAAACCCACGCACCCAGCCACGGGTCTGCGAAATATGCCAGGCCACAAATCCGACGGAGATCGCTCCGATCAACAAGCGAAGCAGGTCATCGTTGGTGCCGCGAAACAGCAACGCGCCCAGCGCTACGCCCGGCACCGCACCTAGCATCAACAAGCGTGAATCCGGCCAATTCCAGCGCCTCCAATATGGGCGTAGCGTCGCAACATCGATGACCATCAGGATTGGCAGCATGAGCGCCAAAGCCTGCCCCGGCTCCAATATAAGCGCCAGAATCGACGAAGACGCAAAGGCCACTCCTGACCCGAAGCCGCCCTTCGAGATACCTGCAAAGATCACCGCCGGGATCGCCACAACAAAAAACATCAGGTTCAATTCGAACATGCGGTTGCCCCGGAACAGCTTGCTATGAAGGCCCTTTAGCGCAATCAGCAGGTGATGCGCAAACGGTATGCGGTCGCATGCCGCGCCGCAGAACACTTGCGCAATGTCGTTTTAGAGACTAGCAAAATCGCGATTTAAAAACCGACCGGAGAAAATCCAAATGGCCAGACCCAAGATCGCGCTGATCGGCGCAGGTCAGATCGGCGGCACGCTCGCCCACCTCGCAGCAATGAAAGAACTTGGTGACGTCGTGCTGTTCGACATCGCCGAAGGCACTCCGGAAGGCAAGGCGCTTGATATCGCCGAGTCCGGTCCGTCCGAAGGCTTCGACGCAAACCTGAAAGGCACCCAGTCTTACGCAGACATCGCAGGCGCAGACGTCTGCATCGTGACCGCCGGTGTGCCGCGCAAACCGGGCATGAGCCGCGACGATCTGCTGGGTATCAACCTGAAGGTCATGAAGTCGGTCGGCGAGGGCATTGCCGCCAACGCCCCCGATGCATTTGTCATCTGCATCACAAACCCGCTGGATGCGATGGTCTGGGCCCTGCGCGAATTCTCGGGCCTGCCGCACAACAAGGTCTGTGGGATGGCAGGCGTTCTGGATTCGGGGCGTTTCGCACATTTCCTGTCGGAAGAGTTCAACGTCTCCATGCGCGACGTCACCGCATTCGTTCTGGGTGGTCACGGCGACACCATGGTGCCGTCGGTACGGTACTCGACCGTCGCAGGCATCCCGCTGCCGGATTTGGTTGAAATGGGGTGGACCACGCAAGAAAAACTCGACGCCATCGTCCAGCGTACCCGCGACGGCGGTGCCGAGATTGTTGGCCTCCTGAAGACAGGTTCTGCCTTCTATGCGCCTGCTACCTCGGCGATCGAAATGGCCGAAGCCTATCTGAAAGACCAGAAGCGCGTTCTGCCCTGTGCCGCTTACTGTAATGGCGAATTGGGTGTCGAAGGCATGTATGTCGGTGTGCCCACCGTGATCGGTGCCGGCGGCATCGAACGCGTTGTCAACATCAAGCTCAACGAAGAAGAGCAGGCAGGTTTCGACAATTCAGTCAATGCCGTGAAGGGCCTGATTGAGGCGTGCAAAGGCATCGACAACTCGCTGGCCTGAGGCATCCATTTTCAAAAGATCAAACCGGCTCGCTTGCGGGCCGGTTTTCTTTTGCCGGATCACAATCACGACCCTTACGTTGTTCACACATGTTGGCGCAAACGCCACAAACACCCTTTGTGAATATGTTTTATGAGATCATCGGGGATACATCGAATCAATCGCCGCAGAGATTTTCAGTTTGTGATCACACCCCAAAATACTGTGATCACAAAATATATAAATCTTCGTGAAAAACTGCTTTCCCGCAAAAAAACCCTTTAAACTTGCCCCTTAGACACGCCTATAACGGTTAAATCGTAGTCAGACGGGACAATTTCGATGAACATTCACGAATATCAGGCCAAAGCCCTTCTTCGCAGCTATGGCGCTCCGGTTTCCGACGGTCGCGCGGTTCTGCGCGCCGAGGAAGCCAAAACCGCAGCCGGTGAGCTGGATGGCCCCCTTTGGGTCGTAAAGGCGCAGATTCATGCGGGTGGGCGCGGCAAAGGCTCGTTCAAAGAGGCGGATGCCGGTGAAAAGGGCGGTGTTCGTCTGACCAAGTCGGTTGAGGAAGCCGCCGAAGAAGCCAAGAAGATGCTGGGCCGCACGCTGGTCACGCACCAAACCGGTCCGGCAGGCAAGCAAGTCAACCGCATCTACATCGAAGCCGGATCCGGCATCGAACGCGAACTGTACCTGGCGCTGCTGGTGGATCGCCAGACCAGCCGCATCTCGTTCGTCTGCTCGACAGAAGGCGGCATGGACATCGAAGAAGTTGCGGCCGCAACGCCCGAAAAGATCCTGTCCTTCTCGGTCGATCCTGCCACAGGCTACCAACCCTACCACGGACGCCGCATCGCGTTTTCGCTGGGTCTGGAAGGCGCGCAGGTCAAGCAGTGCGTCAAACTGATGAGCCAGCTGTACGCCGCCTTCGTCGAGAAGGATATGGAGATGCTGGAAATCAACCCGCTGATCGTATCCGATAGCGGCGACCTCAAGGTGCTGGACGCCAAGGTCGGCTTTGACGGCAACGCGGTCTACCGCCACCCCGACATCGCCGAACTGCGCGACACGACCGAGGAAGACCCCAAGGAACTGGAAGCCTCCAAATACGACCTGAACTACATCGCGCTGGATGGTGAGATCGGCTGTATGGTGAACGGTGCCGGTCTGGCGATGGCGACGATGGACATCATCAAGCTGTATGGGGCCGAGCCCGCCAACTTCCTCGACGTAGGCGGCGGTGCGACCAAAGAGAAAGTGACTGAGGCGTTCAAGATCATCACCTCGGACCCGCAGGTCAAAGGCATTCTGGTCAACATCTTCGGCGGCATCATGCGCTGTGACGTCATCGCCGAGGGTGTTGTCGCCGCGGTGAAAGAGGTCGGTCTGAAGGTTCCGCTGGTCGTGCGTCTGGAAGGCACGAATGTTGAGAAAGGCAAAGAGATCATCAACACCTCGGGCCTGGACGTGATCGCAGCGGATAACCTGAAAGACGGAGCCGAGAAGATCGTGAAGGCGGTTAAGGGTTGATGATGAGATCTGTCTTGGTTCTGGTTTTTGCAGCATTGGCAAGTTGCGCCGAGGAAGCAGCTTTGAACCAAGGTGGTGTCCCACAAAACCCGGTTTCGCGCACGCCGATCCTGATTGACTGTCCCGCAGGCCCCGATGCGGATGCAATGCGAGAACAATCACTCGCCATTGGTCGCCCGGTTTCCTGCGATGATGGAGAAAATACCTGGACAATCTCTGCGCAAAATTAACCAGCCTAACCTAATGCATGAGCCCGCCATATGGCTAGTGAAACGACAATTTTCTAAGGAGACTCCTAAAATGGCAGTCCTCATCGACGAAAACTCCAAAGTGATCTGTCAGGGTTTTACCGGCTCGCAGGGTGGATCGCATTCGGTGTTGACTGTTTAATCTGTCTTAAAACGGGACTGAGAAATAACGTAACCCATGACCATCCCCATCTTCCTCATAGGCCTTGAACGCGCCACCGGGCGGGCGCGTTTGATGGAGCAGGAGCTGCATAAGGCAGGCCTGTCGGCAACCCGTGTCAACGCCGTTGACTGCGATGCCGCCACGCGTGAGGATTTCCTGCGTGACTGCCGGGATGAGGGGCCATGGGGTTACTTCCACACCAAGGATATGGCCTGCACGCTAAGCCACGCCAAAGCGTGGGAGGCTTTGATCGCCTCGGGGGCCGAGAAAGCGCTGATCCTTGAGGACGATGTATTCCTGTCTTCCGAACTCACCGAATGGCTGAACGACCCGTCCTGGTGGCCCGCGGACGCTGACATCGTGCGGTTCGAACGCTGGCGCAGCAGCAAGCTGTACGTGGCACTCGGGCGCAAGCGGTTGTCCCATCTGGGACGAGAGCTGCGCCTGATGCGCTCACGCCACCCCGGCGGTGCAGCCTACGCGCTGACTCGTAATGCGGCTGAACACTTCCTGGCACAAAAACCCTACGACATCACGTTGGACGGCTTGCTGTTCAACCCGTCGGCCTCACGCGCGGCGCGGCAGGTCAACATCTATCAGGTGATCCCCGCCATGGTCGAACAAGGCAACGACGCCCCCGGTGAGTTGCGTATGGGCGCACCGCGTCGCCGTCCGACGGGCTGGCCCCTGGTCCGGCAGAAAATTCGCCGGGGCATCGCGGAAGTCAGCAGCGGCCTGAGTACAATCGCCAATCTGGCACTGGGTCGTGCTACGCTCGAGAAAATTACCTATGCGCCGCAGGTTCTGCCGGCGACTGAACCCAATCAATCCAATACCGCCTAGAGAAAGGGACAAAATGGCAGTCCTCATTGACGAAAATACCAAGGTTATCTGTCAGGGCTTTACCGGCTCACAGGGCACTTTCCATTCCGAGCAGGCCATCGCATACGGCACCAAGATGGTCGGTGGCGTGACCCCCGGCAAAGGCGGGATGACCCATCTTGACCTGCCCGTGTTCAACTCGGTCCACGAAGCCAAAGCCGTGACCGAAGCCAACGCCTCGGTGATTTATGTTCCGCCCCCCTTTGCGGCCGACTCGATCCTCGAAGCGATTGATGCCGAGATGGAAGTGATCGTCTGCATCACCGAAGGCATCCCGGTTCTGGACATGATGAAGGTGAAGCGCGCGCTGGAAGGCTCAAGCTCGCGTCTGATCGGCCCGAACTGCCCCGGTGTGATTACTCCAGACGCCTGCAAGATCGGCATCATGCCCGGCCACATCCACAAGCGCGGTTCGGTCGGCGTTGTGTCGCGCTCGGGCACCCTGACCTATGAGGCCGTCAAACAGACTACCGATGTCGGTCTGGGCCAGTCCACCTGCGTGGGCATCGGCGGTGACCCGATCAAAGGCACCGAGCATATCGACGTGCTGGAGTGGTTCCTGGCCGATGACGAGACCGAGTCGATCATCATGATCGGTGAGATCGGTGGCTCGGCCGAGGAAGAAGCCGCGCAGTTCCTGGCGGATGAGGCCAAGAAGGGCCGCAAAAAGCCGACCGCCGGTTTCATCGCAGGCCGCACGGCCCCTCCGGGCCGCCGCATGGGCCACGCGGGCGCGATTGTCGCCGGTGGCAAAGGCGGTGCCGAAGACAAGATCGAAGCCATGCGCTCGGCCGGTATCGTCGTGGCCGAAAGCCCGGCGCAGCTGGGTGAGGCTGTGCTGGAAGCGATCGGGTAATGCTCCTACGGAAAGGTAACCGCCGCGACAGAGCCCAAATGCTTGAAAGAGCATTTGGGCGTCGCCGGTTGTCTGATGCGACCGAGGAAATTAGAAGAACGCAGTTGTTCTACAAGTGGCCAAACCTTTCCACCTACCTATCGTTGATATCGAATATCGAGCTTGACCAAACAAAACACCTCAGCCGAATTGCCGTGAAGTCGTTGCCTGCGTTTGCAAAGCGGGATGGGCTTAGAAGTGCGTCCATAAACGATCATACAGGAACCATGGCTTACTTGAGCAGGCTCCAACTGGCGACGGCGGAAGACGCGTTCTATTTGTCGCGAACCTCTCGGAGACAATCCAATCACTCTATTGAGCGGTTCGCTGGAGAGCCGTGGAGGTCCACTAGCCCCCATACCCCTTTGGTCAGTGTCGTATGGAAGGCCAATGACGAAAAAGGAACGAGTTTAATCTCAGATCGCAAGACGCCAGAACCTATCATTATGGCAACGGCCAAGCCGGGTTTCGATAGTGAGGTAAATATAGTCGCTGCGTTTCCTAGACACATGTCTGAAGCCGTCTGGCAGTTCTTCAATGCCTATGAAACGTCACCGCCTACCACCCAAAACAACGATAAAAAGCAAGATTGTTGGTACTATCTCGGCCCGGATCATGACCGGGTTCCTAGCGCTATTAGCTATTCTGGTAAAGAAATCTCGGCGGGAGGCGGAAGAGAAAGTTATGAACATAGGATTAAATTCTATGAGCATGTAGGAAGCACGTTTACTCGTCTATCCGCATTTCGAAACGAGAAGTTTCCGGAAGTTTGGGTGCTCCCGGTTGTGCTGCACATCCATCTCAGGCAATTCAGTTGAGCGTCGTGGGGATTAATCAAGTGAGAACTCCAACTAACAAGAATTTGAGTGGCGGCTTCTGATGACCTTCTCCGACGCAGTCCGCACCTGTTTCTCCAAGTTTTTCACCTTCTCAGGTCGTGCCTCGCGGCCCGAGTACTGGTTCTTCTTCCTGTTCATCGTAATCTGGAACGTAATCGCCGGGATCATCGACTGGCAGTTCTTCACACAGGTCTCGGTAGCCAAAACCGATGAGGTGAAATCCGTCACCGCCACGTCCTCGCGCCCTGTGCAGAGCATCGTGGGGTTGATCGTCTTCGTCCCGCATCTGGCCGTGGCCTTCCGCCGGATGCATGATACCGGGCGCAACGGGATTTTTGCCTTGCTGCCGATCCTGCTGATGGTTGGTGCCCTGGCGGTTCTGATCTTTGGCATCGGCATCGCCAGCCAGTTCCACGGCGGCACGTTGGATATCCTGTTCACCCGTGCCACCTTGCTTATCGTCATTCCGACATTGCTGGTTCTGGCAGTGTCACCCCTCCTGGTTTTGTGGTGGCTGACCCGCCCCAGCCAGCCAGGCACCAATCAATACGGTCCCAACCCACATGAGGTAGCCCCATGACCGAACATTCACCCAACACTGCCTTTCATGCCTCTAGCTTCATGCAGGGGCATAATGCCGAATATCTGGAGCAGCTCTATGCTCAGTACACAAAGAACCCGGGCGCTGTGGATGCCGCCTGGGCCGAATTCTTCAAGGCGATGGGCGACGCCACGCCGGATGTTCAGAAAGAGGCCGAAGGACCATCCTGGGCCCGTACCGACTGGCCTCCGATGCCGGCGGATGACCTAACGGGCGCCTTGACGGGCGAATGGGCTGAGATCGACGCTAAGGCGGCAGGTAAGAAGATCAAGGACAAGGCCGAGGCCAAAGGTGTCGAGGTCAGCGATGATCAGATCAAACGCGCCGTGCTGGACAGCCTTCGGGCACTGATGCTGATCCGGGCCTACCGTATCCGGGGGCATCTGGCCGCCGACCTGGACCCGCTGGGCATGCGCGCGGCCAGCACGCACCCGGAACTGGACCCCAAAACCTACGGGTTCACTGATGCCGACATGGATCGCCCGATCTTTATCGACAACGTGCTGGGGCTTCAAATGGCCTCGATGCGGCAGATCGTCGAGATTGTGAAGCGGACCTATTGCGGCACCTTCGCGCTGCAATACATGCATATCTCCGACCCGGAACAGGCCGCGTGGCTGAAGGAGCGGATCGAAGGGTATGGCAAGGAAATCTCGTTCACCCGCGAGGGGCGTAAGGCCATTCTGAACAAGATGGTCGAGGCCGAAGGCTTCGAGAAGTTCCTGCATGTGAAATACATGGGCACCAAACGCTTCGGTCTGGACGGCGGCGAAAGCCTGATCCCGGCAATGGAGCAGATCATCAAGCGCGGTGGTGCGTTGGGTGTCAGCGACATCGTCATCGGCATGCCGCACCGGGGTCGTCTGAACATTCTTGCCAACGTGATGGCCAAACCCTACCGCGCCATTTTCAATGAATTCCAGGGCGGCAGCTTCAAGCCGGAAGATGTGGATGGCTCGGGCGACGTGAAGTATCATCTGGGCGCATCCAGTGACCGTGAATTCGACGGCAACAGCGTGCACCTGTCCCTGACCGCAAACCCGTCCCACCTTGAGGCGGTGAACCCGGTCGTCCTCGGCAAAGTGCGCGCCAAGCAGGATCAGCTGAACGACGTGGACCGCACCAAGGTGATGGGCATTCTTCTGCACGGGGATGCGGCCTTTGCCGGCCAAGGCGTTGTCGCCGAAGGGTTCGGTCTATCGGGCCTGAAGGGCCACAAGACCGGCGGCACAATGCATATCGTCGTGAACAACCAGATCGGGTTTACCACCGCGCCACACTTCAGCCGCTCGTCGCCCTACCCCACGGACATCGCCCTGATGGTCGAGGCGCCGATTTTCCACGTCAACGGCGACGACCCCGAGGCAGTGGTTCATGCGGCCAAGGTGGCGACCGAGTTCCGGCAGAAGTTCCACAAGGACGTGGTCATCGACATCTTCTGCTATCGCCGGTTCGGGCATAACGAGGGCGATGAGCCCATGTTCACCAACCCGATCATGTATAAGAAGATCAAGACGCATAAGACCACGCTGAGCCTGTATACCGAGCGACTGGTCAAGGACGGGCTGATCCCTGAGGGTGAGATCGAGGATATGAAGGCCGCGTTCCAAGCGCATCTGAACGATGAGTTTGATGCCGGAAAGGACTACAAGCCCAACAAGGCTGATTGGCTGGATGGGCGATGGTCTCACCTGGACAAGAACAAAGAAGAATACGTACGCGGAGACACCGCAATCTCGCCCGAAACGATGGCAGAGATCGGGAACGCACTGACCCACGCGCCGCAGGACATAGCAGTTCACAAAACGGTAGCCCGTCTTCTGGACCACAAGAAGCAGATGTTCGACAGCGGCAAAGGGTTCGACTGGGCAACGGGCGAAGCCCTCGCGTTTGGCTCGCTTCTGACCGAAGGCTATCCGGTGCGACTGTCCGGTCAGGACGCAACACGCGGCACGTTCAGTCAACGCCATTCCGGGTTCATCCATCAGGAAACCGAAGAACGGTTCTATCCCCTGAACAATATTCGCAAGGGCCAGTCGCATTACGAGGTGATCGACTCAATGCTCAGCGAATATGCGGTGCTGGGATTTGAGTACGGCTTTTCGCTGGCTGAACCCAATGCATTGACCCTTTGGGAGGCGCAGTTTGGCGACTTTGCCAACGGGGCGCAGATCATGTTCGATCAGTTCATCAGTTCTGGCGAAAGCAAATGGCTGCGCATGTCCGGTCTGGTTTGCTTGTTGCCGCACGGGTTTGAGGGGCAGGGGCCTGAACACTCGTCGGCGCGATTGGAGCGTTTCCTGCAAATGTGCGGTCAGGACAACTGGATCGTGGCGAATTGTACGACGCCTGCGAACTACTTCCATATCTTGCGCCGTCAGCTGCATCGCACTTTCCGCAAACCGCTGATCCTGGTGACACCGAAATCTCTGCTGCGCCACAAACTGGCGGTTAGCACGACTGAGGATTTCACCACCGGCTCCAGCTTTCACCGGGTCCTGTGGGATGACGCGCAGAAAGGGAATTCGGACACTACGCTGGTCAAGGATGACAAGATCAAGCGGGTCGTTATGTGCTCGGGCAAGGTCTATTTCGATCTTCTGGAGGAGCGCGACGCACGTGGCATTGACGATGTCTACTTGATGCGGATCGAGCAGTATTACCCGTTCCCTGCGCACTCGCTCATCAATGAGCTTGAGCGCTTCAAAGGCGCTGAAATCATCTGGTGTCAGGAAGAACCCAAGAACCAGGGCGCCTGGACCTTTATCGAGCCGAATATCGAATGGGTTCTGACCCGTATCGGCGCCAAGCACACCCGGCCGCGCTATGTCGGCCGCGCAACTTCGGCCTCGCCCGCGACGGGTTTGGCCAGCCAACACAAAGCCCAACAAGAAGCGCTGGTTAACGAAGCGCTGAGCATCGAAGGAAAGTAAGCGATGACGATTGAAGTTCGTGTTCCCACGCTTGGCGAGTCGGTGACCGAAGCCACGGTTGCGACATGGTTCAAGAAACCCGGCGACGCTGTGGCCGTAGATGAAATGCTGTGTGAGCTGGAGACCGACAAGGTCACGGTCGAAGTCCCTTCGCCTGCTGCTGGTAAGATGGGTGAGATCGTGGCTGCCGAAGGCGTAACCGTCGGCGTCGATGCCTTGCTGGCGACAATTGCCGCCGGCGAAGGCGCGGCTTCGGCACCAGCCCCCGCGGCGGAACCGGCGGGCACAGATACCGGCAATCCGGGCGCAGCAAGCGTTGATGTGATGGTCCCGACCTTGGGTGAATCCGTCACCGAAGCCACCGTTTCGACCTGGTTCAAACAGGTTGGTGACAGTGTAGCGCAGGATGAGATGCTGTGTGAGCTGGAGACCGACAAGGTCTCGGTCGAAGTCCCCTCACCCGCCGCAGGTGTCCTCGCTGAAATCGCAGCGCCGGAGGGCGCAACGGTGGATGCTTCTGCGAAACTGGCAGTCATCTCGGGTTCGGCAGCGGGTGCAAGCCCGGCTCCGGCGGCACCGGCCGCTGCGGTGACGCCTGCCGTCGCCACGGGTGCCGGCAAGGATGTCGCCAATGCCCCGTCGGCTGAGAAAGCCATGGCCGAGGCTGGTCTGTCTGCGGATCAGGTCAGCGGCACCGGGCGCGATGGTCGCATCATGAAGGAAGATGTGGCCCGCGCTGTTGCCACGGCTGCGGCCCCAGCGCCTGCAGCGGCTGCGCCCGCCCCCGCTGCCCAGGCACCACGCGCACCTGTTGCGGCCGAAGATGCCGGTCGCGAAGAACGCGTGCGCATGACGCGCCTGCGTCAGACCATCGCCAAGCGTCTGAAGGACGCACAAAACACTGCCGCGATCCTGACCACCTATAACGAGGTGGACATGACCGAGGTGATGGCCCTGCGCAATCAGTACAAGGACCAGTTCGAGAAGAAGCACGGTGTGCGTCTGGGCTTTATGTCCTTCTTCACCAAAGCCTGCTGCCATGCGCTGAAAGAAGTCCCCGAGGTTAACGCCGAGATTGACGGCACCGACATTGTTTACAAGAACTTCGTGCACATGGGCGTTGCTGCCGGTACGCCGCAGGGTCTGGTTGTTCCGGTCATCCGCGATGCCGACAGCATGTCTTTTGCAGCCATCGAGAAAGCCATCGCCGAAAAAGGCAAACGCGCCCGCGACGGCAAGCTGAGCATGGCTGAAATGCAGGGCGGCACGTTCACCATCTCCAACGGCGGTGTCTACGGTTCGCTGATGTCCTCACCGATCCTGAACCCTCCGCAATCGGGTATCCTGGGCATGCACAAAATTCAGGACCGTCCGATGGTCATCAATGGTGAGATCAAGATCCGCCCGATGATGTATCTGGCTCTGTCCTATGACCACCGGATCGTTGACGGCAAAGGCGCCGTGACCTTCCTTGTTCGTGTAAAAGAGGCGCTGGAAGACCCGCGCCGCCTGCTGATGGATCTGTAATCATGGCAACACATGTACTCTGGCAGGCCGATGTGGCCGATTTCGACGCCTGGCTGAAAGTGTTCCGCGAAGACAAACCGATGCGCAAGGCCGCGGGTATCCGCGACCTACACGTCTGGCGCGACCCGGATCAGAGCGACCATGCAATCGCT
The DNA here is from genome assembly GCF_057221055.1 of Ruegeria sp. HKCCD7181. Classification (NCBI taxonomy): domain Bacteria; kingdom Pseudomonadati; phylum Pseudomonadota; class Alphaproteobacteria; order Rhodobacterales; family Roseobacteraceae; genus Ruegeria; species Ruegeria sp. HKCCD7181. The sequence continues at coordinate 90,231 of NZ_JBWVBC010000008.1, read as the reverse complement.
ATGTTCGAAGTGACGAACCTGGACAAGGCAAGGGCTTTTTTTGGATCCGAGGAACTGGCTATGCACCACGAACGGGGCGGAATTGCTCATATCACGATCAAGCTGCTGGATCCTGTTTGACGCAAAAATATGTCGTGACCCAGGAAAGATGGATCACGCAGGCGCCGGGCTACCCGGTCGATTTAGGAGAATAAAATGGCAAACTATGACGTCATCGTAATCGGCGCCGGCCCCGGCGGCTATGTCTGCGCCATCCGCTGCGCCCAGCTGGGCCTGAAAACCGCAGTGGTCGAAGGGCGCGAGACGCTGGGCGGCACCTGCCTGAACGTTGGCTGTATCCCGTCCAAAGCGCTGCTGCATGCCAGCCATCAATTACATGAGGCCGAGCATAACTTTGCCAAGATGGGTCTGAAGGGCAAAAGCCCCTCGGTCGATTGGAAGCAGATGCAGGCCTATAAGGATGAGGTAATCGACGGCAACACCAAGGGCATCGAATTTCTGTTCAAAAAGAACAAGATCGACTGGCTGAAAGGCTGGGGGTCAATCCCCACCGCTGGTCAGGTCAAGGTCGGCGACGAGGTACACGAGGCCAAGAACATCATCATCGCATCCGGGTCCGAGCCGTCGTCTCTGCCCGGGGTCACCGTAGACGAAAAGGTTGTCGTGACCTCGACCGGCGCGCTGTCGCTGGGCAAGGTCCCGAAGAAGATGGTTGTGATTGGTGCAGGCGTAATCGGGCTTGAGTTGGGTTCGGTCTATCAACGCCTGGGGGCCGAGGTGACGGTGATTGAATTCCTCAAGGAAATCACACCGGGCATGGACCCCGAAGTGCAGAAAACTTTCCAGCGTATCCTTAAAAAACAGGGCCTGAAATTCATCATGGGCGCGGCCGTGCAAAAGACCGATGCCACCAAGACCAAGGCCAAGGTGACCTACAAGCTGCTCAAGGACGACAGTGAACATGTGATCGACGCGGACACTGTTCTGGTGGCCACGGGCCGTAAGCCGTTCTCGGATGGGCTAGGATTGGACGCTCTGGGCGTCGAGATGACCCCGCGCGGACAGATCAAGGTTGGCGCCGACTGGCAAACCAACGTGCCCGGCATCTACGCCATCGGCGACGTGACCGAAGGCCCGATGCTAGCGCACAAGGCCGAGGACGAAGGCATGGCTGCCGCCGAGCAGGTTGCCGGCAAGCATGGGCACGTGAACTACGGCGTCATTCCAGGCGTGATCTACACCTGGCCCGAGGTTGCCAATGTGGGTGAGACCGAAACGACCCTCAAGGAACAGGGTCGTGCCTACAAGGTCGGCAAGTTCATGTTCATGGGCAATGGTCGCGCTAAGGCAAATTTTGCCGCCGATGGTTTCGTCAAGATATTGGCTGACAAAGAAACCGACCGGATCTTAGGCGCACACATCATCGGCCCGGCGGCAGGTGATCTGATCCACGAAGTCTGTGTTGCCATGGAATTTGGCGCGTCGGCAGAGGATCTGGCACTAACCTGTCATGCTCACCCGACTTATTCGGAGGCCGTGCGCGAAGCGGCGCTGGCATGTGGTGACGGCCCGATCCACGCGTAGTCAAAGCAATACCAAGCTGGAGGGTGCGAAGCATCCTCCGGTATTTTTTTCAGCCAGACTACGAGCGGAGCCTGAACCCTCTCACCACATGGTTTCAGCCGCCCGCGCACCCCATTCCAAGTCGTAGCGTTCTCCGCCTTCCTCGCCTTGTGTCATTTCGGCCAGAATTTCCCCAACACTTGGCAGGTCAGCACTTTCATCGCCACCAGTCCACGTGCCGGCCCGCATTAACGCACGGGCGCATTGGGTGTAGATTTCGCCAATCTGAATGACGATTACCGTCGCCGGGCGTATGCCCTGTTTTTCGAATTGCGCCCGGAATGTCTCGTCCGCAGTCAATCGAGCGGTTCCGTTCAGTCGCACAACGTTGTTGGACCCCGGCACCAGAAACATCAATGACACGCGCGGATCCCGAACGATGTTGCGCAGACTGTCCAGCCGGTTGTTGCCCCGCCAATCCGGTAAGGCCAAGGTTCCCGGATCAAGTTCCAGTACAACCGGACCGTCATCGCCGCGCGGGCTTCCGTCGACCCCTTCCGGGCCCACGGTACTCAGGACACACAGGCGCGATGCCATGATCCATTGGCGGTACAGCGGTGTCAGTCGGCGCGCAACCTTGCGCATTGCCGGAGCGCCGGGGGTGCCATAGAGCACCTCCAGCGCGGCGATGTCTTCAATGTACTTCATCCGGATCAAACCCCACTTCCCGCATCAGATCGTTTGAACGCACTTCGATGACCTCTTCCAGACGCCCCAGAAAATCCTTGCGCTCAACGCCCGGTTCAATTGGGGCCAGAAACTCGACGATTGCCAGGCCGGGCTTGCGCAGAATGCCCGAACGCGGCCAGAAAACACCCGCATTTGTCGCCGCAGGAACACATGGAAAGCCCAGACCCTCGTACAAAACCGCCGTTCCGACCTTGTAGGGTTTTGTTATCCCCGGCGCGACACGTGTGCCCTGAGGATAGATCACCAGCTGGCCGGGTTCAGAAAACTCGCGCGCAACATCTTTGACCATCTTGGCTACGGCGACGCCCTTCTTGCCGCGATCAACGGGAATACAGCCCAGCCTGCGCGCATACATACCGATTACAGGGGTCCACAAAAGCTCTCGTTTCATGATGAACTTTCCGTGGGGAATAGCGTCAAAAATAATGATGATATCCAGAAAGGACTGATGTTTGGCCCCAATCACAACTTCGCCGGTCGGGACAGGTCCACGAACTTCGGTCCGGATGGATACCATCCAGCGCGCCAACCACCGAGTTGTGCGTGCATATGTCTTGCAGGCCAGCAAAGCGCCACGCTTGGAGAACAGCGCGTAAGGGGCAAACAGCAGCCCAAGGATCAGCATCCAGGCATAGATCGTGATCATGAAGATCAGGGATCGTATCCATTGCAGGGCCATGGACATCACGAGAGCTCCTTCAATTTGCGACGGGCAGCGGACCAGGTCGCCAGAAACGCGACAGTCGCACCCAATAGCGGGATCAACACCGGCAACAACCATCCAATGCCCTGAAAGCCAAGCCCGGTCAGAAAGCCGCCTTCATCCGAAGCTTCAGGCAGCAGCAGCACTCCCGACATGCCCAGCAACGTCCCAACGGCGGCTCCGAAAAGGGCCCGAAAGGTAAAGCGTCGGACAAAAGCCCCAGCAATAAACCGATCCCGGGCACCGACCTGACGCAACACCTCGATGATCTGTGCGTTGGCCGCCAGAGAGGCATTGGCCGCAAGCGTAATCATTGCGGCCGTAGCGCCACCAATCAACAAGATTGAGACCCAGCCCAACCGCCGCAGTGATGTCGCAGCATCAACCAAAGGGTCGCGCCATCTGGAATGATTGTCCAATACAGCGCCGGGAACTTCGGCACCCAATCGCAAACGCAATCCGGTCGCATCCAAACCAGGTTCACCGATGACGATTTCGATCAGTTGCGGAACAGGAAGCGTGTCCAGTGGCAGGTCGGGGCCAAACCAGGGGGCCAGCAAAGCCGCCTGCTCTTCAGCTGTCAGTGCGCGGGCCGATGCCACACCGGGCGTTTGACTCAACACGGCCAAAGCCGCCTGGGTCTGGGCGGCTCGCTGCTCGGCCGGGGCGTTGATCCGCAAGGTCGCCGCCCCGGCCAGTTCCGAAGCCCAGCGGTCAGCCAATCGCCCGGACGCCAGTGAAAGCGCCAATGCAAAGACGGCCAGAAATGCCATGGCGCCCGACACGAACAGGGTCAAATGGGCCGTGAATCCGGTCGGCGGAACGACCCGGTCTGCACGGCTGTCACGGCGCAACAAACTGCGGATGTCGCCCTTGCTCATAAATCGGCCCCCGCAAGCTGCAACCTGCGCTGCGAAATGCGCAGAACGCGCGCCTGAACCTGGCTTTTGGCGGCTCGGATCAGGCTCAGGTCGTGGGTGGCAATCAGAACCGTTTTGCCCATTCGGTTCAGTTCAATCAAGAGATGCAGCAGACGCTGAGACATCTCCCAATCAACGTTGCCCGTGGGTTCATCCGCCAATACCACGTCTGGCGACAGAATAAGTGCACGTGCAAGTGCCGCGCGCTGGCGTTCACCGCCGGATAGCTCGGGTGGGCTGGCCTCAAGCCGTGAACCCAGCCCGACCCAGCTCAAAAGCTCGGTCAGGTTGTTTTGTTCGGCATCAACTGCGCGCCCGGACACCATCAACGGCAGTGACACGTTTTCAGCAAGCGTCATGTGATCCAGAAACCGGCAATCCTGATGCACAACGCCGACCCGGCGGCGCAACAAAGCCATCTGATCCCGGTCGAGCCGCGCGATATCTTCTTCAAACACGCTCAGCCGTCCTGACGTCGGCAGCAATGCGCCATAGCACAACTTGAGCAACGTGGTCTTGCCGGCACCGGAAGGACCAGTCAGAAAATGGAACGATCCGGGTTGCAGACGCACTGATACATCACTCAGCAGCTCTCCGCCGCCATAGCTGTAGCTGACATTTTCCAGCTCGATCACACCTGCCCCCTTTGTTCTGAGGCTTGTCTTGCCTCAGTGTGGCCGTGGTTTCAATGCCTCTACCGGTTCCAATTGGTGACACTTACCCACCTGAAACCGAAAACACGCTTTGCTGATAGGGTTTAACGGAATATAATTCCTGAAAAAACTAGTATCAGGCCGACAGGCAGGTCAGGAGGCAGTATGCGACTTACATGTCCGAATTGCAGTGCCCAATATGAGGTTCCGGACGACGTGATCCCCGATGGTGGGCGTGACGTGCAGTGTTCAAACTGTGAAAAGACCTGGTTTCAGACCAAGGACCAGGAAGCAGAAACCGAGGCATCCAAGCCTGAGGCCAGCGAAACCGCTGAGCCAAAACCTGACGTGCCGCAGAAGCCCGTCGACGACTCGTCCAACGCCTCGGCCTCAGCGGAAGATACCCCAACTGCACCGCAAAAACCCAAAACCGACGAAGCATCCGAACCAGCAGAAAGCCCGGGAAATGTGGACCCCGCTGTAGCCAGTATTCTCCAGGAAGAAGCCGCGCGCGAAGCCGACCTGCGCGCCAAAGAAGGCGTCAGCCTGGAAAGCCAACCGGATCTGGCGCTCGATCCACCCGCAGAACCCAAGGTTGAACCCGCACCACCCGCTGCGACCAAGACAGCCACGGATGCCGGTCAAAAAGACTCGCTTCCGGATGTCGAGGCTATTAGTTCCGGCCTGCGCAGCGATGACGCCCCAAAGACTTCTGAAACAGCGCCCACTGCAGCACGCAAGTCCGGTGGTTTTCTGCGCGGCTTTGCCCTGATCGTGATCATCGGCGTTTTGCTGATATTGATCTACGGCAACGCAAACCGGATCAGCGAGGCGGTACCGCAGGCTGATCCAATGCTGCAATCTTATGTCTCTATGGTTGATCAGGCGCGTCTCTGGCTCGAGGCGCAAACCAGTGGCGGAACGTCTCAGAACTAAAGTTCTCAGAACCGCTCAAGCAGCCGCTTGAGGTATTCCAACTCGATCTGAGGCCGGTCCGTGTCGCCAGTGCGGCGACGGATTTCGTCCAACAGCTCTCGCGCTCGGCGATAAACGTCTTCGCCCTGCAACAGGTTGTCATCGGTCGAAATCGACCCTGACGCCCCGGGCGTACGCCCCAACGGATCGCGGTTCTGAGCTTGCATGTCACCTTCCTGAGTGCCCTGCCCCGGCTGGTTCTGCTGGTTCTGCGCCAGTGCCTCGCCTAGCGACCGCATTCCTTCGCGCAGTGCTTCCATAGCTTCTGACTGACGATCGATAGCCTCGGCCAGATCGTCGCCCCGCAAGGCATCTTCGGCCTCATCCATAGCCCGTCCGGCTCGGCCCAACGCCTCGCGTGCGGCTTCTCCCTCGGGAGTGCCGCCACCGGGCAAACCCTGTTGCTGACGCTGCAATTCTTCGCGCAGCGCTTGCTGGCGGTCGGCCAGAGAGCCCTGACCTTGCTGACCCTCGCCTGCCTGATCCGAGCCCTGCCCCTGGCCACCCTGACCTTCGTGGCTTTGGCCGCGCCCCTGACCGCCCGAGCGGCCTTCGTTGCCCTGGTTTTCACCGGCTTGCGCGCCCGGATTGAACTGTTCCTGCAGATCACGGAAGGCCTGATCGCTGAGGCCCTGTTGTTCCCGCAGGGTTTCGGCCAATCCTTCCATAGCCTGCTGGCCTTCAGACTGTCCGCCCTCTCCCTGACCTTGCGTGACGCGCATGTTCTCCATCATCTGCTGGAATTCTTCCAACGCCTGCTGGGCCTCGGCCATGCGGCCCTGTTCCATCAATTCCTGAATGCGATCCATCATGCGTTGCAGGTCATCCTGCGTCATCTGCAGGGTTTCACCATTCTGACCTTGTTGACGTTCGTCGGACTCGTTTTCCTGGGCAAGGCGCTGGAGCTGCCGCATGTAGTCCTGCGTGGCTTCACGCAACTCCTGCATCAACTCCGCGATCTCTTCGTCGGTTGCACCGTTCTTCATCGCCTCCGTCAGGCGTTCCTGCGCCCGGCGCATTCGTTCCAGCGCATCGGCCAGAGTCCCTTCTTCGATCAGGATAGCCAAATCCCAAAGAGCTTGGGCGATTTCTGCCTGTTGCTCGGGTTTCAGACCATATTCATCAAACGTCTCTAGCCTGCGCAACAAGACCCGCAACCGCAGGTAGGCTGTTTCCGACCGGAACAAATCCTCGGGCAGGTGTGATACAGCGCGCAAGACCTGAGACACACGCAGCGAGTTTTCCCGCGACCACAACAAGTCACGTCGTTGTTCGATCATGGCCGCGGCCAGCGGATCAAAGAACCGGCGTGCTGGCAAAGCGGTCATGTAAGGATTCGATTGCGACTGCTGTTCAGCCGCGTCCTGCGCCACAAGCGTGATTCTAACCGGCAAATGCGCCCATGGGTGCTGCGAGAAATCTTCGATCAGGTCCTCGGTGAAATCCGAGCGCTCGCCCGTTATGGGCATTGGCAGCTCAACAGCGATTGATTCCCGAGGCTCCGGTTTGGTCGATAGTCCGTAGCGTCGATCAACAGCGGCCAAATCAAGCTCAATTCGCGCACTACCGGATATAACGCCGTAATCGTCGCTGGCCGAAAAGGGTAGCTTCATCTGACCGCCCGCCTCGGTCTCGGCTACGCCAGCCGTTGATATCCGGGGCGGTGTGTCAGAGACAACGGCAACTGCCCAGTCCCGCCCGGTCGGCCCGTCAATCGTCAATTGGCCCGACCGGTCGGCGACGAAATCCTGTTCCGGATCGGTTGCCGCCTCGGCACCAATAGCCGAAGTGGTTTCGGTCAGACTGTGGGCACCGACCTCACCGTAGAACCGCAACGTGATCCGGCTTCCATGCGGAACTGTCAGCGTCGAGCCGTCTTGATCCGCCAAGTAAAGCGTCGGAAGTCCTGTGTAGCGGGGCGGTTCAACCCAGCCTTCCCAAGTCGGGCCTTGACCGGCAACTGCGGTTCCGGGGGCCATGTCAGCGACCGAACCTATACGCCAGAACGATCCAAACAGCGTTGCCACGACCAAAGCCAACAGAGCCGCATAGCGCAATGCATACGGGTCTCGCGATGCCAGTCTCAGATCAGGTATGACAGGCTCCGCCTGCGCCGCCTTTTGGGACATGCGTGCCTGGTGGGCGTGCCACAGGGCAACCGAATCAGCGTCCATCGCACCTATGGCCTGTTCATCCATCAACGCCTGAATAGGGCGGCCCGGCAGCGTTTCATCCAGCCTCACCAGTGCCTCGGCCCGTGTCGGCAGGTGCATCCGGCGTGCACCAAATATCGCGGCAGCAAGCAGCCCGAGCAAAGACAGTGCGCCAGCAATCCAGACGGTCTCGACACTGACAATGTCCTGAAGTCCCAGCATCAGCGCGGCCATTACTGCCATCGCGATCGAAAACAGAGGCCAGAAGGCGCGCAAAACTTGCTCGGCCAACATCCCTGCATGTGTCAGCCACAGAGACAGTCTTGGAATTGGCAGGTTCGAATTGTCTCGCAACGCGGGCCTCCTCATCGGGCCCGCGCGGTTATCGCGTCAAAGCCACGAGGGTATGGTATCGCGGTTTATGATTTCGTCAAAGCTCGGGCGTTCACGAATAACTGCGAATTGATCCCCATTGACCAGAACTTCGGGGATCAGCGGACGGGTATTGTATTCACTGGCCATTACAGCGCCATAGGCTCCGGCACTGCGAAAAGCGATCAGGTCACCCGATTGCAACGGTGGCATATTCCGCTGTTTGGCAAACGTATCACCGGTTTCGCACACGGGCCCCACGATGTCATAGGGCTGCTGTTCGACACCCGGCGCGGGCTCCTGCACCGCGACAATATCGTGATGCGCCTCATACATCGCCGGACGGATCAGGTCGTTCATGGCGCCGTCAAGGATCAGGAAATCGCGGCCCTCACCGGATTTCACATAGATCACCTTACTGACCATCAGCCCCGCGTTTCCGGCGATCAGGCGGCCAGGCTCGATTTCGATTTCACAGCCCAGATGACCCAGCGTTTTCTTTATCAGCGCGCCGTATTCCACCGGTAGCGGCGGCGCATCATTCGAGCGCGTATAGGGGATACCCAGACCACCACCCAGATCGAGACGGCGGATTTTATGCCCTTCCGAGCGAAGTCGCTCGGTCAGCTCGGCAACCTTGGTATACGCCATCTCGAATGGCTCCAAATCGGTCAATTGCGAGCCGATATGGACGTCGATCCCGATGACCTCCAAGCCGGGCAGGCTGGCTGCGCGGGCATACACTTCGGATGCGCGGGCGATGGGAATGCCGAATTTGTTTTCGGACTTGCCGGTCGCAATCTTGGCGTGGGTCTTGGCGTCTACGTCAGGGTTCACTCGCACGGTGATCGGTGCAACAACGCCCAATTCCTGGGCGACGGCGTTGATTACCTCCATTTCGGGCTCGGATTCGACGTTGAACTGACGGATACCGCCGGTCAGTACGGTGCGGATTTCATCAGCAGTCTTGCCAACACCCGAGAACACGATCTTGTCGCCCGGCACGCCTGCGGCCTTAGCCCGCAGATATTCGCCGCCCGAGACCACATCCATCCCCGCGCCTGCCTGCGCCAGCGTCTTCAGGATCGCCTGGTTGCTGGCCGCTTTCATCGCGTAACAGACGAGGTGATCGGTACCGTCCAGCGCGTCATCGAACAACTTGAAATGTCGCAGCAAAGTGGCGGTCGAATAGACATAGAACGGCGTTCCGACCGCAGCAGCGATTTCGGAGATCGGGACATCCTCGGCGAAAAGCGCGCCGTCGCGGTAGAGAAAGTGATCCATGACTGCGCGCTTAGACCAAAAGAGGCATATGGATCAAATGATTCCGCCCATCACGCCCTTTAATACAGTCTTCAAAAGGTAGTGGACGCGCCCACCCGCGCATAACCGGACACAGAAATCCCCGAGCTTTTGGGCTCTGGCGCCGGTTCCGGGCGCGGATTTTGCGAGGTATCGCAAGCCGCCAGAATGGCGAGCGAAAGAATCAGGCCGAAAATTCTCATTTGTGGTTCTTTTCTATGAATGCTCTGAGCTTGACCTGAGAATGGGGTGTCAAACGCGCGCGTTCAACTGTGTATCGGTCAAAACCCCACAAAAAGGCCGACGGGGCCACGATTAACACCGACCCCACCCGCGACATAAGACCCGCTGCTGCCAACGCCTACTGCGGCGTTGAAGGTCGGCTGAACCGGTTCGCCGTCAGCGCCGCAACCGGCAAGCGCCACGCTTGCAGACACGAAAATGATCACTCGGATAAGCGCTGTCATGTCATCGCCTTCCATCGCTCAACCTGGGCGCGGACCTGATCCGGTGCCGTGCCCCCATAGGACTGGCGCGAGTTTACCGAATTTTCGACGGTAAGGACAGAATAGACGTCTTCAGTGATATCTGCGTGGACCGACTGCATATCCTCCAAAGTCAGATCAGGTAGATCGCAACCCTTACCCTCGGCCATAGCCACCAGAGATCCGGTGACGTGATGGGCATCACGGAACGGCAGGCTCAGAACGCGCACCAGCCAATCGGCCAGATCGGTGGCGGTCGAGAATCCCGATCCGGCGGCGGCGGCGAGGCTTTCACGGTTGGCGCTCATATCCTTGACCATGCCCTCCATCGCTGCCAACGCCAGCATCCAGTTGTCGGCGGCGTCGAAGACCTGTTCTTTGTCTTCCTGCATATCCTTGGAATAGGCCAGCGGCAGACCCTTCATCACCATCATCAGAGCGGTATTGGCGCCATAGATGCGCCCTACCTTGGCGCGGATCAGTTCAGCCGCATCAGGGTTCTTTTTCTGCGGCATGATCGACGATCCGGTCGAGAACCGGTCGGACAGGGCAACAAAGCGAAACTGGGCCGAAGACCAGATCACCAATTCTTCGGCAAAGCGCGACAGGTGGACTGCGCAGATCGAAGCGGTCGACAGAAACTCCAGCGCGAAATCGCGGTCACTGACGGCGTCCAGAGAGTTGGCCGCAGGGCGGTCAAAGCCCAGCGCCTCGGCCGTCATGTGCCGGTCGATGGGGAAGGATGTCCCGGCCAGTGCGGCAGCTCCCAAGGGCGATTCGTTCATTCGCGCCCGCGCATCGCGAACGCGGCTCAGGTCGCGGCCAAACATCTCGACATAGGCCATCATGTGGTGGCCCCATGTGACCGGCTGCGCGGTTTGCAGGTGGGTGAAGCCCGGCATAACCCAATCTGCGCCAACCTCAGCCTGCGCCAAAAGCGCGCGGATCAGGGCCAGCAGACCGGATTCAGCCGCGTCCAACTGATCGCGGACCCAGAGTTTGAAATCGGTCGCGACCTGATCATTTCGGCTGCGACCCGTGTGCAAACGGCCTGCGGGCTCACCGATCACTTCTTTCAGGCGCGCTTCGACATTCATGTGAATGTCTTCCAGCGCGGTCGAGAACTGAAACTCACCGTTCTGGATTTCTGACAATACGGTGAGTAGCCCTTCCCGAATGGCCTGCGCATCACTATCAGTTATAACGCCTGTGGCGGCCAACATGGCGGCATGGGCACGCGAGCCTGCGATGTCCTGGGCTGCCATCCGCTGATCGAACCCGATCGAGGCATTGATCGCCTCCATGATCGCGTCTGGACCGGCGGCAAAGCGGCCGCCCCACATCTGGTTCGAGGATTGATCGGTCATGTTGGAAAACCCGGAGTTGATATGCGCCTATTTCGTCTGATCCCCCTTTATATGGCCCTTGCGCTGGGTGCAAACGCGGCTTTGGCCACGGATGCCGAGACTCTTGGCCCACTGCGCGAAGACAGCCTGAAACGGCTGATCCTGCACAAAGAGCCAAAACCCGTTGAAGTGGTTGAGTTTCAGCTTGAAGACGGCGGCACCGGGTCGCTGGCCGATTACAAGGGCAAGTATGTGCTGTTGAACTTCTGGGCCACCTGGTGCGCGCCCTGCCGCAAGGAAATGCCGCAGATCGCCGAACTTCAGGAGGAGTTTGGCGGTGACAAATTCGAGGTTCTGACCTTGGCCACCGGACGAAACTCGCCCGCAGGAATCAAGAAGTTCTTTGAAGAAAACGGCATCGACAACCTGCCGCGCCATCAGGACCCAAGTCAGGCCGTCGCGCGCGCAATGGGAGTGATCGGGCTACCCATCACCGTGATTATCGATCCGGATGGCAATGAAATCGCGCGCCTGATCGGCGATGCAGAATGGAATTCAGACAGTGCCAAGGCGATCATTTCCACTTTGGTTGAAGCGAATAGCTGACGCCTCTCGCACTGTCCGCGCCATTTTGTGCTAAACTGAAACCGGCCCCTATGGGCCGGTTTTCGTTTGCGGCCTGAAATGAAGGGAGACAGCGATGAAACCGGTAGTATTGCTGATTGGTCGGCTGCCGAGCGTAATTGGCGACGTGGCGCGGCGGTTGGATCATTTGCCAATCCAATGGCTCGGCGCACATGATCAGGATGACGTCCGGCGGCAGCTGGACGCTGAACCCAGAATTGCTTGTGCGATTATGGGCGCTGGTCTGGACGACAAGATACGCGGAGAAATGGTGGGCATCATCGCTGCACGCAGGCCAGATATATGCATCCATCTCAAGGATCGCTCGTCTGGTCCTGACGGGTTGGTGCCTTTTGTCGAGCGAGTCGTGCAGCATGAAGTTCTGGAAGGAATGGAAAACAGCTGACGCCACGCCACCTTTGACAGGCTTTCATCTCCTTTGCAATTTGTCCGAAGGAGGATGGAATGCCACTCGAAATCTTATTGGTGCTGGTGGTCGGCGGCATTGCCTGCATCACGCTGCTGTTGCACGTGACAGGCAAATCGCGACAGTTCGAGTTATCGCCGGAAACCGCTCGCGCCCAGTGGATCCGACATTTTCCCGATGACGATGTGATCGACGTTACAGTGGCCCATGATGGCCATACGGCGTTGGTGCGCACAGAAACAGGCAACGGCCTTCTGTGGTCCTTTGGCGCAGATACTGTCGGTCGGCACCTGCTGGATTATGATCTGCTGAGTCATCCTGAAGGTTTTGAAATCCAGTTTCACGAGTTTTCTGCGCCCAAGACATTCGTCCGACTGGACGAGTTTGAACGCAGCCATTGGCGCGACCTGATGGAGCCCGCATGACCGACCAAGTGACATTCCCTGACGCCGTTCAGTGGGCGGTACCGTTCTTCATTGCCGCCATTCTGGCGGAATTCCTGTGGATCGCTGTCAAAGGTCGAGGCGGGCGTTATGAAACACGCGATGCGGTGACTTCGCTGATCATGGGGGCCGGTAACATCGCCTCGGGCTTTTTGCTGGGATTCATCGCCTGGGCGTTCTTCATGTGGCTCTGGCAGCTCACCCCACTGAATCTGGGCACTTCTATCCCGGTCATCATCCTGTGTTTCGTGCTGGATGACTTACGTTACTACTGGGTGCACCGGCTGGGCCACCGGGTCCGCTGGGTCTGGGCCAGCCATGTGAACCACCACAGCTCGCAGCATTACAACCTGACCACTGCGCTGCGGCAAACCTGGACCTATACGTTCACCTTCATGATGGTGGTTCGCGCGCCGCTGATCCTGCTTGGCTTTCACCCGGCTATGGTCTTGTTTTGTGGTGGCCTGAACCTGATCTACCAATTCTGGATTCACACCGAGGCCATCGGCAAGATGCCCCGCTGGTTCGAAGCCATTATGAATACGCCAAGCCATCATCGCGCGCATCACGGTCGCAATGCGCGCTACCTTGATTGCAACTACGCGGGCGTATTCATTATTTGGGACAAGATGTTCGGGACCTACGTCCCCGAGCAGGAAGATGACCGCGTGGATTATGGGCTCGTTCACAATATCGGAACTTTTAATCCGCTGCGTGTGGCATTCCATGAATGGGTCGGTATCTGGCGCGACGCAACACAGCCGGGGCTAACCCTGCGCCAGCGGTTGGCCTATTGCTTTGCTCCACCGGGCTACAGCCACGACGGCAGCCGCGACAACTCAGAGCAGATCAAGGCCAAACACATCGTGCGCCACCCCGAAGTTCGCGGAACGCCTGGATTCGAGCAATTCGATGAAATTCCGCCAAATGCGGGGGCAGAAAGGATCTGACGCAAGGCGGTAAGTCGCCTATCAGCTTGAATTAAAAACTCGGTGCTCCATATCGGTACAGTGTTTCGTTAACCGATTGCTGAGGGTCACATGACAAGATTTATGACGATTTCCACCGTCACAGGGCTTTTGGGCCTTGTTCTGGCCATGTTGGCAGCGCTCAACGAAGCCTCGCCCTCGATTTTGGGCTTTGGGTTTTTAATGGTGGCACTTGGTTTGTTCGGAGCACTGCTGGGCGCCGTTTCTTCGTTGGGCCGAGTTTGGCAATCCGCCCGCTGACCTGATGTCGGACAATTTCAACCTACCCTGACACCCATATTTCTGCCGCCTTAACCCTAGATTCACTTGTTTCCCGTGAAATCGTCGCCGGATCTATTTCCAGAACGCTCAGGGGAACGGTGCGCTTATGCGGAAAGACAAATTGGCAGACCTGCCCGAAGGCACGGACAGCCCATTGAATGCAGCGGTAACGGCGCGCGATGCCTCGACTGTCCAGATGGCGACCGAGGCGGTGAAGCACAAGCAATGCAAGCTGGCATTTCAGCCGGTCATGCAGGTTCATCCCCCCCATGACGTCGCTTTTTATGAGGGGTTCATCCGGGTTCTGGACGACACCGGCCGTGTCATTCCCGCACGAGAATTCATGCCGCAGGTCGATACCACGCCGATTGGCCGGGAACTGGACTGCATCGCGTTGGAAATGGGTTTGCGGACACTGATCCGGAACCCGGACATTCGACTATCGATCAACATGTCCGCACGCTCCATCGGTTTTTCCCGCTGGTCTCGTGTGCTGGAACGGTTTCTGAAAAGAGATCCGACGCTTGGTGAAAGACTGATCCTCGAAATCTCGGAGAGTTCAGCCATGCTGGTGCCCGAGTTGGTTATCGATTTCATGGACCGGTTACAGGCGCGCGGCATTGCCTTCGCACTGGATGATTTCGGGGCAAGCAATTTCAGCTTTCGCTATTTTCGAGAGTTCCTGTTTGATGCCGCCAAGATCGACGGCCAGTTCATTCGCGGCATCAGCGGCAACCCCGACAATCAGGCGCTGGTCCGCGCACTGATATCAGTCGCGCGGGAATTTGAGATTCTTGTAACCGCCGAATCGGTCGAAACCCGACTGGATGCCGACTTTCTGGTCGCCAATGGTGTCGACTGCTTACAGGGTTTTCTATTTGGCGCCCCGTCAGTCACGCCACCATGGAAGTCCGGTAACTTATCTAAAACAGGCACTTAACGACTATAAAAGGTTGCAAGACTTCGCCTGTCTATGTGCTGGGACAAGCTGTCCGTTGCTGCATGTGCAGCATTAAGGTAATTCAGTACATGCTGGAGCGGGGGAAACACGAGGCGCTTCTGGACGGGGCGGGTATTTCTCGGCCGTCTGCGCCATTGGATTTCCCTCATGACCTTGACGGTAAAGGATTGACTTTATGACCAACGTAGTAATCGCATCCGCCGCACGTACGGGCGTCGGTAGCTTTAGCGGTTCGTTCGCGAACACCCCTGCACATGATCTGGGCGCTGCCGTCCTGGAAGCAGTTGTTGAACGCGCCGGGATCGACAAAGGCGAGGTAAGCGAAACCATTTTGGGTCAGGTCCTGACCGCTGCTCAGGGTCAGAACCCTGCCCGTCAGGCACATATCAATGCGGGCCTGCCGCAGGAAAGCGCGGCCTGGGGTATCAACCAGGTGTGCGGTTCGGGCTTGCGTGCTGTCGCGTTGGGTGCACAGCATATCCAGCTGGGTGACGCCGACATCGTGGCCGCTGGTGGTCAGGAGAACATGACACTTTCTCCCCACGCCGCCGCTCTGCGCGCCGGTCACAAAATGGGCGACATGAAATACATCGACACGATGATCCGCGACGGTCTGTGGGATGCTTTCAACGGCTACCACATGGGCCAGACTGCCGAAAACGTAGCCGAGAAGTGGCAGATCAGCCGCGACATGCAGGACGAATTTGCCGTTGCCTCGCAAAACAAGGCTGAAGCTGCGCAAAAGGCCGGCAAGTTTGCGGACGAAATCGTTCCCTTCACCATCAAGACCCGCAAGGGCGACATCGTGATGGATAAGGACGAATACATCCGTCACGGCGCGACCATGGAAGCCATGGCAAAACTGCGCCCTGCCTTCGCCAAGGATGGATCCGTGACCGCGGCCAACGCATCCGGTCTGAACGACGGCGCCGCCGCGACCCTGCTGATGTCGGCCGAGAACGCTGAAAAGCGCGGCATCGAGCCATTGGCGCGCATCGCGTCTTACGCAACCGCAGGTCTGGACCCGTCGATCATGGGTGTTGGTCCGATCTACGCCTCGCGCAAGGCGCTGGAGAAAGCCGGCTGGTCGGTTGACGATCTGGACCTCGTTGAAGCCAACGAGGCCTTTGCTGCGCAAGCCTGCGCCGTGAACAAGGACATGGGCTGGAACCCGGAAATCGTGAACGTGAACGGCGGCGCCATCGCCATCGGTCACCCGATCGGCGCTTCGGGTTGCCGGGTTCTGAACACGCTGCTGTTCGAAATGAAGCGCCGCGACGCCAAGAAAGGTCTGGCGACCTTGTGCATCGGTGGCGGCATGGGTGTCGCACTCTGCGTGGAGCGCGATTAAGTGCTTTGACAACCAAATAAAAAGGGCGCTCTTTGGCGCCCTTTTTTGTTACAAACAAACTCTATCTGTTGGATGCGACGATATTGACACCTTGGAAACCGAAATTCATGGCGAAATAATATTGCGCATCCTTACCTCTCAGAGTAACAGCATTACCAAGACGACTAAATTTGGAGGATTCCTAAATGGCACGTACAGCACTCGTAACCGGCGGTTCCCGCGGCATTGGCGCAGCAATTTCCAAGGCGCTAAAGGCCGAAGGATATAACGTTGCCGCCACCTATGCGGGGAATGACGAAGCCGCGGCGAATTTCACCGAAGAGACCGGTATAGCCACATACAAATGGAACGTCGCCGACTATGATGAATCGAAGGCAGGCATCGCGAAAGTTGAGGCCGAAGTTGGCCCGATCGACATCGTCGTCGCCAATGCCGGCATCACCCGCGATGCTCCGTTTCACAAGATGACACCGGAACAGTGGCACCAGGTCATCGACACCAATCTGACCGGCGTGTTCAACACAGTTCATCCCGTCTGGTCCGGTATGCGCGAGCGTAAATTCGGCCGCGTGATTGTCATCAGCTCGATCAATGGTCAGAAGGGTCAGTTTGCTCAGGTGAACTATGCCGCGACCAAGGCAGGCGATCTGGGCATCGTCAAGTCGCTTGCTCAGGAAGGTGCGCGCGCGGGTATCACTGCAAACGCCATTTGCCCGGGCTACATCGCGACTGAGATGGTAATGGCGGTGCCGGAAAAAGTACGCGAGTCTATCATTGGACAGATCCCGGCAGGCCGCCTGGGTGAACCAGAAGAGATCGCGCGCTGCGTCGCGTTCCTGGCTTCAGACGATTCTCAGTTCATCAATGGCTCGACCATTTCGGCCAACGGTGCGCAATTCTTCGTTTGAACAGACAGTCATGCAATGAATACGGGCCGGTCCATCAGGACCGGCCCTTCCTTTATCCCGTAAGAACGCGCGCGCTGCGTTCAGCGGAAACCGAATAACCTGTTCAACAGGGATTTGATTGCCATGCCACGCGCCTCATGCGCGCGCTGAAAGGCGCGGCGGGTTGCTGGATTGGTCGTCATCTCAATCATTGGTGCGGCCCTTTCAGATCAGGTCTATTTGACTTTCTCTCAATATGAGCCCTATTTTCCTACCTGACAAACGAGCTTTCTCAATCCTTCAGTTAAGAATAACTTAATCGGTATGAATGAACGCCTGCCCCCTCTGACCGCTTTACGCGCCTTCGATGCGGCGGCACGCCACTTGTCCTTCGCAAAGGCGGCCGAAGAGCTACATGTCACGCCTGCCGCCCTATCTTTCCAAATCAAATCACTTGAAGAGCATCTTGGGCGACTGCTGTTTCGCCGCCTGAATCGGGCAGTCGAACTGACGGAGGCAGGCCGGACTCTTGCACCCGGCGCCGCGGAAGGGTTCGCAACATTGCAATCCGCCTGGCGCACTGTTCGGAAACAAGGCGACGATACCAGCCTGACAGTAACTGCGGGGCCAGCCCTGACGGCCAAGTGGCTGGCGCCGCGCCTTTACGACTTTGCCCGCGCCCACCCCGAGATTGACCTGAAGTTCTCAGCGACGCTGCGAAACATGGATCTCGAGCGTGATGACGTCGATGTTGCAATCCGGTTTGGCTATGGCCCAGATGAAGGGCTGTATGCGTTGCCCGTGCGCAAGGAATGGCTGACAGCCGTGATGACACCAGAATTGGCCGAGCAATACCCAACGCCCGAGAGTCTGCGCGAGGCGCCCCTGATCCATGACGACTCGATCAATTTCCTCAAACCACCTGCGGATTGGACGACATGGTTCCGTTCAGTAGGGGTGGATTTTGCTCCAACGCACGGAGCACGGTTTTCTCATGCCGATCACGCGATCGACGCTGCTGTAGCAGGTGTGGGCGTCGCCTTGGGGCGTCGCGCGATGATCATCAAAGATTTGACCGAAGGGCGTCTCGTCGCCCCGTTCAAAGCGGCTATCGAAACACGTGGTCGTTTTCGATTTCTGTGCCTGCCCGGATCAGAAAACCGACCACAGATCGCGGCGTTCCGGGACTGGTTTGTAGCCGAGATCGAAAAAACCGCGCACATCTCGGATGCGTTTAGGATAATTCCAGTCGAGGACGTCCTGTCCAAATGACCAGAAACCGTGCCACTTCCATCGGCTTCGTTGCTGTTCTCCTCTGGTCCCTTCTGGCCCTGTTGACGGTTGGATCCGCCCCGACGCCCCCATTGCTGCTAAATGCCATCTGTTTCACACTGGGCGGCTCGCTGGGCCTGATCTGGACGTGGAAAGCAGGTGGTCTGAACCAACTCAGAACTATTCGCTGGCGGGTTTATGTTTTTGGCACCATCGGTCTGTTCGGCTATCACGCGTTGTACTTTTCGGCGCTGCGCATGGCGCCCGCCGCCGAAGCTGGGCTTATCGCATATCTCTGGCCGCTTTTGATTGTGCTGTTCTCAGGATTGTTGCCCGGCGAACACCTGCGCCCCGGTCATCTGATCGGCGCGTGTCTGGGTTTTGCGGGGGCCGCCCTGATCATTACCGGTGGAGGTGGCTCTGGGTTTCAAGCCGGTCACTTGCCGGGATATGCATTGGCCCTTCTTTGTGCGCTGACGTGGTCTGGATATTCCGTTTTGTCCCGGCGGTTGGGCGAAACCCCTACCAGCACGGTCGCTGTTTTCTGCACTCTGACAGCGATCGCATCATGGGCTTTGCATTTCGCGCTGGAAGACACGGTCTGGCCCGGAACACCCCTTGCCTGGGCATCGACCCTTGCCCTCGGACTGGGGCCCGTTGGCCTTGCATTCTACGTATGGGATATCGGAGTGAAACAGGGCGATATTCAGATGCTTGGCACGAACTCGTACGCTGCGCCCCTGTTATCGACAGTGGTGCTTGTCATTGCCGGGATCGCCGCCCCAACCTGGGGCTTGGCGATCGCGGCGGTGTTGATCACATGCGGTGCCTTAATCGCGGCACGCGCCAGCCTGAAGTCTTAGGCCGACAGACGTTCGATCTCTTCTTTCAACTTCAGTTTTTGTTTCTTGAGTTGTGCTATGTGGAGATCGTCGATGCCTGGCGAGCGTTGGGCTTCTTCAACTTCATGGCCGAGAGTTTCGTGTTTCTTCTTCAGCTCCGTCAGATGTGCGCTCACGCTCATGGCGATCCTCCTTCGTTGGTGTGTATATTCCACCTAGGAAGTTGATCACATCGTTTCCACCCTGTCACGCCGCAGATGCACAGATTCTGTCATAAATCCGACAATTTCGGCTGGTCATTGCCTATTGAAACTAAAACCCTGGCAGTGCAGCCCCATTTCGCAACACTGCTGTCAGTTCGGGCGTATAGCTCTCGCCGTCTTGCTCATGCTGATCACCTGCATGCAAAATCAGCGGCGCATGCAAACGAAAAGCCGCCCGGCCGCCCTTGCGCGCCCGCAGGATCACTAACTCGGCGTTTCTCCCATTGCGCGCAGATAACGGGAGCACCTCAAGTGAGCCCAGCCGCCCGGAGCAAGCCGACAGCATGTCTGCAAGCCGATCAGCTTTTTGGATCATATGAAGATATCCGCGCGGCGCCATGCGTTTGGCTGCAACATCGATCCAGTCGGTCAGCGGCGTCTGCTCGCCCAGCGCGACACGGCGCCCGTCGTCCTCAGCGGGGCTATGCGCCCCGGCGCGATAATAAGGCGGGTTGGCAATAACGTGATCAAATTGTCGCTGCCTGAGATCGGACGGCATGGCATTCAGATCGGCCTCGACCACTTCAAGCTGCACACCATTCTCAATGGCGTTGCGACGCGCCAGCTCGGCGTATGACGTTTGAAGTTCAACGCCCGCAAGTTGCAATCCTTCAACGCGCGCGGCGAGGCAAAGAACCGCAGCACCGGCGCCGCAGCCAAGTTCCAGCACGGATTGGCCACCGGTCGCCGGGACCGAAGCAGCAAGCAGAACCGGATCGACCCCCGCTCGGTATCCCGAACGGGGTTGCCAAAGGCGGACACGCCCCCCCAGAAAATCGTTGCAGGTCAGGTCACTGTCGGCAAACCGGCTCATCGGCCCAGTGGAATCTCGTTATCGCGCATCACTCGCTCCGCACGGGTCAGGTCTGCGGCACGGACCATCAGGCGCCGGGGAAAGATTCCAATGCCACCTTCTAGGATGCTCATATTTACGTCCATCTGAAAGCAGTCTATATCCTCGCCCTCAAGAAGAGCGGATGCAAAGGCCAGGATAGTTGGATCGGTGCTGCGCAGAAGTTCTTTCATGGGGATGGATGTAAGGGCAAGGTAAGGCGAAAGTCGAGCCTTGTATCAGGAGTGTGATGAATATCAGCACGATCTCGAAACCGCATGAGCGACTGGCGGAAATTCTCACTGAGGAAATGGCGTCGGTCAACGAACTGATCCGCACCCGCATGGCGTCCGAACATGCGCCTCGTATCCCTGAGGTGACGGCCCATCTGGTCGAGGCAGGTGGCAAGCGTTTGCGGCCGATGCTGACACTGGCTGCGGCACGCCTGTTTGGCTATCAGGGTGATCATCACATTCGCCTGGCCGCTACGGTTGAATTCATCCATACCGCGACCCTGCTGCATGACGATGTGGTGGACGAAAGCGCGCAACGGCGCGGTCGTCCGACAGCAAATCTGCTTTGGGACAACAAATCCAGCGTTCTGGTGGGCGATTATCTGTTTTCACGCAGCTTTCAGTTGATGGTGGAAACAGGCTCGCTGCGGGTCTTGGATATCCTAGCCAATGCCTCGGCGACGATTGCTGAAGGCGAAGTGCTTCAAATGACCGCAGCTACCGATCTGCAGACGGATGAAAGCGTGTACCTGCAGGTTGTACGCGGCAAGACAGCGGCATTGTTCTCGGCCGCGACCGAGGTTGGCGGCGTAATCGCCGGTGCGTCCGAGGCTCAGGTTCAGGCGTTGTTTGCATATGGCGACGCTTTGGGTATCGCTTTTCAGATCGCCGATGACTTGTTGGACTATCAAGGCGACAGCAAAGCAACCGGCAAGAATGTCGGCGACGATTTCCGCGAGCGCAAGCTGACCCTGCCGGTGATCAAGGCCGTGGCACAGGCTACGCCCGAAGAACATGCTTTCTGGCAGCGAACGATCGAGAAAGGTCGCCAGCAAGAAGGTGATCTGGATCACGCCCTGAGCCTGATGAATAAGTACAGCACGCTTGAAGCAACCCGCGTGGATGCGTTGGAGTGGGCCACTAAGGCAAAAGCGATGTTAGAGGTATTGCCGGATCACGAAATCCGCACCCTGCTGCGTGAACTGGCCGATTATGTGGTTTCGCGTCTCAGTTAAGCTGAGTCGCGCGGCACCACCATTCCGGATAGACGGCGCCAATCTCATAAGCAGCAAAGTGCGCCGCTTTCATCGTGGGATACAGCGCAAAACAGGTCGAGCCCGATCCGGACATCCGCGCCATCAAGACGTCACGGGTCGCCTCCAACTCGTCCAGAACCCGCGCGATCTGAGGGGCGATCGTTTTGGCCGCAGCCTCAAGATCATTGCGTTGGCCGTTGAGCCAGCTGGCGCAGGTTTGTGGCGTCTCAAAAACGGGAATTTCTTCAGGCATAATTGGATTATTGCGTGTTTCCAGCGCGTTGAACACTGCGCCTGTGGGCACCTCGACCCCCGGATTGACCAGCAACGCATACAGATCTGGCAGGTCAACCGGTGTGAGCCTGTCTCCAATCCCTTGCATCCGGACGGCCTTGGCAAGCATACAGACGGGAACATCCGCTCCTATCGACAAGGGCAAAGAAGTTGGGATGTCCATCCCCTGATCCCCTAGGGCGCGCAAAGTTGCTGCCGCGTCGGACGAACCACCACCAATGCCGCCGCCATGGGGCAGTCCTTTGTCCAGATCGATTCTACCGGTCCAACCTGCGGCCTGCGCTGCCTGCCAGACCAGATTTCGGTGATCTGTCGGAACGCCGTCGGCAAACTCACCTTTCACATCGATGGCAAGATCCGGACCCGGAGTGAAAGCCAACCGGTCCCCGACATCCGCAAAGACGACCAACGAGTCCAGCAAGTGATAGCCATCCGGGAGCTGTCCGGTCACATGCAGGGTCAGGTTGATCTTGGCGGGCGCAAATGCCTCAGCCTTCATTGGCGACCTTCAGGGGCTCGGCGCCTTCCTCAACCAGCACCGCGTCCAGTCCAACCTCGATCTTGCGGCGGATACGCTCCGGGTCGGCCTCGCCATCAGTGTCATCGGGGTCGATAAAGGACAGGGCCCGTTTCCACTGGAATTCAGCCTCGCGCGCACGGCCGACGGCCCAATAAACGTCGCCCAAATGGTCATTTACAACTGGATCGACCGGCATCAACTCTACAGCGCGCTCCATGTGGTCCACCGCTTCGTCATAGCGCCCCAGGCGGAACAGAACCCAGCCGAGGCTGTCCACGATATACCCGCTGTCCGGGCGTGCCGCGACCGCGCGTTCGATCATTTCCAGCGCCTCGTCCAACTTTTCACGCCGTTCGACAAGGGAATAGCCAAGATAGTTCAGCACCTGAGGCTGATCCGGGTTTAGCTCCAGTGCGCGGCGAAAATCGGTCTCGGCCTTCTCCCAGTTCTTGAGACGTTCATGAGAGATGCCCCGTGCGTAATGCAGAAACCAGTTGTTGCCTGCATCTTCTTCAGTGAGTGAAATGGCAGTGTCATAGGCCGTGACGGCTGCGGCATAGTCCTCTTGCTGGCGCAGCAAATCAGCAAGCGCCACATGTACACCAGGAAGGTCAGGTTGCTGAATGGCAAGGTTTTGCAAGACCTCAACCGCGGCGTCGGTTTTACCCGAACGGCGAAGTACTTCGGCGCGCCCTAATTCAGCGGCGTGATGATCAATGCTGTCCGGGGGGACCATGCGATAGGCCTCGACCGCCAGATCAAACTGGTTCAACCCCTCCAGCAGTTCGGCGCTAAGCAGAATTGAGTCGATGTGATCGGCGCGAAGAAAATTGGCAATACGCGTGTATAACAGCACATAATCTGGTGCTGCCTCGGTGTTCAGGGCTGCACCGACCGAAAAATAGACTTCGGCCATACCGTCCTGCGCTGAACGGACATGAGTAAAGGATAAAACTTCACCAGCCTGCAGCCGGGCGACATAGTCTTCTATGAAGGGATCACTTCCGACAGCAAAAACTTCGTCCAGAAATTGCACCGCGTCTTCGTTGCGATCGAGTTGCGATAACACCTCGGTCCGTGCCAGAGCTGCCCGGCGTGAAAAGCGGGACACAGCGCCCTCATTCGCCGCAAACACAGCCTCGGCACCTTCGAAATCGCCAACCGATGCCAGCGCCATCGCCTTGTGGTACAACGCAAAGTCCCGCAAGCCTTCCTGCGTGGCGACGGAATCGAATTGCTCCATTGCACGGGACACTGCCCCCTGACCCATATGAGCCCATGCCACCATCAGGCCGTCAACCAGCGGCCCCACGCCCTGCGTTTCCGGATCGCGGGCCAAAAACTCATCCAGTTTGTTTTCGACGATCAGGTTTGCCGAACTGGTCATACGCGCCGCCTGACTCGGTAAGCCGCGTTCTTCGATCGCCTGCGCGATCGACAAGGCTCCGGTGACATCGCCCAGGGCAAGACGCGCAAGCAGCACGCTTTCCTGCAACTTGTCATTTTCCGGATCGTATCTGAGGGCCTTGGCATAGTACCGGGCCGCGGCGCTGTAATCGCTTTCGTAGATGGCCTGACGCCCGGCCAAATATGCCCCCGCGCCAGTATCCGCAAATGCAGACACTGCTACGGTCGAGGTGAGAAACGCGGCCAATGCCGCCCGGCGAACCCGAGAAAACACCAAAATCCTGCCTTGTTGTCGTTGACTGCCTGTCAAGCTAGGGCCTTGGCATGCAAGTGGCAATGGCAGAGCCTTCACGACCCTGCCAGTGCCCCTGTTTTTGCTTACATGTTGGGATAGTTCGGCCCGTCACCGCCCTGCGGTGTGGTCCAGGTGATGTTCTGGCTGGGATCCTTGATGTCACACGTCTTGCAGTGAACACAGTTCTGGAAATTGATGACGAATCGCGGCTCACCTTCATCCTCAACCATCTCGTAGACGCCAGCCGGGCAGTAGCGCTGCGCTGGTTCGTCGAACCTTGGCAAGTTGACCTTTACCGGAATTTCCGGATCGGTCAGCTTTAAATGACAGGGCTGGCTTTCCTCGTGATTGGTCATCGCAAATGAGACGTTGGTCAGGCGGTCGAAGGACAGAGTGCCGTCTGGTTTGGGATAGTCGATCGGCTGGTGCTTGCTGGCCTCTTCGGTCGACTCGGCGTCGTTCTTGCCATGGCCAAGGGTACCGAAGAACGAAAAGCCCAGCGTGTTGGTCCACATGTCTAGACCGCCCAGCGCCAGCGACGGGATCAGGCCCCATTTCGACCACATCGGCTTGACATTGCGGACCTTTTTCAGATCGCTGCCGATGGCGCCTTCGCGGACATTGGTTTCGTAGGCGGTCAGTTCGTCGCCCGAACGCTCGGCCTTGATGGCGTCAAACGCCGCTTCGGCCGCTGCTTTGCCCGACAGCATCGCGTTGTGGTTGCCTTTGATGCGCGGCACGTTGACCATGCCCGCCGAACAACCCAGCAGCGCCACGCCCGGTGCGACCAGCTTAGGCATCGACTGATAGCCGCCTTCGGTAATAGCACGTGCGCCGTAAGCCACGCGTTTTCCACCTTTCAGCAACTCGGCCACCATCGGGTGGTGCTTGAAACGCTGGAACTCCATGTAGGGGTACAAGTGCGGGTTCTTGTAGTTCAGGTGAACCACGAACCCGACATAGACCTGATTGTTTTCAAGGTGATAGATGAACGATCCGCCACCCGCGTTACTGCCCAGCGGCCAGCCCATGGTGTGAGTGACGGTGCCCTCTTTGTGCTTGGCCGGGTCGATCTCCCAGATCTCTTTCATGCCGACGCCGTATTTCTGCACCTCTTTACCGGCAGACAGGTCGTATTTGGCGATGACTTCCTTGGACAGTGAACCGCGGACACCTTCCGACAGGAAGACATACTTGCCGTGCAGTTCCATCCCCGGTTCGGTTTGCGGACCGTAGGAGCCATCGGGTTCCAGGCCGAACACCCCGGCGACGACACCCTTGACCTCGCCGTTCTCACCGTAGACCAGTTCGGAACAGGCCATGCCGGGGAAGATTTCGACACCTAACTCTTCGGCCTGCTCAGCCATCCAGCGGCAGACATTGCCCATCGAGACGATGTAATTGCCGTGGTTGTTCATCAGCGGCGGCATCGGGAAATTGGGAATGCGCAGCTTGCCCGCCTCACCCAACATATAGAAATTGTCCTCGTTCACCGGCACGTTGAGCGGTGCGCCTTTTTCCTTCCAGTCCGGGATCAGCGCGTCCAGACCACAAGGGTCCAGCACCGCGCCGGACAGGATATGTGCACCAACCTCTGAGCCCTTTTCCAGAACGACAACGTTCAGATCGGAATCCAGTTGTTTCAGACGGATGGCAGCCGACAGACCTGCAGGGCCTGCGCCTACGATCACCACGTCGTATTCCATCGCTTCGCGTTCAATCTCGGCCATCGCGGGCTCCTTGGCTATCTTTCAGAATTGGCGCTTTTCACGCGCGGTCGGCGCAATATTGTTTCACGGCTGATTACATGCTGAGCAAGACCTTGGTCAATCGAAACACGGCGTAAAACTGTCGCAATACGGCAGTTCACTGGTCCGGTCGGTCCCCCATCAGGTACCTGGGACCGCTACCATTGGATTTCGCCCGGTCATCTGGGTTGTAAAGCGCACATTTCGGCAGGCTGAGACACCCACATCCGATGCAGCCATCAAGGTTGTCACGCAACCGGGTTAAAGTATCGATTCGTTCATCCAGACGGGCGCGCAGGCGGACGCTGATCTCTTTCCAATCCTGCGGCGTCGGGGTGCGGTTTCCCGGCAGGTCTTTCAGGACCTCGCGGATCTCTGGCAAGGTCAGACCGAATTGCTGAGCGATCATCACGAAACTCAGGCGCCGGATGTCGGCGCGCTGATACCGCCGCTGCCCCCCGGGGTTGCGCCAGGGAGCAATCAGACCTTGCGCTTCGTAATATCGGATCGCCGAGACAGCCAACCCGGTGCGACGGGCCAGCGCGCCAATTGGCAACCCATCTGATGCTGGCATTGCGAACTCTCCCAAAAAATATCTTGACCTAAAGTTAGGTTTAGAAATTACGGTGAGTCGAGACAAGCCATAAATCGCGAAGGAGATCCCATGATGGCAACGCTTGAACATACCAATTTCACCGTGCGCGACCCCAAGGCCTCGGCAGCCTGGATGCAGGATGTTTTTGGATGGAAAACCCGCTGGGAAGGCCCTGCCATCGCCGGAGGTTACACTGTCCATGTGGGCAGCGCGCACACCTATCTGGCGCTTTACACCCCTGACGACCCCAAACCGGCCAGCGAAAGCAGCTATGACGTGGTCGGCGGGCTGAACCATGTTGGCGTTCTTGTTGAAGACATTGATGCGACCGAGTCGCGTGTTTTGGCAGCAGGGTTCAAACCGCACAACCACGCCGATTACGAACCCGGCAAAAGGTTTTACTTCCGTGACGACAACGGCATTGAATTCGAGGTGGTTCAGTATGATTGAAATGCTCTGGCACGCCACCCCGTCCAACCGTAGGTGTAGCGGCCCGCGAGACGGTCCGTTCAAACGCTGAAACCCGCGCCGCCTTAAACGGCGTAATGTCGCGAATTCACAGGTAAGTCGCGTCTGAGCCCTTGCAATTCACGCCTCATTTGGGTCAGGTATTTGCCAACCCATCAATTCGCCCCGACGCTTGTCCCATGCGGCGGGGCGCATCAATTTATGCGTGGACGACAAGAAAATGGAAAAGATTCCAATGACGCCTTCGGGCAATGCCGCGCTCGAGGCGGAACTGAAGAACCTGAAGTCCGTCGAACGCCCGGCGATTATCGAAGCAATCGCAACGGCCCGCGAGCTTGGCGACTTAAAAGAAAACGCCGAATACCACTCGGCCCGTGAAAAGCAGGGCTTTATCGAAGGCCGGATCAAAGAGCTGGAAGGTATCCTGTCCCTGGCCGATGTGATTGACCCGGCCAAATTGGCAGGTGCTGTCAAGTTTGGCGCAAAGGTCACCTTGGTCGACGAAGATACTGACGAAGAAAAGACCTGGCAGATCGTCGGCGAATACGAAGCCAATATCGAAAACGGCCTGCTGAACATCAAATCGCCCATCGCCCGCGCGCTGATCGGCAAGGACGAGGGTGACAGTGTCGAAGTACGCACGCCCGGAGGTGTGCGGTCTTATGAAATTCTGAGTGTCGAGTACGCCTGACCGGAGCGTTTATCATGTCGGAGCCAAAGCCAGATCAAGAAGCCGAGCGTCCGACGCCCTTGGGCATCTATGACCGCCCAGGGCACCCTGCGGTCACTGGCATCGAGATTGCGGCTGTCGTGCTCAGCGTGATCTGGCTGGTGGTGTCGGTCGTGTTTCTAGTATTGCCCGGTCAACAGCAAGGCGGAGGGTTCATCGTCACCTTGCTGGCGGTTTTCATGCCGGTAGCAATGATCTGGGTTGCGGCCATGGCCATGCGTGCCAGCCGGATCATGCGAGAAGAAAGCGCCCGACTGCAGACCGCCATCGACGCAATCCGCAACGCCTATGTTAATCAACAGCAACGCGCCACCAGTACCTATGAACCGGCAGTTGGCCGGAAGCTGGACGAAATCGCCGCAACAGTGAAAAAGACCGAAAGCGCGCAAGCCACGTTTTCGCACCACAGGGCTGAACCCCTTCGCGCCAATGCACCGGACCCCACAAAAGGCGATCAGACTTCGCTTGAACTTGGAACTCCCGCCGAAGAGATTGCACCGCCGCTGCCGACCGAGGTGTTTATCCGCGCCCTGAACTTCCCGGAAACGCAGGAAGATGCGGAAGGCTTCACAGCCTTGCGGCTGGCACTCAAAGATCGAAAGGCAGCGCAAATTGTGCAGGCGTCGCAAGATGTTCTGACCCTGCTCAGCCAGGAGGGCATCTATATGGACGACCTGCGCCCTGACATGGCCCGGCCCGAGGTCTGGCGCCAGTTCGCGCAGGGCGAGCGTGGACGTGCGGTTGCCGCATTGGGTGGTATCCGCGACCGCTCATCACTTGCGCTGACAGCGGCGCGGATGAAACAGGATCCGATCTTTCGCGATGCGGCCCATCATTTCCTTCGCCGTTTCGACCACATGATCGTGGACTTCGAGCCCGAGGCCAGTGACGCCGACCTGACCGCTTTGGGAGAAACCCGCACCGCACGCGCCTTCATGCTGGTAGGGCGAGTTGCCGGTACCTTCGACTAATTACAGACCAAAGCTGCCGTAAGGAATGAAACGCACCGGGTCACCGGGCCTGATATGACGTTCACCATCTTCTATCTCAACCAGACCTTCGGCCCAGCTAAGGCCACTGATCCGACCAGACCCTTCTGACCGAAACACCTCGACCCGCCCGTCGCGCACACGCGCGCGCAAGTATTCGCGCCGACCTGGTTTCTTGCGCTTCTCGAATGCGGCAGGCAGATCAAACCCTTGCGGATCCTGCCAGCCTACACCCGCCATCAACCCCAAAGCCGGGCGAGCAAAAATCAAGGTGCAGACCATCGCCGCAACCGGATTACCCGGCAATCCAAAAACCGGAACCCCTTGCCACATACCCAGCGCCAAGGGGCGTCCGGGTTTCAGCGCAATGCGCCACTGCTGCATCGCTCCAGCCTCGCGCAGAAGGGCTGAAACATGGTCCTCGTCCCCCGCTGACGCGCCGCCACTGGTCAGGATCACATCTGCCAGCGCTGCGGCCTCATCCAATCGCGTGCCGAGCGCTTCGCGGTCATCTGCCACACGCCCCATATCAACGGGTTGAAAACCCATCCTTTCGAGCAATGACAATAACATGGGTCGATTGGCGTCGAAAATCTGGCCCAGCTCCGCGGCCTCGCCCGCCTCGATAAGTTCGTCACCTGTCGACAGAACTGCCACGCGAAGCGGGACCCGAACCGAAACTTCGACAACACCCACCGCCGTCAACAAGGCCAGATCGGCCGGTGTCAGCTTGCGTCCGGCAAGCAATGCCGGGTCGCCTTTCGTTACATCTTCGCCGGCGCGCCGGGTGTTTGCACCCTGCTTCAAAGGCCCCCGAAATGCGATGTGGCCATCCTGAGCGGTCACGTCTTCCTCAAGAATGACTGTATCCACCCCACTCGGCAGGGCCGCACCGGTCAAAACCCGCAGCGCCTGCCCTGCGGGAACAATTCCATCAAAGGGCAGACCCGCTGCCGCGCGGCCTTGCGCCAATGGCATCACGTGTGCCCCCTCGGGCACAGCCCCTGCGAACCCGTAGCCGTCCACAGCCGTGTTAGGTTGTGGTGGGTTGGATCGTTGCGCCAGGACGCCTTCGGCCAGAACTCGGCCCAAAGCCTTAGCTATCGGCATCGTCTTGGCCCCGGTCACAGGCCGCAACCTGTCGCGCAACAGGGCCAGCGCGTCATCAACCGGCGTCCATTCCACCCCGGCGGGCAGTGCGAAACAGTCATTTCTAAGCGGAGGCGGTGCGATGTTCGGCTTATTCTGCGGCTGTTTCACTGTCGTGCCCCCCCTGCAATCCGACTTCACGCAAAATGAAGTCGGCAATGCCCACAGTATCGTTCAGACCAAACACGGGCCGATCCAGTTCCAGCGGAGTATCGCTGGCCACAGCACGGATGCTATCATTTCCCGTCGCGATCAACGGATTACCCGGTTCGGATCGGTAGGCCTCGACCTTGGGATGAGGCTCCCGCTTGTACCCCTCGATCAACACCAGATCGACCGGCGACAAACGGGCGAGAAGCGCGCTCAGTTTCGGCTCCTCCGCCCCGCGCAATTCCTGCATCAACGCTACGCGATGGGCAGAAGCCAGAAGAACCTCGGACGCACCTGCGGTTCTGTGGCGATAACTGTCACGACCGGGCTGGTCCACATCGAAAGCGTGATGCGCATGCTTGATCGTCGAAACTTCAAAGCCGCGGCCGGTGATCTCTGCCACCAAACGTTCCATCAGGCCGGTCTTGCCCGCATTTTTCCAGCCAGTGACGCCGTAGACTTTCATACCTGCTCCAGCATTTTTTGCGCCTGTTCCAAATCTTCGGGAGTATTGACGTTGAAGAAGGGATCAAAGGGGTCAGCCGGAAACAAAGCCTCGCGCCCGCCGTGCTGATCGGTCCAAAGAACAACCTTGCGAAGCCCGTCCTGCAATGCCGCCCTCAGGTCGTTGCGCAATGCGACCGGCCAGAGCCCGAAAGTCGGGTGCCGGTTAACCCGCTTACTCCCGCCTGATTTCAGCGCCTCATCTCCGGTACGCGGAGTTGTCGCCAGAACCAGCGGCTGTGCCTGTCCTTCGGCAGCCTGAACCAGCCGATCGACCAAATCGCGCGGGAAGAACGGTGTATCAGCAGCGGCGGTCACGATGCTATCGGCCCCCTGCTCCGCCGCCCAGTCGAGTCCGGCCAGTACGCCGGCCAACGGTCCAACAAATCCCTCGATCGTATCTGGCAGAATGGGCAACCCCAGATCTTCAAACCGTGTCGGGTCACCGTTGGCGTTGAGAGCCACGCCGCGCACCTGCGGGTTCAGCCGGTCGATCACATGGTTCAGCAGAGGCCGCCCCCCCAGATGCAACAGCCCCTTGTCGCCCCCGCCCATCCGCGTGGCCAGCCCGCCTGCGAGTATCACGCCCAAAGGGTATTTCATTTTTGTTCCTTACCACTTCCGAAGACCAGAGCGCACATTTTCAACGTTCTAAGTGTTACTCAGCTCAATTGGAACGCGCTTGGGTAAAGGTGGTGGAGGACAAATAGCCACATAATTAAAGTCCCGACCGACAAGAAGGACGTCGCTGAAACGGTGTGGGCGGCAAGCTGCGGTTCTTGATTGTAGTGTTTTGCCAACAAAAAGATGTTCTTGGCGGTGGGAACAGCGGCCGAGACGGTGGCGGCAATTGTCCACAGCGGATCAAGCCCGATAAGGTGTGCGGCCAGCAGCACCAGCCCGGGTGCCACAATCAACTTGGTGAGCGTTAAAAACAGAATCAACGGGCCGGTCTGAACAATCGTCCGTACACTGGTGGTAAAACCAATGGCAAACAGCGCAACCGCCGCCAATGCCTGACTGAGAAGTTCGAGGTAATCCGAAACTGAGTCGGCAAACCCTATACCGGTGAATGAATAGGCAAGGCCAAGCAACGTTGCTGCAATGATCGGGTTTTTCAGTACGTTCAGGATTATCCTGAAAACCGATGTTTTTTCCTTTGCTGCGTGCCCTGCTGAGCTTTCAAGAATTGTGGTCAGGATCAAAAGCAAAATGGCGACCACCAGATTTGCCAATACGGCTGGCAACGCTCCGCTTGATCCAAAGATGGCGTGAAGGATGGGCAGGGCAACAAGTGCAGTGTTGGATGCAACAGCTGCAAACGCGGCGACAGTTGCCGACCCGATTGACAAGTTCAGGACACTTTTCAACCCCAGGAACAAAACAGCGAAGAGAATGACCAGCGTCCCGCCATAGGCAAGGTAGAAACCGTAATTGAGCAGATTCTCGAACTTTTCCTGACCGATCAGATAAAACATGATCGCAGGGATCAGGACATAGACCGCAAACTGAACCAAATAGTCAGACGTGTTTTTGTCCAATAGGTTTGTCCAGGCGAACACATAGCCTGTCAAAATGACCGCAAAAACAGGAGCTATGAGATTGATGAGTTCCATTCAGATTAGGGACCACCACCCGCGCATTCTGTAAAAACTAAGCACCACTTTAGGATAAATCCCGGAAATTTCGCGGGAAAATTTTAAACCAGCCCTGTTCTACGGCTGCGTTGGAATCGATTTTAAGTTTCAGCACTCTTTCGCCGGTGCTTTTTGTCCTCAATTGCAACCGTTGCCGGGTCCACATCGCGAACCAGTCGGTCCTCACCAGACAGACAGACGAACCGCTGCCCGCGCATACGACCGATCAGGGTCAGGCCGACCTCGCGCGCGATCTCGACGCCCCAGGCGGTGAAACCGGACCGGGACGCCAGCACAGGGATACCCATCATCGCCGTCTTGATCACCATTTCCGAAGTCAGACGACCCGTAGTGTATAGAACTTTGTCTGCAGCAGGTTCGCCTTCGGACAACATCCAGCCTGCGATCTTGTCCACCGCATTGTGACGGCCGACGTCTTCCATATAGACCAATGGCCGGTTTTCACGGCACAAGACCGTGCCATGAATTGCGCCCGCCTCAAGATACAGCGACGGGGTGCGGTTGATCTTGGCCGCCAATTCATAAAGCCAAGAGGTACGGACCTGCACCTGCGGCAGGCGAACGTCTTCCAGCCCTTCCATCATGTCGCCAAAGACCGTTCCGACCGCGCAGCCACTGGTGCGGGTCTTTTTCTTCAACTTGTCCTCGTAAGAAGTTTCGCGCGCCGTGCGGACCACGACAGTCTCCAGATCGTCATCATAATCGACCTGCGTGATCTCATCATCGACCAGCAGCATCCCCTGATTGCGCAGAAAGCCCAGCGCAAGATATTCGGGGTAGTCGCCGATGGTCATCGCGGTCACGATCTCCTGAGAATTCAGGAAAATCGTCAACGGGCGTTCTTCGACAACCGATATACGACTGACCTCGCCATTCTGATCCACACCATCGACCGCGCGGGTCAAACGTGCCGATCCGGGGTCGGGAGCGATAATGTATTCTGACAGGTCCGTTTCCGTGGCCAATTGCAACCCTTTCCCAAGCCAGCTACTGCTGCTGGCAACACCATAGGATTTAGCCATGGCATTCACCACATCCAAGTCATACTTCTGGAGGGGTTTTCGGGACGGAACTCCGTTTATTTTCGTCGCGATTCCGTTCGGTACGCTATTCGGTGTCTTCGCGACCGAAGCAGGGCTGAATATCGTGCAAACCATGGCGTTTACCGCAACCGTGTTCGCAGGTGCAGCCCAGTTCGCAGCCCTGCAACTGCTACAGGACAACACGCCCACAGCCATCATTCTGGTTTCGGCCTTGGCGGTAAATTTGCGGATGGCCATGTATTCGGCCTCGCTGACGCCGTATCTGGGCGCCGCACCGATGTGGCAACGCGCCATAGCTGCCTATCTGACCGTGGATCAGTCCTACGCCTGTTCGATTGTCCAATTTGAGAAAGAGCCTGACCTGACAATACCGCAGCGCATGGCATACTTTTTTGGCTCGGTAACGCCAATTACGCCGCTCTGGATCCTGGCCACTTATTTGGGAGCGGTTCTGGGCACGCAAATCCCTGAAAGTTGGGCGCTGGACTTTGCGTTGCCGATCACGTTTCTGGCGATGATTGGGCCGATGATGCGGACCTTGGCCCATGTAGCGGCAGCATTGGTTGCGATCATCGTATCACTTCTTATGGTCGCCATTCCCTACAATTTGGGTCTACTGATCGCCGGTTGTGCCGGAATGATGGCAGGTGCCCAGGCGGAACTGTTTATGGAACGCAGAAAGGCCAAACTATGACCCCAGTCGATCCGACCACCATGTGGACCATCATTGTGGGGCTGGCTGTTGGCAGCTTTACCTTGCGTTTCGTGTTTATCGGTTTTGTTGGGGATCGCCCCATGCCACCATGGTTGCTGCGCCACCTGCGATACACGGCAGTGGCCATCCTGCCTGCATTGATCGCACCGCTGGTCGTGTGGCCTTCGGCCACCGAAGGGCAGCCAGATGTACCGCGCATGGCGGCCGCTGCGGTTGCACTGACTGTCGGGTTGGTCACAAAGAACGTGTTGGCGGCCATCTTTACAGGGGCCGCTACGCTCTATGGCCTTTTGTATTTAATTGGCTGAGACCGCATCCAACTGGTTGAGCTGCGCGTTGTTCGCAGCAAGCCCCTTTTGCAGATCCGCATCATCGTTCTCGCGGTATTCCGAGGTCACAACGCCAGGAATTTGCCCGAATTGCTCTGCCAGTTTGACTGGATAAAAAGTGACGTCAGTCTGCTCGAACCCGGGCACCTGCTGCAATATCCGGGCGGTCGAGTTGGCGCAGTACGCCCCTGGTACCGGACCTGACTGCTTGGCCAGCTGATACGCAATCTCGGCCTGCTGCGGAGTAACCTCAACCCTCTGAACCAGCGCATAATGCGTTTCGCGCGCGTGCGAGCTGCGATAGGCGCGCTCAACCGCCGGCGTGATGCCGTACAGAACATCGTCCTTGATCGGCACCACGTCTGCCCGGAACGAACCCGCCGGATCAAAGATAACCCGCTCGCTGGCGCTTATCATCAGCGAGGTGTGCGCCCCGGAGCCGGTGCGCGTGTTGATCATCGTGTAGAGCGTCAGTGTCGATGGTCCCGGATCACGGTAGGATCGGGAAATGATCTGTGTCTGATCAGCCTGGGGACGATTTGACCCGGCACAGCCAGCCACAGTTGCTGCCAGCAGGCAGGCAATCAGAATCCTGAACACGGAACCCTCCGGCCCAGATTACGCAGCGAAGACCGCCAGGAAAAGACAGAGGAGTGCGATCGCCACCACACACCATGTGGTGAATTTGATGAACCCGTCAAAGGTTTTGGTCTGAACGGTGATGTCCATCTCGCCGTGTTTATATTCAGCCATGTGTCTAAGAATCCCAATTCGCGTGTTTAAGATGGTGGATAATGCAAAACTGCGGCCCTGTCACGACGTCATTCGCGCACAGGTGAAGCAAAGACCGAGCATCCGGGATAGCCAAAACCCCAACGCCACGGCAGCCCGCTGCAGGGCCCGCCCCCAAACCGCACGGCCATATACATCGCCTCGGCCGTTATCGAATGAACCGAAAGAATCTGATCCGGCGTCATTTCATAGCGCGCGGCATATTCGTCCGAATGGGTTTCGCCGTGTTCTTTCACGCAGGCGCGCAGCGCGTCATCCGCAGACAGGCGCGCGTCAAAGCTGGCCTCGGCGTCAAGCGCGCCGCCGGCATTATGGTAGGTCTTGTCATGTGTGACACAACAGTATTCCCAGGGTGGATGCACCTCGTAAAGCGCACCAAACTTGGGAAACGTATCCGCCACCAGCCGCCAACTTGAAGAAAGTCCGCCGGAACAGCCATCCGTTTCGAACGGGATCGGCTCGGCAACTCCGCGGCTCCCCATCAAGGCGCGATGTGCGGGCATCTCGACGTTGCGCATCAGGTCTTGCGCAAAAGCAGGCATCGTAACACCAGCCAGTATGGCCGCGATCTTAAGGACTCTCATCGCGCATATCCGACGTATCGACTGACATCCCAAACGTGGTTGCCAGCCACAGAAGCAACCTCTCTCCCGGTCCCATTTCGGCGCGTACGCGCAAAACCTCTTGGGCGATGGCCGGGCGGTCCGTGATCAACCCATCCACCCCCATCGACGCCATGGCCGACATTTGCAGCGGATCATTCACCGTCCAGACGTAGATGTCCTTGCCCGCCTCATGAACCGAACGGATCAGGCCGGGCGTGACCATATTTGCGTTTACGGCAAGAAAATCGCCATCGAGTCCCGACAGGTTTCCCACAGCAGTTGCCGCCAGAACTCCGGCACGCCAATCAGGGCGCAGGGCCTTCATTTTTTGCACCGCCGGGTATTTCAGAGACATGGTGGCAATGTCATCCTGCATCTCCAGCTCTTCGACAACCGCTGCGACACGGTTTTCGAGATCGACGTCGTGCCCGTAATATTTCAGCTCGATAATGACCTTGGCCTTGCCTTTGGCCGCACTCAGGACGTCATGCAGGGTTGGGGTCCGTTCCGAGGCATATTCAGAGTCGAACCAGCTGCCGATATCAATCTCGGCAACATCCTCCATCGTGGCATCCCAAACCTTCAGGTTCACACCTGCCAGCTTCATGAAGTCACTGTCATGGGCGACGATCACGACACCGTCCGCTGTTTCCTGCACATCGATCTCGACCCAATCGGCGCCGTCTTCTATGGCCTTGAGCACAGATGCCATCGTGTTTTCCGGTCGCAGCGCCGCCGCGCCGCGATGCCCAATGACATCCGCATGGTCGGGTGCCTGAACTCGCTCCAGCAATCCCTGTCCGAACCACAGACCGATCAATAATGCTGCCACGGCAACTCCAACCGTCACAAGGACCGGAGCACGCAGGTTACCGGGTTCAGGATGGGGCACCGCCTTGGTCCTGGGTTCAAAAAAACCATCCAACAGGACGGCCAACGCACCCAAAGTCAACGCTGCCAACACGAGGCCAGCCAGTGACCAAAGACCGGCAACAATCAGGCTGATCATCAGGGCAAATTTCAGGTTGCCCCCCTCCTGCAAAGGAACGATCGCAAACAACAGCCCGGCCACAAATGCTATGGCTGCCGCAATCGCAACGCGCGCAGCCAGCCACAGGACCAATTCGATTTTGAGCCGTCCACGCTTGCCCTCCATCCGGCTGTCGCTTTCAGCGAAGGCTGCGGACGGCGCGACACCTTCGAACAGCACAAGATGCAAACCAAGTGCCCACCCGGATAACCTGCGGATCAGAACCCACGCCATGGCCAGAACGACCAAACCGATCAGGACAACCGCAACCCAAAAGGCCGGAGGGTGAAAGGTCAGGTAATAGTTGATGTCGTACTCCGTCAAAGTCCACCACGCGATCAAGGCCGCAACGGCGACGAACGGCAATGCCAACAAAAGGACACGAAGAACCAGTCGCACGGCGAAGCCGAACAAGGCGGGCAAGCGCGACAGGATCGCCCCAATCGCAGCGCTACCCGCGCGCCACGGATCGCTTTCACCCATGCGCAGCGATCCGGCCATGACGGAAAAGACGAAGACTTCGGCCAGAATGAAAAGGCTCAGGATCACAACACCGGCGATGAAACCGGCCGGCGACAGAAGGAACATGGCGATGTCCTGATCTGTCAGGGCTGTTTGGTTCGACAACGAAACAGCCAGGTTCACCACCACGGCGACACCAGGTGCAATCAGCGCGATCAGCAAAAGCCTAACCGCAAAATAGATTGGGACAAAGACACGACGCCGCGCCCAGGCACCTGCGTAGGCATCTGTAACGGCTGAGAAATGAGTCACGCGGCGGCCTCCTGAATGATCCGCTCATTCAAGGCTGCGAAGACGTGAATTGCAAGTCAGAGCGTCAGCTTTCCTCGAGATCCGCCGCCAGACGAAAACCGATGCGGTTG
Organism: Ruegeria sp. HKCCD7181; assembly: GCF_057221055.1. Taxonomy (NCBI): domain Bacteria; kingdom Pseudomonadati; phylum Pseudomonadota; class Alphaproteobacteria; order Rhodobacterales; family Roseobacteraceae; genus Ruegeria; species Ruegeria sp. HKCCD7181. The sequence goes on along the minus strand of NZ_JBWVBC010000008.1, from coordinate 52,682 downwards.
GCAGGCTTGTCTTCGATCGATTTGGGTAATGCGCGTAGCATTACGTTCAGTTGGCTCACATGTTGCACCAGCTGAGTCCGCGCCCCGCTTCCGTCGGAGCCATAGAACGTGATCATATCCGGGTCGAAATATCCCATCCCTTCGATCCGCATCACACCAGCATCACCACCGGTAAAACCCATGGCGACCTCGTGATCGCCGTCCAGTGTCTTTTCGAAATTCTGGATATAGAGGATCAGCCGCTCATAGGCCCATTGAGCAGGGCTTTTGGTGGCAACCGGCTTTTGCAAGGGCTCCGGCAGTTTCTTCGTGCCGGATTCCGCTTCGGGATTGGAATGCACCTCATAGCAACGAGGCAAAGCTGCTGCTTCGGCGGCTTCGGCTGTAGTTTCGATCTGATCCTGCATCTCGCTACCCTTTGCGTTGATATTGCCACGCTCCGTCCGCGCGCCGCGTCCGGGTTACAGTATCAATGTGGTAGAGATGGTTCAGGTGTGCAACCGCCTCGACCAATGCAAGGCCATATTCGCTTTCCTTGATCGAACGTTTGAACAAAGCCGTGAAGCATTCGGCGGCAGTCATCGGTTGGTTCAGTTCGTTTATCAGACGATCCAACGCGCCATGGTGGTTGTCGATCAGTTGGCGCATCCGCATCGGCAGACCGGTAAAGGGCAGCTTGTGCCCGCCCAGCACCAGATGATCGGGACGTGCCAGTGGTCGCAGTCGTTCGCAGGCTTCCAGCCAGTCAGCAACCGGATCGGCCATGGGTTCGGTCGCATAGACTCCGAGATTTGAACTGATCGAACTGAGAATCTGATCGCCGGTCAGCACCAGATTGTCGTCGCGGCTCCAGAAGGTTGCATGCTCGGGGGCGTGGCCGTTGCCCATATGCACATCCCAGTTGCGTCCGCCCATACGGATTACGTCGCCCTGCTTGACCCGGGTAAAGCCCAGTGGCATCGGATAAACGACATCGGCAAAGTTAAAGGGGCGCTCGGCCATTCGTTTGGCCAGGACATCCCCGGCCATACCGGCGCTACGGTAAAAATTCAGCGTTTCCTGCGGCCAGTTTTCCTGCACGTCCAACGTCAGCATCCGCGCGAACAACCAGGCGGTGCGGGTCGTCACCAGCTCGGCCCCATGCTCGGTCTGGAACCAGCCTGCATTGCCAACGTGATCGGGGTGGTGATGCGTCACCACGACCCGCTTGATCGGTTTGCCAGATAGCGGCCCGACCATCAGGCTATCCCAGATGGCTCGTGTCTTTTTCGACGACAGCCCGCTGTCGATCACCGTCCAGCCGCCTCCGTCATCCAACGCATATACATTCACATGGTCCAGCGCCATTGGCAGCGGCAGGCGCATCCACAATACACCCTCGGCAATCTCGGTTGCATCGCCCGGTGCCGGAGGTTCGTTCCACGGATACCGGATGGTCTGCCCCATATCACCGTCCATCAGACTGCCAACTCCTCAACAGTGAACGCATAAAGGTCATCCGCCCCTTTCTGCGCCTGTACCAACAGGCCCGTGTGCTCGGGCAGCAAGGCATTGATATAGTACCGAGCCAGCTTGGCGCGCGGCCCTTCCGGTTCAGCCAGAGCCGCAGACAGGTGGTAATGCGCGCCCAGAACACGTGCGAACGCGGTCAGATAGGCGGTCGCGCCGGCAAAGCGAGTGTTCATGTCGCTCTGCGACACCAGCCATTCAGTTGCTTCACGCAAGGTCTCGGTGGCTTCCCAGACCGGCCCTGCCAAGTCAGGCAACGTCGCACGAGCCTGTTCGGCCTGATCCTCGATTTCATCCAATAGGCGGGAGGCGGCATCGCCGCCGTCCATCATCTTGCGCCCCACAAGATCCATGGCCTGAATGCCGTTGGTGCCTTCATAGATCGCCGTAACGCGTACATCGCGATAATATTGGGCCGCGCCGGTTTCTTCGATGAACCCCATGCCGCCATGCACCTGAACGCCGGTTTCGGAAACGCGCATCCCAGTATAGGTTCCAAACGCTTTGCAGATCGGTGTCAGCAGAGCAGCACGTGTGCTCCACTCGACGTCACCGGTGGCCTGCGCCATGTCTATCGCTGCCGCGTTTGCCAACAAAATTGCCCGAGCTGCAAAAACATCGGCCCGCATATCCATCAGCATCCGGCGAACATCCGCGTGATCGATGATCGTGCCCGAAGGGGTCTTGCCCTGTTTACGCTCCAGCGCATAGGCCAGCGCATGTTGATACGCTCCTTCGGCTGCTCCAACGCCCTGCCCGCCGACGCCAAGACGCGCATTGTTCATCATGGTGAACATGGCTGCCATGCCGCCATGTTCCTCGCCCACAAGCCAACCTTTGGCCCCATCATACTGCATCACGCACGTGGGCGAGCCGTGCAGGCCCATCTTGTGTTCCAGCGAGACAACCTTCAGGTCATTGGCAGCACCGGCGTTACCATTCTCATCCGGGAGGTATTTCGGAACCAGGAACAAAGAAATCCCTTTGGTCCCCGGCACACCGTCTGGCAGACGCGCCAGAACCAGATGACAAACGTTCTCGGTAAAGTCATTGTCACCCCAGGAGATAAAGATCTTCTGCCCGGTCACGGCATAGGTTCCATCTCCATTGGGTTCAGCCTTAGAAGCCAAAGCACCCACATCCGAACCAGCCTGCGCTTCTGTCAGATTCATCGTGCCCGACCATTCACCCGCCATCAGCTTGGGTAGATAAAGCTGCTTTAGCGCGTCGCTGGCGTGATGCTCCAATGCTTCGATCTGCCCTTGCGACATCAGCGGTGCCAGTTGCAATGACAGGCACGCCGCGCTCATCATCTCGTTCACGGCGGTGGTTATTGTCATCGGCAGTCCCATGCCGCCATACTCCGGATCACCGCTCATGCCGATCCAGCCGCCTTCGGCAATGGATTTCCACCCCTCCGAATACCCGGGCGAAGTGCGCAGTACGCCGTTCTCAAGCCGGGGATGGGTCTGATCGCCAGGGACCTGCAGGGGCGCCATGACCTCCTCACACAACTTGCCCGCCTCGTTCAGGATCGCGCCGACGACATCGCCGGTCGCCTCTGAGAACTTCTCGGTCGCGGCGATTTGGTCAAAGCCAACCACATGGTCCAGCAGGAACTGATAGTCAGAAATTGGAGCGCGATACGGCATGGCTTCCCTCGAGGGTTATCTGAAGGTTTTTATGTGCGGGCTTGGAATCCGCAAGCCGCACCGGTAATCATCTGGGCTGGAACGATTACCTAACCTTCCTCATGTTGCAAGCAACCAAAACGCGGCGTCACGACCAATGATCCCCTACCGTACCGAGTATTTATCCGCCGATCCAGCCGGGCTGGCACAGGCCGCCGATCTGCTGCGGCAGGGGCAACTGGTCGCCTTCCCGACCGAGACCGTTTACGGGCTGGGCGGTGATGCCCTCAATGGCGAGGCGGTGGCGGCAATCTACGCCGCCAAAGGACGACCCAGTTTCAACCCGCTGATTGCGCATATCGCTTCGGTCGAAGCCGCCCGACGTTTCGTTAAGTGGTCCGACCAGGCAGAGCGACTGGCCGATACCTTCTGGCCTGGCCCGCTGACTCTGGTTCTGCCACTGCTTGAGGGGCATGGAGTGTCGTCTCTGGTCACAGCCGGGCTGGACACGCTGGCGATTCGAGTTCCTGCGCACCCAACGGCGCGCGCCTTGTTACAGGCTGTTGACGGCCCCGTCGCGGCACCTTCCGCCAATCCGTCAGGCCGGATCAGCCCCACTACAGCAGAACATGTGCGCGCTGGGTTGGACGGACGGATCGCTGCGGTTCTGGACGACGGCCCCTGCGGGGTGGGTTTGGAATCAACCATTGTCGGATTGGCCGGAGAGGCGACGCTGCTGCGCCCAGGAGGCGTGGCATTGGATCAGATTGAGGAAGTTCTGAACACTCGACTGCATCACCACCAATCGCACGATCTGTTGACCGCACCGGGCCAGTTGCAATCGCATTACGCGCCAGAAGCTCCGGTGCGTTTGAATGCAGAGACGCGGCAAGGCGATGAGATCGTCCTGGGCTTCGGTTCAGTCGAATGTGACGTAAATCTGTCTGCCAAAGGTGATCTGGTCGAAGCTGCGGCCAATCTGTTCGCAACCCTACACGATTTGGATAAATCCGGCCGCCCGATCGCCGTAACGCCAATCCCCGTTAAAGGTTTGGGAGCAGCAATCAACGACCGGCTGCGCCGAGCCGCCGCCCCTCGAAACTAGGCGCGGCCTGCGCTGGCCGACAGTGTCAGCGGGTCGACCCCAAGCGTTGCCAGAGCCGCCTCCCATTTCTCGTCATCGGGCAAGTCAAAGACCAATTTCGGGTCAGATTCCGTCGTGAGCCAGCCGTTCAGAGCGATCTCGTCCTCAAGCTGACCGGGTCCCCAACCCGAATAGCCCAGCGTCACCATCGAATTCAGCGGCCCTCGGCCCGAGGCCAGATCTTCAAGTACATCCATGGTTGCAGTCATGCTGAAATCGTCGCTGATCTGCATCGAGTGCAGATTGGCTTCGTAATCCGCGGAATGTAGGACAAAGCCGCGCGACATTTCGACCGGGCCGCCGAAATGGACCAGCCTTTCGCCAACAACCGGAATACGGCACGCAATGTTGAGCTGTTCCAACAGCGTCTTGATTCGCAAATCTGACGGTTTGTTGACAATCAACCCCATCGCCCCGTCATCCTCGTGGCTACAAACATAAACCACCGAGTGTTCGAAACGTGGATCACCCATGCCGGGCATCGCAATTAACAGTTTTCCGGTCAGGTCCATAAGGAGACAACTCTTGGCTCTGTTACCCCACAACAATGGCCCCGTGCGATGGGTATTGGCAAGGGATCAGAGGCGATTCCTTTGGATTTCACTACAGTGACCCGAACGTGACTTGGCAATTCGGCCTGTAAGGCGCATTTATAAGCTATGATGACGCTCTGGAAACCCGCCGCAGCCACCCTGATCGCCAGCCTGAGTCTGGCCTTTCCTTCGTTTGGTCAGGGCGTGGATAACCTCGTGCAGCTTGAGGTTCTGGATGGCGGCAAAACCGTCAATGGCACCTACCAGGGGGCGTTGCGCCTGACGTTGAAGGACGGCTGGAAGACGTATTGGCGCGCGCCGGGAGATGCGGGCATTCCCCCGCAATTCGACTGGAGCCGGTCCCGCAATGTGGGCGATATCGCGATCACCTGGCCCGCTCCGCATGTGTTTGACCAAAATGGGCTGCGCTCCATCGGGTATGAAGACCAACTGGTGCTGCCTGTCGAGATCACACCAAATAACCCGGCCAAGCCGGTAAGGTTGCGCGGAGAAATGGATTTGGGCGTCTGCAAGGATGTCTGTGTACCAGGTCGGTTGGGATTCGATCACACGCTGGACCCCGAGGCAATCCGTAATCCGGCAATTGCCGCTGCTCTGGCGCAACGGCCCTATTCTGCCCGCGAGGCCGGGGTTGCCGGCGCTGCATGTCATTTGACACCCACGAAAGACGGAATGCAGATAGAAGCACATATTACGATGCCATCGGCAGGCGGCACCGAAGTTGCCGTCATCGAACCCGGCAACCCAACACTCTGGGCATCGCAATCTGACGCTGAACGGCGAGGCAGCACACTGATTGCCCGAACCGAGGTCATCAATGCCTCAGGCGCACCGTTTGCATTGGATCGGTCAGAAGTGCGGATCACAATATTGGGTACCAAGCACGCCGTAGACATACTCGGGTGCAGTGCCGGCTGACGATATGAGCCAAACCCCAAAAATCGGTGCATTGGCCGTTGTTGTGCATCAAAACCAGGTATTGCTGGTACAGCGTGGAAAGCAACCTGACGCAGGTCTCTGGGGCTTTCCGGGCGGCCATGTCGAATGGGGTGAAACAGTGAAACAGGCGGCGGTACGCGAATTGCGTGAGGAAACTGGCATCGCGGCCCGCCCTTTGTCTTATCTCGACAATCTCGACCTGCTGCATCACGACGAAAAAGGAGCGGTGCGTACGCATTACCTGCTGGTTGGTGTCGCTTGTCAGTACCAGTCAGGGACACCTATGGCAGGTGACGATGCGCGCGACGCCCGGTGGTTTCCGACCGAGCAAATTCTGCGCAACAGTATACCGATGAGCGCCCGTGTCCCGGACCTGCTGGAAACGGCGCTACGGTTTGATCAGACTTTGGCTCGCCCGGACAAGCGCGCGTAAAGCAGCCCCGACGCCACAACCCCTACCACCAGGATCACCGCCGCCCCGGCGGCGAAGACACCAAACCCCATCTTCAACGCGTTTAGCCCATCTTCGCCAGGATAAAACTCTGCGAGCGGAGCGAATGGAACACCGGTAAATGCGGGCCAAACCATCGACACACCCAACCAGATTGCCAACGCGAAACCGGTGGCTGTCACCGCACCTCGCACAACCTGGTCTGGCGCCCGCATTGCGCGGCGCATGGCGGTCATCGGCCGCGAGACATCATTCAGAATGGCCAGCAGCGCGGGAACCAGAAGCAACACCAAGAGCATTCCAAAACCAAGCCCGTAAACCAGCGTGATCACCGTAGGTTTGAGAAATTGGGCCTGTTGCGAGCTTTCATACATCAGTGGCGTCAGGCCCAAGACCGTAGTCAGGGTGGTCAACATGACCGGGCGCAACCGATCCGCAGTGCCTTCGATAATCGAAGGCACCAGCCCGCGCTCCTGTTGATATGCGTCAATGGTTGTCACCAAAACGATCGAATCGTTGATGACGATACCTGTCATTCCCAGTAGGCCCACAACGGTGAACATACTGAGCGGGACGTCCCACAGGTAATGCCCCCAAATCGCCCCTACCAGGCCAAAGGGGATAATCGCCATCACCACCAGTGGCCTGGTCCAGCTGGCAAATACCCAGGCCAATACCAGATATATGCCGGTCAAACACAGTATCAGCCCGGTGCGCGCCTCCGAAAGAAACTCGTCCTCCTGCTCGCTCAGCCCCTCCATACGCCATTCGACTTGTCGCTCTGCCGCAATGTTGGGCAGGATTTCCTCCTGCAGAGCCCGTGCGATTTCTGCGGCCTTGGCCGGGTCATCCTCGGAAATGTCGCCGTTCACTCCTATCATCCGCAATCCATTCTCGCGACGGACTGACGAAAAGCCCGACTTACGCTCTACAGCGACAATATCGGCCAGCGGGACATACACCCCATCGGGCGAGCGCATCAGGGTTCGCTCCAGGAAATCGGCGGTCAGCTCATCCTCGGGCAGTTCCACCCGGATTTCGGTGCTGCGCGGTCCGTCGGGGAAGGTTGCAGCCTCAATTCCGTTCAGACGATCCCGCAACACGCGACCAAGCGTTTCTATCCGGAAACCCAGCGCCTCGCCCTGAGCAGTCAGATCCAGAATGAACTCTTCCTTGTCATAGGCCAGATTGTCCTCGAGTGCAGAAACCTCGGGGTATTTAGATAGCGCGGCTTGCAAATCCTCGGACGCGGATTTCAGCGTGTTCACATCCGCGCCGTAGAACTGAACATCAATTGCATCGCCACCCGGACCCGAGCGCCAGCCCCGGAAGCTGAGTAATTCTACCTTGGGGTGGCGAGGCACAAAATCCTGAAGTTCACCCACGAATTCAAAGCTGGAATAAGGTCGCAGATCGGCGTCGATCAGCTCGATCGAGATGCCACCCAACAGGTCAGCATCCTTTCCATCAGCTGCGGCCAGACCCCATCCAGCGGATCCGCCAACTTCAGCCAAGACATAGTCAATGGGATTGCGACCATGGCGGTCTTCGTAGATCTGGCCCAGTTCTTCGGTTGCACGCTGGACCATGCGCATCATTTCCAGCGTTTCCGTGCGCGTTGCCCCTTCGACCATGATGAAATTGCCGGTGACCGAACCGCGTTCGGGCGCATTGAAGAACCGCCAGTTCACTTCGCCTTTGATGAACAGAGAAATTTGGCTGGCTAGGATCACCAACATAATCGCAACAACGACATAGCGTGCCCAGACAACCCAGGCGACCAATGGGCGGAACAAGTTATCGCGCCCCCAGCGAAAACCCCTGTTCACCACCCGATTGGGCAGGTCGTACCAGTGTTCCTTGGTCGAATGCGCAATGGCATGGGCCATGTGGTTTGGCAAAATCAGAAAGCATTCGATCAGCGAGGCAATCAGAACAGCAATCACTGTATACGGAATATCGCGGATCAGTTCCCCAAACCGCCCGCCAATTGCCGTCAGGCCAAAAAAGGCGATTACGGTGGTCAGGGTTGCGGCGAAAACTGGCATCGCCATACGGCGCGCAGCACGTTCAGCGGCAACCATTGGCGCTTCGCCCAACCGGCGGGCGCGGAAATCGGCGTGTTCGCCCACAACGATGGCATCGTCCACCACGATACCTAACGTGATGATCAGGCCAAACAAAGACACCATGTTGATCGACAGCCCACCCAGATACATCAGAGCAATTGCGGCGGACATGGCCACTGGAATACCCGCCGCCACCCAGAAGGCAATGCGCGCGTTTAAAAACAGAAACAGAAGGCAGACAACCAGCCCCAAACCAACCAGGCCATTGTCGATCAGAATATCAAGTCGATCGGTGATGGCCTGCGCCCGGGTCCGGATCAGCTCGACCGTTATTCCTTCCGGAAGGCTGGCCTGCATGTCCAGAACAACGTCTTCAACTGTGTGCTGAATGCCGATTGCATCCCCCAGATTGGATCTGTCCACACGAATAGACATGGCCGGGTTGTCGCCGACAAAATAGCTTCTGTTGCGGGTGACCCCTTCAACACGGATTTGCGCGACATCACCCACAACAAGTTTCGAGCCGTCGGGGAATGTACGCAGCGCAACCCCTTCCAATTCTTCAGGTGTGCGTTTCTCGGTGCCGGTCCGAATACGTGCGTTTGCGCCGGTCACATCCCCGGCTGGGCTAGCCGTAACTTCGGCGGCGATGGCCGAAGAAATCTCGGACATCGTAATGTCATTGGCTATCAATTGAACAGTGGGCACTTCTACAACGATACGTGGGGCCGCCAGTCCACGAATAGTCGTCCGTGTCACACCGGCTTCAAACAGGCGATTGATCAGCTCATCTGTGAACTTCGCCAACTGTTCCGATTCGATTGGCCCCGTGATGATCACGTCTGTTACGCGATCCCGCCAAGCCGCCCGCCGAATGGTTGGCTCTTCAACGTCATCGGGCAAGTTGGTCACGCTGTCGATTGCGGTCCGGACCTCTTCAACCGCGCGGGCCATATCCCAGTTGGGTTCGAATTCCAGTTCGATACCAGCTGAGCCTTCGCGCGAGGTCGACTCGGTTCTCGAAACCCCTTCGACCGCCAGAAGAGCGGGCTCCAACAATTGAATAATGCCGTTGTCCACATCCTCAGGACCTGCACCGTCCCATTGGATATTCACGTTAACCCGTTCCAGGATCACATCCGGAAAGAACTGCGCGCGCATGTTCGGAATGGCCGCGGCGCCCAACACCAACATGACAAGCAATAGCAGGTTGGCCACTGTACGATGGCGGGTGAAATAACTGAGTATGCCTCCCGCCGCTCCGGGAATTTCGCGGATCATGGCCGCTATCCCCCGGCCCGGGTTTCAAGGCGCCGTACAAGCGTTGCAGGAACGCTGGTTTCGCGGAGCTGCCCCAGAACCCTGTCCTTATCGGCCTGTGGCATGGCTTCGCTGGCCTCGACCTGCGCCATCAACTGAGCGCGTTTTTCGTCTGAAAGCTCGACCATGTCCGGATCAGGATCAGCACTGGCTTCAACCCGCAGCGGGCGTACCCTCACACCCGAACCGAGCAAGGGTGTGCGGCCAACCACGACTTCGCGACCGGCCAGCCCCTCCCCTCGCAACAAAACCTCGTCACCTTGCCGGCGGATCAGCTGAACCGGCAGGGGCTCCAGCCGGTCATCCGGTCCCAGCACCAGCACACTGCTCGACGCGTCCAGCACCGACGACGGCAGTCGCACTACATTGTCCAACGCCTTCTCTTCCACTGAAACGGTAACAAAATCTCCTGGCTTGAAGCCCGGCGCTTCCTCCAGGCGCGCATAGATCAAACGTCCGGTCTGCCCTTCGCCCGCCGAACCACTGTCACGGCTGATTCGACCCCTGGTAACCAAATCAGTACCGGTCACTTCCAACGAAACGGTAACCGGCGCGGGGATCAGATCGCCCTCATCGTCCAACAATCGCACGAACTGCGCGGTTGAAACCCGGAATGCGACCTCAAGCGCACTTGGATCGACCAGTTCCGCCAGCTTTTCATTGGCCGAAACAAGCCGCCCTTCGACAAGAGTTACACCGGTCAAAGTACCGGCAAAGCGCGCGTGAATGGTCATGTCATCCAGATCGCGCTCGGCCCCGTCCAGCGCGATCCGAGCACGGGCAAGAAGTGTAGTCGCCTGATCAACGCGCGACTCCGCCTGCGCCAAATTGATACGACTGGACAATACAGCTTGCTGAGCAGAGGTTGCGGCAAGTTCAGCCTCTTCAACACTGGCTGCGGCTCCGACACCGCGCGATTGCAAGTCGCGCTGGCGCTGCAGGGCACGTTCCCGCAGCTCAGCCTGTGCTTCAGCAGATTTCAACTCGTCCTGAGCCAAAAGCAACGAGCGTTCGGCGTCACGTTCTTCAAATTGTGCGTCCAGCAAATCAGACTTGGCGCGATCCAGCGCCGACTGCATATCCGCCGGATCGAGTTCGACCAGCAATTCGCCGGCCGAGACCGTACCCCCATCTTCAAAATCCTCGGCCAAAGACACGACGCGTCCGCCCAAGGCGGCGCGCAGCTCCAGCCTGCGCCGACTTTGGATCTGACCAAAAGCCTCAAGGTAGGGTGTAATCGTTTCAGGTTCAGCAGTTTGAACCACGACAGCAAAAACTCGTTCTCGCGCGTCGGGTTGCTGAGTGTCACGCGTTAATACATCCTGCACCGCTCCGACGATCATTTGAGCGGCCACGAGCAACAATCCCAGTGTCATAAACGCCAGGAAAACGCCTACTAGGCTCTGTCGCAGAAATCGCATCGATCACTTACTCCGGTCGCAAAACGCTGGCTTGCTCAAATGGTAGCCGGGTGGCAAAAAATGCCAAGCCACATAGCGGTTATGATGCGTTAAACGCTGGAACAGTCTACTTCCGTCGCAGATGTTCGTCCAATCGGGGCATTATTTCCACAAAATTGCAGGGGCGATGACGGTAATCGAACTGTTTTTCAAGGATTGCGTCCCACGCGTCTTTACAAGCGCCGGGGCTGCCGGGAAGAGCAAACAGATAGGTCCCTCCGGCCACGCCGCCCGTGGCGCGGGATTGCACGGCCGAAGTACCGATCTTTTCCATCGACACGATGGTGAAAACGGTTCCAAAGGCTTCGATTTCTTTTTCATAGACGTCTCTGTGCGCTTCTACCGTCACGTCGCGGCCGGTCAGACCGGTCCCGCCGGTGGAAATCACCACGTCAATATCCGGGTCCGCGATCCAAAGGCGCAGCTGAGCCGCAATTTCCGTGCGTTCATCCTGAATGATCTGACGATCCGCCAGCATATGCCCCGCACGCTCAATCCGGTCCGCCAGCGTCTGGCCCGAGCGATCATCCTCAATCGACCTTGTGTCCGATACAGTCAGAACGGCAATCCGGACGGGTATGAAGTCCATGGTTTCATCAATACGCGACATGTGGCATCAGGCCCTTTCCATGATGGCAAGCCGGATCGCCAAAGCGGTGAAAATACCGCCGGAGACCCAACCGATTATACGTGACGCACGGGGGTTTGAGATCAGCGCTTTACCCGCACCCCCGGCAAAGACACCGGCCAGCCCGTTCACTACCAAACCACCCAGCGAAATGACGGCTCCGAAAATCAGAAACTGTAACAGGATCGAACCCTGTGTCGGATCGACAAACTGCGGGATGAAGGCCAGAACAAACAGGATGACCTTGGGGTTGGTCAGGTTCACCACAAATCCATCGCGGAAGGCGAACCGGCTTGGCTTGGCCGGGCCATCAGCCGACACTGCACCGTTCCGGATTGCGCCCCACGCCAGATACAGCAGGTAAACGACTCCCAACCAGCGAATCACATCAAACAACCATGGCATTGTGGAAACTGCCGCGCCCAAGCCAAGCCCGGCCAACAGGACATGCACAAGTGAACCAACTGCTATCCCGGCACTGGCCAACAGAGCCGGTTTGGCCCCGGACTTCAGCCCTTGCCCGACACAGAACATCATGTCCGCCCCGGGAGTTAAGTTCAGGACAACGGCGGCCGGCACAAAGGCCAGCAACGTTACAGTTTCGATCATAGGTCGACCTTAAACCAATTTATTGTCGGCCCCAGATTGGCCACCTGTGTACGCCCGATCATACCGCTGTAGCCCCAGCTGTCGTGAATATGGCCGCAGAAAGCGTAAAGCGGCTGTATCCGCTCAACTGCATTCCTCACCGCGACGGAACCTACGGATAAGCCCTGTGATGTCGTATCGCCATACCCTTTGGGCGGTGAATGGGCGATCAGAATGTCTGCAGCATCACAACGTTCCAACATCTCAGCAGCCTCTGACTCGGTCAGGTCACAGGACCAATCTCCGAATGGCGTAACCGGTACACCGTAACCCAATCCGAACAGGCGCAGCCCATCCACTGTCATGCCCGAGCCATGCAGGACATGCACCCCTTCGGGTGCGGCCTCGGTCAGCTCACCAGCGCTTTCGGCATTGCCGGGCACCAACACCAACGGAGCCGAAATGCCTGAGAGCATGATCATCGCCTCGTCCAGACCCTGACGCATGTTGCAATAATCCCCGGCTCCGATCACCAGATCCGCTTCGACACTTGCGGCGACCAGATCCGCAGCCCGGTTGCGTGCCATGTGCAGGTCTGAAAAAGCCAAAATCCTCATGCGATGGTCTCCAACCTTGCTTTCAGCTCCAGAAGATCGGCCCACGCCTGCCGCTTCATCTGCGGTTGGCGCAGCAGATAGGCAGGGTGGAACATTGGGATCACTGGCAGGTTCAAGGCCTGATCCCATTGCCCGCGCAGACGCGTTATTCCACGTTTGCCAAGAACAGCCTGACAGCTGATATTTCCCATCACCACCAGAACTTCGGGCTTTGCCAGCGCAATGTGCCGTTCCAGAAACGGTTTCATCATCCCGATCTCTTCAGGCTTGGGATCACGATTCTGAGGGGGCCGCCACGGCAAGACATTGGTGATATAGACATTTTGACCGCGATCCAGATCAATCGCCGCCAGCATCCGGTCCAAAAGCTGACCGGCACGGCCGACAAATGGCTTTCCTTCACGATCCTCGTCGCGGCCGGGTGCCTCGCCAATGATCATCACCCGGGCACCCGGCGTGCCGTCAGCGAAAACCAGTTGCCGCGCGCCGCGTTTCAACTCGCAGAGATCGAACGCGTCCAGTGCATCGCGCAACTCAGGCAATGATCCCGCTGATTTCGCAACCTGCTGGGCAAGCGCCGCAGAATCAACTTTTTTGGGTTTGGGAGGCGCCGCGGCTGCGACCGTCGGCTTTTTAACCTTCGGTGCGGTGTCCGGAAGCGCGTATCGATCAATCGGAACGTCTCCGATCGCATCGGTCACGCCCAGTTCGACCTGCCATTCCAGCAGGGCCCGCGCTGTGTGATAGTCCAAACCCGATTCCATACGATCAATTTACTCGCCTGACGGCTGAGGGGAAGCGAATAGACCTTGCCATGTCGCTCGGTCGCACCGACGATGAGCATATTCATGTTGTTGGCCTTGCGAATCCTTTTAATCGGACTGCTGCTTGCTGTGACAAACAGCGGGCCAGTTGTGGCCCATTTCCATGACAAAAACGGACAATGCCCAGCGGGTCAGCTGCAATGCGGCAGAAACTGCTGCCCTGCCGGTCAGAGGTGCAGCTTTGACGGCCGATGCATCCCTTTGGGTCATACTTATTGTGGCGGTGGTCGGACGTGCGGACCGTTTGAGCGCTGCGTGGCAGGCGGCACACGTTGTGCACCCGCGGGAGCGAACAAGTGCACCTCGCGCCTTGACTGCCCTGGCGGCAGTTTCTGCAATGGGCGCGGTGAATGTGAACAGCAAACGCCCGAGTTCAACACGGCACCACCCACCAGATGCGAGGGTGGCCTGATCTGCGCGTCGGGATCATCGTGCCTGCCGGATGGCGGATGTTCGCGCCCCGGCTGGTTTTTCTGCGAAAAAACCGGATCACAATGCCGCCCGGGGTTTAAGTGCTCGCGAAACCAGGGCTGCGTTCCGATCAAGGCCATCGACTGCGGATATGGCAAATGGTGCAAACCCGGTGAGCAGTGCCTGCCCGAAGGCGGTTGCGAGAAACTGCCCGAGGGAACCGAACCTTAGGTTGCCTCGACGCGCTGTCCTTTCTATAAGCGGCCCGATTGTCAGACAGGAGCCCGCCCCATGCGTTTCGCCCATCGTCACCTTCTTGGCATCGAGCGTCTGTCGCAATCCGATATTACCGCCATTCTTGATCTGGCAGAGAAATACGTCGATCTGAACCGGCAGGCGGCTAAACACTCGGATGTGCTGGCAGGCTTAACCCAGATCAACATGTTCTTCGAGAATTCGACACGCACGCAGGCGAGCTTTGAAATTGCAGGCAAGCGGCTTGGCGCAGATGTGATGAACATGGCGATGCAGGCGAGTTCAATCAAAAAGGGCGAAACGCTGATCGACACCGCGATGACGCTGAATGCGATGCATCCCGATCTGCTTGTAGTCCGGCACCCCCATTCCGGCGCGGTGGACCTGCTGGCGCAAAAGGTGAATTGCGCGGTGCTAAATGCCGGCGACGGGCGCCACGAGCACCCAACGCAGGCGCTGCTGGACGCGCTGACCATCCGCCGGGCTAAGGGGCGCTTGCACCGGCTGAACATCGCAATATGCGGAGACGTCGCGCATTCCCGCGTTGCCCGGTCGAACCTGATCCTGTTGGGCAAGATGGAGAACCGCATCCGCCTGATCGGTCCGCCAACGCTGGTGCCATCGCAATTCGCCGAATTCGGGGCCGAGATCTACGACGACATGAACGAGGGCTTGAAGGACGTCGACGTCGTCATGATGCTGCGCCTTCAGAAAGAGCGGATGGATGGCGGCTTTATCCCCTCCGAGCGTGAGTACTACCACCGCTATGGTCTGGACGCCGCCAAGCTGGCGCTGGCCAAACCGGATGCCATCGTCATGCACCCCGGCCCGATGAACCGTGGCGTCGAGATCGATGGCACGCTTGCCGATGACATCAACCGATCCGTCATTCAGGAACAGGTTGAAATGGGCGTCGCCGTCCGCATGGCCGCAATGGAATTGCTGGCCCGCAACCAACGCGAGGCCGCATGAGCGATCTGACCATCGCCCCCCATGAACGCGGCGTATTGCGCCTGTTCGCACTGGACATGCGTCCGGAAGAAGCAAAATTCCTGCGCGAACCCGGCGCTGTTGACCAAGTGCTGGGCGTTGCAGGGCTGGACCCTGAACAGATTGACATTTTCCCGGTCTCCGACCTCGAAGATCTCGGCTTGTACGGCTATCTCAACGACGGCTGCGGCGTATCCAAGGATCAATTGGATCGCACTGTATTGGAGGCCATCAAAGGGTGGATCTTGGTCCTGCGCAGCGCGGCCTTTGGCGGGCGCGCGGCCACGTTGATACCCGACCGCCGGGTGCGCCTGATCGGCCTGTACACCGAAGAAGCAACGAATTGGACCGGCGGCGTTATTCAAGCCGAAAGCGCCAAACCGTTTTCGGCGCCGCAGGCCATACCAGAGAACAATAAACCGCGCCGCTTGGGTTCGGCCACTCTGGCCCTTGTGATCCTTTTGGCCATAGGAGGCGCCCTGTGGCTGATCCTGTAATTTTCGCCGCCGACAAAAGCGCCTATGTTCGCACCAATGCGTGGCTCGCCGCTGTGGCCATAGCGGGGGCGATGATCGTGCTCTGGCTGATCGGAAATCCCTACGTTTGGACAGGTGCGCCCGCAGGTCTTGCCGCCATTGGTATTCGCGCCTGGTATCTGGCCTCCGAAGAGCTTGTTGCCACATGGGAGATGACCGACACCACCCTCACCGGCCCCGGTGCGCGCAAGGTGCCGCTGAACCAGATCGAGGCGGTCAAGATCATGGGCAGCTTTGTCCAGATCGTCACCAAAAGGGGCGACAAACACCTGATCAAATATCAGGCGGACCCGGCCGCCACCAAAGCCGCAATCGAAAGGGCTATGGCATGAACAATTTTATCTTCACCAACGCCCGCCTGATCGACCCTGAAACCGGCACCGACAACATTGGTTGGCTTAAAGTTGAAGCGGGCCGCATTGTGGCGTGCGGAGACGGGAATGATGTGGCTACAGACGCGCCGGTTGTCGATTGCGGTGGCCACTGCCTCGCTCCTGGCATTGTCGACATCGGTGTCAAGGTCTGCGAGCCCGGTGAGCGGCATAAGGAAAGCTACAAATCGGCTGGCCTCGCCGCCGCAGCTGGCGGTGTAACCACCATTGTCACGCGGCCGGACACCAGCCCGGCAACCGACACGCCGGAAAGCCTGGAATTTGTCACCCGCCGCGCACAAGCTGACACGCCGGTCAATGTCTTGCCCATGGCCGCGTTGACCAAAGGTCGTGAGGGGCGCGAGATGACCGAGATCGGATTCCTGCAGGACGCAGGAGCGGTAGCCTTCACCGATTGCGATCATGTCGTTGCCAACACCAAGGTGTTTTTTCGCGCTCTGACGTATGCCCGCTCATGCGGGGCCTTGGTCATCGCACACCCGCAAGAGCCCGGACTTAGCAACGGCGCCGCCGCAACCAGCGGTAAATTCGCCGCCTTGCGCGGATTAACCGCAGTTTCGCCGATGGCCGAGCGGATGGGGCTGGACCGGGATATCGCACTGCTGGAGATGACAGGCGCCGCCTATCACGCAGACCAGATCACCACTGCCCGCGCCTTACCCGCCCTGGAACGGGCCAAGCGGAATGGGTTGGACATTACCGCGGGCACATCGATCCACCATCTGACTTTAAATGAACTGGATGTTGCGGACTATCGCACCTTCTTCAAGGTCAAGCCGCCGTTGCGGTCCGAGGACGACCGGCAGGCTGTTATCGAAGCAGTACGCAGCGGGTTGATCGACACGATCAGTTCTATGCACACACCGCAGGACGAAGAAAGCAAACGCCTGCCATTTGAAGAGGCTGCCTCGGGTGCTGTAGCACTTGAGACGCTGTTGCCAGCGGCCTTGCGGCTCTACCACGCAGGACACCTGGATTTACCGGCGCTGTTCCGCGCAATGGCGCTGAACCCCGCAAAACGGCTTGGCCTGGAAACTGGCCGATTGTCCAAGGGTGCGCCTGCCGATCTGGTGTTGTTTGATCCTGACGTACCCTTTGTTCTGGACCGTTTCACGCTGAAATCGAAGTCGCAGAATACGCCGTTTGACGGCCAGCGGATGCAAGGTAAGGTCACCGCAACCTATGTCGCTGGCAAAGAAGTATACCGGAGAGCCTGATGCCCTTACTCGACAGCACCACTGAACAGCTGATCCTGTGGGCCGCTTTCGGCTATCTGATGGGCTCGATCCCATTCGGGATGATCATCGCACGGATCATGGGGCTGGGTAACCTAAGAAACATCGGGTCCGGCAATATCGGTGCGACGAATGTGCTGCGTACGGGTAACAAGGGCGCGGCCGCGCTGACGCTGATTTGTGACGCAGCCAAGGGCGCGGCGGCGGTCCTGCTGGCCCGTACCTTTGCAGGAGAAGACGCCGCGCAAATCGCTGCGTTGACCGCATTTCTGGGCCATTGCTTTCCGATCTGGTTGGGTTTCAAGGGCGGCAAAGGAGTCGCAACCTTTTTGGGACTGTGGTTGGCATTGGACTGGCGCGTCGGCGTTACCTGCTGCCTGACCTGGCTGGCTGCAGCTGCAATCTGGCGAATATCGTCCGTGGGCGCGCTGGCGGCGGCGGCACTGTCGACAACCTGGGTCATGGTGCTGACGAACGGATCGACATTTGTTCTTGGTCTTCTCCTGACCGCTTTGGTTTATTGGCGGCACAGCGCAAATCTGGCTCGGATCAAGGCCGGAACAGAGCCCAAGATCGGCAATTCGTGACGGCATCAGACCGGTTTCTTAGCACCTTTTTTACCCTGCCGCAGGGGACATTCATCGGGCATGCCGGATCTCGGCGATATATCGCAACGCGTACGTCTCAGGTGGACGGCAGGTCGCACAAACTGGTGGCGCACGAGCTGGGCGGTTCGGACTATATCAGCCTCAATCTGTATCTGACTCAGAGCGGCAGGGCCTTACTGCGGCCCTGTGAAATGTCTGCTGAAAAGGTTGTCGACTTTGTGATGGCCTTACAGACCGACGTGCGGAAATGAACACCGGATATTCACTGCCGCACATTCACAATTGATTGCTTTGAACGTGAACGGGTCGCTGCCCAATTGGGAATTTGTGATCGCCAATTACCGGCGGCGCAGAAAACAAATCCGGGCCGCCCGGGCAAAATTCAGTTGCTTTCAAGCGGCCCTGTTCACGAAAGGTGAAGTCATGAACAAGATCAAATCCATCCTCGGTGGCGTGGCGCTGTCCGTCGCAATCGCAAGCTCGGCTCTGGCCGCTGGCGTTGAACTCAACACCTCAACCACTGGTCTGGCGTTGCAGGGCTATGACCCTGTTGCCTATTTTACCGAAGGCTCGCCGACCAAAGGCGACTGGCAAATCACCTCGATCCACGACGACGCAATGTACCGTTTTGCCAACGAGGAAAACAAAGCCGCGTTTGAAGAAAACCCCGAAGCTTACCTGCCTGCATACGGCGGATACTGTGCATTTGGCGCCGCGATGGGCTTTAAGTTTGACGGCGATCCGAACTACTGGAAGATCGTCGACAACAAGCTGTATCTGAACCTGTCCGAGGGCATTCAGAAACGCTGGGAAGGCGACATCCCGGGCTTTATCGAGCAGGCCAGCACAAACTGGGAAACCATCGCCGAAAAAACACCTGCGGAACTGCAACAGCAATAATCCGCTGAATAATTCCAGTAGGTCGGCGGCGGATCGTATCCGCCGCCGACTGTCATTTGAAGACATGAGGCCCGGGACCTATCTGTACCGCCAGATAAGGATCCAATTGCAGTGGGCCAGCGTCGCCAAAGTAACGGGTCACGCACATACGGGTCGGAATACAAAAAATCAGTGATCTGGTCTCAGGGCCAGACCGTATGCCTAATCACAAGGCTGTCGCCGGATTGGCGCCGCAGCCGATTTTAGATCGGAAGGAAAACAAGATGACAGGAAAATTGGCTCTGGCCACGGTTGTCGCAACTTTGACGGCCGGTTCGGCAATGGCACAATCGTCTGGTAATTGGACCGGCTTTTACGGCGGTGCGCAAATCGGATATGCGGATATCGACACCAACATCTCTGGTGTTGATGGCGATGATGTGATCGGCGGTATCATTCTGGGTTACGATTATGACCTGGGCGATTGGGTTGTCGGCGGTGGCTTCGACTATGATTGGACCGATGTTGATCTGTCTGGCGCGGCTACTGTCGAAAATGTATGGCGCCTCAAAGCGCGCGCCGGCTATAAGATCAATCCGCAAGGTCTGCTGTACGGAACGGCCGGCTATGCCGATGCAGATACTGATACACTGGGCAGTGACGATGGCTGGTTCATCGGTGCTGGCTATGAGCAATTCGTAGCACCAAATGTCAGCATCGCCGGGGAGATTCTGTACCACGAATTCGACAATTTCAATTCCACTGGAGTGGATGTAGACGCAACCACATTCCAGATTCGGGCAGCATACCGTTTCTAACTGAAATAGACGGCCCCGGCGCAGGCCGCCGGGGCCGTATCAGTCATGGTTCGAGGATCGTGCTGCCAGTGGTCTGACGTGCCTCAAGAGCGCGATGCGCGTCTGCAACCTGTTCCAGCGGGAATGTCTGTTCGACATGAATCTTGACTTCGCGCCCGTCCACCTTGCCGAACAGGCGCCGGGCCATAGCCTGACAGACGCTGGGGTCGGAAATATGCGTAAACAGGGTCGGCCGCGTCAGCCTGAGCGAACCTTTTTGCGCTAAAACCCCGATATCCAGCGGCGGCACCGGACCCGAGGCATTACCGAACGAAATCATCATGCCGAGGGGTTTCAGACAATCCAGCGAGCCCTGAAACGTGTCAGCTCCGACCGAGTCCATCACTGCGTCAACGCCCTTGCCGCCAGTAATCTCGGCCACGCGCTCGACAAAGTTCTCTGTTCGGTAATTGATGCAATGCGAGGCACCGTTGAATTGGGCCTGACTGCACTTTTCGTCCGTTCCGGCGGTGCCGATCAGAGTGATGCCTTCGGATTTGGCCCATTGGCAGGCAATTAGGCCCACGCCACCTGCCGCAGCGTGAAACAGAACCGTATCGCCGCGCTTCAGGGGTGTCGTGCGGTGAAACAGGTATTCGACGGTCATCCCTTTCAGCATCATCGCAGCAGCCGTTCGAAAGGAAATGCTTTCAGGCAATGGACAAACCTGCGCGGCCGGCATTACGCGAGCCTGCGAATAAGCGCCCGGCGGTGCAGCGGCATAAGCTGCGCGCTGGCCCGGCACCAGATGCGTGACGCCTTCGCCGACGGCTTCGATCACACCGGCAGCCTCCATCCCCAACGCATGGGGCAGGCCCATCGCATACAGGCCGCTGCGTTGATAAACATCAATGAAATTCAGCCCGCAAGCGTAATGCCGAATACGCACTTCGCCCGGTCCTGGATCGCCAACCATACGGTCTTCGACCTGCAAGACCTCAGGACCGCCGGTTTCATGGATAACTACGGTTCTCGCCGTTTGCTGCATCATGCTCTCCCTTCTGGCTCGAGGCAAAGCTAACACGCCTGCACGACAGAGCAATGCACTCGGTCACGCATCAATGAGCAGACAAATAAAGGAAATTGTGCTACAGTTGCTTCAGGCGTTGCCGGATCATCCGGTCACGGACAATTCGTATGCCGGATGCATCCCGCTTCGTACCCAAATCCGGGAAGGGGATGATGATGGACAAGACGATCGGTAATCCTATCAGCTGGGTCGCACGCCATCTCGGCGCGACCAGCGATCATGTGGCCGAAAGCGTATCCACTATTGGCAGTTCGGACACGCAACAGCTACCGATGGTGCAAACATTGAGCATGCAGGATTTGCGTGCCTGTTTGCAGGCCGGGTATCAGGATTTCCTCGAGACCCGTGCCGATGCGATTTTCATCGTGCTGATCTATCCGATAGCAGGTCTGTTGATGTTCGGTATCGGGATGAATATGGACATGGTCCCCTTGCTGGCTCCACTGATCGCCGGGTTTGCCCTGGTCGGTCCTGTCGCCGCCGTAGGGCTATATGAAATCAGCCGAAAGCGGGAACAGGGAGGCGCAGTCCATTGGCTGGACGCGTTCGGCGTCTTTCAGTCTCCGTCCTTCGGCGCAATTCTGGCGCTTGGGTTCTACCTTGTCATGCTGCTGCTGGTCTGGCTGCTGGTCGCGCAGGGCGTCTATGTTATGACACTTGGCCCCGAGTCTCCGGCCTCGCTCAGCGCATTTGCCGCAGATGTCTTCACCACCGGTGCGGGATGGACCATGATCATTGTCGGAACGGCTATCGGATTTTTGTTTGCCCTGGTCGCATTGGCCATCAGCGTCGTCAGTTTTCCCCTGCTTCTGGACAGAAAGGTGGGACTACCGGTGGCAGTGGTTACCTCGGTGCGCGTTCTGCGGCATAATCCCGGAGTCATCCTGACATGGGGTTTCATCGTCGCGGCACTGCTGGCGCTGGGCGCAATCCCGATGTTGCTGGGGCTGATCGTTGTCATGCCTGTGCTTGGACACGCAACTTGGCATCTGTATCGTCGGGCTGTCGCCTGACTTTGGACGGCGCGCGAGATCAACTCGCGCGCAATCTCATTAACCCGCAACTTTCAGGACAATCTTTCCGATATGGCCCGAGCTTTCCATACGCGCATGGGCGGCAGCGGCGTCAGCCAGGTCAAACTCGCTATCCATGACCGGCGCAACCTTTCCGGCTTCAAGCAGAGGCCAGACGGCCTCGCGCAGGTCCTGCGCAATTTTCGCCTTGGCCAAATCGCTTTGCGGGCGCAGCGTGCTGCCGGTCAGGGTCAGGCGTTTGACCATCATTAGGGCAAAGTTCAGCTCGACCACCGGGCCTTGCAAAAAGGCAATCTGTACAAGACGCCCATCTTCAGCCAAGGCTTTGACGTTACGGGGGATATAGTCGCCACCAACCATGTCCAGGATCAGGTTGGCACCGCCTTCAGCCCGCATGGCGGCCACAAAATCTTCATCACGATAGTTGATGGCCTTTTCGGCCCCAAGATCAACACAGGCCGCGCATTTCTCATCCGATCCGGCAGTGGCAAAGACGCGGGCGCCAAAAGCACTTGCCAGCTGAATGGCCGTGGTACCAATCCCGCTGGAACCTCCATGGACAAGAAACCTCTCGCCCGCTTTCAGACCACCACGGGTGAAGACATTGGACCAGACGGTGAAAAAGGTTTCCGGCAGACACGCGGCCCCTTTCATGCCCATTCCGGCAGGAACCGGCAGACAGTGAGCGGCAGGCGTTGCGACATATTCTGCATAACCGCCGCCCGGGAGCAAAGCGCAAACCAGATCGCCAACCGATATGCCTTCGACCCCAGAGCCGACAGCAACCACTTCACCTGACGCCTCGAGCCCCGGCAATTCGCTCGCACCCGGAGGTGGGTTGTAAGCCCCGGCGCGTTGCAGGGCATCCGGGCGGTTCACACCGGCATATGCGACCTTCAGGACAACCTGACCGTTTCCGGGTTCTGGCACAGGCCGCTCGGCCAACTGCAATACGTCCGGACCACCCGGCGTAGTGATTTCAACGGCGCGCATCATCTGGGTCATTGGCAGGTCTCCTTTGTCCGTTGCCTAGCAGGCATCGGTTCAAAGGCCCAGCCGCATTTTCAGGTCATTTTCTGGGGGTGAGCGATCCCGGCAAGCCCGCACCAGTCTTGGCCGGCGCTTTGACCTGACCCGCCAGCCAGTTGGGAGCGGCAAGAAACGGTTTCAGCAGTGGATTGCTGTTAACCTGCGCCTTGAACTTTTCAAACTGCATAACGCCTTCGATGCGCCGGTCCAGAAACTCCCACGTGGCCTGCTGATCAGCGCTGTCGTCCCCCAGCCAATACAACAGGGTCGAGGAATACACGCCGGACAGCGTGGCACGTTTCGTGTACCAGTTCACATCGTCCGACGTGTCGCCCAGCGCGTTCCAGATAAGATCACACGTTCCCCAGACTGCTTTTGCCCCATCAGCCGCATATATCGGCAGTGCAAACAGCGTCACGCCGCGGCGCACGGCCTCTTTGTCCTGAACAGCCTGCAAGCGGAAGCGGACCGCAGCGGCGATCTTGTCGCGGAATTTCAAACCGCTCAGATCCTCGGATTCGATTCGCTCCAGCATCATCGCGTCACCGCGCGCGTGAAAGGCGAGCGCCAAGTCTACAGCACCACGCGGGCAGATGGCGCGCGCCAACCCGTCGTCCAGACCACTGTCGGCAATCGCCTCGCGAAAACTGGTTTCGGACCAGCCGTCAAACGGCACATGGTCCAGCATGGCATTCAACAACTGCTGTTTCGCATCTTCATAGGTCACGGTCATGACGGTTCTCCGGTTCTCGGGCCCAGTACTAGACAAGTTAGGAGCGCTTTGCTATACGGCCAATTCCTGCAATTTCCTTGCAACTCTATCTAGAAAGGTGGTGACAACCACATGCAGGTTAGTGTTCGCGACAATAACGTCGATCAGGCGCTTCGTGCCCTGAAGAAAAAGCTGCAGCGCGAAGGCGTGTTCCGTGAAATGAAGCTGAAGCAACATTTCGAGAAACCGTCCGAGAAAAAAGCGCGCGAGAAAGCTGAAGCGATCCGCCGTGCCCGTAAACTGGCACGTAAGAAAGCACAGCGCGAAGGTTTGCTCTAATAGCTGCCTGACTCGTCCAGCTTTGGATGACACTATTTGACGACCCCCGAGGCATCGCCCGGGGGTTTGTCGTTTCTGGGTAAGTCAGAATTTGCCGGTTATCCGGATATATAACGCGGCAACCTGCCGATCGCAGGCCCACCGGTTTGGTCGGCGTATTACAGCACAGCGAATCCCCGTCCAGTTGCATTCCGTCGCCGAAATACGCCTGGCGCTTCCACCCCTCTGTTCAGTGTTTGGTGTTGCTCGGTAACTGATGCCGTCCACTCAGACATAACAATATACGGAGGCAAAACATGTCTACAGCAAGCACGGTCGAGCAGGAAATGCTCGCGCTGATCAACCAAGAGCGCACATCCCGCGGGCTAAACCCTTTGCAACTTGAGACGCAACTGAACGACTCGTCCGAAGATCACAGCATGTGGATGCTGGATACCGACAGGTTCAGCCACACCGGATCGGGCGGATCTTCCGCAACACAGCGCATGGAAGCGGCCGGGTTCGATTTCTCGGGCAATTGGCGGTCGGGTGAGAATATTGCCTGGCAATCCGAACGCGGCGCACCCGGCATCAGCGATGATGTCGCGCAATTGCACCAAAACCTGATGAACAGCCCCGGCCACCGCGCCAACATTCTGAACCCCGAATTCAAGTATATTGGCATTGGTATCGAGACCGGTGACATGCAGGGATTCGATGCCGTGATGGTCACGCAAAACTTTGCCAAGACCGACGCGGCCGTTCTGTTGGACAACGGGTCGCCCCAAACACCGCAACCCCCTACCGACGAAGACGTGGCACAGCCCGTAGACCCAGAAACCGAGGTACCCGATCCGGACGTTACCGCCCCCGTGACACCCGTGGATGAGACCCCAGCACCGGACGTTACGGATAGTGAGGAGCCGGGAACGGACACAGATGAGCCCGTTGCCGAAGTGGAAACTCCAGACGATGAAGATCCTGAAGTAGAAACCCCGGTCGCGGAAACTGATGATCCGGAAGTCGACGAAGAAACTCCCGGAGAAGAGGTTGTCGATGTGGAAACACCCGACGATGAAACTCCCGAAGTGGAAACTCCGGTCGCGGAAACCGACGATCCGGACGTCGATGTAGAAACACCTGGTGACGACGTGGCCGAAGTGGAAACACCCGACACGGCGACACCCGATGCAGACTGCTTTGATGTTCAGGCCTTCCTGAATGAGATTCAGGAGTTCGTGGAGTTCCTGCAGGCCAGCCTTGATCAGTTCGATTGGGACAATCCCTATCAGCCCGAACCCGAGGCGGACGATTTTGAACTGGTGACTGACACCGGAGCAGATGACGAGGACATCACCACCGTCTCAGACGAAGTCGATATGACCCCGGATGATTTCTGTGGTTTCGTCTATTTTCAGACGACGTGCATGATGGATGTCGCCTAACCAATATTGTGCGGGGGCTTGTTTGCCCCCGCACATCCGATTCCGGACCTCAATAAATCTTAGGTACGTACAACTCGTCGGGCAGAATGCGGCGTTCATATTCCGGGTTGTAACGACGATCCGGCAAATTGACCTTGTCCTGGGGAACGTCATCGTAGGGGATTTTGGTCAACAGGTGTTCGATACAATTCAAACGCTCGCGTTTCTTGTCATTTCCCTCGACGATATACCAAGGCGCCTCGGGGATGTTGGTGCGGAAGAACATATCCTCTTTGGCTTTTGTGTAAGCTTCCCAGCGGATGCGCGATTCCAGATCCATGGGTGACAGTTTCCATTGCTTCATCGGGTCATGGATGCGCATGAGGAATCGCAACTGCTGTTCTTCGTCCGTAATCGAGAACCAGTACTTCAACAAAATGATCCCCGAGCGGACCAGCATCCGTTCGAATTCGGGAACGTCCTGAAAGAACTGTTCAACCTGGTCTTCGTTGGCGAAGCCCATCACACGCTCGACCCCGGCGCGGTTGTACCAGGAACGGTCGAAAAACACGATTTCACCGGCCGCAGGCAGGTGCGGAACATAACGCTGGAAATACCACTGGCTCTGCTCACGACGGCTGGGTGCTGGCAATGCAACCACGCGGGCCACCCGAGGATTCAAGCGCTGCGTGATCCTCTTGATCACGCCGCCCTTGCCCGCGCTATCGCGCCCTTCAAACAGGATGCACACCTTGGCACCGGTGTGCTGAACCCAATCCTGAACCTTGATCAATTCGGCTTGCAAACGCAGCAGATTACGAAAATAGACTTTGCGATCCAGCATATTCGGATGCTGATCTTTGTAGATCTTGCGGACCTCCATCGACAGCATCGGCTCGCTGAATTCGATTTCGAAATCTTCGTCCAGCGTATCTTCCAGCTCGGCTTCCAGCCAATCTTTCGGGGCGTCATTCACGTAGTGTGCCAAGGTCTGCTCCTTATCTTTCTTCGGGCTCGCACCGTATCCGGGCGGTGTAACCGGCAGATGTCACCGTGCCCGCAGATGGTGCCTGAATCCCGGACTGCCATCTGACAAATATATATGCTGCAAAACCTGAATGTGACCCGGTCCGGCGTGGGATACAAGCGGCGGAATTGACGCAAGGCCACATCTTGCGTCCTAAAACAGGCGCTTGCAATTGCGCTCGCTACTCCTGCATCTATGCCCGGGCAAACAGGAGGTCATTGTGGCATTCTTTTTCTCATTGCTGCCAACAATTTGGCCGTGGCTGATCCTGATCGTCGCTCAAGTCGCCGCGTTGACCAGAAACCGCGCCCTCACCGCAGGGTTGGTCAGTGTCTTTGCCATGATGGCGCTGACCACAGGCTTGACCTCCGGCGTGGCCGTTTTGATCGTCGGTCTTGGGCTTTTGGGCGCGGCCTACCTTCCAAGGCTGCATGGCACTGCAGCGTTCATCGGACATATTGCGCTGATTGTCTGGAGCGTCATTCTGGGTGCGCACCTGCTGCCAGGGGTTCATAATCTTTTGGTTCTGGATCAGGTTCAGGCAGGACCGGGTAGCGCTCCATTCACGCTGTATTTCAATCTGGACAAACCGATGGTCTTTTTCGCGGTGCTGCTGGCGTGGCCCGTGATGTTGACCCATAGCGCGCCGGTCAGAGTTTGGCCGCTTGTGGCTGGCTTGATCTTATTGCCCTCCCTGTTGCTATTGGGCGTGGTGTCAGGGGCGGTGCGTCCCGAATTCAGCCTGCCACACTGGTGGTTGGTCTTCGCTGTATCGAACTTGTTCCTGACCTGCCTCACGGAAGAAGCTTTCTTCCGCGGCTACTTACAATCTGTGATTAGCGGGCGACTGGGGCTGTCGGCCGGATTGGTCGTGACCAGTGTTTTGTTCGGCGCAGCCCATATGGGCGGTGGCCTTGTCCTAATGGGGTTTGCCTCTCTGCTTGGGTTGGCGTGCGGGTTGGGGTATCTCGCAACAGGTCGCTTGTGGGTGCCAGTCCTGATGCATTTCGCTTTCAATTTCCTGCATCTGACTCTGTTCACCTATTCCGGCCCGGCCTGAATAGGCTCAAACCGGAAGAGCCGTTGTTTTGAATACGGTACGCAGAGCAAACGAACTTTGCATCTGTGCCACGCCCGGCAGGCGCGACAGGTATTGCCGATGTATACGGGCGAAATCCTCGGTATTTTCAGCGACAACCTTCAGGATGTAATCCGCTGTGCCCGCCATCAGGTGGCATTCCAATACGTCCGGGATGCGAGCCACGGCCTTTTCAAAGGCATCCAGCACCTCTTCGGCTTGGCCTTGCAATGTGATCTCGACGAAAACTGTGGTCGGAACGTTCATCTTCCGGGCGTCCAGCAAGGCGACATAGTCCTTGATATAGCCATCCGCCTCGAGCCGTTGCACGCGCCGGTGACAGGCTGACGGGGACAGATTCACCTGATCGGACAGTTCTGCATTCGACAACCGCCCCTTGCGCTGAAGGGCCGCCAGAATCTTTCGATCAGTTGCATCAATACTCATCTGCGCACATCCGTTGCGTGTGAATTGGAATTTGTCGAATATTTTCCCACTAAATCATGCTTTGGCAAGCAGGGTTTCACAGAAATTGCGCCGCGGAATGCCCATAATTTAGGCAGTTTATGTACGGAGAGACACATGAAAATCGGTTGCCCCAAGGAAATCAAACCTCAGGAGTTCCGTGTCGGCATGACGCCGAATGCCGCGCAAGAAGCCGTTGCGCGAGGCCACGAGGTCATTATCGAGACCGGGGCGGGCATGGGGTCTGGCTTTGACAATGACTCTTATATTGCCGCCGGCGCCCGTATCGTAGATACGGCTGACGAGGTTTTTGCTACGGCAGACATGATCGTCAAGGTCAAGGAACCGCAAGCCGTCGAGCGTAAGATGCTGCGCGAAGACCAGCTTCTGTTCACCTATCTGCACCTGGCGCCCGATCCGGATCAGACTCACGACCTGTTGGAATCCGGTTGCACGGCGATTGCTTACGAAACCGTCACGGACGCCAATGGCGGGCTACCACTTCTGGCACCTATGTCCGAAGTGGCTGGCCGTCTGGCACCACAGGTCGGATCGTGGACACTTCAAAAGGCCAACGGCGGGCGCGGTGTTCTGATGGGTGGCGTTCCAGGCGTTGGACCAGCCAAAGTTGTTGTGATCGGCGGAGGTGTTGTCGGTACTCATGCGGCGAAGATCGCGGCGGGCATGGGTGCAGACGTCACTGTGCTGGACCGTTCACTGCCCCGACTGCGTTATCTGGATGATGTGTTTGGCGGACAGTTCAAGAATCAGTACTCGACCGCAGGTGCCACAGCCGAACTGATCCGTGACGCGGACATGGTCATCGGCGCGGTCCTGATCCCCGGTGCGGCTGCACCCAAGCTGGTCACGCGCGAACAGCTATCTACCATGAAACCCGGTGCGGTTCTGGTAGACGTCGCCATCGATCAGGGCGGTTGCTTTGAAACCTCCAAGGCGACCACGCATGCTGATCCGATCTACGAAGTCGACGGCATCATGCACTACTGCGTGGCAAATATGCCAGGCGCCGTAGCACGCACATCGACCATTGCACTTGGCAACGCGACGATGCCTTTCCTGCTGGCTCTTGCCGATAAGGGCTGGAAACAGGCTTGTCAGGACGATCCGCACCTTTTGGCCGGGCTGAACGTCCACGCAGGCCAATTGACCTACTATGCTGTTGGAAAGGCCCTGGGAATCGACGTTGTTTCGCCGGCCGTAGTCATCAAGTCTTAAAACTTCTCGGCTCTCAAAGCGCCGTTTTAAGCGAGTATAGCGCAGAGTTGGGCCCCGCGCCGCGCAAATAGCGAGGTGCGGGGCTTCCCTTCAGACTCAAAAAAAGGCGCCGCGCGATTTGCGCGGCGCCAGACCCAACCGGAGAAGGGCATTTCCTTTGCCCGCTCGGCGGGCGGGAGCTATCAGCCCTTTCTCTGGATCTCGACAGAATGGGGATAGGGAATGGATATGCCGTTGGCGTCAAAGGCTTCTTTCACTGCCTTTGTCAGTTCGAACTTCAAATCCCAATAGTCGTCTGCGACGCACCACAAACGAGCCGTCAGATCTACCGAGCTGTCACCCAGATTGGTGACCCTCACCCAAGGCTCGGGATCACTCATGATGCGCTCCTCCGCCTTGGCGACGTCCAGGATGATCTGCATCGCCTGATCTGCGCTGTCCCCGTAATCAATACCAAACACCAGATCGACCCGTCGCGTTTCATGCGCCGAATAGTTGGTGATGATCGATCCCCAAGATTGGCCGTTTGGCACAATGATCTGCACGTTGTCCGGAGTGACCAGTTCAGTTGTGAACAGGTTCAGGTCTTTGACCGTCCCGGCGGTGCCACCAATATCGACATATTGTCCCAGCTTATAAGGGCGGAACACAACCAGCATGACACCGGCAGCCAGATCACTCAGCGTACCTTGCAGGGCGAGACCGATGGCCAGCGAAGCCGCACCAAGGATCGCCACGATACTGGTTGCCTGGATCCCAAAAATGCCAAGAACCGCGACAAACACGATCGCCAGTAGTACCCACTTGACCAAACTGGCGACAAAATTGCCCAGAGTGGGATCAATATGCGGCGTCGCATTAATCCGGCGGCGCAACATTCCACTGATCGCACCGGCCACAATCCAACCCAGCACCAGAACGATCAACGCTTTGACTGCGCTAATAATCAGTGGGCTATACGCACCCACCTGCGTTACAACGTCTTCCACGAACGTCTCCTCTGCACCAAAAGCAAACCCGCGCTTGTAGCGCGGGGATCAAGGTATTTTGAGCCAAATTTTCGACCGGGTCTAGGTGCGTGTTTCCTCACTTTTCCCCCTCTTGTTCTTCAGTAAACAGCAGCTGACCGGCCATGCACACTCCCGGACCTGACAACATGGTCCGAACTTGGCAGAGTGGCGAACATCAGACCGATCAAGGAGCCCCACATGCTGGACACCACCTCGTTTCCGATCATGGCCAAATGGCCGCCCCAGTCACCTGATCGGATTCAACTTTACTCCTATCCCACACCCAACGGCGTCAAAGCCTCGATCATGCTGGAAGAAACCGGCCTGCCCTATGAACCCCACCTGGTGACTCTGGCGGATGCAGATGTCAAAAGCCCCGAATTTCTGTCACTGAATCCCAACAACAAAATCCCGGCGATCATTGACCCGAATGGCCCTGATGGAGCTCCGTTGACGCTGTTCGAAAGTGGGGCGATC
This sequence comes from Ruegeria sp. HKCCD7181, assembly GCF_057221055.1. Taxonomy (NCBI): domain Bacteria; kingdom Pseudomonadati; phylum Pseudomonadota; class Alphaproteobacteria; order Rhodobacterales; family Roseobacteraceae; genus Ruegeria; species Ruegeria sp. HKCCD7181. Next base: position 21,945 of record NZ_JBWVBC010000008.1, on the reverse strand, counting down.
TTGCTGTATCTCGCCGAAAAGTCCGGCAAGTTTCTCGGTCGGTCCAAATCTGACAAATACCGCGTAACCCAATGGCTGATGTTTCAGATGGGTGGCGTTGGTCCGATGTTCGGTCAGCTGGGTTATTTTCACAAATTCGCCGGCAGCGAAATTGAAGATCCCCGCCCCCGCGACCGATATGTTGCCGAGGCGAAACGTCTGCTGAATGTCCTGAACACGCAACTGGACGGGCAGGAATGGATCATCGGAGATTACTCGATTGCCGATATCGCAATCGCACCTTGGCTGCGCGGGCTGGACTACTACGATGCGAAAGACTTGCTGGGATGGGACAACTATCCACATGTCGCAGCGTATCTCGAGCGTTTTCTCGAGCGCCCTGCCGTGCAAAGGGGCCTTTCGATCCCGGCGCGAGATTGAACGGCAAAGCAAAGTGGTGGATGCAGGCACCTGCATCCACTGGTCAATTCAGCCCGGAAGCTTTCCAGTCAGAACGTAGCGCAGGACTTCAACCACCTGACGTGGCTCCTCGGTGACGGCGAGGGCTGCTGCATCAACCTCTTTCAGGGCATGCTGATGATCCGGGCCATGCAGCACGATGATCGACTTGCCCAGCGCGGCCGCATATCCTGCGTCAAAGGCCGCGTTCCACTGTTTGTATTTCTCGCCGAACCGAACCACTACAATGTCTGCATCCACTATGCCCTTGCGGGTGCGGATCGCATTGACCATCGCGCCTTTGTGGTCGTGCCAATATTTGTTCGGCTCCGCGCCCAGAATTGCAACCCCGCAATCATCACTGGCATCGTGATCGGTCACCGGGCTGTTGAACGTCACATCCAACCCCTTTGATCCTTCGATGATCTGTTCGCGCCAATCGGTGTGAATTTCTCCGGACAGATAAACATTCAAGCCCATAGCAACCTCCGCAATTGTTTCACAGGTTACTTAAACTGCGATCGGTTAAAGCCCAACGCGAAATGAACGTTTGCTGTTCAGGCATTGATCAGATTTTGCGGGCAACCAGATAGCGACGGGCATCACGAGCGGGAAAGCTATCCTGCTCGACCAGTTCAAACCCAGCCTGTTGAACCGCGTTATCCAAATCTGCCTCGGACAGAAACCGCACGAACGGAGCCTTACCCAACAGTTGCATGACCGGCAAAACCAGCCGAATGGCACGAAAACGCCAACTTGCGCCGTGCGACGGCGGGCAAAACGTCTTTGAGATGAACAACCCGCCCGGTTTTAGAACTGAGTTTATCCGCAAGAGACTGCCTTCCAGATCCTCGACCAGATGCAGCAGATTATATGCCAAGGCGACGTCAAAGGGCCCCGCCGGTGGCGTGTTTGCATCGGCCCGAACGAATGTCACGCTGGAGATATTCTGTTCGGAAGCATGTTTCCGACCCACTGCCAACATGCCGGATGAAACGTCAGTGGCTGTGATCGACCTGACAAAACCCGACAGTCGCAAAGCGGTCATGCCGGTGCCACAGCCCAGCTCCAGGACGTCATCCGTCTTCTTCAGATAAGAGGCCGAGCGCTCAAGCGTATGCTCATACGATGCCATATCCTTGATGGGTGATCGGGCGTACTTCTCAGCCACACCGTCCCAGAATTTTGCAGTAGCCGTCATGGGCGATCTCCTTTAGGCCCAAATTAATCATGCGTAGATCGAATAGGAATTGCCGAAATTTGCAGGTTTCTTATACATATTCGTATGACTTATCTTGGTGATTTCGACTGGAACCATATCCGCGCTTTTTTGGCGACAGCCGAAGCAGGCTCGCTTTCTGCCGCTGCCAGGCAATTGGGTCAGACACAGCCCACGCTCAGCCGCCAGATCGCCGCGCTCGAGGCCGACTTGGGCGTGATGCTATTCGAGCGCGTTGGCCGCTCTCTGGAAATCACGCAGGCGGGGGTGGAGTTACTGGATCATACCCGGACCATGGGCGAGGCCGCCAACCGCATCGCGCTGACCGCGTCGGGACAGGCGCAGTCTATCGAGGGGCTGGTCCGCATCACCGCAAGCGACGTCATGTCGGCGTATATTCTGCCCGATCTACTGCGCGAGGTCCGGGTGCAGGCCCCGCGTCTGCGAATTGACGTGATCGCCTCGAATGACATCCGAGATCTGATGCGGCGCGAGGCAGATATCGCGATCCGCCACGTCCGCCCGGATCAGCCTGACCTGATCACCAAACTGGTTCAGGAAGCGTCGGGTCATTTCTATGCCACGACCGAATACCTGAACCGCGCAGGTCGCCCCAAATCCAAACGCGACCTGTCGCAGCACGAGTTCATCAGCTTTGGCGACACCGCTCAGATGATCACTTATCTGAAACCACTCGGCATTCATCTGAGCGAAGACAACTTCCGACTCGGCTCGCAAAACGGAATTGTCGCCTGGGAATACGCCAGGCAAGGATTTGGCGTTGCCCCCATGTCGCAAGAAGTGGGTGACGCGACACCCGGCGTCGAACGCGTTCTTCCCGGGATGGAGGCCATCATGTTCCCGGTCTGGCTGACCACCCATCGCGAGCTGCACACCAGCCGCCGAATCCGGTTGGTCTTTGATCTGCTGACCGAGTTTCTGTCCAAATGAAAAACGCGCCCAAAGGCGCGTTCAACTCGAATACTGCGTGTGATTATCCGCGCAAAACGCCACCGGTGGCCTTGGAGACCTTGGCGATGATCTTCTCGGCCACAGCCTCGATATCTTTTTCCTTCAGGGTCGCATCCGAAGGCTGCAAGCGTACGGTGATGGCCAGTGACTTCTTGCCCTCACCCACACTGCCGCCGATGAATTCGTCAAACACGCGGACGTCCTCGATCAACGCCTTGTCGGCACCGGCGGCGGCGTTCACCAGCGTCAGCGCCTCGACATCTGCGTCGACCACAAAGGCAAAATCACGCTCGACCGCTTGCAGATCACGCAGTTCCAGCGCCGCACGGGTCGCACCGGATTTGCGCGGCATCGGCACCTCGTCCGGCCAGATGGTAAAGGCCATTGCGGGGCCCTTGATGTCCATCGCCTGCAAGACACGCGGGTGCAGCTCGCCAAAGACACCTAGCACCTTCTTCGGACCCAGACAGATTTTACCGTGCCGGCCCGGATGCCACCATGCATCACCGTCTCGCAGGACCTGCACTTTCGCAGGCGCGCCAATGGCGGCCAGCACAGCCTCGGCATCCGCCTTGGCATCGAACAGGTCGATCGGTCGCGAGGCACCGTGAACGTCCTTGGGGCCGTTGCGACCGACAAGCAGGCCGGTGATCTGGGTTTTCTGATCGCCGGGTTCGCCGTCATGGAAGACCGGCCCGACCTCGAACAGGGCCACATCCGCATAGCCGCGCGCCTGATTGCGGGCTGCGGCCTGCAGCAGGCCGGGCAGCAGGTCGGGGCGCATGTGGCTCATCTCGGACGAGATTGGGTTTTCAAGCTGCGTCGCTTCGTCCCCACCACCAAACAGCGCCGCCGAGGCCTGATCGATGAAGGTGTAGCTGACGCATTCATTGTACCCCAGCGCCGCGCAAGTGCGACGCGCCATCGACTGTCGTCGTTGCGTCGGCGTCATCACTGGCTTGGGGATTCCATCAGTGACGCGTGGCAGCGGTTTGCCCTGCAGCTTGGTCAGCGAGGCAATCCGCGCGACTTCTTCCACCAGATCGGCCTCACCCATGACGTCAGGGCGCCAGCTGGGAACGTGAGCCATCTCGCCTTCCAAACGGAAGCCCAAACGGGTCAGAGTCTGGCGCTGCTCGCTTTCGGGGATGTCCATGCCGACCAGCGACCGAACGCGTTCTGCATCCAGTTTGTAGGCCCGCGCGTGGACTGGGGCCTTGCCCACCTCGACCACGTTTGACGCCTCACCACCGCAGATATCCAGGATCATCTGCGTCGCATGTTCCAACCCTTCCAGCGTGTATTCCGGATCGACACCGCGTTCGAACCGGTACCGCGCGTCCGAGTTGATCTTAAGCGCGCGCCCTGTCAGCGCGATCTGCACGTGATCCCAGAACGCGCTTTCGAGAAACACGTTCACCGTTTCCTCGGTACAACCGGTATTCTCACCGCCCATGATACCAGCGATGGACTCGGGACCGTTGTCGTCCGAAATCACCATCATGCCGGGCTGAAGGGTGTATTCTTTCTCGTCCAGCGCGACCAGCTTTTCTCCGCCTTTGGCGCGATGCACCCGCAGATCGCCCTGCACCTTGTCGGCATCAAAGACGTGCAGCGGACGGTTGTGGTCGAAGGTCATATAGTTGGTGATATCCACCAAAGCCGAGATCGGACGCAGACCTATCGCCTTCAGCTGATCCTGCAGCCACTGCGGGCTGGGGCCGTTCTTTACGCCCTTGATCAGACGACCGGTGAAATGTGGCGCGCCGTCCAGAGTATCCTCGTCGATGGTCACTTTAATCGGGCTTTTGAGATCGCCCGGCACCGGCACATAGTCGCGCACTTTCAGGGTACCCAATCCGCGCGCTGCCAGATCGCGGGCAATCCCGGCCACGCCCAGCGCATCTGGTCGGTTCGGCGTGATCGCAATCTCGATCACCGGGTCGATCTTGGACGGGTCGTTCTCGGCCAGCCAGTCAACGAAGCGGTCGCCCACTTCGCCCGTCGGCAGTTCGATGATGCCGTCATGCTCGTCCGACAGCTCCAGCTCTCGCTCAGAGGCCATCATACCAAAACTTTCGACACCACGGATTTTGCCAACGCTGATCGTCAGATCCAGACCGGGGATATACATGCCGGGCTTGCAGACCACGACCGTGATGCCTTCACGCGCATTGGGGGCACCACAGATGATCTGCAACTCACCCTCGTCTGTCTGCACGTTGCAGACGCGCAGCTTGTCCGCGTCGGGGTGTTTCTCGGCGTGTTTCACGTAGCCCAGCGTAAAGTCCGCCAGCCGGTCCACCGGGTTCACGATCTCTTCGACCTCGAGGCCGAGGTCGGTCAGTGCATCAGTGATTTCGTCAACTGATGCGTCGGTGTCCAGGTGATCCTTGAGCCAGGAAAGAGTGAATTTCATCGGTCGTCATCCGCCAGTCATCTTGGGTCAGCCCGCGTGTAACGGATATTGCGCACAGGGGAAAGAGGCAGCATGGTCCCCCGGCGTTTACTCTTCTGCGACCGTGTTCGACACGCTGTCTGAACCCGCGAACACCGCCAGAATGCGAGCAATGCCGTCGCCGGTATTGACCCCGAAATGAGTTGACCGAAAAGCCTCGACAAGGGCATCGCCCTCTTTATAGATACGCGTGCCGGCCTCGCCGTAATCGACCGTAATTTCCCCTTCCAGAATATAAGCCATCAAGGGCGCATCGTGGCGATGAGGTCCGGTGTTTTGGCCGGGCTGCATGGAAACGATCGCCATCGTAATCTCGGGCGTACCAGTGGGATATTCCAGCACTTCACCAATGACCGAGGTTTGGGTCTGCAACAACACCTCGACCGGTGGATAGGTGTCACGGGCAAGTACGGGTGTGGCGGCAAGGATCAGAGCGCTCAACAACAGCGGTTTCACGACGGTGTTCTCCTGTTTGTGCGATCTGCAGATGATCGCGCCTGAGCTATGAAGTCAACGCTCAGGGATAGGTGGGCGAACGCCCCAAAAGTTCGTCCAATTGCCGCCCGATCCAGCCATGCGGGATGAAATGCCCGCCCGGATGTGTATCCAGAACCACTTGCCCCCGAGCGCAGTCAGTCCATTCCATGCGACTGAGCGTCAGGAACGGTACCACGCTCCAATTTCCGCGCGGGATGGCTGTGCCGCAATCGAACTTCTGTCGCCACAGTGCCACCGGATAGGTCGTGTCGTTGTCCGGGCCAAATGGGAAATCCATCACGGCATCGCTGGTTCCATGGACATGGCGAACCTGTCGCGGCGCTTGCGGGCAGCTCTCGGTCTGGCGAATGCTGCCCGCTACAGCAAGCAGCGCCGCGACCGCGTTACCGGATTGGCAGACGTAGCGCCAAGCCATCGCACCGCCAAAAGAATACCCCGAGACATAGATACGGGTCGGGTCGATCGGATAGCGCCGACCGACATCCTCAAGAACGCGGTCGGCGAAACCAACGTCTTCAGTCTCGGAACTCCAGAAATTCCAGCTTTTGCCCAACCCGTTGGGGGCAACCAGTAGAACGCCCCTGCGCGCGGTCGCCCCAGCAATCCGTTCGTGGTTCACGACGACGTTTCCTTGGCGCGCCCAACCGTGAAAATGCATCAGCACCGGCAAGGGTGTTTCACCATCCCACTCGTCCGGTTCAAGCACGTGATAAGAGCGATCATCCAGTTGGCAAGCAGTGTCACCCTGACAATCGGCGCGCCACGGCCCCATTGCAAAAGCTGGTGTCGCGGCCATCCAAAACAAGCAGATCAGTCTGTACATCATGTCGCGGAGCGTAACCGCCTTGCCGCCAGTGTCACGTCACATATGCGTCAAAGATTGTTCTTCACGCGGGCTGCGTTCATCGCCGTAGCGACAATCCATTGTGGAATAGGTGCACTTTCGCCGGATCCGCCGATAGTTTGACCATCTGCCCGCGCAGATTTCGCTCGATTCCCGGGAGTTTGGCAATGATACTCTCGGCGCCGGGTTTGTCCGCAAAATACAACAATGTCACTTCGCCCAGCGCTTCGGTGAAATCTACCTCACCTTCGAAAAACCCCGACGCGTCATCCGGCAACATATCCTCGGGGCGTACGCCTACATTGACCTGCAATCCCTGCTGATCCGGGGTAGTGGAGATCGCCGAAACGACGGCTCCCCCGGCCTCAAGCGTCACCGTCGTGGTTTGCCCGGTCTCTGAAATAACGCCAGGCAGCAGGTTCATCGCAGGTGAGCCGATAAATTGCGCGACAAATTCGTTGTCCGGCGTTTCATAAAGTTCTAACGGCGTGCCGACCTGGGCGATGCCCTTGTTGGCCAAGACAACAATCCTGCTGGCCAGCGTCATGGCCTCGACCTGATCGTGGGTCACATAAATCATCGTGCTTTCTGGCATCGCCTCTTTCAATCGGGCGATTTCGATCCGTGTGGCGACACGTAGCGACGCGTCAAGGTTCGAGAGCGGCTCGTCAAAAAGATACACTTTCGGGTCCCGCACGATGGCGCGGCCAATGGCAACCCGTTGCCTCTGGCCGCCGGACAGCTCCTTGGGAAGACGATCCAGAAATGGCTCCAGTTGCAGGGTCCGGGCGGCGCGATCCACAGCGGCGCCGATCTCGGCCGACGGCATCTTGGCGATCTTCAAGGCAAAGGCCATATTTTCGCGCACTGTCATATGTGGATAAAGCGCATAGCTTTGGAACACCATCGCAATGCCACGCTGCGCCGGCGGCACGTCGTTCATGACCTGGCCCTCGATCTCGAGCGTACCGCCCGAGATATTCTCCAACCCGGCTATCATCCGCAGCAGGGTGGATTTCCCGCAGCCCGAGGGGCCGACGAACACAATCAGTTCACCCGTTTCGATATCCAGGTTGATGTTTTTCAGAACATCGACCGGGCCATAGGTCTTGGCTACGTCCGTTAGATTAAGTTCCGACATGCCTTACCCCTTTTCCCTGACCATCAGACAGAATTGCGCGACACCCAGGGTCACAGTCCCCGCCCCTGAGACGCCGCCCAATTCCTCGCCGATGGTGCGCCAATTGCCGTCTGGCAGAGCGACGCTTTCCGTTTCGGAACCGAGGTTGAATGCGCAGAACACCTTTTCGGCGCCAGCTTCACGCAGGAAAGTCAGCACAGACCCGTTCTGCGCCATTTGTGTCTGCACACCTGACATCAGCGCCGGATACGCATGGCGCAACGCAATAGCGCGGCGGTAATGGTGCAGCATCGAGTTCGGCTCCCGCTCCATCCGATCCACTGCTCGCTCGGCCTGCTGGGCGCTGACAGGAAGCCACGGTTCGCCGGTGCTGAACCCGAGCTCCTGGTCCTGCGCAGCCCAGACCATGGGCGTACGGCACCCGTCGCGGCCTTTGAATTCAGGCCAGAATTCTATGCCATAGGGGTCCTGCAACCGCTCGAATGGCACCTGTGCTTCGGGCAGTCCAAGCTCTTCACCCTGATACAGGCAGGCCGAACCACGCAGGCACATCATCAGGACAACATGCTGACGGATCGCTTCGTCAGACAATTCCCAGCGCGAGGCATGGCGTTGAACGTCATGGTTCGAAAACGCCCAGCAAGGCCAGGCATCCCCGGCTTTCTCCTCAAGCTGATCAAAGACGTGCTTGGCATAAGTCGCAGTCAGCGCACGCTTTTCCAGAAACTCAAAGGCATAACACATATGCATACGCTTATCGCCGGTCGTGTACTGACCCATAATCTCAAGCCCACGCTGCGCATCCCCGATCTCACCCAGACACGCCCGACCTTCGTATTCGTCAGTCACGGCACGCAGCCGTTCCAGAAACGCAATGTTTTCCGGCTGGCTTTTCGAGAAAAGGTGATCCTGATGGTTGTATGGATTAACCATCGGCGCAATGGAGGCGTTGCGCTGATCCAAGGGTAGTGCAGGATTGTCGCGCAATTGGGCATCGTGGAAATAGAAATTGATCGTGTCCAAACGAAAGCCATCGACACCGAGATCCAGCCAGAACCGCGCCACGTCAAGCAGGGCATCCTGAACGTCGGCGCAATGGAAATTCAGATCGGGCTGCGAGGCCAGAAAGTTGTGCAGGTAATACTGCTGCCTGCGCGAATCCCACTGCCACCCCGAACCGCCAAAGATCGACAGCCAGTTATTTGGCGGCGTGCCGTCAGGTTTGGGATCGGCCCAGACATACCAGTCGGATTTAGCGTTATCCCGACTGGTACGGCTTTCGCTGAACCAAGGGTGTTGATCCGAAGTATGCGACAGCACTAAATCGATCATGACCTTCAGATCCAGTGCATGCGCCTGATCCAGCAAATCGCGGAAATCGTCCGTCGTGCCAAACATCGGATCAACATCGCGGTAATCGCTGACGTCGTACCCGAAATCTTTCATCGGAGACTTGAAGAATGGCGAAATCCAGATCGCGTCGACACCCAACGAAGCGATATAGCCCAACCGGCTGGTGATCCCCTTCAGGTCGCCGATTCCATCGCCATTGCTGTCCTGAAAGCTGCGCGGATAGATCTGGTAAATCACCCCACCCCGCCACCATTCAGACGACGCCTTGGTTGCTTTGATATGATTTGTGTTGTTCTGCACGTTCATGACACGCCTTTATTTGACTGAACCGGCCAGCAGGCCGCGGACGAGGTATTTCTGCATTGCAAAGAAGACAGCCAGCGGTACGGCGATCGACACAAACGCCGCCGTGGCAAGGATTTCCCAATTGCCGCCGCGTGTACCCAACAACTCGACAATGCGGTTGGTCATCACGGTGGTTTCGCCGGACGCATCGATCAGGAACACTTTGGCGACCAGCAGGTCATTCCAGGTCCAAAGGAACTGAAAGATCGCGAAAGAGGCCAAGGCCGGAAAGCTGAGCGGCAGGATGAGTTTGGTGAAGATCTGGAATTCGGTCGCCCCATCGACCCGCGCGTTTTCGATCAGATCGCGCGGCAATCCGGCCATGTAATTGCGCAACAGGTAAATTGCCAACGGCATCCCAAACCCGGTATGGGCCATCCAGACACCCAAGTACCCTTTGCCAATCCCGATATTCAGGTGGAATTTCAGCAGCGGGATCAGCGCCAGTTGCAATGGAACAACCAGCAGCCCGACCACCGCTGCGATCAGCAGAGCACGGCCCGGAAAATCCATCCATGCCAACGCATAGGCCGCAAAAGCGGCGACAAGGATCGGGATGATCGTTGCCGGGATCGTTACCGTGAGTGTGTTGAAAAAGGCCTTGCCCATGCTGTCGGTACTGTCTTCGGCCAGCAGCACCTTGTGATAATTGTCGAGCGTGAATTCGGGCGGCAGTTCTGCGGTTACAAAGACCCGCGCGCCCCTGCTGCCGGTGAATTCCTCAGAATTCTCCATCCGGTAGTTTCCGCTTGCATCCACAGTGATCGTCCCGCCGCGCCGCAGTTCTGCGGTCTCTCCCGGCTCAAAAGCATCCACGGCACGCGAGCTGACCCCCCATTTCGATATTGTCGCCTTGGTTCCTGCGTCAAACAGGTTGCCTTCAATGACATACATCCCGTTTTCCAGCACCTGCGTTTCTGGCGCGGCACTGCGCAGTGTCAGGTTCTGCTCGGACGGGAACAGGGATCGCCACCACCCGCTGGTTGCGATCTGATCGGCCGTACGAAAAGATGAGATCAGCAGACCGAGGGTCGGAAAGACCCAAAGCACCACCAGTAAGACCACCGAGCCGTGGACAACCCATCTGAGCGCCGGTTTGGTTCCTGCAATATCGCTCATGCCAGTCCCCTCACTGCATTTCCTTGCGCGCATTGCGCACGTTCCAGACAAGGATCGGTGTCACCAACAGCATGATCACCATGGCCGAGGCCGACCCAACGCCCCAGTCATTGGCGCGGAATAGTTTGTCGAACATGTAATTGGCGAGGACCTGCGTTTCCCACTGGCCGTTGGTCATGGCGAAAACAATGTCAAAGACCTTGAGAACGGTGATCGTGATTGTGGTCCAGACGACCAGAATGGTTGTCTTGATCTGCGGAACTTTGATCTTGAAAAAAATCTGGAACGGGTTTGCACCGTCCAGAATGGCGGCCTCGATCGTTTCCTCGGGGATGCCCCGCAAGGCCGCGGACAGAATGACCATCGCAAAGCCAGTCTGAATCCAGACCAGAACGATCATCAGGAAAAAGCTGTTCCAATACGGTATGGTCAGCCAAGTCTGCGGCTCTGTCCCACCGAAGAAGATGTACAACGCGTTCAGGATACCAATCTGATCCTGCTCCGCCGGACGGGTGTCATAGACGAGTTTCCAGATCACGGAAGCGCCGACAAATGATATCGCCATGGGCATGAAGATCAGCGCCTTGGCGACATTTCCCCAGCGAATGCGGTCCGTGAGCTGCGCCACCAACAGTCCAAACCCCGTCGACATCGCTGGTACCACGATCAGCCACAACATGTTGTTGCGCATTGCTTCCCAGAATTTGGGCTCGGCTGCCATTTGCCGGTAGTTTTCCAGACCCACCCATTCATACCCGCCGCCCGGCAAACGATCTGTAAGCGACAGGCGTAGTGTTTCAACCACCGGATAAGCCAGATACAGGCTGAGTGCGGCCAGAGCGGGAAAAAGAAACAACCAGGGGCGGATAATGTTCGCGCGATTGATGTTGCGGCCCGCATTCGGCCCGCGCGGCGGGAACAGAATCTTGTCCAGAAACTGGTTGGAAAAGTAGAAATAGCCCACACAGCCCGACACGCCGATGGCGATGGTCAGCAGGCCTTGAAGTGCCGGATGCATGACGCTCTCCGTTGCGAAGGGAAAAGGGGCACCCCGACATTGCGGACTGCCCGGTTTCAGATGGGATCAGTCCAACGCATCCCACGAGGATTGGATTTCGTCCGCCACCTCTTGCGCGGGCTTACCGCCGGTATAGTCGACCATCCCGGTCCAGAATGTGCCTGCACCAACGCCACCGGGCATCAGGTCGGATCCATCAAACCGGAAGGTGGTCGCTCCCAACAGGATATCGTTCATCTTCTTCAGCGTCGGGTCCGAGAAGACAGAAGTATCCACACCCTTGTGAGGCGTCAGAAATCCAGTCAACGCCATCCAGGTTTCATGCGCTTCGGGGGTTTGAAGGTACTCGATCAGAGCATGCGCGCCGGGGCTGTCATTGGTGACCGCCCACAAAGTGCCCGCACCCAGTACAGGACTACCGAGATCCTTGCCTTCATAGGCCGGGAAATAGAAGAAATCCGCATCCTCACCGACAACGGTGCCTTCGGGGAAGAAAGCCGGAATGAATGAGGCCTGACGGTGCAGGTAACATTGTGGCGGCGAGCTGAACATGCCTTTGGGGCTGTCGCGGAAATCGGTGGTTGCAACAGCACCTGCACCGCCCGCGACATAGTCGTCGTTGCGGGCAAAGGCACCGAATTCTTCGATCGCGGCAACGACTTTTGGATCGTTGAACTTCATCTCGTTCGCGACCCAAGCGTCATAATCCTCGGGTGACTGGGTGCGCAGCATCATATCTTCGACCCAGTCGGTCGCGGGCCAGCCAGTCGCGCCGCCAGACCCCAACCCGATGCACCACGGGGTTTCGCCGTCGGCCACAATCTGATCGGTCAGCGCCTTGAGCTCTTCCATCGTTGTCGGCACTTCATAACCGGCATCTTCAAAATTCTCTGGAACAAACCACACCAGCGATTTCACATCGACCTTGTAGAAGAAACCATACAGATGGTCCTGCCCATCCGCCCCCGGGAAGGTGCCCAGATCAACCCAGGACTGCCCGGCAGCATAATTGTCGCGAATCCAGTCTGCGGTACCGTCCCCCAAAGCTGTCAGGAAACCGGATTTCGCCATGTCTGCGGCCAGACCGGGCTGAGGAAACACTGCAACGTTCGGTGCCGAACCGGCCTCGGCATCGATCCGTATCTGCTGTTCGAAACTGTCCGAGCCGACATAGGCGTACTCATGCCCGGTAGCGGCGGAAAATCCGTCCAGCACTTTTTCGACATTTTCCTGATCCGGCCCCAACCACGGACCAAACACGGTGACCTTGTCAGCCTGAGCCGCGCCCGCCATCAGGGCGAACGTGGCCGCGCCTGCGTAAAGCGAGTGTTTCATGAATTCTCCTCCCAACGTTGACTTGCGCACCTGAGACTCAACTTTTCAAAGCGCTTTGGATAGACGACTTTATCCGCTAACATTCAGCATCTGTCAATGATGTGTTTTCCACTCCCCTTATTATTAACGCTATCATCGAATAATTCAAAACGGGTTGACGGAAGGCGAATTTACGCACAAAACAAAACACAATTGAAATTTGAAGGCGCTTTGAAGTCCATGAACCTTAAACAGCTCTCGGAAATCCTCGGTCTTTCGCAGACGACGGTCAGCCGCGCCCTGAACGGCTATCCGGAGGTCAACGAGAAAACACGCATTCGGGTTCAGGCTGCGGCAGAGAAACATGGATACCGTCCGAATAGTCGCGCTAAGGGGTTGGCAACTGGAAGGTCAATGGTCATCGGGCACGTGATTCCCAGCTCATCGCGCCACGAGATGGTAAACCCGATCTTCGGCGATTTCGTTGCAGGTGCAGCAAAGAAATATGCCGATTTCGGCTATGACATGATGTTCACCCATGCCGCAGATACCTCGGTCGAAGAGGCATATCAAAGTCTGTTCAAACGGGGCGCGGTGGACGGGATCGTCCTGCAAGGCCCGAAAGTGGATGAGCCGCGGATACCGGTTCTGTCAAAAATGGGCGTTCCGTTCATCGTACACGGCAGATCGACCAGCGCGACCGAGCCCTACGACTGGATAGACGTGAACAACCAACGTTCCTTCGAACGCGCAACTCGGTTTCTGATCGATCTTGGCCACCAGCGTATCGCCCTGATCAATGGGCTTGAGGATATGGATTTCGCCCAGCGGCGGCGCAATGGTTACATGGCTGCGCTGGCGGCCTCCGGATTGACGCTTGACCCCCAACTGCTGCGCAGCGCCGAAATGACCGAAGTTTACGGCCATAAGGCAACCTGCGAATTGTTGCGGATGGAGAATCCACCCACGGCAATACTGGCCTCGTCCATCATTTCTGCCGTAGGCGTTCGCAGGGCGCTGGATGAGAACGGGCTGCGTATGGGCCATGACATTTCTGTCATCGCCCATGACGACGATCTATCCTATATGAAGAACGGACAGGATGTGCCGATCTTCACCGCCACGCGGTCTTCTGTCAGGCACGCCGGAGAACTGGCCGCCGAAATGCTGATTGAACGGATCAACGCCCCCAACGACCCCCCCAAAAAGCGCTTGCTTGAGGCCGAACTGGTCGTCGGCAGCTCGACGGGCCCTGCACTGCAAAGGTCCTGACATGAAACACACGCGCCAAGATTTTCCGAACGATTTTCTGTTCGGCGTCGCAACCTCGGCCTATCAGATCGAAGGGCACGCCCAGGGTGGTGCAGGGTCGACCCATTGGGACAGCTTTGCTGCGACACCGGGTAACGTGGTTCGGTCCGAAAATGGCGATAGGGCCTGCGATCATTACAATCGTTTTAGGCAGGATTTCGACCTGATCCAGGATGCAGGGTTTGACTGCTATCGCTTTTCCACAAGCTGGGCGCGTGTTCTTCCCGAGGGGCGCGGACAGGTTAATCAGGACGGTCTGGATTATTACGACCGCTTGACGGATGCGTTGCTCGAACGCGGTATTCGCCCCTGCGCAACGCTTTACCACTGGGAACTGCCCTCACCCTTGACCGATCTAGGGGGGTGGCGAAATCGGGACATCGCCGGGTGGTTTGCCGATTTCACCGAAATCATCATGGGTCGGATCGGCGACCGGATGTACAGCGTCGCGCCAATCAACGAGCCCTGGTGCGTCAGCTGGCTCAGCCATTTCGAAGGACAGCACGCGCCCGGCTTGCGGGATGTCCGCGCCACGGCGCGCGCCATGCACCACGTACTGCTGGCCCATGGTCGGGCCATCGAAACGATGCGGGGATTGGGGATGGGCAACCTGGGCGCCGTATTCAATCTGGAATGGGCTGAGCCAGCGGATGACAGCGACGCTGCACGGCGCGCGGCGGATCGTTATGACGGGATCTACAACCGGTTCTTTCTGGGTGGTGTTTTCAACAAGTCCTACCCCCAAATTGTTCTGGATGGGCTCGAAGCGCATCTGCCATACCGCTGGCAGGATGACTTCGACACAATAGGAACTCCGGTAGATTGGTGCGGATTGAACTACTACACTCGCAAGCTGATCGCCTCTGGCAACAGCGCATGGCCAAGCCTGAAGGAGGTTCCAGGCCCCTTGCCTAAGACCCAGATGGGATGGGAGATCGACCCCGCAGCGCTGTCACGTTTTTTGATCAGGACCGCCCGCGAGTATACTGCGGACTTGCCGATCTATGTGACCGAAAATGGCATGGCGAGCAGCGAACGTAGTCAGGATGAAGACCGCATAGAATACCTCGACTGCCATCTGGCCCAAGTTCGTCACGCCCTAAACGAAGGAGTTCCGGTCAAGGGGTATTTTGTCTGGTCACTGTTGGATAATTACGAATGGGCCTTGGGATATGAAAAACGGTTCGGGCTTGTCGATGTGGATTTTGCCACACTCAAGAGAACACCGAAGGCCTCCTATTACGCGCTGAAAAATGCTCTGCTCAAGGGATAAAGTGCTCATTCCGGGTTACTCGTGCGCCGGCATCCAAAGGTTCATTGGTGCTCGCGGTATTTCCGCGACCGTAGATTTTGATCCTCAAGTATCGTGCCCAAACACTCAGCTTGCAGCGTCCAACTGCCTCACCAGTGCCGGAAGATCGGCCACGGTATCAATCACGTAGTCCGCGCCCGCCTCCTTTAGGATTTTTATGGCGTGGATGCGCAGCGCATCGACTTCGGCTTCCGGCAGTGTCGCCAGTTCTTCTGGCGTTTTGCCGACGGCATTTCCGGACAGGGACACACCAACGGTAAGACATCCCGCTGCGACGCCTTCCTTGATGCCGGGCTCCGTGTCGTCCACCTTTATAATTGCCTGAGGCGGATAGGCCACCAAATCGACCATGCATTTGTACATGCCAAGTGGTCCGGGCCGACCCTCAGGCAGATCGTCCGAACAGACCAGGTTGTCCGGCTCATATCCCTGCTTAGCCGCGACCGGAACGACATTTTCCATGATCGACCGCGTGTAACCCGTGGTCGATCCGATTTTCAGACCCATCGCACGTAGCTCGTCCACTGCATCTTTGGCGCCCGGAACAAGATCCGCATAATCAGCGGCGACCTTTTCATTCATCGGAACAAAAACCTCATAGACCTTGTCCACATCCGCAACCGTAGGCCGGTTGCCGTACTTGGTCTCCCACTGAGCAGCGATCTCTTCCATATCCATCATGCTTCGGATGTGATCCCATTTCGGAGCACCCATCGGCGCGCGCGCCTGCTCGATGGTCGCAATGATACCGAATTCAGCAAAGGCTTTCACAAATACCCCCATTGGCGCAAAAGACCCAAAATCAACAATCGTACCGGCCCAGTCGAATACGGCCGCTTTGAATTTGCTCATCTTCTTCTCCTTGGATCAGGCCGGTTCGGCTCGCTTGTCTTTGAGGTCAGAGGGGATGGGGTTGCCCTATCGACGCCCATTTTCTTTAGTACGTCTCGGGTAACATCGACAACAGCCCACATGACGGCTGCATCCACCTGTCCGATATGGCCGCCGCGGAAGCTGTCCGGCTTGTTCAGCTTTCCCGGATAATTGAGAATGAGGTTGGCCGTTTGGTCCTGATCCGGCAAGCCGGGGTCCAGCACGTTGGCAATGCTGTACGATTGGACCGGGCCGCCAGTGTCGTAGTACAGAACAAGATCGACAATCGTGTCAGAGGCTATCTAGGGGGTCAGATGCAACGCTTACGATGTTTGCTGGATACGAACCGCAGGTATTCCTAAATGCGCTGCGGAAAGGTCGCACGCAATAATAGCCGAAGCCGACGTTCGGCGTGAGGTTTTCAAGGTCTGCTTTGTGTCATGAGCGGACATCGACTGGTTAAGTATCGGCTTGAAGGTGTAGCGGGCAGAGCGAGCGACGAGCTGCATGAGCTGCTGGACCGTGTTGTCGTTTCCTATGATCAAGACGCCAAAAACCATGTCCTGGACATGCAGAGCAATCTGATCGCCATGCTCAAAAAAGCAAAGCCCGCCGATGAGGCGGGCGTTGATTCCGACGACAGTTAGTCTGACGCTGGTTGCGGGAGCAGGATTTGACCTTTGCCGAACTACAGAAGTACTGAGAAAACCCAGAAAAACTAAAGGGCAGAGTTACTAGGCGTCATCTGATCGTTCAAATCCTGTTCAGAAACGGCATTTGATCGGCGGTCGAACAACAACTGCCGAGAGTAACGAACCAGCCGTACACAAAACTCCTGACGACCGAAACGTTCGTCAAGCAAATGAGAAATTGTCCTCTGTCAGCAAAGCGATATCGACACCTGTGAGTTCAACGGAGCCGGTACTCCAATCAACGACAGTTCCAGAGCCCGTGTCAATAAAGTGGAGATCAATGTAGGTACTTCCTCTTATTTCCAGAACATCAATACCAATCTCGAAATCCGTAATGGTGTTGTTACCCATATCCCATTGCGTATCGAAGACGAATTCGTCGGCGCCCAATCCACCGGTCAGTGTATCGTTTCCATTATTGCCTACCAAACCGTCATTTCCAGCGCCGCCGACCAGGTAATCGTTTCCAGCGCCTCCGTAGAGACTGTCGTTTCCGTCATCGCCGTAAAGTGTATCGTTACCGTCATCGCCTCGGATCAGATCATTTCCGGTTTGACCAAAAACAACATCATCGCCCGCACCGACGTAAACCAGATCATTGCCTCCGCTTGCGGTGATGTTATCGTTCTTGGATCCGCTCCCGCCAACATACAGACCATTGAAGCTTCGACCATTCTGTTCAAACTCAAAATGCTCAAACTTCGACTGTTGGTAGATGTGGAGAACATCTCCATCCATATCTGTCAGTTCGATCCGTGCTCCGCCACTCTCACTTTGCCCCCACTGGCCGGTCAGATCCCAGAGGCTGATGTCTTTAAACAGGATTTTGTCGTTGGCGGATGTTGCGTCCAACTCGTTGATGTACGTATTGCCCGAGCCGCGCTCGAATACATAAGTGTCATCACCGTCGCCGCCGAACAGACCATCCCAACCCTCGCTGCCGCCGCCGTTCAGCCAATCATTGCCATTTTCGCCGTACAGACGGTCGTCGCCGGAGTGCCCGAATATACCATCGTCGCCCTCCCCTCCATAGATGATGTCATCGCCCGTCTCGCCCCGGATGTGATCGTCGCCGCTCTGCCCGTAGACAACATCATCTCCCGCACCAGCATAAATTAGATCATTGCCTGCGCTTGCGGTGATGTTGTCGTTCTTGGCTCCGCTCCCGCCAACATACAGCCCACTGAAGCTTCGGCCATTCTGCTCGAATTCAAGGTGCTCAAATTTCGACTTTGCATAGATGTGAAGAAGATCTCCATCTGCATCTGTCAGTTCGATCCGTGCTTCGCCACTCTCACTTTGCCCCCATTGGCCGGTCAGATCCCAGAAACTGATATCTTTAAAAAGGATTTTGTCGTTGGCAGAGGTTGCGTCCCATTCGTTGATGTACGTATTGCCCGAACCACGTTCGAACACGTATGTATCATCCCCATTAGCGCCAAAAAGGCCATCCCAACCGTCGCTACCACCGCCGTTCAAATGATCATTTCCGTTGTTTCCATACAAGCGATCATCGCCGGAATGCCCGAACAGCCCGTCGTCACCGTCCCCTCCATGAAGGATATCATCTCCAGCTTCGCCGCGGATATGATCGTCACCGGAATGCCCGTGAACAACATCGTCTCCTGCGCCAGCGAATACTAGATCGTTGCCTCCACTTGCGGTGATGATGTCGATCGTGGCGCCACTTTCGCCAACAAACAAACTGTTGAAGCTTCGGCCATTCTGCTCAAATTCGAATACTTCGATCTCCTGAAGTGTTGAGAGAGATATATGAATTACGTTTCCCAGATTATCCAGCAATTCAAGGCGGCTCCAACCTGCCGGGTCGTGATACCAATGCACAGACAAGTCCCAGAATGGTATATCCTTGAACAGTATTTTGTCCGAATTCGAAGTGGCGCCTTCTTCATCAATCCAGGTTTTCCCGGAATCCTGATTCAATATGTAAGTATCGTTACCTTCTCCACCAAAAAGGCCATCCCATCCGGTTTGGCCCTGAGCTCCAAGAATGTCGTTCCCATTACCTCCATAAAGGGTGTCAGCACCACCACCGCCCCACAGAGTATCGTTGCCGTTATTTCCGTAAAGGGCGTCTTCCCCCTGGCCACCGTAGAGGTCGTCATCCCCATCGCCGCCGTGGAGCGTGTCGTTGCCGCCATCGCCACGCATGAAATCGTTTCCGGCATGGCCGTAGAGAACATCGTTACCCTCTCCGGCAATAATCAGGTCTCGTCCGCTGCTGCCTGTGAGGGTATCATTCCAGCCAATGCCACCGCTGACACTTAGTCTGTCGAAAATGAGGTCATTGGCTTCGAATTCAAACTTTTCGATCATTGATGCATTGTAGATATGGATTTGATTGCCGTCATTGTCGGCCAATTCCAATCGGTCTGTGCCATTGGCATCTTGGCCCCAATGTCCGGACAAATCCCAGATCGAAACATCCCGGAACAGTACGCGGTCCCCTGTGGAACTCGCATCTATGTCGTCAATAAAAGTGTTTCCCGATTGTTCACTGAACACATAGGTATCGTTACCTGATCCACCATATAAGCCGTCCCAGCCAACGGCTGATCCACCGTCCAGCCAGTCGTTGCCGTAGCCTCCATAAAGTGTGTCGTTACCCGATCCACCGTAGAGTGAATCGCTTCCGATATACCCTGTCAGCGTGTCGTTGCCGGATCCACCAGAGAGCAAGTCATCTCCTCCGTAGCCGACAAGAGCATCGTCGCCTTGATCACCATATAAGGCGTCATTTTTGCTCCCACCACCAACGATGTCATTACCTCGTCCACCAGCAATAAAGACTGCTGCCAACCTGTTGCCAGCCTCAATGTTGTCGTCGCCATTGCCGCCATAAACCGCTTCCACGTTGTGGTTGCTCAAATTTATTGTGACAGCAGTGCTACCCTCAACCTTGACAGTATCGTACCCGCCCCCGCCGTCTATTGAACCAGAGGTCAGATCTTCATGATCGACAAACAGAATATCATTACCTCCGCGCCCTAGCAGAGTGTCTGCTCCAGCGCCGCCTGACAAAACGTCATCATTACTACCCCCGGTAATGACATCGTTCCCACCTTCACCGGAAAGCTCCAACCGTCGTGTCGATCCGGATCCATCAATGGTGTTATCGCGGGCGTCTCCAATGACACCGTCAATCTCCTGTTGACCAATGGTCAGATTTGCCTGGGGGGAGTGTTTGATAGTAATAATTGTTCCATTTCCAAGCATCATGTTGCCTTCAGCCAGGAATTCAACGCTGCGCGCAACCACCAGCAAAAGCTCGCCACGTGTCATGTGACCGGATTGGAGGTTGCCCAGCCACAAAGCAACGTCGGCTTCTGAAGGCTCAGCATTAAAGGCGTTCTGTAGAATGCGGCGCACAAAAGCGTCATCGCTGTAGGATGCGACGTCCAGTCCTGAATCGGGATCCGGGGTCACAGTTTCCTCGGTCAGGCGCGTAGCGAAGCTTAGTAAGGATTCCTGCCCGTCGAGCGCATGTTGCGCCATGAGGTCAAGCACTCCATCGCTGAACTTTCTTTCGTAGAGCACACCCAGAAGGCTTTGTGCGACATCTCTGATATAGCTTTTGTCGAGCGAGCGTTCAGCGCGGATGCTGTTCAGTACAACATCAAAGTTGTTTGTCGACATATGGCCATTACCGACCACGATGTGTTCTGAGGATTCCGACAGGCTCGCAACAAAGGCCGCGCGGGTAGTCGAGCCACCAGACAACTGCGCCAATGCATCGGCAAATTCCCTCATGCTTGCCCCTCGACCAAATGCATTGGTGTAAACTTGGTCAATGAATGCAGCATCCGTGATATCGGGATAGCGCGCTGCGAACTCTCCGGATTGCATGAGTTCATTGGCGAGGCTTTCGATATTCAGTTCGCCGTCCTGAACATATGCAACAAGTTCTTCATAGTCAGATCGGTTAAGATCACGATCCAGAACCGTATCATAAAGGCGTTCCGCTTCCGCAAGAACCCGAGCTTTTGAAGGTTCGTCCAGTCGAACTTCATAGCTGGTTGTCACCCGATCTATGGTGCGCGTTAGGGACCAGGTTTCGATTCCCGTCCCGTCCACTTGATGTGAGCTGGTAAAGCTACCATCCTGATCGGAATAGGCGGTCGAATATGTACCGTTGCCTACAGGCGAGCTGTTAACCGTGAAACTGGATTCATCTGTTGTTTCTGTATAAATCAACCCATCCGCTGATACCGTCGAGGTTCTGATGTCGTTCACCTGTCCTTCGACATCAAAGGTCTTTTCAATACTGATCAGACTTCCATCCACGCCTGTAACGGACCTGGCCCAAACATCCAGAACCCCATCGCCATCATGATCACGTGTCTCTGTGACAGTCCGGCCATCAGCGCTGATACTCCGAACGAATGTTGCTTTGGTTTCGCCATCGGCGTAGCTTTCGTCCGTGCGAATAGTTTGTCGGCCACCGTCATGTAACTCAGTCGTAGTCAAACTGCGGCTGTCTATATCGCCGTCGCCGTCAATGTCTGTCGTTACACTCGTGCTTAACCCGTCCGCAGATTCGATCACGGTCTGCAGATAGGTATAACCTGTTGAGCCATTGATATCCGGAAGGTCCCAGATCTCATTAATTAAATTTGGATCACCTAGCTTTTCCTGTAGCTGTGTAATTCGGTTTCCGTCTGCATCAAAATGGGTATTCGAAAAATAAGAAATATCTGTTTGCGCATCGCCATCCAGATCAAAGCTCAATGAACTGGTCATTCCATTCGCCGATACAAATTTTGTTGCGATACTGGTCTCGATCCCCCTGACATCTACATCGCGATAAGTCGTCAGAATTGACTGATCAGCTGTTATTGACGTGGCGACAGCTCTATCCGCGTTTCCATCACCATCGGTGTCAGTTCGCGTTAAGCGCATTCTTCCGTCAGCTGTTTCGGTCACCTGAACCGAATGGATCAGTGTCGAGTTCTCTGCAAACGCCCGATCTGTTTGTGTCCATGCCCCGCTGGCTTTGGTCAAAATATCTCTGGTGCGG
>NZ_JBWVBC010000007.1:0-266574 GCF_057221055.1 Ruegeria sp. HKCCD7181 | reverse complement strand
GCGCTTCGAAATATCTGAAGGGACGCGCGCCTCCGTCGAGCAGTGGATGGAAGACGGACTCATGGTCGGATCTGAATATCTGTGGCCCGGGTGTTTTTATGAGCGCCTGCATATCTCCACCCGCCAGTACGCTCGGATCGTACGTGATTGGGTGACGTCTATTGGGTTGGAGGCGAGCGCTTACGGCACTTCAATGCGATGAACCAAAATCACCGAGATCCACAAGAAAACGGGAAACCTGCGCGCAGTACAACTCTTGCTCAGCCATACTAAGATGGACAGCACAGTTCGGTATCTCGGCGTTGAGCTTGAGGGCGCCTTAACCGTAGCGGAAGCTATTGAAATCTAATGTCTCCGGGCCGCCTTCACGGGCGGCCCGAACCGGACATTAGGTCACCCTGTTAGTGCTGCAGTGCGGCTACGCCAACACAAACACTTGGATTTCTAACAAGTAGTGTCACAGATTATCACCTCTTTGAGTTACCAGTCTTCCCATTAACGATCTCAAGTATTCTGTTTCTTTGAATTTTTCCCGATGGCCCTTTTGGCAGATCCGGCAAGATATGAACTTCATCGGGAGACTTGAAGCGACCTAATTGGGTTTGGCAAATCTTCGACAGGTCTTGCGGCGTCAATTCAGATCCTTCGCGAATTCTTACGGCCGCCTCGACGGTTTCGCCATAGCTGTCGCAGGGGCGTGCAAAAGCCGCGGCTTCAACTACATCGGGGTGAGAATAAAGCGCTTCGTCGATCTCACGTGGTGCAATGTTTTCACCGCCCTTGATGATTAGTTCCTTCAACCGTCCAGTGACAAAAACGTAACCATCCTTGTCCATGCGCGCCAAATCACCGGTTCGCAACCAGCCATCGGAAGTAAATGTACCTGCAGTGGCATCCGGGTCTTTTAAGTACTCCAGCATCACATTCGGTCCACGTATGACTAATTCGCCTTCCGTTCCGTGCGCAATATGTCGAAGGCTCGCGTCAAAAATTGCCGCCTCATTTCCGTAAGCGATGCCCGGAGATCCAATCTTGCGGACACCCGGAGGCAATGGGTTAGACAGAATTTGCGCGGCGGTCTCGGTAAGACCCATAGTTTCCACGATTGGGATTTCGAACCAATCTTCAAACGCGCGCTGCACGTCCGGTGCCAAAGCCGAAGAAGCGGATCGACCGAAACGAACACGTTGTCGGGTTTGGATATCCGGTCCGGTGTCGGAGTGCAGCAAGTGGGAAATTATGGTTGGCACGACTGAAAACCAGGTTGCCTCGACCTTCCCCAGATTGTCCCAGAACCGGCTGGCAGAAAATCGTTCACACATCGCCAACGAACCGCCCGATACCAATGTTCCCATGACTGTCACGCACAGCCCGTTGATATGGTAGATCGGCAAAACGCAAAACCCGCGATCAGCCTCGGTCAGTTCATGAGCAACAGTTGTCGTCCAACCACCTGCCAGCAGGCTGGAATGAGTGTGGACAACGCCTTTTGGGCGACCGGTCGTCCCCGATGTATACATTAAAAGCGCGTGGTCGCCGGGCGTGACGTCATGTAGACCGCCAACAGCATCCTTGGCATCTGCAACTTGCAACGAGGTGATCTCGGCAGGATCAGCAGTTCGTTCGAACAAATCCGTTTGTCCGGGATGCACAAAGCCATAGCGTGAGCCGCTGTGTTTCAGCGCATAGGCTACGGCGTTGTCGCCAGCGATGAGGTTAATCATCGTTGCCCGGAATCCTCCGTAGAGAACACCGAAAAGGACCTCAAGTGCTTCACGGCTATTGGGGTAGAGGATGGCTATGCTTTCCCCTTTTGCCACACCCATACCGGTTAACATGACTGCGATGCGGTGGGCTGTTTCGCGCAATTCACCCCAGCTCAGATCCGGTGCTCCGTCGGGGAAAACAAACCCGATTCCGCCCTGACTTGCTCTTTGGTTCAACCAGTCGCGGACGGTTCCTTCGGGCGGTTCCATCATTGTCCAACCTCCGACCAATAGTCGCCGAAAATCTCCTCCAGCCCGGGTTCACGCAGAGGTATTTCACGCACGATCTTGGTGGTCTGGACGAAATGCCGCCAATGCAGGTTGGTGTCGATGGAATTCCCACCCCAACTGCCGCACCCCATCGAGAGCGAAAACGGCATTCCATTGGTGAAACTGCCGCCGGTGGCAAAGGTATGCGCCTGGTTTACAATGACCCGACAAGTGGGCATCTCGTGTCCCAACTTAACTGCGCGCGTGTCGTCATCAGTATGGATGCCGACCGAATGCCCGGCCCCCTGATGTGCCAGAATGCGAGTGGCAATAGCCTTGGCCTCGTCAAAATCTGCTGCGCGGTAGAGCGCCAATACCCTGCTGAGTTTTTCGCCTGACAAAGGATGATCCGGGCCTATCCCGTCGGTTTCCACCGCCAGAAACTTGGTCCCCTCTTGTACTTTACCCGTCATTCCCAGGGCTTCGAGCATCTTGTCGGCGTCCTGCGCTATGGCCGAACGGTTAAGATGACCATCGGGCCAAAGCCGCGCGACGATGTCACTTGCACCGGAAGACGGAACCAATGCACCGCCCTCGGCAGCCATTGCGGCGACGAAGGCGTCATAAACCGCGTCCACCACGATCACCGCATTCTCAGAAGAACAGGACGTTGCGTTGTCGAAACACTTTGATGCAGTGATCTTGGCTGCGGCGGCAAGCAGATCGGCAGTCTCGTCCACAATCACTGTGACATTGCCAGCGCCAACTGCGACCGCTGGCGTACCACAGGATTGTGCACGTTGGACGTTGTTTTGACTTCCGGTGCAGATCACCCGATCGACAGTTTCCATTAGTCGCTGTGTCTTGGCCTTTGAACCCGGCGCTGGGATCATCTGAACCAGATCGCGATCCAATCCCAGCTTGTCGAATTCTGTGTGAATGTACCCAAGCAGCATCTCGCAGGATGCCACGCCCTTGGGGGAGGGCGCCACCACAATGGAGTTGCCGCCCTTTAGCGCATTGATGATGTTGTTCGCGGGCGTCGCGGCCGGGTTGGTAGACGGCACAACCGCGCCGATCACACCGACAGGGCGCGCAATCTCGGTAATACCAGTAATAGGATCGTCACTAATGATGCCGTGGGTTTTCGCGTCAGCGATATCTCGCAGCAGACCGAGTGTCTTGCGATGGTTCTTAGTGATCTTGTCGGGCACATTGCCAAGACCAGTGGTTTCAACAGCAGTCTCGGCCAGCGACCGATTGCGTGCTGGTTCCATGATGGCCCATCCCACTGCAAGTGCCGCTTTGTCATAAAGCGCCTGACTGCCACCGGTTTCGAAAGCTGCCTGGGCCGTACGCGCTCGTGCTACAATACTGTCTACTTCAGCGATTTCGGGGGAAATCCCGTCCTGAGCGTTCATCTTGGTCCTCGATTGTTTGTTCGGGGCGGACCCACTCCGCCCCGCAAGGTTCGGCCGGATCAGAGGCCAGCCAATAACTCATTCAGCGTTTGTTGACGCTGCGCCCACATCTCGATCACTTCGTCTCGTGTCATGATGTGCATAGGCGAACCGCCTGCCTGCATCTTTTTGGCTACACGATCGTTGGCAAACATTTCCGGGACCGCGGCCGCCAGTTTCTCTATCACCTCAGGAGGTGTTCCCTTGGGCACCATCACGCCTCGGAAATTGACCGAAGAATTGTCGACATCCAGCCCCTGTTCCATCATCGTAGGCACATCCGGCAGGAAGGCGTTGCGCTCCAGATCAGCAACTCCCAGGATTTTTACGTTGCCTGCCTCTTGCGCACGGAATGCATCCGAAAGGTTGTTGATACCGCCCATGACTTCACCGGCAATAACCGCTTTCATGGCTGCAGCCCCGCCGCCTTTAGTCGGGATGTAGGCCATCTTGGTTCCCGCTGCCTTATCGATCTGAAGGGCGGCAATGTGGTGGCCCACAAAAAGTCCCGCTCCGGATACAGTCAGCTTGCCGGGATTTTCCTTAGAATAAGAGACGACATCGTCCATAGAATTAAACGGGCTGTCCGCACCAACAACGAAAACTGCCGGATCTGCACCCCAGTT
The DNA here is from genome assembly GCF_057221055.1 of Ruegeria sp. HKCCD7181. NCBI lineage: Bacteria > Pseudomonadati > Pseudomonadota > Alphaproteobacteria > Rhodobacterales > Roseobacteraceae > Ruegeria > Ruegeria sp. HKCCD7181. The sequence goes on along the minus strand of NZ_JBWVBC010000007.1, from coordinate 262,512 downwards.
TGCAATGGGTTCAAAACTGTCTGCCGAGTACTCCACACCGCCCTTGATCGACTGGGCGATGAAATGCGGAACGTTATAGGCCGCCAGCGTATAGCCATCCGGGTCAGCCTGGGTTGCAAACCAGTTCCAGCCAACGCGCCCGCCCGCACCAGGTTTGTTGATGATGGCAATGGGCATCCCCAGCGCATCCTCGTTCCCCGAGGTCATCGTGACAATCCGCGCCTGAAAATCAGTTGCTCCACCGGCGCCGTAGCTGACCATCATCATGATCGGTCGTTCGGGGTATTCCTCGGCCACCGCCGCGCCTGTTAGACTCATTAGGGCCAAAGCGGCCCCTGCAATCATTCGTTTCATTTGTGTTTCCTCCCTAAATTAGTTCACCCGCATCCTGTGCGGTCAGAACAGAATTTCCTTTGGCGTGTAGACGTTCAGAAGCATGCCAAAGAGCCCGTACATCACCGCTATGAAAACCGCTGTGATGATGCCGCGCTTGATCCAAGTTTTGGATTCGGAATGAGGAGCCGGATCGTAAATTGACAGCAGAGTGAAGAAAGCGATTGCCGTCGCAGTGTAGAACCCCAGGGTTTTGGCTCCCCAGAAAACGTAGATTAGCGTTACGATCAGACCCGGCAGCATGTTGATGAACATCGAGCGTGTCACACCGTTCCCGACCTTGGACAATCCCATCACCGCCTTGCCGAATGTCCATCCGGCCAGAACCACAAAGACCGATGCGATCAGGCGCGGGAACAGGAACGCCTCGGCCGGTTGCTGGGTATAACTGACCCACGTCACCCAAAGCCCGACGGCAAATACCAGACCTGATCCGAATACGTGCTGCGAGCGGTTCATGCCTGTGCCTCCTCTTTGGTGGTGTAGCGACGATGACGCAATTCCATCCAGACCGAGTATGCGACCGATGCCAGCACCACAGCGATCAGCAGCAGGTTCAATCCACCGGTCAGGAAGTAAGCCGCCTTGCCTTCGGTAGCGTCCGCAATCATCCCGCCCTGAATGAAGTTGGCCTCGGCGATTGGTCCAAGGATCAACCCCAACACCAACGGTGCGGCTGAGAAGCCAAAGCGTTCCAGGAAGAACATGCCGATGCCGAGGCACGCCATGACATAGACATCACCCATTGACCCCTGAACCGAATAAGCTCCGAAGACTGACAGCGCCAGTACGATGGCCGCCATAACCGATTGCGGAACCTGAGCCACACGGGCCGCAAGACCCGCCACATAGAGGCCGAAGATGCACATCAGAACCTGCCCGATCAGCATCGAGTTGATGAAGGTCCAAGCGACATCAGGATGGTTGTCGAACAGGTCCGAGCCCGGGAAAATTCCATGGATCAGCAATCCACCCAACAGGACCGCGGCAGTAGGGCTGCCGGGGATCGACAGGGTCAATAATGGCACCAGCGACGGTCCGACCATCGCATTATTGGCGGATTCCGCAGCGATCACGCCTTCGGAATGACCTGTGCCGAACCTGTCCTTTTCGGATGAGAATTTCTTGGATTGGTCATAGGCAACCAAACCTGCGATCTGTCCACCAACACCCGGGATCAGACCTATGATCGAACCGGTCAATGTGCCGATGCTCAACGCGCGGGTGCGGGTAAATAGTTCTCGAACCGCAGCCAGTATCGAATGGCGTTGCACTTCGATGACTTCGGCGCCGGTGTTGTGGCGACCTTTTGCAAACATCGTCAGAACCTGAGGGATTGCAAACAAACCAATCAGCGCAGCAATGATGTTGATGCCTCCGCCCAAAGCGGGATGAAAGATGAACCGTTGCGCGCCCATGATGTCGTCAAACCCGATGGTGGCCAGCCACAACCCGATACAGCCCGAGAGCAGGCCTTTGACCACCGAGGCAGAATCCAGTGTACCGATCACCGTCACCCCCAGAATGGCCAGCCAGAACAGGTGCGAAGGGCCGAAAGCCAATGCCCATTTGGCCAGTACAGGGGTCAGAAAAATCAACAGGAGCACACCAAAGATGCCACCCACGGCCGAGGCCAGAAAAGACAGCTGCAACGCCCGCGCTCCCTGGCCCTGCTTGGCCATAGTGTGCCCATCCAATGTCGTTGCGATATTGGCTGGTGCACCGGGGATCTTGAGCAAAATGGCACTAACCGCGCCGCCGGCAACAGTCGAGGTATAGGCCGCCCCCAACAGGATCAGTCCCTGCGCCGCCTCAAGTTGGAAGGTAAACGGTATCAGCAGGGCAACTGCCATGGTAGGTGACAGCCCCGGGGTTGCACCAAGGATTAGCCCTCCAATCGTGCCACTCAACAGCAGTAGAAACGATAGCGGTGTGAATACGTCTCCGAAGTAATAAATGAATTCCATTCAGGGCCTCCCACCCCATCAGTTCACACTTTTACTTTTGTTGACAAATCAGGTTAGGCCATGAAAATAGTATTGCAAATGTTTTCATAAATTCGACCAGGCGGAAGAATATTATGGCTAATTTTCAAAAGGGTAAGGTGGATATTGTGGCGGTCGCAAAGGCCGCAAAAGTTTCACCGTCCACAGTCTCTCGCACCTTCAACCACCCAGATCTGGTGAACCCAGCGACTCGAAAAAAGATCAAAAGGGCGGTTCAGAGACTTGGATACATCCGAAACCGGGCGGCACAGACGATGCATGGCAAACGATCAGGCACCATCGGTCTAGTGGTGCCAACGATAAACCACGCCATTTTTGCTGAGGTCATTCAGGCTTTTTCGGATTCCATCGATAATGCCGGGTTCAGTCTGTTGCTGGCATCACATGGTTATGACCTCGATCGGGAATACGCGATGGTTCGCAAGCTGCTGGAGCATCGTGTGGACGGAGTGGCGCTGGTCGGATTGGAGCATTCAGAAGCCACCGCCCGGCTGATCGAACAGCAGAAAGTACCGGCGCTTGCAATTTGGAATTATTCGGAGGATTCCGCCCTTCCGTGTGTTGGGGCAGACAACCGGTTGGCCGGGCGTCTTGCGGCAGAACATCTGCTGGCCTTGGGGCACCGCGACATCGGGCTGATCTTTCCTAAAACCACCGGTAATGACCGAGCGCAAAATCGGCTTTCTGCCGTACATGATGCGCTAAACGAAATGGGTATTTCCGTTCCGAGTGAGCATGAATCGGAAGCCCCATATAGTGTGTCTCAAGCCAAGCAAGCAGCCATGTCTCTTTTGACTGAACGCTCTCGTCCCACGGCTCTACTTTGCGGGAATGACGTCATTGCGCAGGGCGCATTGTTTGCGGCCCAAAACCTTGGTTTGAAAGTTCCCGATGACCTGTCCATCATCGGGATCGGAGATTTCAAAGGATCCGCGGATGTTGAACCGGGGCTAACTACAATTCGCATCCCTGCAGAAACCATCGGCAAACTCGCTGGCGAAAAGTTCACCGACTACATTACGTCAGACGATGCAAAGCCCTTTAGAATCTGCTGCGAGTTAGAGCGCGTTATTAGAGGAACAACAAGTCTGGCTTCGAATTCTTAGGCAACTAAGAAATGCAAGTCATCGCCCGGAACATCCAAATTTTGGAAGTCTGCCGAAACGCAGAGACTAATTGCCGTGGCGTATTAGAGCAACTGGATCTCAAGCGTATTGAGTGTCCGGTTTTGTTACCACAGCGAAGTTGTTTTGAACTTGCAGTGAACACACACTTCCCGCCCATGGCAGACAAAAGTGTTCCACTCTTACTTTTATCGAACTGCCTGTAGGCTGCACGCATCTGGACGATAAACACAAGAACAACCCCCTTGAAAGGGCAACTTTCCTTCATTGTTGCAGAGAACGACACCTTAATTTGGTCATTCAATCTAATCTCATACCGTGCCACAACTACCTCAAAGGATTGTGCTGGGCATTTCCAGCAATCGGCGTAGGCATGCCTGCACCCTCATCGGCAGAACGAATACCGCCAGTTTTGTCTAGTGGTACACACTTCGGGCCACGTCGTTGCCTCGCGCGGAGATGTTCAACGGGTTGTCGTCATTGAAACCGATCTTGAATACAAATGGGCGGTCGTCCTGGATGCCGATCCTTATGTGCAGGAACCCAGAGAGCAGGTTCGATTTGATTGGCATTATGTTGGACGGCTTCGCATTCACTTCATTGATTTGCTCATCGGTATGCATAGCGGCACGACTTCAGTATTGATCGTGAAACCAGAAAAGCGAATTCGACAACACAAGTTCGTAGTTGAGACACGAAAACTCGCGAGGCAGGTCAAAAGCTCTGGCATCGTCGACGAGGTGCGTGTCTTGACTGACGAGTGGTAACGGCATGGTTTGTCGCTCATTCCTCGTAGCAAACAGAATTGGGATGATATCCTCTGGAACCTCTCGGAATTCGCACCTCGCGGAGATGAACTGGAACAATTGGCTGGGAACGCTTAATTGCGTACGGTATCGTCATTACTAAAATCCGTAGCAGGTCAGTTCGAGGGACAGACAGGTCCGGAGTGGCCTGAGTCGCAGCCTGTCGAACAGGCAGCCTGCACTTCTAAAATGATTGTCGTTTTCGCGGGAGGGGTGGGGTGGCCCCCTCTCTGAGAAGACTGACGTCTGACTGTAGGGGCTTTGCCGGGCGTTTAGGCTTCGAGATCGCCAAAGGTTGAGAAGCAAGCATCCGGGGTTTCTGCTATTTTCATCGACCTTGGAGGGATCATCAGAAAAATTTCAGATCCGGATACTCGGCTGGGCCGAGGTGAACTTGCACAAGTGTTGAAGATCAGTCGAGTCGCCATAAAGCGACTGATCGAAGGAGAGGGGGGAGCCATTGTTGATGCCCTTACCTCGAACAAGCCAACTTGGCGCCCCGATACGCTATCCCTACAAAGATGTTTATCGGTTTCAGAGAAAGTATGCGATGTTGAGAGAATTGATCAGAGGCACTGGGCTTCATCATACTCAGGTTAATAAACAACTGCGTAACAAAGGTGATGGGCCAATTCGTGACACGGAGAAGATCAAAATACACCTCTTCGAACAGACAGCTGCCATATACGCACTGCAATATTGATACATCACTGAGACGAGGTCGCGCTTTGTGCTCCTTTTTTGCGGCTGCAAGCCAGACGGTTGCAACTTTCTGCTGGTTGAAATTGTATAATAGGTATCCGAGTTAACTGTAGCCCGCTTCCAACTGACGTGCATTAGTGAGGTCGTCTATTTTGGGTTGAAATCTAATGTCTCTTTGCACATAAAGGTTGTATCCTGAGGCCCGAAGTCTCAAGTTGAGTTGACTCTGAAGCAACATTCTCGTGAATGCTGTAATTGCGTCTCTTTTCTGCCGGATTCATCATTGATACACACAAACTGTGAGCGGTTGGGGTGTTGAAAGGTGCAGGCGAGCAGATGAGAGCCGGGGATAACGGTCGAACAGCAATTACCTGGACGCAAACAGAACTGGATGGGCTTGAGGCTGCGCCACTGGCCCACTTGTCTGTTGGAGCGGCATGGTCATGGCGTGGTCGAGGACTAGCATTGACGGGAGCAGAAGCACTTGGCTTTGAGCAAACCGTATACGCGGGTTCAGTCGCAACACTATCTGAGCGAATTCAAGCTGCCTCGGTAGAGCATTCTGGAACTGAACAGGCATTTGTCGAAATTTCCAATGGCGCGCAACGTTTCGTTGCAGATCTGGTGTGGGCCGACGGTGAAGAAATGCCCGTGTTGATCTTCACAAACGGTTGCCCGGCGCGAGATCAGGAGTTCTGGGTCAGCCGTGTTTCAGAATTGTCAGAGCAAAATGGTAACGTGGACTTGCCAGACGAAACTGTCGTCTCGTTCCCTGTTCTGCGTACGATTTCAGAGTCTGAAATGAATACGGCGCGACCCCTGATCTTGACGGCAGCGGAGTAAACGCGACTGCAAGTGCGCCAGCAAGCTTTTTGCTCCGGAAGTGCTGATAGTCAAACTTGGCGTGTTGACTCCACCAATTGCGCAGATATAAGCGCGGCTTCATTGGTGTTGGTGGCCCCCGCAAGGGGATACCTGTCATGGGGGAAACCTCAAGAGGACAACGCCCTTCATAGTGGCCCGCATGGGCTTCGACCAAAACGAAGGAGATCAGCCGTGACCAAACGCACGTCTGCCAAGTACAAAATCGACCGCCGGATGGGCGAAAACATCTGGGGTCGTCCGAAATCCCCGGTTAACCGTCGTGAATACGGCCCCGGCCAGCACGGTCAGCGCCGCAAGGGCAAACTGTCTGACTTTGGTCTGCAGCTGCGCGCCAAGCAGAAGCTGAAAGGTTACTACGGCGACCTGACCGAGAAGCAGTTCCGCCGCATCTACGCCGAAGCCGAACGTGTTAAAGGCGACACCGGTGAAAACCTGATCGGTCTGCTGGAGCGTCGTCTGGACGCCGTCGTCTATCGCGCCAAGTTCGTACCGACCGTCTTCGCGGCTCGTCAGTTCGTGAACCACGGCCACGTCAAAGTGAACGGCAAACGAGTGAACATCCCGTCCTATCGTGTCAAAGAAGGCGACGTGATCGAAGTTCGCGACAAATCCAAGCAACTGGCTGTTGTTCTGGAAGCGGCCGCTCTGGCCGAACGTGATGTGCCTGACTACATCGACGCCGACCACTCCAAAATGACCGCGACTTTCGTCCGCGCACCCGGCCTGGGCGATGTGCCTTACCCGGTCGTCATGGAGCCGAACCTGGTCGTCGAATTCTACGCGAAGAACTAATCTTCGCCGATATCCCGACGTTGGGGCTGCGCAGTTTGCGCGGCCCTTTTCTTTTTGCGATCCTAAAGCGGTAGTGGTCGTCCCTCGGCAATTGCTTCCATTGCAAAATACGATGTCACACTGTCCAGCTCGACCTTTTCGATCAAGCGCTGGTAGACCTTGTCGTAAGACGCCATATCCTGCGTAACCACTTTCAGTTGATAGTCGTAATCGCCGCCAATTCGATGGAAGTCGACCACCTCTGGAATCGTCAGTACATGGCTTCGAAACGCCTGCAGCCACTCGGCTGAGTGATGCCGGGTGCGCAGCATGACAAAAACCACAAGGCTCAGCCCCAGCTTTTCTCGCGCGATTCTGGCAGTTGACCCCAGAAGTACTTCATCGTCGTTGAGTGCCTTTAGACGACGCCAGCAAGCGTTCTGAGACAAGCCAACCCTGTCAGCCAGCTCGCGTTGCGACAAGGTGGCATCCTTTTGCAGCTCCTTCAGGATGCGGGTGTCTATTTGATCTAAATTTTTGCTCATTTAAACTCATATGACACAAAAAATGAGGAAAATCAGCAAGAAACGGTGAAGTTTCTGCGCTGAATATCAATCATATTTGGTAGTGCAATATGGAGCCAATGAAATGACCCTGTCCAGTTTCCGCGCGGAAATCCAAGCCGCTACTCACGACAAAACTCTGCGCGATGGACTGATCGGAGAGAGTGTTCTGATCCCGGGTCTGCATGGGGACGTGCCGCTAGTGTATGCGGACTACGTTGCTTCGGGTCGCGCTATGCGGCAGGTTGAGGATTATGTTTCCCAACACGTGTTGCCATTCTACGCAAACAGTCACACCGAAGCCTCTTATTGCGGTTCATACATGACGCGTCTGCGTCGTGAGGCACGATCCGAAATTGCCCGCATTGTTGGCGCGAGGGGAGAGGATACGGTGATTTTCGCCGGGTCTGGTGCCACTGCTGGGCTCAACCGGTTGGTCAGCTTATTTGGTGTACAGGAGGCTGACCAGCCGGTTGTTTTGATAGGCCCTTACGAACACCACTCGAATATCTTGCCCTGGCGTGAAAGCAAGGCGCGTGTGATCGAAATTCCCGAAGCGCCGGGGGGCGGGTTGGATTTGAACGCTCTGCAGGCGGTTTTGATCGAAACTGCTGATGCGGATCTGGTAATCGGTTCCTTTTCCGCGGCGTCGAATGTGACTGGCGTCATAACCGACCCTGATCCGGTTACACGGTTGCTGAAAAGACACGGCGCTTTGGCCGTCTGGGACTATGCCGGTGGCGGGCCTTACCTGCCCATGGATATGGGGCCGGACGATGCGCGCAAGGATGCCATTGTGGTGTCGCCGCATAAATTCCCCGGCGGGCCTGGTGCGTCTGGTGTGCTGATCGTCAATGGCAGCGCCGTCCAAAAAACCTGTCCCAGCTGGCCAGGTGGTGGCACTGTCAGCTTTGTTTCGCCCTGGCGGCACGATTACAGCGCGAACCTGGCGACGCGCGAAGAAGCCGGAACTCCCAATGTGATCGGTGACATCCGGGCTGCGCTTGCCTTTATCGTAAAGGACGCCGTCGGCACCAAGGAAATTGCCAGACGCGAAGCGCTGTACAACCAGATGGCGCTGGAGGGGTGGGGCAATAATCCGCATCTGACCTTGCTCGGAACGAACAACCCGCATCGTCTGCCGATCTTTTCGTTCCTAGTGTGCGACAAGGCGGGGCAGCCGGTACATCAGCAATTGTTCACTCGGATGCTAAGCGACATATACGGCATTCAAGCCCGCGGCGGCTGCGCTTGTGCCGGGCCTTATGCGCATCGTCTGTTGGGAATTGACAGGGCGACCTCCGAAGCATTGCACGCTGCATTGTCGGCAGGCGAAGAGATGAAAAAGCCAGGTTGGGTCCGTCTGAACTTTTCCTATCTCATGAGCGAAGAGACGGTCCAGTTCATCATCGACAGTGTCAATGATCTGTCTCGACGGACCGAGGAATACGTGCCGTTTTACACCGCCGATCCGGCAACGGCCCGCTTCGAGGCGGCCTGAAGGAATTGCCGCTTTTCTCAACCCGTTGAGACAGGTATGAGGGGCCCACGTAAGGAGCCTCTCATGACCAAAATCACCCCGCAACCCGGTATTATGGACATCGCGCTGTATCAGGGCGGCCAATCCCATATCGCGGGTGTGGCAGACGTCATAAAGCTAAGCTCGAACGAAAACCCTTTTGGTCCCAGCCCCAAAGCGATCGAGGCAGTGCGCGGTAGTGCCGCGACCCTGCATCGCTATCCCAGCACAGATCATGCTGGCTTGCGCGCGGCGATTGCGGATCGGCATGGTCTGGACCCGGCGCGGATCATATGCGGTGTTGGCAGCGACGAGGTCTTGCAATTTGTGGCGCATGCCTATGCAGGGCCGGAAGATGAAGTGATCTATACTGAGCACGGATTTTCCATGTACCCAATTATTGCCTGCATGGTTGGGGCAAGACCGGTGATGGTCGCCGAGCGGGAACGCAAGGTGGATGTCGATGAGATTTTGGCTGGCGTCACCGAGAAAACTAAAATCGTCTTTGTCACAAATCCGGGCAACCCGACCTCGACAATGATCTCCGACGCAGAATTGATGCGCCTGGCTGATGCGTTGCCTAAGACCTGCCTAATGGTGCTGGATGGAGCCTACGCGGAATTTGTCCAAGGCTTCGACGGTGGCGCGAGCCTGGTCGATCGCTATCCCAATGTCATCATGACGCGGACATTTTCGAAAATTTACGGTTTGGGCGGCATGCGCGTTGGTTGGGGTTATGCACAACGAGATATCATAGACGTTCTCAACCGGGTACGTCAGCCATTCAACCTTTCATTGACCGCTATGGCCGCGGCTGAAGCAGCCGTTCAGGACGAGGAATACTTGACTTTCTGCCACGCGGAAAACGCGCGTTTGCGAGTTTGGCTGGCGGAAGAGCTGGAGAAGATCGGTGTTCCGTCCGATCCGTCCTGCACAAATTTCATCCTCGCGCGCTTTGCTGATAGGGTTGAGGCTGAGGCCTGTGACGACTTTCTGAAAACCCGGGGTTTGATCGTTCGCCGTGTTGCGGGGTACAACCTGCCGAACGCCCTGCGGATCACCGTAGGTGACGAAGAAGCCTGCCGCCGCGTTGTAGCAGCCATCACTGCGTTCAAGGGAGACGCCGCATGAGCCAGATATACGATCGTGTGGCGCTGATCGGGCTGGGCCTGATCGCTTCGTCCATGTTCTGGGCGATTAAACGCGCCGGACTGGCTGGTGAAGTAACAGGTTACGCCCGCTCGGAAGAGACCCGTGACACCGCGCGCCGCATCGGGCTTTGCGACAGGGTATGCGACACCGCGCAAGAGGCGGTCGAGGGGGCGGATCTGGTTGTTTTGTGTGTTCCGGTCGGGGCTATGGGCGCAGTGGCCAAAGACATTGCCCCCGTGTTGAAGCCGGGCGCGACTGTGACCGACGTAGGCTCAGTCAAGCGGGCTGTAATTCAAGCGGTCGGGCCGCATGTTCCAGGCGGGGTGCATTTTATCCCGGCTCACCCCTTGGCCGGAACGGAGCATTCCGGGCCGGAATCCGGGTTTGCCGAGTTGTTTGATAATCGCTGGTGCTTGCTGGTGCCGGTAGAAAACTCTGACCCCGAGGCGATAACGCAGCTTCGCGCGTTGTGGGAAGGGCTTGGGTCAAATGTCGATGAAATGGACGCCGACCATCATGACCTCGTGCTGGCAGTGACGTCTCATGCGCCGCACCTGATCGCCTATACGATGGTAGGCGTGGCCGACGACCTGCGGCGCGTCACAGATACCGAGGTGATCAAGTACTCGGCCGCCGGTTTCAGGGATTTCACCCGTATTGCAGCCTCGGACCCGACCATGTGGCGGGATGTTTTTCTAAGCAACAAGGATGCGACGCTGGAAATTCTGGGCCGTTTCACGGAAGAACTTTTTGCCCTGCAACGGGCGATCCGTACTGGTGACGGCGATCATCTGTTCGACTATTTCACCCGCACGCGCGCGATCCGACGTGGGATCATCGACGCGGGGCAGGATACAGACGCTCCGGATTTCGGACGCGGAAAGACAAGCTGATGCGACTACGCTGGGGCCACTTTCTTTTTGTGCTTGGGGCTGTCATGGCAGTAACCGGTCAGGCGGCTCCTCTCGACCGGTCCCTTGTTCCCTTGATCCGCCCAGCCGGAGCCTCGGTGGTACAAGTGGCGGCAATTGTCAGCGCGGCGCCAGTGGTACTCGACGCCAGAGTGCGCCCCGCATTGCGCCCGGCTTCTCCCCAGGTTCTTGCGACTGCTGCGCGTGCGGCTGATCTGCCTCTGCTTGGACCTGACACATCTCTTATGCCTTACATGCGGCCCAAGTCCTTGGAGCAGGAGATTTTGTTCAAGAGACGTAAACTGCGCAAAGGATCCGTCTGCGGAGACATAGCCATTCAGGGTAAGCCGGTGGGCAAAGTTCCGGGCAAGATCAACGCCTGCGGCATCAAAGAGGCAGTTCAGATCACATCCGTTTCCGGTGTGGCTCTGAGCCGCCCGTCGACCATGGACTGCGGCACGGCGATTGCCCTGAACAAATGGGTCGACAAGACAGTGAAACCGACCTTCAAAAGACGGGGGCCGGTGGCGGAACTACAAATTGCGGCCCATTACGCCTGCCGAACGCGCAACAATCGTAAGGGGGCGCGGATTTCGGAACACGGCAAGGGGCGGGCCATCGACATCTCGGGCTTCAAAATGGCAGACGGTGAGGTCGTTACCGTCCTGAACGGTTGGCGCAAGAATCCGTCGAAAAAACAGCTGACTAAGGTCTGGCGTGGGGCTTGCGGGCCGTTTGGCACGGTTTTGGGCCCTAATTCGGATCGATATCACCGCGACCACTTCCATCTGGATACCGCCCGACACCGAAGCGGACCCTATTGCCGTTAGCGTAAGATCAGTCGCGGCGCGGGACCTAATGGCAACGGCCCCAAGGCCACAAATCCATCCCGAAAATTCAGCTGCAAGTCCAGTGCGTTGGGATTGCCGCCCAATCCGGCCATGAAGTTCAGTGCACGTGTGACAGGATCTACCGCCTTATCGGGCAGCGCACCTGCGGCATTGGCCATGGCAATCATGTCGCGCCAGTTCTCAGCTTTGACGGCAATTTCACCGGTCGGGATGCCCTGGTTGTCCACAGTCAGTTCGCCAGCGGCGAACAGGCGAAGCTCACCCCAGTGAACCTCGGCCAGCCGCAGATCGATGGCTGTTGGTTGGGGTCTGCTTTCTTCTAACGCAGTCCTGTCCCAAGGCTTGTCAAACGTGGCTGTCATATCCAGCTCAAGCGTTTCGAATGCCTGTGGCAATGAAGTGGCCGAGCGCATCAGGTCACGCAGGTCGTCGCCCGGGGTAAAGCCATCAGCACGGGCAGCAATGACGTATGCGTTGGGGTTGGGCGTCTGTTCCATGGCGAGTGCGAGTGTGTTACCGCCCGCCAGGGGATTCTCGTCGTTCGTAATAGACCAAGCGTCGGCTGTCAGGGCCATTTTTTCCAATGTCAGTGCGACACCCGGTTGCAATTGCAGCTCGGCCAGCAAGTCTTCGGCTTGTATTGTCGCTGTCTGATCAAAATACGACAGCCTCTGCGGGGTATCGGCAAAGCGCAATACCTGACGGCCGGGCCAGATGGCAGGGCTTTGAAATTCGATCCAATCCGCGCTCCATGCCGTGCCGTTTACGGGATCCGCCAGCGCCGGATTGGCCAGTCGCGTCATATGGTGTGTCGGGTAGCCGGCTGTTTCGACGCCGGAAAAATCTGCCTGCCAGCCGAGATTTTGTTGTTTGTCGAACCAACCTGTTATGGCAGTCCGCAGCCCATATCCGGCGATGAACCAATATGCGCTCCACACGACGGCTGCAAAAATGAATACTCGTATCAGACGGCGCATGGCAAATGGCCCTTTTTCCTGCCTTGGATTTGATGTTTATAGGCGTAAACGGGCAAGGACCAGTGCTATGACGATGTGGGTTTTCGGATATGGATCGCTGCTGTGGAACCCGGGATTCCCTATTGCCCGCAGCGAGCGCGCCACGCTGCATGGCTATGCCCGGTCCTTTTGCATGAGTTCGATCCACCACCGAGGAACTGAGGAAAAGCCAGGTCTGGTACTGGCCCTGGACGAGCAGACAGACGCACGCTGCACCGGGCTGGCATTAGCCGTCGAAGATGGCCACGAAGAGCGGACGCTGGATGAGCTGCGCGAGCGCGAGCTGATTTCTTCAGCCTATCTGGAGCGAATGTTGGATGTGCATTTGGATTGCGGGCAGGTCGTAAACGCGGTGACCTATGTGATTGATCCGCACCACGTGCAGTATTGCGGTGGTATGCCTCTGGAGAGGCAGGCCCAGATCATCGCACATGCGGTCGGTGGCCGGGGTCCGAATACCGAGTATCTGTACAACACTGCCTCACATCTGGACGAGATCGGATTGAACGACCCAGATCTTGAGTGGTTGTCGCAACGGGTACGCACAATTAGCGGATAAACCCTTGGCGTCATCGGCAGGTTTTCGCTAGGCTCTGGCCCAGAGCAGAAAAATACCGGGAACTACGCGCATGGCGCAGGCACAGCAGGGCGCGAGACCACATTTCTCGCAACCGATCCGTCAGATCTTGATGATGCTGATCGCAATTGGGCTGTCGGGAGCGGGTGTGTTCCTGGCACTGCCTTATGTGTTGCCCGTCATTCAGGCGAACCTGTACCTGAATGGGTTTATTCTGCTGGTCTTTGTCGTTGGTGTACTGGCTTGTTTTTTGCAGGTGACTCAGCTGATCGGGTCGGTCCGCTGGATCGAAGCCTTTGTCGGCGGGGTCGAACGTGACGACACCAGCACGCCGCAATTGTTGGCGCCGCTGGCCTCGCTGTTGCGAGCAAGGGGTGCGCGATCGCAGATCAGCTCCAGCTCGACCCGATCCATTCTGGATTCGGTAGCCGAGCGGATCGAAGAAGAGCGTGAGATCACGCGCTACATTACCAACGTTCTGATTTACCTTGGCCTTTTGGGTACGTTTTTTGGCCTGGCAACGACAGTTCCTGCAATTGTCGACACGATCCGCAGCCTGAACCCACAGGCGGGTGAAGAGGGGCTGGCGGTGTTCAACCGCCTGATGACCGGTCTGGAGTCTCAGCTACAGGGTATGGGTGTCGCCTTTGGATCATCTTTGCTTGGTCTGGCGGGGTCGCTGATCGTTGGCCTGCTGGAGCTGTTCGCCGGCCATGGCCAGAACAGGTTCTACCGAGAGCTCGAGGAATGGTTGTCCGGCATCACTCGCGTCGGTTTCAGCGGAACCGACGAAGGCGGTGCGGAACTGGCCGTGCTGACGCCCGTACTGGACGCGATGGCCGAGCAGATGGACGCCCTTCAAGACATGTTCTCGGCGCAAGAGAAAGACCGCATCGAAGTGTCTTCCAAACTGGGCCAGCTTGTCGATGTGATCGGCGATATGAACCAGCGTCAAGCCCAGACCGAAGGCGTCACAGCGGCGCTGGAACGTGTCGCGCTGGGACAAGACGCCTTGCTGGACCATATGCGTGACCATGGTGCAGGCGAGGGCATAGATGCCGAAAGTCGAATGCGGCTGCGCTCAATGGACGTGCAGTTGCTGCGCATCTTGGAGGAAATTTCTGCCGGACGGCAGGACAGCATGAACGAGCTGCGCAAGGATTTCGAACTGCTGGTCAAGGCGCTGACGCTGCCTCGGGGTGCTGTGCGAACGCCGCCGGAAGGGGAATAAAGTATGGCCCTGTCCCGTCGCACCGGTCAGCGTTTCCAGGGGTCGGTCTGGCCCGGTTTCGTGGATGCGATGACTGGCCTGTTGATGGTGCTGACCTTTGTGCTGACCATCTTCATGGTGGTGCAGTTCGTGCTGCGCGAAACGATCTCGGGTCAAGAGGACGAACTGACTGCCTTGTCAGATGAGATCGCAGCGCTGGCCGGGGCGCTGGGGTTGGAAGAGCGTGAGAACAGCCGCCTGCAAGCGCGTCTGGGCGCGTTAAACACGACATTGTCCACCGTCGAAGAGGATCTGGCACTGGCTAGGACCCGCATCACCGATTTCGAAGCGCAAGTTGCCGCTCTGCTGACCGAGCAGGAACGGGCGCAGGGCAATATAGCGGCGCTGGAAAGCCAGAGGGACGAGTTGCTGACCGAACAGGATACGTTGAATCTTGCTTTGGCCCAAAGTCGTCAGGAGATTGACGCGCAGGCCGAAGCGGCGCGTCTTGCTGCTGCCCGACGCGAGGCGCTGGAAGCTTTAGTGGCTGACCTGGAAACAACGGATGCTGCACAGGCCGCGCAGATTTCTGATCTTGAACAACAGCTTTCGGAAGAAGAAGCAGCCCGTCTGGCAGAGACCGCTGCGGCTGAAACCTTGCGCGACCGTCTAAAGAATGCAGATGCCGAGTTGACGGCGATGACGCTTGCGCTGGAAGCGCAGCGCAAGGAAGCCGAGGATACGCTGACTCTGTTGGCTGCAGCACAGGCTGCTAAAGCTGAGCTGGAGCGGCAGTTCGGCGAACTGAACGCAGAAGAACTGAAGGCCCAGCTGCAAGCCGCGCTGGATGCGCAGACGCAGGCTCAGGCCGAGGCACAGGCTCAAAAAACGCTGGCTGAAGAGCGCGCCGCGCTGTTGGCGGTGGCGCGGGAGACGCTCGCGTCGGAACAAGAGATTTCGACAGCGGCGCAACGCCAGACTGCTTTGCTCAATCAGCAGATGTCGGCTTTGCGGGGCCAATTGGGCTCGCTTCAGGCTCTGCTGGACGATTACGAAGATCGCAACGCTGCGGCTGAAATCCAAATTCAGACGCTTGGGCAGGACTTGAATGCTGCGCTGGCTCGTGCGGCTTCGGAAGAACGCCGTCGTCGTTTGCTGGAAGAGGCCGAGCGCATTCGCCTGGAAGCCGAGGCCGAGGCGCTGGCTGGCCAAAACCAGGAACTGACCGCGCAAGCTGAAGACCTTCAACGCTATCGCTCTGAGTTCTTTGGCCGGTTAAGGGATGTGCTGGGCGATCAGGAAGGAGTGCGCATCGAAGGCGACCGCTTTGTTTTCTCCTCTGAGGTTCTTTTCGACACCGGGTCGGCAGTTTTGTCTGGCGAGGGCAGGCAGGAGGTTGCCAAAGTAGCCAACATTCTGCGCAGCGTCGCGGCCGAAATTCCCGAAGGTTTGAACTGGGTGATCCGGGTCGATGGCCACACGGACAACGTGCCGCTGGCCGGGTCCGGGCGCTATCGTGACAATTGGGAGCTCAGCCAGGGCCGTGCTTTGTCAGTTGTGCGCTTCATGGTCGACGCTCTGGGTATCCCGCCGGATCGGCTGGCCGCTAACGGGTTTGGAGAGTTCCAGCCCGTCAATCCGGCGGACACGCCGGAAGCAAGGGCACAGAACAGACGGATCGAACTGAAGCTCACCGAAAGGTAAGTCAGGTTACTCAAAGGAACCGGGGCACACGTCCAAATGCCGGGTTGCGCATAGCGTTATCGTCGCCCGAAACGGAACCTCTTGTCTGGAGTTCCCGCGATGCAGCATGGAGCAACAGGGAAGCCCTCGGCCCGGAAGTAAGTATATGTTCCAGAGGGATACTCAGCTGAACCGTAGGCGCCCCGTTACATTGATCCAGGTGTCCCTGACCCCGGCAATCTTCATGACCATTCTTCCTATTGTTCAATGATCCAACTGAAGCGTTCGCGTGGGAGATCGCCGTTTCCTGGAATGGGAATTCGAAAATAGCACGCCCCAAGTACATAAGTCATGACGCACCGAGATGAAAAGAAAACACCCGACGGATTTAACCGCCGGGTGTTCAAATTCGTAATTCGATGCCGAATGGATCAGTCCGCAGTCAGCAACGGGGGTTTGTCCCCTGGAATGCGCGGTTGATCGGGGCCCAGGATTTCCAGATCCAGCTCGCCTTTCTTGACCGAAACGCGAACGAGGCCACCTTTCGCAAGTTTGCCGAACAACAACTCTTCGGCCAATGGCTTCTTGATGTGCTCCTGAATCACACGGCCCAGCGGACGCGCGCCCATCTTGTCATCATAGCCCTTGTCTGCCAGCCATTCGGCAGCTTTCGGTGTCAGATCAATGCTCACGCCACGATCCAGCAACTGTGCTTCAAGCTGCAATACGAATTTCTCGACCACTTGCAGAATGACCTCTTTCGGCAGCGGCGCGAAGGAGATCACGGCGTCCAGACGGTTGCGGAACTCTGGCGTGAACATACGTTCGATGGCAGCGGTGTCTTCGCCCTCGCGACGATCACGGGCAAACCCGATGGCGGCCTTGGCCTGTTCCTGCGCACCCGCGTTCGAGGTCATTATCAAAACCACGTTGCGGAAGTTAACGGTGCGGCCGTTGTGATCGGTCAGCTCGCCGTGGTCCATCACCTGCAACAGGATGTTGAACACGTCCGGATGTGCCTTTTCGATCTCGTCGAGCAGTAGCACGCAATGCGGATGCTGGTCGACGCCGTCAGTCAGCAGACCGCCCTGATCGAAGCCCACATATCCCGGAGGCGCGCCGATCAGACGGCTTACCGCGTGTTTCTCCATGTACTCCGACATGTCGAAGCGCAGCAGTTCCACACCGAGCGTGTCTGCCAGCTGTTTCGCAACCTCTGTTTTACCGACACCAGTCGGACCAGCGAACAGGTAGTTGCCGATGGGCTTTTCAGGTTCGCGCAGTCCGGCACGGGCCAGTTTAATTGCGCTGGAAAGTGCCTCGATGGCCTCATCCTGACCAAACACCACCCGTTTCAACGAGGCTTCAAGGTCTTTCAGAACTTCTGCATCGTCTTTGGTGACATTCTTGGGTGGGATACGAGCGATCTTGGCAACAACCGCCTCAATCTCTTTGACGCCGATTGTTTTACGGCGTTTGCTTTCCGCGACCAGATGCTGTGCCGCACCGGCCTCGTCGATCACGTCGATGGCCTTGTCTGGCAATTTCCGGTCGTTGATATAGCGTGCGGCCAGTTCCACCGCTGTCTTGATCGCATCAGCGGTATATTTGATTTCGTGGTGCTTCTCGAAATAAGGTTTCAGACCGCGCAAAATCTTGATGCTGTCTTCGACCGAAGGCTCGTTCACGTCGATTTTTTGGAACCGGCGGGACAAGGCGCGGTCCTTTTCAAAGTGCTGACGGAATTCCTTATAGGTTGTTGACCCCATCGTGCGCAGCTTGCCGCCCTGCAGGGCAGGTTTCAGCAGATTCGACGCATCCATCGCGCCCCCTGACGTTGCGCCAGCTCCGATCACAGTGTGAATCTCGTCAATGAACAGCACCGCGTCCGGATGATCTTCAAGCTCGGTCACGACGGCTTTCAGACGTTCTTCGAAGTCACCGCGATAGCGGGTACCCGCTAGCAGGGCGCCCATGTCCAGCGAAAAAATCGTGGTTTGGGACAGCACCTCGGGCGCATCGCCGGACACAATCTTATGCGCCAGACCTTCGGCTATCGCAGTCTTGCCGACGCCGGGGTCTCCGACTAGCAGCGGGTTGTTCTTGCGACGACGGCACAGCACCTGAATGCACCGCTCGACCTCATCACTGCGACCGATCAGTGGATCCACTTCGCCCGCGCGAGATTTGGCGTTTAGATCAATACAGTATTTTCCAAGCGCACTTTCCTTCTGCTCGCCTTCGCTGGCGGCAGGCTGCGCCTCATCCTCGACTTGATCTGCACCCGACACCGGGCGGTTTTCGCCATATGCCGGATCTTTTGCTACACCATGCGCGATGAAATTGACCGCATCATAGCGAGTCATATCCTGTTCCTGCAGGAAATATGCGGCATTACTTTCGCGCTCGGCAAAGATCGCTACCAGCACGTTGGCGCCGGTTACTTCGGTCCGGCCCGAGCTTTGCACATGAATCGCGGCGCGTTGAATGACGCGCTGGAAGGCTGCAGTTGGAACGGCCTCAGACCCATCGATATCCGTGACCAGGTTCGACAGATCCTCGTCAATGAATTCAACCAAAGTGCTGCGCAATTCGTCCAGATCGACGCTGCAGGCTTTCATAACCCGAATGGCATCGGGTTCTTCCAGCAGCGCCAGCAGCAGATGCTCCAGCGTTGCGAATTCATGCCGCCGTTCATTCGCAGCTGCCAAGGCCGCGTGAATGGCTTGTTCTAGTGTGCTCGAGAATGAAGGCACGCGGGTGCTCCTCTGTCTTGGGTCGGAACGGGGGCAGGCGTCGGCCGGAACCCCATCCAACCATGTCCTCATACTATTAGAGTTTGGTTGATCGTGGCCCGGCTTCAAGGGTTTTCTTTCACTTGACAGTCACATTTCCTGTGACCGTGGCCGTGAGGAAGGCGAAATAGGTACTAAAACCTGTCTTTTCTAGCCCGAATTTCGGCAAACACTTCGGCAGGGGGTGCATTTTCCATTCCAAGCCTGGCCTGAATCGCAGGATCAGAGGCGCGCAAGAACGGATTTGTCTCTTTCTCGAGTGCCAAAAGAGATGGAACCGTTGCTTCTCCGGCCGCGCGCGCGCGGTCGATGTCGGCAATACGGTTCAACAGGGCAGAGTTGTCCGGGTCGATTGTAACAGCAAATTTCGCGTTGGACTGGGTGTATTCGTGGCCGGAATAAACCAGAGTGTCATCGGGCAAGGCGGCCAATTTGCCTAGTGATTCCCACATTTGCGGCGCGCTGCCTTCGAACAATCTGCCGCAACCCAGCGCCATCAGGCTGTCGGCGGTAAAAACCGCGTGGCTTTCGGGCAAATAGAACGCGATGTGGCCAATAGTGTGGCCCGAGACCTCCAGAACTTCGACGGGTTCGCCGCCGATGGTAAAAGTATCGCCTTCTGCCACTTGTCGATCCAGCCGAGGCAACCGGTACGCATCTGCGGCTGCGCCAATTACCTGGGCGGGATGCTGCTCCAGGATTGCGGGCAGGGCGTCGACATGATCCCAGTGGTGATGGGTCAGCAATGCGTGGCTCAGCCGCCAGCCTCGTGCTGACAGCTCTGAAAGGACGGGGTCCGCCTCAGGAGCATCGACCAGCGCGGTTTCGCCGCTGTTGGCATCATGGGCCAGAAAGGCATAGTTGTCGCTGAGACATGGGATGGTGACGATCTCAAGAGGCATGGCCTTTTGCCCTTTCGTTGCTAGACTGCGCCCAGCTAAGCCGATTGATCAGGTGTCCGCAATGCATCTTGATGTGCAGGATCTAAGGAATTTCTACTACCGCAGCACGTTGGGACGTGCAGCGCAGGCGGCGATCCGCGGGCGGTTGATCGGGCTATGGCCTGAAGCAAAAGGACAAACAGTCGTAGGCTTTGGGTTCGCTGTTCCCTTGCTGCGCCCCTATTTGGCTGATGCCCGGCGCGTGATCGGGCTGATGCCCGGTCCGCAAGGAGTCATGCCATGGCCGGCGGGAATGCCAAACGTTTCGGTTTTAACAGAAGAGACGCTCTGGCCGATCGAAACGGGTCACGTGGACAAGCTGGTCGTCATGCATGGGCTTGAAACGTCGGGTCGGCCAAGCCAGTTGCTGGACGAATGCTGGCGCGTGTTGGGGCCCGGCGGGCGTGCGCTGTTTGTCGTCCCGAACCGTACGGGGCTTTGGTCGCGATCAGATCGGACCCCGTTCGGATTTGGTCGCCCCTATTCCGCGACGCAACTGGAAAGCCAGCTCAAGGCACATCACTTTATCCCCGAGAACCATTGCTCGGCCCTGTACCTGCCACCGTCGTTCCGTCGGTTCTGGTTGAAATCGGGCAACCTGATCGAGAAAACAGGACAGCGCCTGCCGACTGTGATGGCCGGCGGAGTTCTGATGGTCGAAGCCACCAAACAGATCAGGCCGCCAAGCGGAAGTGTCACAAAAGACACCGAACGCCGCCCGATCAAGGCGCTTGATGGACTGTTAAAACCGGCCTAGCGTCACAGGCCGGATTTCATCGCATCCAGCACGGAAATTGAGGGAAATAGGTCACAGGAATCGCAAAAAACTACACTTTGGTAACATTTTTCCCGCCTCACAGCCGGATAAAAGGGTCGCACCTTGCCTAAGTTGCTGAAATATAACGCTTTGTGGATAAAGTGGTTCCCGTGATAATATATTGCTAGCTGGGTTCGGCTCTGCTACATCCCCGGTGATTTTGATCCCCGCCCTTTATGGACGGGGTTTCTTCACGCCCCCGGGGTAGCTGCCGCACGCGAATTCGGGGCCCAAAATATCGGAAGGGTGGACGTGTCCGAACCAGCTTCGATTTCCACAGGCATCGCCGAGCGCTATGCCACTGCGATCTTCGAGATCGCCAAAGAGAATAATGACCTTTCAGGTCTGGAAACCGGCATCAATGATCTGGCAGCAGCTTTGGGCGAAAGCGCCGATTTGCGCGACCTGATTGCATCGCCGTTGATTTCCCGCTCCGAACAGGAAGCAGCGATTACGGCGGTTGCCGACAAAATGGGTTTGCACACCATTCTGCGCAATACGCTGGGCCTGATGGCTGAAAAACGCCGCCTGTTTGTAATACCGCAGCTGGTACAGGTACTGCGCGACATGCTAGCAGACGAACGCGGCGAAGTGACTGCCGATGTTGCCTCTGCCAAAGCGCTGACCAAGACCCAAATGGAAAAACTGTCCAAGACGCTGTCCGAGCGTGTGGGCAAGACCGTGACAATCAATGCGACCGTTGATGAAAGCCTCATCGGCGGTCTTGTCGTTAAAGTGGGCTCGAAAATGATCGACAGTTCGATCCGTTCGAAGCTCAACTCCCTACAGAATGCAATGAAAGAGGTCGGATAAATGGGAATCCAAGCTGCAGAGATTTCTGCAATCCTGAAGGACCAGATCAAGAATTTTGGTCAGGAAGCCGAAGTGGCCGAGATCGGCCGCGTGCTGAGCGTCGGTGACGGGATTGCCCGTGTATACGGCCTGGACAACGTGCAAGCGGGTGAAATGGTCGAATTCCCCGGCGGCATCATGGGCATGGCGCTGAACCTGGAAAGCGACAACGTTGGTGTCGTTATCTTCGGTTCCGACCGTGACATCAAAGAAGGTGACACCGTCAAGCGCACCAACTCGATCGTGGACGTTCCGATTGGCAACGGCCTGCTGGGCCGTGTCGTTGACGGTCTGGGCAACCCGCTGGACGGCAAGGGCCCCATCGAATCCACCGAGCGCGGCGTTGCAGACGTCAAAGCGCCTGGCATCATCCCGCGTAAATCGGTGCACGAGCCGATGGCAACTGGCCTGAAATCGGTTGACGCGATGATCCCGATTGGCCGTGGCCAGCGTGAGCTGATCATTGGTGACCGTCAGACCGGCAAAACCGCCGTTGCTCTGGACGCGATCCTGAACCAGAAGACCTACAACGACGCAGCAGGCGACGACGAGTCGAAAAAACTGTACTGCGTCTACGTCGCGATCGGTCAGAAGCGTTCGACCGTTGCGCAGCTGGTGAAGAAACTGGAAGAGTCCGGTGCGATTGATTATTCGATCGTCGTGGCCGCAACCGCGTCCGACCCGGCGCCGATGCAGTTCCTGGCACCCTATGCCGCAACGGCGATGGCCGAGTTCTTCCGTGATAATGGCCGCCACGCTCTGATCATCTATGATGACCTGTCGAAACAGGCTGTGTCCTATCGTCAGATGTCGCTGCTGCTGCGCCGCCCGCCCGGACGTGAAGCCTATCCTGGCGACGTTTTCTACCTTCACTCGCGCCTGCTGGAGCGTTCGGCCAAGCTGAACGAGGACTTCGGTGCCGGCTCGCTGACCGCTCTGCCGGTTATCGAAACCCAAGGTGGTGACGTTTCGGCGTTTATCCCGACCAACGTGATCTCGATCACCGACGGTCAGATCTTCCTTGAAACCGAACTGTTCTACCAGGGCATCCGTCCTGCTGTGAACACCGGTCTGTCGGTTTCGCGTGTGGGCTCTTCGGCTCAGACCGACTCGATGAAATCGGTTGCAGGTCCAGTGAAACTGGAACTGGCGCAGTACCGCGAAATGGCTGCGTTTGCGCAGTTCGGTTCCGACCTCGACGCCGCAACTCAGCAGCTGCTGAACCGTGGTGCGCGTCTGACCGAGCTGATGAAACAGCCGCAGTATTCGCCGTTGACCAACGCTGAAATCGTCTGCGTTATCTTCGCCGGTACCAACGGTTACCTCGACAAGATCGAAGTATCTGATGTTGGACGTTACGAAGCTGGCCTGCTGGCGCACCTGCGTGGCAAACACGCGGACCTGCTTCAGTGGATCACGGACGAAGATCCCAAGATCAAGGGTGACGCTTCCGACAAGATCAAGGCTGCGCTGGACGAATACGCCGCAACCTTCGCTTAAGGGAGAGGCGGGCATATGCCAAATCTTAAGGACCTTAAAAACAGGATCGAGTCGGTCAAATCGACCCGCAAGATCACCAAGGCCATGCAGATGGTCGCGGCTGCAAAACTGCGCCGCGCCCAGGAATCTGCCGAAGCCTCGCGTCCCTATGCCGAGCGGTTCAACGCCGTGATGGCCGGGCTAGCGGCATCGGTCGGGGGTAGCGACAGCGCCCCCAAGCTGCTCCGGGGTACGGGCAGTGATGATGTCCATTTGCTGGTTGTCATGACAGCTGAACGCGGCCTCTGTGGCGGCTTCAACTCGAACATCGCCAAGCTGGCCCGTCAGAAGGCGGAAGAGCTGCGCCTGAAGGGCAAGACAGTCAAGGTTCTGACTGTCGGCAAGAAGGGCCGCGACGCGCTGAAGCGTGATTTGGGGGATCTGTTCGTTGGACATGTCGACCTGAGCGAGGTCAAGCGTCTGGGCTATACCAACGCGCAGGACATCGCGAAGGACATCCTGTCCCGCTTCGACGGGAGCGAGTTCGACGTTGCCACGATCTTCTACTCGAAGTTCGTAAACGTTGTGACCCAGATCCCGACGGCACAGCAGATCATCCCCGCCTCGTTCGAGGAAACCGAGGGTGACGACAGCGGTGCCATCTTCGACTATGAGCCCAGCGAAGAGGCCATTCTGGCCGACCTGCTGCCCAAGGGAGTTGCGACCGCGATCTTCTCGGCTCTGCTCGAGAACGGAGCGTCTGAACAGGGTGCACGGATGTCCGCGATGGACAACGCGACACGTAACGCGGGTGAGATGATCGACAAGCTGACGATCCAGTTCAACCGCTCACGTCAGGCTGTGATCACCAACGAGCTGATTGAAATTATTTCCGGCGCCGAAGCGCTGTAAGAAAACCGGAGACAACAATATGGCGAATGCAAAAGGCAAAGTCACACAGATCATCGGGGCCGTCGTCGACGTGCACTTCGATGATCAGCTGCCTGAAATTCTGAACGCGCTGGAAACCGAAAACAACGGCAAGCGTCTGGTACTGGAAGTTGCCCAGCACCTGGGTGAAAACACTGTCCGCACCATCGCGATGGACGCGACCGAAGGTCTGGTCCGTGGTGCGGAAGTTGTCGACATGGGCGCACCGATCTCGGTTCCTGTTGGTAACGCCACTCTGGGCCGCATCCTGAACGTTGTTGGTGAACCGATCGACGAAAAAGGTCCGGTCGAAGCAACCGAATCCCGTGCGATCCACCAACCTGCGCCGACCTTCGCGGAACAGTCGACCGAGTCGGAAGTTCTGGTTACCGGCATCAAGGTTGTTGACCTGCTGGCCCCCTACGCCAAAGGCGGTAAGATCGGCCTGTTCGGCGGCGCGGGCGTTGGTAAAACCGTTCTGATCATGGAACTGATCAACAACATCGCCAAAGTGCACTCGGGCTTCTCTGTGTTCGCGGGTGTTGGTGAGCGTACTCGTGAAGGGAACGACCTGTACCACGAGATGATCGAATCGAACGTGATCAAGCCGGACAACCTGTCGGAATCGCAGGTGGCCCTGGTTTACGGTCAGATGAACGAACCTCCGGGAGCACGTGCACGTGTTGCCCTGACCGGTCTGACTCTGGCCGAGCAGTTCCGCGACCAGTCTGGTACCGACGTTCTGTTCTTCGTCGACAACATCTTCCGTTTCACGCAGGCGGGCTCTGAGGTGTCGGCTCTGCTGGGTCGTATTCCTTCGGCGGTGGGCTACCAACCAACACTGGCCACCGACATGGGCGCCCTGCAGGAACGCATCACCTCGACCAAGTCGGGCTCGATCACCTCGGTTCAGGCGATCTACGTGCCTGCGGACGACCTTACCGACCCCGCGCCGGCAACTTCGTTCGCTCACTTGGATGCGACCACCGTTCTTAACCGTGCGATCTCGGAAAAGGGTATCTACCCGGCTGTGGACCCGCTCGACTCGACCTCGCGTCTGCTTGACCCGGCGATTGTTGGTGAAGAGCACTACAAGGTTGCGACCGACGTTCAGCAGATCCTTCAGCGCTACAAGTCGCTGCAGGATATCATCGCCATCCTTGGCATGGACGAATTGTCGGAAGAGGACAAGCTGACCGTGGCCCGTGCCCGTAAGATCGAGCGCTTCCTGTCGCAGCCGTTCGACGTGGCCGAAGTCTTTACCGGTTCGCCGGGCGTTCAGGTTGCTCTGGATGTCACCATCTCTTCGTTCAAGGCCGTTGTGGCCGGCGAATACGATCACCTGCCCGAGGCAGCCTTCCTGATGGTTGGCGGCATCGACGATGTGATCGCCAAGGCGGAGAAGATGGCCGCAGAAGCCGCCTAAGGAGCACACCTGATGGCAAACACGATGCAATTCGACCTCGTCAGCCCCGAGCGGAGCCTTGCTTCGCTCAGCGCGACGGCGGTCCAGATTCCCGGCGCGGACGGGGACATGACGGCAATGCCCGATCATGCCCCCACAATCACCACGCTGCGCCCGGGCATCCTGAAGGTCGACGCGCCCGAAGGGTCCAGCGAGTATCTGGTCACCGGCGGGTTTGCCCAGATCAACGGCGATAGCCTTTCGGTTCTGGCCGAAAAGGCGATCCCGGTTGCGGAAGTGACCCGGTCACATCTGGATGATCTGATCGCAGAAGCGAAAGCCTCGCACGAGGCGGCCAAGGACGGCGATGATCAATCCATCGTCGACGACGCCGCCAAACTGCTGGCTGATATGGAAGCCTTAGGCACCCATATGAGCCTGTAACGGCCGAGCGACATTGGAAACACAAAGACGGCTCCGCGACTGCGGGGCCGTTTTTTTGTCGTGATTTTACCAAATGGTCGGGATAAGCTACGGGAATTCAAGAATAATGATGACAGAATGAAAAAATTTCAAACACACCCCATAGGTATTGATCAGGGCGAAGAAGTGCTGTTTTCCGAATTCGCTGAAGGCGGGGCGATGTGGACAGGACAAGGCCCCCGCGAACGTCGTGCTGAAATCCACTTCAGCGAACCCTTCCGTTCACCTCCGGTTGTGCAGATTGGTGTCTCGCTGTGGGACGTCGACACATCGTCCGCTTTGCGTGCCGAAGTTCAGGCTGAAGAGATTGCATCCGGCGGCTTCACAGCCGTTTTCCGTACCTGGTCCGATACGCGCATTGCTCGAATCCGCATCGCCTGGATGGCAATCGGAGAAGTGCCGCATTCGGATGATTGGCACATCTCATAATTAAACTGAAACGGTTCGGCCTGCGTCCACCAAAACGCCAAGCTGTTTCACAACGACTTTAGTCGTCCAAGGTCTCGATCATGTCTACCCGTGTGGCATGTCGACCGCCTTCGAACTCGGCTGTTAAGAAAGCGTCGACAATATCCAGCGCTTGTCCCTCACCCACAACGCGCGCACCGATGGAAAGCATGTTGGCGTCGTTGTGCTGGCGGATCATGCGAGCCGAGAACGCGTCCGAACAAACACCGCATCTGATTCCCGGGACCTTGTTTGCCGCCATCATGATGCCCTGGCCGGTGCCGCATAGAATGATCCCTAGCTGACATTCACCAGAAGCAACGGCCTGCGCCGCGGCTTTGCCGTGCTTGGGGTAGTGCGTGCTTTCGGTGGAAGTTGGACCAATGTCCATAACGTCCCAGCCTTGGGCTACGATATGGGCGGAAACTGCCTGGCGCAATTCAATGGCTGCGTGGTCGCTGGAGAGAACGATGCGTTTGTTGGCTGTCATAGAGACGTCGACCTGTCTTTGTGTTCGCGGGAATGGGAACTTGTAGCTAGCTGGAGTTTAGCAGAGCCGGAACATCCGCTAAATGTCCGCTGTTTTGATGCCATGATAACGAAAGGGCGGCCTGTGTCAGCCGCCCAAGTCGATGCTCAATTTGTATTATACAGCGACTCGTATATTGGCGTCAGTGTTTTGTCTTCGAACAAAGATGATACGCTTGTGCCGTTCCAGATATTCAAGATCGCCTGAGTGAAAATCGGAGCGGTCGGGACGATGCGGATATTCGTTGCGTTCGCGACCTCAGGCGTAGGCTGGATCGTATCCGACAGCACCAGCGATTTCATGACCGAGTTGGTGACGCGTTCGACCGCTGGGCCGCTCATGACGCCGTGAGTAATGTAGGAATGCACCTCTTTGGCGCCGTTATCCATCAGCACCTGAGCGGCTTTGCAGAGCGTTCCTGCCGTGTCGCAGATGTCGTCCACGATAAGGCAGATTTTGTCTTTGACGTCGCCGATCACGGTCATCTCAGCCACTTCACCAGCTTTTTCACGGCGTTTGTCGACGATCGACAATGGGGCACCGATCCGTTTCGCCAATTCACGGGCGCGCGCCACGCCACCCACGTCCGGCGAGACGACCATGATCTCGTCCAACCGGTCCTTGAATTGCGCCTTCACGTCCAGCGCGAAAATCGGCGAGGCGTAAAGGTTATCGACCGGCATATCGAAAAAACCCTGAATTTGCGCTGCGTGCAGGTCCATGGTCAGAATCCGCTCGATCCCAGCACCGGTCAGCATGTTGGCGACAAGCTTCGCAGAAATCGGTGTCCGAGCTTTGGTGCGGCGGTCCTGACGAGCATATCCAAAATAGGGGATCACCGCAGTGATACGTTGGGCAGACGACCGCCGCAGCGCGTCGGCAATGATCAGCAGTTCCATCAGGTTATCATTTGCCGGATTCGAGGTCGGCTGGATGATGAACATGTCTTCGCCGCGGACGTTTTCGAATACTTCGACAAAGATCTCGCCGTCGTTAAACCGTTCGACTCGAGCATCGACCAGACCCTGGTCAACACCGCGATGCAGGCTCATGCGGCGGGCAATGGTTTCGGCAAGAGGAAGATTGGCGTTCCCAGCGATCAGCTTGGGTTCGTGAAGTGTCGGCATCGGCTGTAGGTCCCCAGGCAGCAATGGCAATGTGACAGATTCGTGATGTTGACACCGCTTAGCATGGCCTTACCGTCCAGCAAAGGTAACGCAGCGGAGAAAGTGCACATGACCCAGATTGACTACTTTTTTGCGACACTCTCGCCCTATTCCTATTTGGCGGGTACGCGTTTGGAGGAGATTGCCGCAAAGCACGGTGCAACGATCAACTATAAGCCGCTGGATATCATTGCCCTGTTTGGCCGCACCGGAGGGACACCGCCGAAGGACAGGCATATCTCACGCATTGAATACCGCGCGCAGGAACTGCAGCGTCAATCCCGAAGCCTGGGTATGGATTTCAACCTGCAGCCGGCGCATTGGCCGACCAACATGGCGCCGTCGTCTTATGCGGTGATTGCTGCCATCAAAGACGGCTCCGGCGATGTGGGCAAGCTGTGTCATTCGATCTTGCGCGCGTGTTGGGCCGAAGAAAAGGACATTGCGCAGGATGATGTAATTCGGGATTGCCTGTCGCGGGCCGGGTTCGATCCAAATTTGGCGGATAGCGGTCTACTGATCGGTGCCGAGACGTATGCTGCCAATCTCGAAGAGGCTGTGGATCGCGGCGTATTTGGCGCGCCGTTTTACATCACACCTGATGGTCAGCGGTTCTGGGGTCAGGATCGCCTGGACGATCTTGACCGGCATTTGACCGAGGCGAAGTAGGCGCGCCTCGTGGCCCCGTCATAGAAGGGCCAAAAAACGGTCGATCTGGTCGGTACTGACCGACCAGTCGCACACCAGGCGGCAAGCGAGCATTTCTTCCTCGTCCGGACCGTCAAGGGAATCGCCCCACAGATGATACACAGCCCCGGCTTCGTGCAGGCGTTTGTGTTGGCTGCGTGGGAAGCTGGCAAAGATCATATTGGCCTGTGGTTCGTGCAGAAACGCAGCACCAGCTGCACGCAACCCTTTGACGAGGTGTGCGCAATTGGCGTTGGCCTGATGGGCGGACTTTAACCACAAATCGTCACGCAGATAGGCAGCCATCTGTGCTGACAAGTAGCGATGCTTGGAGAACAGATGCGCCCCGCGCTTGCGGCGTAACTCGAACTCCCACGCTTTGCTTTCGTCGAAGAAAATCACAGCCTCAACACCCAACAGACCGTTTTTTGTACCACCAAAGCTGACCGCGTCTATGCCGGCCTTCCAGGTCATTTCAGCGGGGGAACAATTTAGTGCTACCAGAGCGTTGGTAAAGCGCGCGCCATCCATATGTACCGGTAGGTCATAGTCCTTGGCGACCCGGCACAGCGCCTGTAGCTCGTCAAGAGAATACACGGATCCCCGTTCTGTCACTTGTGTAATCGAAACCGGCCCGCGCTGAGGACCGTGAACGCCCCGCGTTTCTTCGCCCTCAATCGACTGGCGCAATGCCTGAGGGGTCATCTTGTCACCACCGCGGACAAGGGTCAGTTTTGCCCCGGTATAGAATTCCGGTGCGTTACATTCGTCCTCGTGGATATGTGCGACGGGCGAGCAGAACACGGTTTCCCATGGTTTCGACAGGGTGGCCAACGCAAGCGAATTTGCTGCCGTGCCAGTTGCAACCAAGTAGACTGCCGCTCCCGGAGCCTCAAAAATGCCCCTGATCTGGTCACGCACTTCATTCATTAGCGTGTCCGCACCATAGGCCATCTGATAACCTTGGTTTGCCTCGGTCAGTGCCGCCAGAACCTCTGGATGAACGGGTCCGGAATTGTCAGAAGCAAAATGCATCAGCTCGGCTCCTCGATAATATAGTCTTCCCACTCTTCAATGGGGGTTTCGAACTCGGAAACGGTTCGGTCTTTTACCGACACACCGGCGGCATGAACCGTTTCAGGCGTACCAGACAATAAGGGATGCCAATCGTAAAGGGGTTTGCCCTCCCAAAGCAGACGATAGGCACAGGTCAGGGGCAGCCAATAGGCGTGATCGTCGATATTGTCCGGCCTCATCACGATGCACTCGGGCACAAATTGGTGCCGGATGTCGTATTGCGTGCAGCGGCAGGATTCATCGTCCAACAGACGGCAGGCGACGCAGGTCAGGGCGACTTCACCGGTGTCTTCGTCCTCCAGCTTGTTCAGGCAGCACTTGCCGCAACCGTCGCACAACGCCTCCCACTCGCGCGAGTTCATCTTTTGCAGCGGTTTACGCTCCCAAAAGCGAGGCGGCAGGCCAGCGCGCTCAATCGGGTCGGTGGTCATAGGGCCGCCAGCAAGTCGCGCGCCTGCGCGCAATCCGCATCCATCTGCGTGATCAGGCTGTCCAGTCCCCCAAACTTCATCTCTGGGCGAAGATACTCGACCAACCCAACTGACAGGGTCGTGCCGTACAGATCGCCCGAGAAATCAAACAGGAACGTTTCGATATTGGGTACTTCACCATCAAACGTCGGTCGTGTCCCAATGGAAGCGGCACCTTGATAACTGCCTTGATGCGGGCCATCCAGAACATCCACCAGAACGGCATATACCCCGAATTTCGGCGGGTGCAGCCCCTCGATTGACATATTCGCTGTGGGAAAACCCAACTCACGCCCGCGCTGCTCACCGCCCACCACTTCGCCTTCAATGCGGTGCCAGTGACCCAGCATTGTCGCCGCATCACGTGGGCGCCCCTCGGTCAGTGCCGTGCGGATCGCGGTGGATGACACGACGCTTTCAGATCTCTCCATCAGAGGGGCGATTGTGACGCCGAACCCCATCTCATTTCCAAAGTGCATCATGTCATGGGCCGATCCGCTGCGACCTTTGCCAAAACAAAAATCCGCGCCCACGACGACATGAGACAAGCCGAGTCCAACACAAATTACGTTATGCGCGAATTCCTCGGGCGACAGGCCTGCCAGCGCGGCATTAAAGGGAAGCTCATACAGCTTCCGGACACCAAGTTTTTCTAAACGATGAGCCCTCGTATTGCCGCGCATCAGGCGAAACGGCGGAGAGTCGGGCGCAAAATACTCGCGCGGATGCGGCTCAAAGGTCATCACCCCGAGCGGAGCTTCGGGCGCGGCGTTTCGGGCAAGATTGATCACCGATTGGTGGCCGACGTGCACGCCGTCAAAATTACCGATCGCAACGCTGGCGCCGCGGTCTTCTGGCTCGATAAATTGGAAATCCCGGATGATTTGCATGTGGGTTGCCTAGCGGGACTATGGGCTGGGTTCAAGCACCTGATTTAGGTGCAGACCCCGGTTGCCGGATGGTTTCTTCAGCGAGGAAGCGGCGAGCCCAGTCCACATTAATGGTATCCGCCAACTTTGCTGTAGGGGGCGTCACACGATTGGTGACCGTTGGATCGAGTCCCAATTTGGTCAACAACCCAGAAAGCGTTTCAATCGGATCGTGTGAAAGGTCGTCGTATTGGATAGACACGGGTTCAATATTCTCTTTTTCAAACCAGCTTCTCCATTTTGCGTCCATTTCCTCAAACTCGGTTTTGTACCGTTCAATTTTATCTCGATCATAAACAGGATCAGTGTGTGGTGAGAGGCGTTCCAGTTCGGTTCCGTCAGAGTTTCTGTGCCAGAGGCCGGTCTGACTGGCTTTGACGAACGAGATTGCCTGTCCCAACTTGTCGCGGCGCGTAAGATGGATGAAGAGAGGGCGGCCGAAGGCAGCCTCGACACGGGCTACATCATCCGAGAGTTCGGGGTGGAGGAGTTCGAGTTGTTGAAGGAAATACGTGAGGCTCTTGCCCTGCAGGCGCAGTCCGAACATCGCCGTGTTTGCTTTTCCTTCTTCATAAACAGCGTCAAATACGGCAGCTAACGCTGTTGCCGCTTCTTCGAAGTCGCACTCGTCTAGGCTGTATTCCTTTAGCCAGCCCGTTAAAGAGGGTGAGTGAAAGTAGGAGTCAGGCTTTCCGGAAACTCCGGTGGCCGAGAGCATTCTGCATAACAATGTACTGCCGCTGCGCGGGCTGCTGCAAATGACGTAAGACTGGTACGGTTTCATACTGGTATCGCGTCCGGGATCATCTCAAAGCAGGTGTTTGTGGCAAGGTAAGTTTTTGGAAAATTTGGTCAATTTCAACGCGGGTCAACGAAAAAGGCGCCAGTCTTGGCGCCCTTGGTTTCAGCAGGTGGCTTTGAAGTCAGTCGAATTTGCGCGACGGCGCCAGAACCATCGCCTCACCCACCAACACCTTTTTGCCGTCGACTGAACAATGGCAATCCAGCTTAACGCGACGCTTGGAAAAATCGATGTCGATGACTTTGACTTCCGCATAAACCATGTCGCCGGGACGTACCGGAGCCAGAAACTTCAACGACTGACCCATGTAGACGGTGCCATGCCCGGGCAATTGCTCACCGATCACGGCCGAAATCAGTCCGGCGGTCAGCATTCCATGGGCGATGCGCCCTTCAAAAATTGTATCACGGGCATAATCATCGTCCATATGCACCGGGTTTCGATCCGTCGAGACCTGAGCAAACATCTCAATATCTTCGTCGGTCACCACTTTCCGCAGGTGACGGGTCATGCCCATTTCGATGTCTTCGATACAGATCGTTCCGCGCGGAAGATTATCCAACATGTTGCCCTCACTCGAGATCGGAAGGGCAACAAAAAACCATCATCGGTCGCCCTTGAGCAACTTTATTACTTCGCAGTTGCAGAAAATCAAGTCTTTTTTGACTACCTCAAGCGGCCGATCGAGTAGGTCGGACTGATGTTTTCTTTTTCGTTATGATCTCTTAGGGCATGTTCGTCCGGATGGTGCGACGTTTTGGTTTCTGCTGCGGCCAACCCGCCGGTTATGAACAGTGTGTCAATGCCTTCGCCCATGCCCCCGGCAATATCGGTTTTTGGCCCGTCACCAATGGCCAGGATCTCGGAATCCGAGGCATCAACCCCCAGCGCCAGCAGTCTTCGCCGCGCCAGATCGTAGATCGGCGGGTGCGGTTTGCCGAAATAGAGGCTCTCTCCACCCATCTCGGTGTACAGCTGCGCTAAAGCTCCTGCACACCACTCCCGCGTTTCACCTCGATCGACCACAATATCCGGATTGGCGCAAAGCAGTTTCATGCCTTTTTGCTTTGCGTACAGGAAATCGGGGCGGTTCACGGCAGGATCAGCCATCGGATCGAACGGGCCGCAACACACGATGCCCTCGGCTTCGTCCAGCGGTACGCGTTCAATTTGCAACGGATGATCCAGCAGTTTCAGCTGTTCAAAAAAACCTGCGTCGCGTTGCCACTCTCCCATGAAATAGACTTTTTCGCCCACTTCACCGCGGAACATGGCAGATCGGGCCGAGTCTCCGCTGGTTGCTATGGTGTCGTATGCGTCGTTCGGCACGGCGAACTGACCCAACTGTTCTGCGACCCCAGCGCGCGGTTTGGGCGAATTAGTAACCAAGACCACCGTGCCGCCGTTTTGGCGATAGGCTTGTAATGCCGCCACGGCCTCGGGAAACGCGGTGATGCCGTTGTGGACGCATCCCCACAAATCCACAAACAGTGCTTTATAGCGGTCGGAGACTTCAGAAAGCGTTGAAATGATCTGGGTCATATGGCCCCTCATGTGACTGGGAAATGCAGCTTCCCAAGCCTATGGCAGAGCTTATTCCATTTGGCCAGAGGGGCAGGGCCTTGCAAAAAACAAGGGCGCCCAAATTGGGCGCCCTCGGTGCTGGGTGTATCAGACCTTGAGGTTCGGAATGATCTGCTTCTTGCGGCTCATGACGCCGGGCAGGACAACCGCGTCGCCGTCTACCGAAGCCCCAAAGCTCTTTTCCGCGACGGTCTTTACCAGATCGTTCGGCACCAGCAGAGTGGCTTCTTCGTTCAGAATGTCGACGACAAACAGAAGAACCTGATCGACACCGTCTTCCTTGGCTACGTCACCCATGGATGTTGCCAGGCTGGCTTTGCGGTCCAGTACAACACCGGGCGCAGTGGTTTCCAGAACTGAGACGCGGAACTTGGTGCCGTCGACCTCGTATTCTTTGCTGTCCATGCGGATTAATTCGGCGTCCGAGAAGGACGAAACGTCTGATTTCGCCGCGAACATGTCGGCGGCATAAGCTGATACGTCCAGACCCAGATCAGCAGCCAGCTTCTCAGCCACGGCGCGATCATGCGCGGTAGTGGTTGGCGAGCGGAATTCCAGCGTGTCCGACAAAATGCAGGTCAGCGCTGCGCCTTTTACAGCTTCGGGCATTTTGGTCGCGTCGTCGCCCATCAGGTCGACCATGATGGTCGCTGTGCAGGCCAGCGGGCGCACAGTGATGTCGATCGGACCTTTGGTTTCCAAACCGCCGACCAGCTTGTGGTGGTCGATAATGGCGCGGATATCGGCGCTGTTGATGCTGGCGGGCAGCTCGGCTGGGTTGTTGGTGTCAACGATAACAACCGGCGCGTCTGCGGCGACGTCTTCGATGATGCGCGGCTTGGGCAGATCCCAGCGCTGCAGCATGAAAGCCGCTTCGGTGTTGGGCTCGCCCAATAATACGGGCTCGGCCTGTTCACCTTTCACTTCGTTCAGGTACCAGGACCACAGGATCGGAGAGCCGGTGGAATCTGTGTCGGGGGATTTGTGACCAAATACTAGGGTTGTCATGTCAGCGTCCTGAGGATTGGAAATTTGCGGCCTTATAGGCCGGTCGACAAGGGTTGTCACCCGGTTGCGGGACCGCTGCGACGGATGGTCTGAGATTCTGGTGTTTTACCTAAAATGGGGCTCGGGTCAGCGTGTACCCAGCCTGTTCTAAATGCTTCAACAGGCCGTGGTGGTCGCTTAAGTGCCCCGCGCCAACCGCAATTACTGCTGTTTGGTCCGTGATATCCAGAATGCGTTTCATCCAGTTGGCATTTCGCTCAACAAGCAGTTGCTGCTCAAACCCTTGCCATTCCGCGTCGAATTCCTCGGGGTTCAGACCAGACTCTTCAAGGCCCTGCAACCGCGCCAGCTGGAGGATCTCGGCATGTTTCTCCTCAAGATAACTGTTGGCCATGGTCGCCAGTTGATCGTCACTGCCCTGCATGGCGCCAGACAGGCGCACGAGGGACTGTACTTGCTCATCCAGCGGATAACTGTCGAACATGGCCATCACATCTTCGATCCGTTCCAGAGAGAATTGCGGAATGCCGTTTTCCTTGGCCAGATCAGTCAGGCGTGCGTCCATTCCGTACTGAGCATTCGGGTCATCCATCAGGCAGGGCGGGATGCTCAGCATCATGCCGAGGAACCAGGGTCGCATCTTGGCGGCCATCCAGCTTGGGATACCACGTTCGGCCAGAGCCGCAGACAGCGCAGCCCAGTCTTCTTCTGCCATCAGGTCAATCAGGGTCGGCCCCGAGGTAATCAGAACGGGGCTAAAGTCATTCGCAAGGTTCTGCTCGAAAGCGGTCATTTCATCCTGCGTAACTTCAAAGTAAAATGCGTCCGCCTCGCTTAGGACCGGTGTCAACCGCTCGACCACTGCCCCCATGCGTGCATCGTTTATGTGCAAGGTTCCGATCAGGTGAAGAACCGCGTCATCTTTGGCTGCAATCCAATGGTTGCCTTCCGGGTAAGGAATATCGGCCAGAGCCAACTGTAACTCTGCCTTGGTTTCGTCGGACATTTCTGACCGGGTATCCACACCTTCGCAGGCTGCCTGAACGGAGAAAGGCAGAAACAGCAGGGCAAGGCAGATTAGCAGGCGCATCATTTGTTTCTCTGTAAGATCGGTGGTGCTATGACACTGCCCCGCCGTGTGGATCAGTGCAAGGCCGATCAGAAAAGTGCGCGTAACAACTGGAACTTCATGGAAATTTTCTTAGCATAGAGCAATGGACCGTGAGCAGGATCTTTACCCTCCAATCAAGGCGCTGCTGGAGCGTCAGGGATACGCCGTCAAAGGCGAGGTTGGAGCTGCGGATATCGTGGCCGTACGGGAAGGCGACGATCCGGTAATCGTCGAACTGAAGCTGCGGTTCAGCCTTGCCCTGTTTCATCAGGCGATCACGCGACTGAAGATCACCGACCAAGTCTATATCGGCGTCAGCAAGCCGAAAGGGCGAACGGCCCGGCGCGCCCTCAAGGACAATCTGGCTCTGTGCCGTCGATTGGGTCTAGGGCTGATAACCGTAAGGGGTGACGGTTCGGTCGAAGTGCAATGTGACCCGGGGCCTTTTGCGCCGCGCAAGAACAAGGACAAGGCCACGCGGCTGTTGCGTGAATTCGATCGTTTGGAAGGGGACCCGAACGCAGGCGGCGCAACGCGCCATGGGATCGTTACCGCTTATCGACAGGATGCGCTGAAATGCGCGGCTTATCTGGCAGAGGGCGGCGCATCCAAAGGCTCGGACGTTGCCAAGGCAACCGGGGTGGCCGAGGCGACCCGTTTGATGCGCGACAATCATTACGGATGGTTCAGCAAAATCGAAAAGGGTGTGTATGGCCTGACCGAGGCCGGTTTTGACGGCCTCAAACATTGGGCTTACAGCTGGGAAGAAACCGGCCAATAGCCATTCGGTGCAAGAGAATTCCAGCCTACGTTCGCGGTCGTAGAAAAAAACTCCTCACATATTGTTGACTCGTCTGATCCTAGTCCCTAGCTATGCGTCGTTATCACTCTCACTACCCGAGTGCTAACGCCTCGCCAATCGGCGGGGGGAGGACAATAAACTTTGAGCCCAAGGAGCTGCAAAGATGGCATTGAAACCGCTTCATGACCGCGTGCTGGTTCGCCGTACCGAAAGCGACGAAAAAACCGCAGGCGGCCTGATCATTCCCGATAGCGCAAAAGAAAAGCCCAGCGAAGGCGAAGTCGTCGCAACCGGCGAAGGCGCACGCAAGGACAGCGGCGAACTGATCGCAATGGCTGTAAAATCTGGCGACAAGATCCTGTTCGGCAAATGGTCGGGCACTGAAGTCCAGGTCAACGGCGAAGAACTGCTGATGATGAAAGAAAGCGACATCATGGGGATCATCGAGTAAGCGCCTGCGCTTTCTCTGATCTTCTTACGCTTTATCTCAAACAAATTTCTCAAGGAGAAACAACATGGCTGCTAAGGACGTCAAGTTCGACACCGATGCCCGTAACCGCATGCTGGCAGGTGTGAACATCCTGGCCGATGCTGTCAAAGTGACCCTGGGCCCCAAAGGCCGCAACGTGGTTCTGGACAAATCCTTCGGCGCACCGCGCATCACCAAAGACGGTGTTTCGGTTGCCAAGGAAATCGAACTGGAAGACAAGTTCGAGAACATGGGCGCGCAGATGGTGAAAGAAGTCGCCAGCCGCACCAATGACGAAGCCGGTGACGGCACCACCACCGCAACCGTTCTGGCTCAGTCCATCGTCAAAGAAGGTCTGAAGCAGGTTGCTGCTGGCCTGAACCCGATGGACCTGAAGCGCGGCATCGACCTGGCAACCGCCAAGGTTGTTGAAGGCATCAAAGACGCTTCGCGCGAAGTCAAAGACTCGGCAGAAGTTGCTCAGGTTGGCACCATCTCGGCCAACGGCGAAGCCGAAATCGGCCAGCAGATCGCAGACGCGATGCAGAAAGTTGGCAACGAAGGCGTTATCACCGTCGAAGAAAACAAAGGTCTGGAAACCGAGACCGACGTTGTCGAAGGTATGCAGTTCGATCGTGGCTACTTGTCGCCTTACTTCGTCACCAACGCAGACAAGATGATCGCAGAACTCGACGACTGCATGATCCTGCTGCACGAAAAGAAACTGTCCTCGCTGCAGCCGATGGTTCCGCTGCTCGAGCAGGTGATCCAGTCGCAAAAGCCGCTGCTGATCATTGCTGAGGATGTTGAAGGCGAAGCGCTGGCAACTCTGGTTGTCAACAAACTGCGCGGCGGCCTGAAAATTGCTGCTGTCAAAGCACCGGGTTTCGGCGATCGCCGCAAAGCCATGCTGCAGGACATCGCGATCCTGACCGGCGGTCAGGTCATCTCGGAAGATCTGGGCATGAAGCTCGAGTCCGTCACCATGGACATGCTGGGCACCGCCAAGAAAATCGAAATCACCAAAGACGAAACCACCATCGTCGACGGTGCCGGCGAGAAAGCCGAGATCGAAGCACGTGTTGCTCAGATCCGCACCCAGATCGAAGAAACCTCGTCGGACTACGACCGTGAGAAGCTGCAAGAGCGCGTTGCCAAACTGGCAGGCGGTGTTGCTGTTATCCGCGTCGGCGGCATGACCGAAGTCGAAGTGAAAGAGCGTAAGGACCGTGTGGACGATGCTCTGAACGCAACGCGCGCTGCCGTTCAGGAAGGCGTTGTTGTTGGCGGTGGTGTTGCTCTGGTTCAGGCCGGCAAAGCACTGGAAACTCTGGAAGGCGCAAACGCTGACCAGAACGCAGGCATCAACATCGTTCGTAAGGCAATCGAAGCGCCGCTGCGCCAGATCGCCGAGAACGCAGGTGTTGACGGTGCGGTTGTCGCGGGCAAAGTCCGTGAATCCGCTGACGCAGCATTCGGCTTCAACGCTCAGACCGAAGAATATGGCGACATGTTCTCGTTCGGCGTGATCGACCCGGCCAAGGTTGTCCGTACCGCTCTGGAAGATGCGGCATCGGTTGCTGGCCTGCTGGTCACCACCGAAGCGATGGTTGCTGACAAGCCCGCCAAAGAAGGTGCACCTGCCGGCGGCGGCATGCCCGACATGGGCGGCATGGGCGGCATGATGTAAGCTGCTTAGGCCTTAGTGCTTGGGAACGGGGTCGCCTTGGGGCGGCCCCGTTTCGTTTGGGTGACCCAGACCGAAGTAAAGTGAGTGTCAAAACCCAAGCCAACGCGCTATGCGGATAATATGAGATTATTCCTGCTGACTGCGCTAACGATGTGCGCCTTTGCGTCAAATTCGATTCTCAATCGCCTTGCGATTGACAGTGGTGCTAGTGACCCCGCCGGGTTTGCCATCTTTCGGGTGTTTTCCGGGGCACTGGTTCTGGCTGCGTTGGTCTATGCGCGTGGAGGCGGCCTGCCGCTCGGCAACAGGAGGCGCGTTATGGGGGCAGGGGCTCTGTCGCTATATATGATCGGCTTCTCGGTGGCTTACTTGACTCTGGATGCGGGGCTGGGAGCCTTGATCTTGTTTGGTGTCGTGCAGATCACAATGTTCGCCACCAGCGCGGTAATCGGGGCGACGCCAACAACCCGACAAATATTGGGCGCAGTCATTGCGCTGTGCGGTCTGGCATATGTTCTTTGGCCTTCAGACGCTGTGCATGTCGATCTCACCGGAGCTGCATTGATGACGGCTGCAGGGATAGGCTGGGCAGCGTATTCTCTGGTTGGCCGGTCCGAACCGGACGCCCTATCAGGCACAGCCGCAAATTTTGTGGTGGCGTTGCCGGTAACCGCTTTGGCTTTGCTGCTAGCCGGAGGAACGTGGCAGATGACCACGTTCGGCTATGTTCTGGCGGCTTTATCCGGCGGCGTCACATCTGGTCTGGGCTACGCGCTTTGGTATCGCGTATTGCCGCAGCTTACTCCAGCGATCGCGGCCGTGGTCCAGCTGAGTGTCCCTGTGATTGCGATTGCGGGTGGAGTTGTCCTGTTGGGCGAAGTGGCGACACTACAGCTTTTGTTGGGTGCAGCTCTGGTTTTGGGCGGTATCGCGCTGGCGGTGGTGCGCATTGGACGTAGCTAGGGGTTCCCTCATTTGGTCATAGCACCTATCTGGCTGGCATGAGATTTTTTGTCGCCCTTCTGTTCCTTCTCACGCCGGTTGCAGCGTCCGCGAAATGCGTTGTGCTATTGCATGGTCTCGCGCGGACCGAAGCGTCGTTTTCAGTCATGGAACAGTTGTTTCGAGCGCATGGTTACATTGTGGTTCGGCCCGGCTACCCGTCCACCGATCTTCCGATCCCCGAGCTGGCCAACCAGACATTACCCAACGCCCTGGCAGAATGTGGAGGGGAGACAACCAATGTGGTTACGCATTCGATGGGGGGTATTCTGTTGCGGTATTGGCTACAGGACAACTCGCCCGAGAATCTGGGCCGTGTTGTCATGTTAGGACCGCCAAACCAGGGCAGCCAGCTAGTAGATGAGCTCGGCGATTGGGAAGTATTTGGTCTGTTGCACGGGCCAGCTGGCCTGGCCTTGGGAACCGGCCCGGAAGGGCTGCCGCGTCGTCTGCCGCCTGTGGATTTTGAACTTGGTGTCATTGCCGGTGAAAACTCGCTGAACCCGGTGTTTTCATCGCTGATTGACGGCCCGGATGACGGCAAGGTCTCGGTTGAAACCACTAAGGTTGAAGGAATGGCGGATCATATCGTTTTGCCGGTGACCCACACATTCATGATGAACAACCCGCGCGTCATGGCGCAGGCGTTACACTTCATCGAGTTCGGCAAGTTCGATCCGCAAATTACTTGGCTTGATGGGGTCACCGACATAATAAACGAGATCTGCATCGGGCAAGATTGCTCGGAACCAGAGTCGGAACCCACGCAATGACATCTCTTGAACTGACATTTACGGGCGCGGATGTCCTGCAGCCCGCAGACGGCGTTGTGCAAGCAGACCTCAGCATCGGCGATGGGCTAGTGCAAGAGGGTCGCATTGCACGGGAAATCGACCTGACGGGGTATATCGTCCTGCCCGGAATCATTGATTTGCACGGCGATGGGTTCGAACGGCATATCGCACCGCGGCGCGGAGCGATGAAACAAATGGCCGAGGGCATTCTCTCGGTCGAGGCAGAACTAGCCGCAAATGGCATTACCACTGCAGTGCTGGCACAATTTCACAGTTGGGAAGGTGGGGTGCGTGGGCCGGAATTCGCAGATCAGGTCTTTGAAGCCATCGCATCGGTAAAAGCCAGCGTTGTTACTGACCTGATCCCCCAGTTGCGGTTTGAAACCCATATGCTGGATGATTACGTCGACCTTCCAAAGCGCATTGCCAATTGGCAGGTGCCCTACGTGGTTTTCAATGACCACCTGCCGCATGACCGCTTGGCCGAGGGCCGCAAACCACCGCGCCTGACCGGGCAGGCGCTAAAAGCCGGTCGCAACCCGGATGCCCATTTTGACTTGCTGATGAATATGCATGCGCGGAGGGCCGAAGTTCCTGCAGCACTCGATGTGCTATGCACAGAATTGCGTCAGCAGGGTGTTCGACTGGGCAGCCATGACGATGCCACTGCAGAAACGCGGGCATGGTGGCGCGAAAAGGGCGTCTCAATCGCAGAGTTCCCTGAAACGCTTATAGCCGCCGAGGCCGCCCGCGCAGCGGGTGACCACATCATTCTAGGGTCGCCCAATGTCGTGCGCGGGGGGTCTCACAAGGGCAATGCCAGTGCGCTGGATCTGATTACGATGGGGCTGTGCGATGCGTTGGCCTCGGATTACCACTATCCCAGCCCGCGCCGAGCTGCACTGATGGTTACAAAAACCGGTTTGCTCGATCTGGCAAGTGCGTGGGCCCTGATTTCGTCAGGGCCCGCCCGTGTATTGGGACTGACCGACCGTGGCACCCTCGCACCCGGCAAGCGCGCTGATCTGGTGGTACTGGATGCCGAGACACAACGCGTTGCGGCAACAATTGCCGCGGGCCGCGTCAGTTACATGTCCGGCGACATCGCTACGCGATTTATCGGCTGACAATGCATAGGAGTACCGGATCAGGTTCAGCGAGCGATCCGGTTGAAATGTCCCATTTTTCGACCAGGTTTGACCTCGGCTTTGCCGTACAGATGCATGGCGACGTCCCGCTCGCGCGCCAAATCGGGCACGCGGTCCATGTCATGCCCAATAAGGTTCTCCATCACCACATCTGAATGACGTTGACCGTCGCCTAAAGGCCAGCCGGTCACGGCGCGGATGTGCTGCTCAAATTGATCAACCGCACATCCGTTCTGTGTCCAGTGCCCCGAATTATGTACACGCGGTGCGATTTCGTTCACGACTAGCCCATCGGATGTCACGAACAACTCAACACCCATGACGCCGACATAATCGAGCGCGTTCAGAATATTGGCAGCCAGCAGAATCGCATCCGTGCGCTGGGCCGGTGACAGGCGGGCAGGGACCGTCGTGGTGTGCAGGATGCCGTCACGGTGCACATTCTCGCCCGGATCGAAACAGGCAACTTGACCGTCCAGCCCGCGGACGGCGATGACGGATACTTCGTGCGAAAAGTTCACGAAGCCTTCCAGAATGGACGGCGCCCCGGCCATTTCCTCCAGCGCCACTTCGGCGTCCTCAGGTGTTCGCAGCCGGGCCTGCCCTTTGCCGTCATAACCAAAGCGACGGGTTTTCAGGATGGCGGGTGCTTGGATCCAATCGATGGCAGTCTTCAAGTCGTTCAGGTCCGAAACATCCGCAAAAGGCGCGGTATTCAAACCAAGATCTTGCAAAAAGGTCTTTTCCGTCAACCGATCCTGACTGACCCGCAATGCTTCACGTCCCGGCCGGATCGGGCGATGAGCTTCTAGTAGGTCCAGTGCCTCGGTGGGGATGTTTTCAAACTCATAGGTGATCACATCCACCGCCTCGGCAAAAGCACGCAGAGCCTCAGCGTTGTCATACGATGCGGTTGTGACACGGTCGGCGACTTGACCCGCCGGCGGGTTGGCTCCGGGCTCAAAAATGTGCGTCTTAAACCCCAGCCGCGCCGCCGCGACCGAGAGCATTCGTCCCAATTGGCCGCCGCCAAGGATCCCGATCGTTGCGCCGGGGTGCAGCATATCCGTCATCATTTGGTCTCCAACCGTTTGCCGATCGCCGTCAGGGCGGCGCGCAATGCTTCATGTGCCCCGTCTGTCTGCAAGGCTTGCGTCATTTGCAGGCTGAGCGTTCCATCTGTCGCCAGTGCATCACGTTCTTCCGCAAGGCGCCCCGCTTGCCCCTTTTCCATCGCGGACAGAAATCCGGAAACGAGCTGAGAGGTGTAATACTCGGCCGCGGTCGCGTCGCCGGTTTCCTTTCCCAGCCAGTCCGCACCTGTTGCCAACATGTCCAGAAGACCCGGCACCATGGCGCAGACTGCAAAATGCGCGTTAAGCGCGGTCTCGGTGGAGACTTTAACGACGGGATTCTCTGGCTCAAGCAATTCAGCCAGCAGATCGTCGTCGCCAAAGGCCGCCATTGGGCACCCACCTTGTTGCAAAAAGCCCAGTGGGATCGTCTGCACGAAGCGCATCGCAGGCGCGCACAGGGTTTTCAGCTGCCTTTCGGACACCGCCGCCATCACAGAAATGATCCGGTGATCGGCACGAAAAGCCAGCGGCTCCAATACTTCGGCAGCCAATTGCGGGCGCAAGCAAAGAAACACAATCTCGGAATTGTCGATTACGGTTTGCGGCTCAGCAACCGTGGCGTTGATATCCGCCTTAAGCGCCGACGAGACCGGCGCGCTGCGTTCCGTCACAAAGATTTGGTGGCCTTTGCTCGCCAGAAAACGCGCGATGGGGTTTGCAATGTGACCGGTGCCGATAAACCCGATCCGGCTCATCCTTCGGGTTCCTCGGGGATTGAGGCGGACAGCGCCGCGCGCCAATCGTCAAGACGTTTGGCCAGGACCTCATCTTGCAGGGCGAGGATACCCGCCGCCATTAGTCCGGCATTTGCGCCGCCTGCAGATCCGATGGCCATCGTCGCCACGGGAAAACCCTTGGGCATCTGAACAATGGAATAGAGGGAATCTACACCCGACAAAGCCCGCGTTTGCACAGGCACGCCGATCACGGGAACTCGCGTTTTCGAAGCCATCATACCCGGCAGGTGGGCAGCGCCACCAGCGCCCGCGATAATAACCTGCAAACCACGGCCAACGGCGGTCTTGCCGTAGTCCCACAGTCGGTCCGGCGTGCGGTGGGCCGACACGATGCGTTTCTCATAAGCCACGCCCAATTCATCCAGAATATCTGCGGCTTCCTTCATCGTTGGCCAATCCGACTGGCTGCCCATGATGATCCCGACTTTGATCTCACCCATCCGCTCGTGTCCCTGCGATCCAGAAAGAGCGCGCACTATAGCCAAATCCGCTTTGGAGGCAATGCGACGCAGGTACTTCAGGCGATGATATCAGGTGTCAGACGGTCTTCGATCAGGCGAATAATATCCTTGAGGCGTAATTTCTGCTTTTTCAACCGCTTCAGCGTAAGTTGATCGGCAGTACCCTTGGCTTGCAGCGCCTCGATCGCTTCGTCCAGGTCGCGATGCTGGCGCCGGAAGACCTCCAGTTCAACCCGCAGAACTTCATCGGTTTTCATGGACAGATCAGTGGGCGCGTTCATTGGCGACTCGATATTGTTGTGGTGCTTTCCACACAAGATAGTGTGTCGGGGTTTATCCGGCCAGACCTTGTGGACATCCTGTTTTCTTCCCATATTCTATATCACGCGGTTGCCGGAACGGGGCCGCATAATGCGTCGCTTTGACAAAAAAGGACGAAAATACGTGTCGAAACTTACTCTTGGCTCATACCCGCATCTTTTGGGGTTTGAGCAGTTGGAACGCCTTCTGGAGCGGTCTGCAAAGGCCGGTAATGAAGGTTACCCGCCTTATAACATCGAACAGACCTCGGATTTTTCCTATCGCATCACCCTAGCCGTG
The DNA here is from genome assembly GCF_057221055.1 of Ruegeria sp. HKCCD7181. Lineage (NCBI taxonomy): Bacteria > Pseudomonadati > Pseudomonadota > Alphaproteobacteria > Rhodobacterales > Roseobacteraceae > Ruegeria > Ruegeria sp. HKCCD7181. The sequence goes on along the minus strand of NZ_JBWVBC010000007.1, from coordinate 217,992 downwards.
GCCGGGTTTGCCGAAGAAGACCTGTCGATTACCATCGAGGATCGTCAATTGGTGATCCGAGGCCGTCAACGCGACGACAGCGACGGGCGCATCTACCTGCACCGTGGTATCGCGGCGCGTCAGTTTCAGCGCATGTTCGTGCTGGCCGATGGTGTCGAGGTGGGCGAAGCGATCATGGAAAATGGTCTGCTGCACGTGGATCTGACCCGCGCCGTACCCGAAACGGTGGTGCAAACGATAAACATAAGAAAGGGGTAAGAGCTATGAATACACCGGTAGAAATCAACACCGAAGGCGATCGTATCGTCTATGTGAAAACTGTGGATGTGGCAGACCTGCCTCGGGATGTTCGCGATCAGGCAGGCGATCTGGATCATCTATATGCGGTTCACGACTCGGACGGGCAGCAATTGGCGCTTGTGGCTGACCGCAAGCTGGCTTTTGTACTGGCCCGTGAGCACGATCTATCCCCGGTGGCCGTTCACTGAACGGCTCCTGAACTTCCCAAATTGGCGTGACAATTACCGCGATTGTGGCGAAACATACGAACCGACAGGGGCCGCCCTGACGTGATGACTTGACGCGGATAGGAGAATGCGGATGAGCTGGTTCGATTTCGATTGGGTGGACGCATTCAGCGACCGCGCCTTTGGCGGCAACGGATGCGCAGTAGTACACGGCGGAGCCGGGCTCTCGGATGAGGTCTGCAAAGCCTTTGTCCAAGAAACGTCGTTAGTGGAATGCACATTTACGGGCTCATCAGACATTGCGGATATTCGTGTGCGCTATTTCCTGGCCAGCCGGGAAATTCCATTTGCAGGCCACCCAACCGTCGCGACTGTTGCCGCCGCGCGGTCTCGCGACCTTTTCTCGGGAGACGCCCTGACATTGGAGACCGGCGCCGGTGTTGTTTCCGTTCGTCTGAATGGTGATGAGATCGAGATGACACAAGTTGCGCCCGAATTTGGGGTGCATGTCCCTGCCGACCTTGTGGCCGACGCGATAGGCTTGTCGACGGATTCGATTATTTCGCCGCCGCAACTGGTTTCGACGGGGCTGCCATTTTGTATCACAGTATTGCGCGATCACGACGCGCTACGGGCCGCTCGGCTGGCCGAAGGGCCGCTCCGCAAGGTTGCCGAAGCCTCAGGCTACTCTGGCTCGGACATGGCTGAACCATTTCTGGTCACTTTGAAGGGGGCAACCAACGCTGGAGACACATTCTCGCGACTACTGCTGGCGCCGCCCAGCCCACCTGAAGATCCATTTACCGGGTCGGCCACGGGCGCAATGGCGGCCTATCTTTGGAAATATGGCCTGATGGACAAGGACACGTTCATTGCTGAACAGGGGCATGACATGGGCCGTCCCGGTCAGGCGAGAGTATCCCGGGTTGGTGCGGTCGACGCTATGTCCGGTGTTAAGGTTGCGGGCAGAGGGCACGTCCTGATGCGCGGACAGGTCGACTTGCCGCAATAGTTATTGTTGATCAAACGCATTGAAAAAGGCCTCCGGATCTCCGGAGGCCTTTGCTTTTTCGAAAGAAGCCGGATCAGGACCCTGCGATCAAACCCATGCTTTCCAGTTTCAACAGGACTTGGTGGGCGCAGTTGTCCACCTCGACATTCTCGGTCTCTACACTCAGTTCTGGGTTCTGAGGCACATCATAAGGGTCGGAAATCCCAGTGAATTCCTTGATCTTTCCCTCGCGCGCCAACTTGTAGAGGCCCTTGCGGTCACGGCGCTCGCATTCTTCGATGCTGGTGGACACGTGGACCTCGCAAAATGCGCCGAACTGTTCGATCTCTTCCCGCACAGCACGGCGCGTAGAGGCGTAGGGCGCAATCGGAGCGCAGATGGCGATACCGCCATTCTTTGTGATCTCGCTGGCCACGTAGCCGATGCGGCGGATGTTCAGGTCGCGGTGCTCTTTCGAGAAACCCAGCTCTGACGACAGGTTTTTCCGCACAATGTCACCATCCAGCAGCGTCACTGGGCGGTCGCCGGTTTCCATCAGCTTGACCATAAGCGCGTTGGCGATGGTCGACTTGCCGGAACCGGAGAAGCCGGTGAAGAACACGGTGAATCCCTGCTGCGAGCGCGGCGGGAAACGGTTGCGCAGCTCCTGTACTACTTCGGGGAACGAGAACCACTCAGGAATCTCTAACCCTTCGCGCAGGCGGCGGCGCAGTTCGGTGCCCGAGATATTCAGGATAGTGACGTTGTCCTTGTCTTTGATCTCGTCATTGGGCTCATACTGGGCACGTTCCTGTACGTAGACCATGTGTTTGAAGTCGACCATCTCGATGCCGATTTCGTCCTGGAATTTGCGGAACAGGTCCTGCGCGTCGTAGGGGCCGTAAAAATCTTCACCCTGGCTGTTTTTGCCCGGGCCAGCATGGTCGCGGCCAACGATGAAGTGGGTACAGCCGTGGTTGGCGCGGATCAAACCGTGCCAGACTGCCTCACGCGGTCCTGCCATGCGCATCGCGAGGTTCAGCAGCGACATCGACGTGGTCGAGGCCGGGTATTTGTCCAACACCGCCTCATAGCAGCGTACGCGCGTAAAGTGATCTACGTCGCCAGGCTTGGTCAAGCCGACAACGGGGTGGATCAGCAGGTTGGCCTGCGCCTCTTTCGCGGCGCGGAAGGTCAGTTCCTGGTGCGCACGGTGCAACGGGTTTCGGGTCTGGAACGCAACGATCCGGCGCCATCCCAGCTTGCGGAAATAGGCGCGCAGCTCGTTCGGAGTGTCGCGGCGCGCGCGGAAGTCATAGTGAATAGGCTGCTGGATGCCGACTACCGGGCCGCCCAGGTAAACCTTGCCTGCCGCATTATGCAGGTAGTTCACTGCGGGATGCGCGTCGTCGTCCGCGCCAAAGACCTTCTCGGCCTCACGTGACTTGTCCGGCGTCCAGCGGTCGGTCACGGTCATGGTTGCCAGAATGACGCCTTCCTGATCGCGTAGTGCGATGTCCTGACCCAGCTTGATCTTGTCGGCGAATTCTTCACCAACATCCAGGGTGATCGGCATTGGCCAAAGCGTACCGTCAGCCAAACGCATGTTTTCGACCACGTTGTCGTAGTCGGCTTCGCTCAGGAAACCCTTCAGTGGGTTGAACCCGCCATTCATCAGCAGTTCCAAGTCGCAGATCTGGCGCGGGCTCAGATCCCAGCTGGTCAGGTCTGCCGCCTCAACCTTCAGTTTTTGGGCCGATTCATAAGAAACGTAAAGTTCGGGGATCGGAGCCAGATTGCTTAACATCGTCATCAGAATACTCTTGTCGCAGTGTTGATTTGTCAGTGATTCTCGGGCGTTTGCGAGGCGTTTGCCCCGACTCTTGGTCGAAGTCCACTGGGGTCAATGAAACAAAGGACGATATGCGCTGTTTTTTTCCTGATTGGAAGGAATTTCCAGTCGAGTATTCAAAAATGCACTTTGGTTCTGTCAATTGGCAACATTTCACTCAGTCGTGGCATGTGTGTTCTTGTTCCCGGCTTGTTGGTCAATTTCCGATGCACGGCCGACCGGTAGGGCAGGAACAGGATTCGTGACACCGCGAAGTTGAAACAGGCGGATGCAATTGGGGTCGATTTCGATGTCAGCGGCTTGCAACAACTTTTCGGAGACCAGCAGTTCAACGCCCTGCGCCTTGGTCTCGCTTTCCAGGCGGCTGGCGACATTGACGGCATCTCCGATTATTGTGCGAGAGGCGTGTCCGGCCGCACCGATCTCGCCGAGTACAAGATCACCCAGATGAAGCCCCATACCGATGCGAATGCGCGGACTGCCTTCGGCTTCCAACTGTTGATTGAATCCGTCCAACGCATAGCTGATAGCGATTGCTGCGTTTAGGCCTGCGCGGGCCGATCGGGCGGCATCGGGTTTTTCGAACACGGCCAACAGGCCGTCGCCCATGTATTTGTCCACGACCCCACCTTCGTCGGTGATGGACGGAACAATCGCATCGAAAAAGCGGTTTAGCAGAAACACAATATCATAGGGCAATTGCCCCGTGGTACGCGCCGTAAACCCGCGCATGTCCAGAAACAGCACAGCCAGTTGTCGTTCCTGTCCTTGGCTGGCATGCCCCCGGCTGCGCCCGCCATCCGGTCGAAAAACACGAAACACGGTGACCGGTTCGGTCGGGCGTATCTGACAGGCCAGTCGCGTTTGCCCTGTTGCGCCAACTGCGTTCAGGCTACGGGCCTCGACATCGCTGGGCTGGGGCAGGCTGTCGGCTCCGTTTTCGACGATAACCCGACAGGTGGTACACCGCCCTTTGCCGCCGCAAAGAGCAGTGTGCGGAACACCGTTTGCTTGAGAAATTTCCAGCAAGGTCATGCCTTTTTCTGCCACGACTTCTGGGCCGCGGGCATATTTTACGCGCACGGAGTGCCTGCGTCGCCAAAACTTGCGCCCGAGATAGACAAATGCTGTCACACCCAGTGACAGCCAAAACGCCATCAATGCATTGTCCTTGATGTCAAACATTGCTTGAAACGCCTGAGGAGAAGGCCAGTTGTAATGCTCGATATATTGCTCGCGCAGGAACTCATCCGCAAAGTCGCTCCAGATGCGTCTGCCTTCGGTCAGAAGTCCGGCAAATGCAAACGACGGTATAAACACCGCAATTCCGATCAGATAGGGAACTGCCTTGTGCCACCAGCGGGTTAGTCGGAGCCACATATGGAGACCGATACACCCGTGTATCCATACAATCAGCAGCAGGAGGCTTTGCATCCATATGGCCGAGTTGGGCCACATCAGGACGATGATATAGCCCATCTCGTCGTTGACATCGTAGAACTCGTGGGCAACGCGTGTGTGAATGATATGCGTGATAAGCTGAAGCGGTATCAGCAAACCAAGAACAACCTGCAAGGCAGAGCTGAATGGCATGCGCAGGGTTCTGCGCTGGGCAATGGACACCAGGGCTAAACCAGCATGTACGAACAGTGCTACGTAAAGGAGCACACTCATTACGTCGTGTCGCGTGACCGCCTTTCGCCCGTCCTGCATGCCATGCAAATAGTCGGTGTGAAACAGGCCCAGGCCAATATTCAGGAAATGGAAAAATGCGAAGGTGAACAGAACAAGACCACTGCTGATCCTGAGCCGGGTTGCCCACCCACCGCGCCAAAGAGCGTTTTCCAATGATGTCACCCGCGTTCACCTTGCCGTGCCTCGAGTCTGGAGCGACATCGGGCAGCGGTCAAGCTGAAGGAGCAGAGCCCGTTGGCGGCCAAGCAGCAGCTGGGCCGTCCGGAGTGATGAGGGAAGGTTCGTTTCTGAACAGGACCAGGTGGCTCAGATCCGGTCGGGATCGCGAGCTGTACAACATCCCGTCAGCGCCTCGATTGCGTGCGTCGTCGGAAAACGACCAGGTCGGGGCTGCGGCGCCTGTCGCCCGGACGTCCTGCCAGACTACGGAAGCAGGGGTTGTTCCGCGCAAATCCAACAGGCGTGCACGTGATACCCTAAACCGTTGAATGATCCGTGCCGGGTCATCCGTCGAGACATAGCGGCGAATTGCGACTCCGGCCCCACTCATGCTGAGTGACGTATAAAGAGCCATTTGCCCCGCACGATGAAACCGGCCTTCCGGCGCACGGGCGGGGGCCAGTGGTGCATCCGCCTGAGACAGAAACAGAATTCTCCAGACCGGGCCGGAGAACTCTATCAACTGCTTACTCCTGCTCCGCCAGGAACCGCTCAGCGTCCAGTGCAGCCATGCACCCCATGCCGGCGCTGGTGACTGCCTGACGGTAAACATGGTCCGTCAGGTCGCCTGCCGCGAAAACGCCAGGAACGGAGGTTTCAGTTGTTCCGGGCTTGGTCACGACGTATCCGCCCATATGGGTGTCCAATGAGTCCTTGACCAGTTCGTTGGCCGGCGCGTGCCCGATGGCGACAAAAACGCCTTTGCAGGGGATTTCAGTAATCTCACCGGTCTTTACGTTCTTGACGCGGACACCTTCGACGCCCAACGGCGCGTCGGTCCCGATTACTTCGTCCAATTCATGGAACCAGAGCGGCTCGATCTTTTCGTTCTTCAGTAGGCGATCCTGCAAAATCTTTTCCGCGCGCAACTCGTCGCGGCGGTGGATCAGGGTAACCTTGCTGGCGAAGTTTGTCAGGAAAAGAGCCTCTTCGACTGCGGTGTTTCCGCCCCCGATGACTACGATTTCCTGCCCGCGATAGAAGAAACCGTCGCATGTCGCGCAAGCTGAGACACCGAAGCCTTTGAACTTCTCTTCAGAGGGCAGACCCAGCCATTTGGCCCGAGCTCCGGTCGCCAAAATGACCGCATCGGCAGTGTAATTGGTGCCATTGTCGCCTTTGGCTGTGAAGGGGCGCTTGTTCAGATCCAGATCGCTGATGATGTCCCCGATAACCTCGCAGCCCATGGCCTTGACGTGATCTTGCATTCGAACCATCAGATCAGGGCCCTGAACCTCGGTGTCGCCGGGCCAGTTCTCGACCTCGGTCGTAGTGGTCAGTTGGCCGCCGGGTTCGATTCCCTGCACCAGAATAGGCTCCAGCATTGCTCGGCTTGCATAAACGCCTGCGGTATATCCTGCGGGTCCCGATCCGATGATCAGAACTTTGGTGTGTCGTGTTTCAGCCATTGTACCCCCACTCAATCTGCCTCGGCGGACTTTCTGTCCTGCGCGGTTCGATATAGCGTCCAGTGGGCGAGGCTTAAAGCCCCTTCCTTTTGCTGGTCGGATATGCGTTCTTGGCATGGTAATTCTGACTGAAATCCTTTGAGAATAAACGATATTGCGTATCTGCGAAATATTATTGCGCATTTCCGGCCTGCTGTTATAACAACCGAAAAATCAGGAGCATTTTATGGTCACGACTCGGCTGGATGAAATCGACCGCAAAATTCTGGCAGAATTGCAGGCGGACGGTCGCATGACCAATGTGGAACTAGCCAAACGAGTGGGAATTTCAGCTCCGCCCTGCCTAAGACGGGTACGCACGCTGGAAGAGTCGGGCTATATTCGTGGCTACCACGCCGAAGTGAACACCCGCGAACTGGGGTTCGAAGTGCAGGTATTTGCCATGGTGGGTCTGGAAAGCCAGGCCGAATCCGAGCTGAGCGCATTTGAAGACCGGTGCCGTGATTGGCCGCTGGTCCGCGAATGCCACATGCTGAACGGTGAAGTGGATTTTATCCTGAAATGTGTCGCACCGGATCTTAGCAGTTTTCAGCAGTTTCTGACTGGCGAACTACTGACCACGCCAAACGTGGCCAGCGTTAAGACATCTCTGGTTATCCGAGGCGCAAAAGACGAGCCAGGCGTACCATTTGACGTGCTGGAAGACCGGATGAACCGTATGGCCTGAGGCCCGTCGCAGCATTGCTTGCGCAACAAGGTTGAAGAAAAGCGGCAACCGTCAAGGATACCCCCCACCATAAAATTATCTGCATGATGCCCCCACACTTGCAGCAATCGTCAAAGTACTCACGCGGTAATCGCGTCAACCTCGCCATCTCCGGCGCGCGGCAAAAACAACGGGCCGAAATCGTTTAGCGATTCTATATGAGAGAATAGGTTCAGGTAAATAGAACGCAAGGACTGACTGATCATCCGAGCGGCGTTGATGCCGGGATGATAGGTTTCGAATTGCAAACCATCGACTCTGATCACGGAATGGCGCGACAGACAGATGTGAAACAATTCTACCGGTGTGGGTGGAAGTGTTTCGATAACGCTCATGCCATCCTGGAACTCGTACACGGGTGTCAGCACGGGCTGGCCACCATTGAGGTGGCGCAAATGTGCTGGCGTGCCCAGCAGTCGCGCAGCAGGACCGGTGATCACACCTGACATCGGTTTTTGCATCCCGAATGTGTCGGCCATGATCCGCGTAAGGGGACGCGTGCGACCGCGCGAATCTTCTCGCCCTGGAATCAGTGTGACCGAGCCTTTCCAAAGGACAGTCTGCGAGGAACCGTCCTGGGTCAGTACAGTGTCGCCCGGCATCAAATCCTCGATCGCCGTTGGTCCCAGTTCGGTTTCGACAAGCGAGCCACGCGTAAACGCGCAGAACGCATCTTCGAACATCGGTAGGGCTGGCGCGACATGTCGTGTTTGCGAAACATCGCCGTTTTTCAACAGTGTACAGACTTCATAGCGCCGCAGCTGCGCCTTTTGTTGTGTTGCGGGTCTTGGCGCGTCCCGTAACAGGGCCGATGTCTCGACCGCGTTTCTGGCCGCGCGCGCCAGCGAATTTGGAATAGTCATCTATATTCCGTCCCCTCTAAATCTCCGTTTCGGCAGGTTGAACCCCCGTGCATGCCTGCCAAACGGTCTTGTTCTTTGTCTAATTTGAGGGGCAGACGCAGGACGGTCGCCACAAAGGCGCCGAGCCGCGAAAGAAAATCGCAATGTTTTGGTCAATACTCTGACCCCCCAGACAAACTCGTAACCCGCGGGCGAAAATTACCCACGTACACACGCCCCGAATTAAAAACCGCCGCAGAACTCTTCCGCAGCACCACGCACCAGCTCGGAGCAAATGTCCGGTGTGTAGTTTGTCCGTCAGGGGCCGGCAGCTTGGCCCCGCGGGATTGATGCATCAGCGACGTGCGGCCAATCGGCGCGCGACTCTGACGGAATGGCTGGAAACCTGCTTCCAGGGCATTTCAGGTTCCTGTTCCCTGATGGCCGCAACAACGGCGCTGAGAAAGCGCGATTTCGACTTCATTTTAGATCCTGCTCTGTTAGGGGCTTGAGCCCCGATTTCCGGTTATGAACCTAACGTGCCGCCGATTTGAGGCGCAGATAAGGCTGATCCGGGATGAATTCAGGACAAAATGAAGGTTATAGGTACTCCTTTGTTAACCAGATCAGGCAGGCCAAGGTGAAGTACCGGATAACTGCCTGAGGACTAGTAAAAACTTGAAACGATTCTGATCAAAATAAACACAAAGATTGTGGCATAATCTGGGCAAAGCCGCCATATTTCGGTCTAAAATTACAGCTTGATAGCGGAAATCAGACGACCGTAATCGACTTCCTGAGCGTGGGTTGTGCGGCGATAAGAGAAAAATCTGTCCGGGTCTGAATACGTACAATGCCGGGTCCACTCGGCCTGACCAACGCCAGCTTCGCGCAGTCGGTGCAGGCCAAACGCAGGCAGGTCGAATTGCAACCGATCCCCCTGACCATTCGCAAAAAAACGGGCATTCTCGGATGATTCCGACAGGAAATCCTCCAGGAATTCCTGACCGACCTCATAGGCGCGCTGCGAAATTGTTGGCCCGATCACTGCAACAGTGTTTTCCCGCTTTGCCCCCAGCGCCTCCATGGCATCCAGCGTGGCTTCCAGCACGCCGTCTAGCGCGCCGCGCCATCCGGCATGAGCAGCTCCGATCACATTTGCGTCACCATCGGCGAAGAGGACCGGCTGGCAATCAGCGGTCAGAATGGTTAGGGCCAGCCCTGGAGTGGCTGTGACGACAGCATCTGCCTTGGGTTTGTCGCCGTTGATTGGAGCCTCAACCGTCAGAACAGTCGGCGAATGTACCTGATGCACTCCGATCAGAGCCTCGGGCGTCACCTCCATGGCATGCGCCACGCGCCGGCGGTTCAAGGCAACGGCCTCAGTCAGGTCCGAAGACCCATACCCACAGTTTAGACCTGCAAAAATCCCTGAGGAAGCGCCTCCGCGTCGAGTGAAGAACCCGTGGCGAATGGGAGACAACAAATCCGAGGTCAGAATTTCCAGTGTCATCGCTCAAGTCCCGGTGGCGTCGCTGCGGTTGCAGGGAAGAGACCCAGCACCTTGAACAGGTTTCCCATTTCATCGGGATGCGTCAACCGTCGATGTGCTGCAATCAGGGCGTCGAGCGCCGATCCGCTTTGTTGAGCGGCCAGCGCCTGAGCCCGAGCCGTGATACCTAGCCGTTCAAGAAACACACCCTGCGGCGTAAGCCGCGTATGCTTACACCCGACGGCACGGGCAGTAATGGCCAGTGGTTGAAAGTCCACATGAGCCGTAAGGTCCGCATGACCTGGTGCCTCCAGCGGATCGGTGTGTTCATGGGCGCGCAGTGCCTGAAATGTGTCGCCCAACGAGCGCCAGTCGCCATAGTCAATGATCAGAGCTGTTCCACCTGCAGACGCAATATGACTGGCGATTACGGTGAGAACCGGGATTGCCGCAGCGCAGATTTCAACAAGATCTCCATCCTTGGTGTCTTCCAACCGATCCGTCAGCGCGATCTGAGCGGATTGCGGCCCGAGACCAAACGCTAGTTTTTCGCCGTCGGTGCCGATAAGTCTTTCACGCCACCCATCTCCTTCGCGTAGGAACTGTCGGATCGGAAGGGCGTCGAAAAACTCGTTTGCGACCAGAAACAAGGGCAGGTCAGGTAACTCGGTCAGGGTGTCGATCCACCGAGGAGAGTGCCCCTCCAGTGTTTTTGTCTGAATTTCACGCAGGGTTGGTGAAGCTTCGAACAGGACGATCTGTGCCGCATCGTGAAATCCCGGCACAGTCCGGGTGGCGCGCAGGATATCGGCCATCAGCGTACCGCGCCCCGGTCCAAGTTCCGCCAGAACGATCCGTTCTGGCTGGCCTTGATTGATCCAGGACTGCGCCAGACACAGCCCGATCAGTTCGCCGAACATCTGACTGACTTCGGGGGCGGTAACAAAATCACCGCGCGCACCCAATGGATCGCGCGTCATATAGTACCCAAATTCCGGATTCAGCAGACATTCAGACATGTAGTCTGCAACGGTCATGGGGCCATCCAGCCGGATGCGTGTGATCAGGTGATCCTTCAGGGTCATGTCGCGCGCCGCGCTCGCAGGACAAACCAGAGGCCGAGGGCAATCATCGGAAGTGAAAGCAACTGTCCCATGGTCAGGCCATATCCACCTATGTGCCATGCCAGCCCAAGTGGATTGCCCGGAGACACAAATTGGGCATCCGGCTGGCGAAAGAACTCGACAACAAAGCGCGATGCTCCGTAGCCCGCCAAAAAGATTCCCATGATCAGGCCTGGCCTGCGCAATGCTCCGCGCCAGTAGGCCAACCAAATCAACAATGCCCCCAGCAGCAAGCCCTCCAACGCGGCTTCGTACAGTTGCGACGGATGCCTTGCGCAAAGTCCCGCAACAACGCCAGGGCAGTCCTGTGCCGCCATGCCGGGAAAGACAAACGCCCAAGGCAACTCAGTCGGTCGGCCCCACAGCTCGGCATTCACGAAATTCGCCAGCCGTCCCAACAACAGGCCCGGCGGCACCGTATACGCCACCAAATCACCGAGGGATAGAATGGGTACATTGTGGCGCCGCGCATATAAGTAAGAAGCAATCACCACTCCGAGCAGGCCGCCGTGAAAAGCCATGCCGCCCTGCCAGACTTTTACGATTTCCAAAGGGTGCGACAGGTAATAAGCGGGCTGATAGAACAGCACAAAGCCCAGTCGACCGCCCAGAATCACGCCGATAATGATCCAAGTGACCAGATCCTCAAGTTGTTCGGGCTTCATCGGCGGAGAATCGTCCCGCCAAAGGACAGGGCGTCGCAACGCCATCATGGCCATGCGCCACGCAATCAGGATACCCGCAATATAGGCCAGCGCGTACCATCTCAGAGCGAACTCCATCCCGAACAGTGAGATCGAGAATAGTTCGGGCGACAGATCGGGGAATTTCAGAACAGCCTGCATGTGCGTCTCATTGCCCGGGGATTGCGGGGCAAGTCAACCTTGAGCCCGAGCCATTCTTTACCCATATAGAGACCAACCGCGATATCGGAGTAAAGCCATGCAAACCCGCAACAAGATTCTTGACGACGTTTCTCAACTGATGACCAACGCAATGGGCGTGGCCCAGGGTGCGAGGGAAGAGGCAGAGAACGCGATGAAGTCGATGATGGACCGTTGGCTGGCCGACCGCGATTTTGTCACCCGCGAAGAATTCGATGCCGTCCGCGCAATGGCTCAGAAAGCACGTGAAGAAAACGCAGCCCTCGAAGAACGCATTGCCGCGCTCGAGGCCAAGCTGGGCAAATAACGCCAGAGCGTTTCGCTGAAATCAGATTTCCGGGCAAACCCAAATACCGCGCAATCCAGCTTTGGGTTGTGCGGTGCGGTGTATGTTGACGCATCGCAGAATTTAATCAAGACAAAGCTGCATCTCGTGCCAATATTTTGATTGCCGTTGCCGGCTATCCACAACTTATTGCCGTTATCCCCAAGAAATGGGGTTGCCAGAGTCTCTGCCACATCGCACCATATTTAGTACAGGCCAATGGGGGAAGCCCGGCTTGTAGAGCAGTCAACTAGCGCTGGGGCGCTGCCAGCCCCCGAAATGCTAGAGATGAGTGAGGTGGCATTATGGCCCTTTCCGAGCAGTTTCTCGAAGAAGACCTTCATCCAATCGACATTGTTGAGCACCTGGCCGAACACCACGACTGGGATTTTGACCGCATCGGGGATGATCAGATTGCCATGGCCGTTGAAGGCCAGTGGCGTACTTATTCGATCACACTGGCGTGGTCCAACTATGACGAAACGCTGCGGATGGTTTGCTCGTTCGAAATGGAGCCTCCAGCCGATCGTGACCCAGAGCTTTATGAATTGCTCAACAAGATGAACGATCAGTGCTGGGCCGGTGCGTTCACTTATTGGGCCAACCAGAAGCTGATGGTTTATCGGTACGGTCTCGTGCTTGCGGGTGGCCAGATGGCCAGCCCCGAGCAGATTGATACGATGATCAACGCTGCCGTTCTGAGCGCCGAACGTTATTATCCAGCTATCCAGTTGGTAACGTGGGGGAACCGTACCCCCGAGCAAGCGATGCAAGTCGCCATTGCAGAGGCCTACGGCCGCGCGTAAAGCTTTGCCCTGAACCTGAAAGTTAGGGGAGGGGCAATCATGGACATGACACGTGTCGCCGAGCAGGGGCTTGTGCTTCTGGGTTGCGGTAAGATGGGGTCCGCAATGCTGGCGGGTTGGCTGGATCATGGCCTGCCCGCCGCTTCCGTCTGGGTGATCGACCCTTTCCCGTCTGACTGGCTGAAGGCGCAAGGCGTCAACATCAACACTCCGTTGCCAGAGTCGCCGGCCGTCGTTCTCGTCGCGGTCAAACCGCAGATGATGGGTAAGGCTCTGCCTGCCATTCAGGCACTTGGTGGCGGTGGCAGTCTGTTTGTGTCCATCGCTGCAGGTACTTCGCTAGCGACCTTTGAAAATGCATTGGGCGAGGGCACACCGATCATTCGGGCGATGCCCAATACGCCAGCAGCAATTCGCCAGGGAATCACCGCTTTGATCGGGAACGGCAACGCGTCTGACGACGACCTGACTCTGGCGGAAAACCTCCTGTCCGCCATTGGAGATACGGTACGTCTTTCAGACGAAGGGCAGATGGATGCGGTAACCGGGCTCAGCGGATCTGGCCCGGCTTATGTGTTTCACTTGATCGAAACGCTGGCCAAGGCAGGCGAGGCGCACGGTTTGCCGCATGACCTCGCGATGAAGCTCGCGAAGTCTACTGTTGCAGGGGCAGGGGCGCTGGCTATGGCCGCAGAAGAGGACCCATCCGAGCTGCGCGTCAATGTCACGTCGCCCAACGGAACTACCCAAGCCGCATTGGAAGTGTTGATGCACGAAGAGACCGGGTTCCCAGATTTGCTGCACCGGGCTGTCAGAGCAGCAACGACCCGATCCAAGGAGTTGTCGCGTGAGTGAGATAACTTTTGATGAATTCCTCAAAGTTGATATCCGCGTGGGCGAAGTAATCCGCGCCGAGCCGTATCCTGAGGCACGAAATCCCTCGATCAAAATGTGGATCGACTTTGGCGATGAAATTGGTGAACGCAAAACCTCGGCCCAGATCACCGCGCATTACGATCCTTCGACTCTGGTAGGAAAACAGGTGATGGCGGTGGTCAACTTCCCCCCGCGCCAGATCGGCAAGTTTATGTCCGAGGTCTTGGTGCTGGGTCTGCCCGATGACAACGGTGAGATCGTTCTGATCGGACCGGATGGCGAAGTCCCAATCGGTGGAAGGATGCACTGATGAAGGTGTTGATCACCCGCCCGATGCCCTCGGTTGTCGAGGCCCGTGCCCGCGCTGATTTCGATGTCGAGATACGCAGCGACACCCTGCCATTGACGCGTGAGGAAATGCAGCGAGCCCTGACCGAATTTGACATCGTGGTGCCAACTCTGGGCGATCAGTTCTCGGCGCAGGTCTTTGCGGAAGCGCCAAAGCCCCGATGCAGTTTGCTGGCAAATTTCGGCGTGGGCTACAATCATATAGATGTCGCCGCCGCTCGATCCGCGGGCATTGAGGTCACAAACACGCCCGGTGCGGTCACCGATGCAACGGCAGATATTGCGATGACCCTGCTGCTAACAACCGCGCGCAGAGCGGGCGAGGGTGAGCGGATGGTGCGCGCAGGGCGCTGGCAGGGGTGGCACCCGACACAAATGCTGGGTCACCACGTTACAGGCAAGCATGTTGGCATCGTTGGAATGGGGCGTATCGGTCAGGCTATCGCCCGGCGCTGCCATTTCGGATTCGGGATGCAGGTTTCTTACACTGCGCGCAGCACGAAACAGCTCGATTTTCCAGCGACCTACACACAGGACCTTGAGGTTCTGGCCTCCGCGGTCGACTTCCTTGTGCTTGCGGTTCCTGGCGGCGCAGAGACCCGCCACCTGATAAACACCCAGGTGTTGGCAGCGATGAAGCCGACGGCTCTGTTGATCAACATCGCGCGTGGGGAAGTTGTCGATGAATCCGCTCTGATCGCTGCACTGAAAGCTCACCAGATCGCAGGTGCCGGACTAGACGTTTATGAGTTTGAGCCTGCTGTCCCGCAGGCTTTGCGCGATATGGAAAACGTGACACTGCTGCCGCACCTTGGCACTGCCACCGAGGAAGTACGCACTGATATGGGCAATATGGCTTTGGATAATGTCGCCGCCTTCGTGGCCGGACGCGAGCTACCTAACCTGGTCTAAGTTCCAACGGCCTCACGCCAGTGCTTTCGGCAGAGCGAGACGTAGGTCTCGTTTCCGCCGATCTGAACCTGAGCACCTTCAGTGACGGCGCGACCGTTTTCATCCTGACGAATCACCATCGTCGCCTTTCGGCCGCATTTACAGATGGTCCTGACTTCCCGCATCTCATCTGCCAAAGCCAGCAAAGCCGCCGATCCGGGAAACAGCTTGCCTTGAAAATCTACCCGCAAACCGTAGGCAAGTACGGGAATGTTCAGATCATCCACCGCTTGGGCAAGCTGCCAGACCTGATCCTCGGATAGGAACTGAGCTTCATCAATGAACACGCAGGCCGCTGGACCGCGCTTCAGCCGTGTTTCAATCATGGAATACACGTTGTCCTCAGGGCGGAATGTATCCGCCTCTTCCGAGATGCCGATGCGTGATGCGATACGCCCCGCTCCTGCGCGCCCATCAACAGCCGCAGTCATCAGATAGGTATCCATGCCACGCTCGCGGTAGTTGTGCGACGCTTGCAATAGTACGGTCGACTTGCCCGCATTCATTGTGGAGTAGTTGAAGTATAATTTGGCCATATCGCGGGTCTAATTCGCGCCAGCGCTAGGGGCAAGTCAACTGTGCGGTTGACAAAAAGCGCCGCCGCCGTTGCGGTCTTCGGGATTGAGCAGATGCTCTTGGGGATGGATATCCCGAATTCACAACAGCGGCGCACTCGGCCAACATGAGGCCATTAACGGCAGGGCCAGAATCGTGCCCTGTTACCACTCTTTACCGGCTCGAACGGCCGCCACTCACTCACAAAATCCCTGCATATCTGAGGGATAGTCAATTTATGGCATTTCAATTATGTATCGAATATGGGAAATTTCCCCACCCATTCCCCCGTATGGACAAGCGGCGGGCGGGTGCGCAGGTAACAAAGGTAAGAAAATGGCGGATATCGGGGCCTATCTGAAGAAGCATACCGAAGCATTGGTGAAAGACGTCGGAATCGAAGCCGCGTGCGAGATCACGGGGAAATCCAAGGCTACTTTGGGTCGATACTATTCCGACAACGCTGAGCATACCGATCGTTTCATGCCAGTGGACGCGGTCGCGCGGCTGGAGAACGCATCCTCTTTCCCGCACGTGACGTCGGCGCTGGCTGATCTTCGGAATATCACACTGTCCTATGACGGGCGGAATGCAGAAAGTCCTCGCACCGGGGGTGTCAATTCGGACGTCATCGCGCTGAGCCAACGGTTTGCAATGCTGATGACCGAATATCAGGCCGCGATCGAAGACGGAATTATCACCGTGAACGAAGCCAAACGCCTGCTGAAAGAGACCAGCCTCCTTCAACACGTGCTGATCGAAATGAAGCTGCACCTGGAAGAAGAAAGCGTAAGCTGAGCCTGAAACTGCAGCTTGTCACTCGGCTTGATGCGGCCTAGTTAGGTGTGCTTTTTCACGACAACTGACCCAACTGAATAGCCCGCGCCAAACGAACAGATCAGCCCGACATCTCCGTCCTGTAGATCATCAGAGTATTTCGAAAACGCGATGATCGAACCAGCTGAGGATGTGTTTGCGTAGTCCTGCAGGATGTTGGGTTGCTCGCCCTCTTCAGGTTCGCGTCCCAGAACTTTTTTGCCAATGAAGTCATTCATTGTCTTGTTGGCCTGGTGCAACCAAAGACGTTTCAGGTCGCCGCTGCTCAGATCCTCTGCCGCCATATGGTCGGCAATATGCCGGCTGACCATAGGTAGGACTTCTTTGAACACCTTACGGCCGTTCTGCATGAACTGCATATCACGGCGATCAGTTACGCCGTCCGGGCGCGACCGACGTAGAAAACCGTTATTGTTCCTGATGTTGTTGGAAAATTCTGTTGCGCAGCGGGTCGAAACGATTTCGAAATGCGGGCCTGTTGCATCTTCGATGCGTTCGATCAGCGTTGCAGTGGCGACATCTCCAAAGATGAAATGACAATCACGGTCACGCCACTCCAGATGCCCCGAGCAGATTTCCGGGTTCACGACAAGCGCCGCCCGAACTGAGCCCGACCTAACCATGTCTGCTGCCGCCTGAATGCCAAACGTGGCTGATGAACATGCCACGTTCATATCAAACCCAAAGCCTTTGATTCCCAACGCTTGTTGAATCTCTATCGCAATTGCGGGATAGGCGCGTTCGTGGTTTGAGGCCGCGCAGATGACCAGGTCCACGTCTTCCGCAACACGCCCTGCTTGAGCCAGTGCTTTGCGGCAAGCATCTGTCGCCATCTCGGTCATGATCCCCGGCTCATCATCGGTGCGCTGGCGCAGCGATGGGTGCATGATTTTGGGGTCCAGCACACCGGTTTTGTTCATAACATACCGGTTCTCGATACCCGAAGCCTTGAAGATAAAATCCTCCGAGGAATGCTGTATCGGATCCATCTGCCCGGCAGCGATGGCCTCGGCATTTTCGGAGTTCTTGCGGTCCGCATAGGCATTGAACGCCTTAACAAGCTCAGCATTCGTGATGACGTTCTGCGGCGTGAAAACTCCGGTACCTGTGATGGCGGGCGTATACATGAAGGGTCCTGAATGTTTTGATCTGCTCAAAATGCAGTCACTTCAGCGTTTGATCAAGGTATGTTGACCCTAGGGAATTGGCCCGATCGGGTCACATTCAGTGACACATCCTGTAGTAATGCGTGCTTTTCGCGTCGTGGGAACCGGATCAGATAGTTCGGCGCGAATAAAAGCCCCGGTCGTTTGCCGGGGCTTTGCAGTGTGAATTCTCGGTTTGGCTTTGGTCTCAACCCTGCAGCGACTTCACTTCAACGTCTTCTTCGGCCTGCGCCTTGATCGCAAGCGCGGCGGCGTTGGATCCGGCCGCGGTCGTGAAATAGGGAATCTTGTCGTACAAAGCGATGGACCGGATTGCCTTGCTGTCTTCGACAGCCTGCGCGCCTTCGGTGGTATTCATCACCAGTTGCACCTGACCATCTTTCAGCATGTCGACCACATCCGGGCGGCCTTCGTAAACTTTGTTAACCACGTCACAGGTAACGCCCTGTTCTTCAAGCCAGCTTTGAGTGCCGCGAGTGGCGACCAGTGAAAAACCCTGCGCGGTCAGAACCTGTGCCGCCTCGAGCATCGCCTTGCCCTTGTCGGCATCCTTGATTGAGATGAAGGCCCGTCCCGATGGCGGCAATACCATTCCCGCACCCATTTGCGCCTTGAGGAAAGCGCGCGGGAAGTCGCGGTCCCAACCCATGACCTCACCGGTCGAACGCATTTCGGGCCCGAGGATCGTGTCGACACCGGGGAAGCGGGCAAAGGGCATGACCGCCTCTTTGACCGAGAACCACGGCATGTCCGGGTCGGCCAAAGTCATTTGATCGGCGATTTTGGTGTCTTTTCCTTCCTGATAGGGCGGACGCATTGGGAAGTTCGAGAGTTTCTCACCCGCCATCACGCGTGCTGCGATGGATGCAATCGCACTGTCGGTGGCTTTAGCAACGAAAGGCACGGTGCGTGAGGCGCGCGGGTTTACTTCGATCAGGTAGATTTCATCATCCTTGATCGCGAACTGCACATTCATCAAGCCGACGACGTTCAGCGCCTTGGCCAGTTTGAAAGTTTGATCCTTGATCCGACCGATGATCTCTTTCGACAGCGAATAGGGTGGCAGAGAACAAGCCGAGTCGCCCGAGTGGACGCCCGCCTCTTCGATGTGCTGCATGATGCCCGCGACATGCACATCGGTGCCATCGCACAGCGCATCCACGTCCAGTTCGACCGCACCTGCCAGATAGCTGTCCAGCAAAACCGGGCTGTCACCCGAGACCACCACAGCTTCGTTGATGTACCGCTTCAGCTGATCCATATCGCGCACGATTTCCATCGCGCGGCCGCCCAGTACGTAAGAGGGGCGAATTACCAGCGGAAAGCCGATTTCTTCTGCGATTTCCAATGCTTGTTCGTCAGTTGAGGCGATACCGTTCTTCGGTTGCTTCAGGTCCAGCTCGTTGACCAGCGCCTGGAAGCGTTCACGGTCTTCTGCTAGGTCAATTGCGTCAGGAGTGGTGCCGAGGATCGGAATACCTTCGGCCTCCAGCGCGTTGGCCAGTTTCAGCGGCGTCTGACCGCCGAACTGAACGATCACACCGTGCAGAGTGCCATTTTCCTGTTCCTTCGTCAGGATCTCCATCACGTGTTCGAAGGTCAGCGGCTCGAAATACAGACGATCCGAGGTGTCATAGTCCGTCGAGACTGTCTCGGGGTTGCAGTTGACCATGATGGTCTCAAAGCCCGCCTCGGTCAGCGCGAAACAGGCGTGACAGCAGCAATAGTCGAACTCGATACCCTGACCGATCCGGTTCGGGCCACCGCCGAGGATAACCACTTTCTTGCGGTCGGATGGACGCGCTTCGCATTCGACGTCGCCCATCATTGGGGCCTCGTAGGTCGAGTACATGTAAGGCGTTTGCGCTTCGAACTCGGCGGCGCAAGTGTCGATGCGTTTGAACACAGCATTGACGCCGAGATTGCGACGGGCGCGGCGGACATTGTCTTCGTCACGACCGGTCAGGTTGCCCAGACGTGCGTCGGTGAAGCCCAGCATTTTGAGCTTGCGGAGACCTTCTTCGGTGACCGGCAGGCCATCTTCGCGGACTTGACGCTCGGCATCGATAATCTCGCGGATGCGGGCCAAGAACCACGGATCAAACTTGGTGACGCCAAAGATCTCGTCATCGGTCAGACCATGACGCATCGCTTGCGCGATAGTGCGCAGACGGTCGGGAGTTTGTTGGCTGATCGCGCGAATAACAGCAGCTTTGCCAGACGCGTCGAGCAGTGGTCTACCAGACGCGAAAACGTCTTTGCCAGCACTGACGTTTTCGCCTAAGCCAAGGCTTTCGGGAATTACTGCGTCAATATCCACGCCTTCAATTTGGACTTCATCAAAGCCGGTCAGGCCCGATTCCATCGACGCAAGTGCCTTTTGCATCGATTCGTGGATGGTGCGGCCGATAGACATGGCCTCACCCACCGATTTCATCGCGGTGGTCAGGTAGGGTTCAGAGCCCGGGAACTTCTCGAATGCGAATTTCGGGATCTTGGTGACGACATAGTCGATAGTGGGCTCGAACGATGCGGGTGTGACCTTGGTGATGTCATTGTCCAACTCGTCCAGCGTGTAGCCAATGGCCAGTTTGGCCGCGATTTTGGCAATCGGGAAACCCGTTGCTTTCGACGCCAGCGCGGATGAGCGTGACACGCGGGGGTTCATCTCGATCACAACCATCCGGCCATCGTCGGGATTGATCGCCCACTGCACATTTGATCCGCCGGTCTCAACACCGATCTCACGCAGAACAGCGATCGAGCCGTTGCGCATGATCTGGTACTCTTTGTCGGTCAGGGTCAGGGCAGGGGCCACGGTGATCGAGTCACCGGTGTGCACGCCCATCGGATCGACGTTCTCAATCGAACATACGATGATGGCGTTGTCGGCAGTGTCGCGCACAACCTCCATCTCGTATTCTTTCCAGCCCAGCAGGCTTTCATCGACAAGGATCTGGTTCACCGGCGAGGCATCCATGCCCGAACGGCAAAAATGGATATAATCCTCACGGTTATAGGCCACTCCACCGCCCGTACCGCCGAGGGTAAAGGCGGGGCGGATAATAGCGGGCAGGCCGATTTCGTCCAACTCATCCAGGGCCATCTGCACACCAGCATCCAGATCGGTGGAACCGTCTTCACGCTTGGGTGCGGTTACGATGGTCGCCTTGGGGTTCTCCAGACCCAACCGGTCCATCGCCTCGCGGAACAGGGCGCGGTCTTCGGCCATTTCAATTGCGTCGCGCTTGGCGCCGATCATCTCGACGCCGAATTTTTCCAGCACGCCCATCTCTTCCAGCGCCAGCGAGGTATTCAGACCGGTCTGTCCGCCCATGGTGGGCAGCAGCGCGTCAGGGCGTTCTTTCTCGATGATCTTGGCGACAACTTCGGGCGTGATCGGTTCGATATATGTAGCGTCGGCCAGACCGGGGTCAGTCATGATCGTGGCGGGGTTCGAGTTCACCAGAATAACCCGGTAGCCTTCCTCACGCAGCGCTTTGCAAGCCTGAGCGCCGGAATAGTCAAACTCGCAGGCCTGCCCGATGACAATGGGGCCCGCCCCGATGATCATGATCGACTGGATGTCGGTTCTTCTCGGCATGGCCATATTCCTTTGATTGTCCGCGAGTCAGGGCACCGCCCAAGCGCCCAAATTGTCCTGCGTTATAGGGACCGCGCGAAAAGGTGCAAGAGGGATCGGAAACAGGGGCGAAATTGCCGCTTTCCCCCCTTTCCCTTACTGCCGTATTCTCTATATCGCGACGCACAGCAAAAGAGGATGCACTTGCGTATTCGTTTCGATCAGGGGCCGGCCGGGCGAGGAACCCAGTTTGAGCACCCGTCTCATGTGATCCGCGCGGACAAGGCGGAGGATGTGCCCCAAGCTTTGGCGGCGCTGGATGAGGCGCGCGCGAAAGGTGCGTGGTTGGCCGGGTACGCAACCTACGAGCTGGGATATGTTTTGGAGCCGCGACTGGCGGAACGACTTCCCGAAGGGCGTCGATTGCCGTTGTTGTGTTTCGGAGTTTTCGACTCGCCGGATCGAGTGGGGCTGCCCAAGCCGACGGGTGAAATTACTGAATTCACACCACGATGGGACGAAGCCCGATACACACCGGCATTTCGATCCGTTCACGATGCCATCGGGGCAGGGGACATCTATCAGGCCAACCTGACTTTTCCGATCGACCTAAAAGTTACGGGTGACAGCGCAGCGCTCTATGCCTCGCTGACAGCGGGGCAACCTGTAGGTTACGGTGCCATTGTGCAGCAGGAGGGCCTGCCTGATCTGCTCAGCCGCTCGCCGGAGTTATTTTTCCGTACCGATGCCGAGGGACGGATCGAAACACGTCCCATGAAAGGTACGCAGCCCCGCAGCGAAGATCCGGCCGAAGATGCGCGGCGTCGGGCTTTTCTGTCCTCGGACGAAAAGAACCGGGCCGAAAACCTGATGATCGTCGACCTGCTGCGCAACGACATCAGCCGTGTTGCGCTGGCGGGTTCTGTCCGGGTGCCTGAACTGTTCAAGGTCGAAACCTACGCGACGGTGCACCAGATGGTTTCACTTGTTCAGGCCCAGTTGCATCTGGGGGTAGGGCTGTCGGATATCCTGAATGCTTTGTTCCCGTGCGGTTCGATCACAGGTGCACCCAAGATTCGCGCAATGGAAATCTTGTCGGATCTGGAACCCTGGCCCCGGGATATCTATTGTGGCACAATCGGCTGGGCCGCGCCAGACGGGCGATCCGAGTTCAACGTGGCTATTCGGACCTTGATGGTCGACGAAGGAACCGCGATCCTGAATGTAGGCGGCGGTCTTGTCTGGGATAGCACCGCCCCATCGGAATATGAGGAGGCGTTATGGAAATCCCGCTTCGCCCGCCAGTTGAACCTGATTTCCGCCTGATCGAGACTATGGCCTTCAGGCCGAAGCAGGGATTTGTTCGACGGGACCGTCATTTGGAGCGCATGGCCCGCTCGGCTGCGGCATTCTGTATTCCGTTTGACACCAATGCAGCGGTTGAAACACTGGATGCGGTGGCTGGGGTTGCTCCATTACGCTGTCGCCTGACTTTGGATGCGGCAGGCGGATTTGAGATCACGGTCGGGGATCTATTGGCCAACCCAGCGAGATGGAAGCTGACCGTTTCAAACGAACGTCTTGCTGCGTCGGATATCTGGTTGCGTCACAAAACAACGCGCCGCGCGGTGTATGACACAGCGCGCGCATCTCTGACCCAAGGCGTGGACGAATTGCTGTTTCTCAACGAGCGCGGCGAACTTTGCGAAGGCACCATCACTAACCTGTTCCTGACCATGTCCGATGGTCGCTGCCTGACACCTGCACTGTCCAGCGGCTTGCTGCCCGGCATTCTGCGTGAAGAACTGCTGGATAATAAGCGGGTTACCGAGGCTGTGCTGACCTTGGCCGATTTAGAGAATGCGCAAACTATCCACCTCGGCAATTCCCTGAGGGGGCTGATCCAGGCGGAGCTTGTGACACGGTGAGTAAACAAAGCGAATGGGTGGAATCGCCTGCAAATCATCCACGGCTCCGGTTGGAATTCGGGCTGTTCTATATCGCGGTCCCGGTCCTGATCGCCGTGCTCTTCCCACCAGACTGGATGTTCCCGTCGCTGTTTGCCTTTACCGGGTTGGGCATACTCTTACTGCAAGACACGCCGGGATTTTCGTGGCCCGAGTTGCGCTATGGCTGGCGCAACTGGTCCTGGCCCGAGGTTCTGGTGTTCACAACCGCGATGGCGGTACTGTGCTTGGCACTGGTTCTGATCGCGCGGCCGAATGCGGCCTTTGCCCTGCTGTTGCACCGCCCGGAATTGCTGGCCTTTATCTGGATCGGATACCCTTTGCTATCCGCCCTGCCGCAAGAACTGCTGTTCCGCTCACTTTTCTTCCGCCGATATCACGCGATCCTGCCAGATGGTTGGGCCGCTTACCCGTTGAATGCAGCGCTGTTTTCGCTGGCGCATCTGATGTATTGGAGCTGGATTGTCACCATCATGACATTTGCAGGCGGGCTGCTGTTCACCTGGGCCTACCGGGCGCGCGGGTCGTTTTTTTACGCGGTCCTGCTGCACGCAATTGCAGGCAATATCATCTTCGCGGCCGGTCTGGGCATCTATTTCTATTCAGGCAATGTGCAAAGGCCGTTTTGACGGCGCGACCTGCCTTGACTTTCCGGGCCTGACGGGGTGTATCGGCGCGACGAATTCTGCGCCCGAAGGGATATTCCATGCACGCCTATCGCAGCCACACCTGCGCCGCTCTGACCGCCGCCAACGTTGGCGAAACCGTTCGCCTGTCCGGCTGGGTCCATCGGGTACGAGATCACGGCGGCGTGCTGTTCATTGACCTGCGCGACCATTTCGGAGTCACTCAGGTTCTGTGTGACGGCGACAGTGCCGCATTTGCTGAGCTGGAGAAGGTGCGTTCCGAATGGTGCATCCGCATCGACGGCACCGTCAAAGCGCGCGACGCTGAGCTGGTGAACCCGAAACTGCCCACCGGCGAGATCGAAGTTTACGTGCGCGGGCTGGAAGTTCTAGGCGCTGCCGACGAGTTGCCGTTAATGGTGTTCGGCGATCAGGAGTACCCCGAAGAAACTCGCCTGCGCTATCGCTATCTAGACCTGCGTCGCGAAGCGATGCAGCAGAACATGACCCTGCGCTCCGACGTCGTCGCCTCGATGCGTCGCCGCATGTGGGATCAGGGCTTCCGCGAATATCAGACGCCGATCATCACTGCATCCTCGCCCGAAGGCGCACGGGACTTCCTCGTGCCGTCGCGTCTGCATCCCGGCAAATTTTACGCGCTGCCGCAGGCCCCACAGCTGTTCAAACAGCTGATCATGGTGTCGGGCTTCGATAAGTATTTCCAGATCGCGCCCTGCTTCCGTGACGAAGACCCGCGTGCAGACCGTTCGCCAACTGATTTCTATCAGCTAGACCTCGAGATGTCGTTCGTTGAGCAGCAGGATGTTTTCGACACGATCCAGCCTGTTCTGACCGGCGTATTTGAGGAATTCGGCGGTGGCCGCAAGGTCGATCAGGAATGGCCGCAGATCTCGTACAAAGACGCAGCGCTTTGGTACGGCAGCGACAAGCCGGACCTTCGTAACCCGATCAAGATGCAAGTTGTGTCCGAGCATTTCCGTGGCTCGGGTTTTGCGATCTTCGCCAAGCTGTTGGAGCAGGAAGGCACCGAAATCCGCGCCATTCCGGCACCAACTGGCGGTAGCCGCAAGTTCTGCGACCGCATGAATGCCTTTGCTCAGAAAGAAGGTCTGCCGGGTATGGGCTATATCTTCTGGCGCGATCAGGGCGAAGGGATGGAGGCCGCGGGTCCGCTGGCCAAAAACATCGGTCCTGAGCGCACTGAGGCGATCCGCCAGCAGCTGGGCCTGGGTGTCGGCGATGCGGCGTTTTTCCTGGGTGGCAAGCCAAAAGCCTTCGAAAAGGTCGCTGGAAAAGCCCGCGACGTGATCGGGGACGAACTGGGCCTGACAGAAAAAGACCGTTTTGCCTTTGCCTGGATCGTGGACTTCCCGATCTACGAACAGGATGAAGAATCCGGTGCGATCGACTTTGAACACAACCCGTTTTCGATGCCGCAAGGTGGTATGGAAGCTCTGCAGGGTAACCCCTTGGACGTGCGCGGCTATCAGTACGATCTGGCTTGTAACGGCTATGAACTGGTCTCGGGAGCGATCCGGAACCACAAGCCCGAGATCATGCTCAAGGCCTTTGAGCTGGCCGGCTACGGCGCGGATGAGGTCAAGAGCCGTTTTGGTGCGTTGTTCAACGCTTTCCACTATGGCGCCCCGCCACACGGCGGTTGTGCCGCCGGGATCGACCGGATCGTGATGCTGTTGGCCGACGAAGCCAACATTCGTGAAGTCATGATGTTCCCAATGAACCAGCGTGCCGAAGATCTGATGATGGACGCTCCGTCCGATCCGACGTCGGATCAGCTAATGGAACTCGGTCTCCGCATCATTCCGCAGGATTAACCCCAACCGCTCGCCTCAGGCGGGCGGTTTTCGTTTTAGGGTATCGCTTTTGGATCACCCTTCTTGCACCCTTTATATGGCACCAAACATCTGTTTGCGCGGCTGTTTTCACAGTTGGGCTTGTCTGGAAAGCTACCTAAACGGACTGATTAGCCGTTGACGCTTGGTGCGAATTCTCTGTGCTGTCCGTCTGGTATGACGATATGCCCAATAACACAGGAGAGAGGCAGTCACGAAATAGGCCGTCACCACTTATATTGCCTCCTGCCGTTGCAGCCGGTTTTGAACCAGCCCGGCAACCCGTGCCGCCTGAGCGGTGACCGGAGCACCCTGTGCCCGTGATGCAGCTAGTTTTTGAGCCGCTTCCGCTAGTACGGTGTCGTCAGCGTCCCGCGCGACACTGCTCAGAAACTGTACCGCGTAATCCAGCGTGCGATGATCAGTCGGACCGGTCAGAACATCCGCGATATGGGCCATGTCGTCCTGATAAGCCAGCGGATCAGGGCTGATGGTGTCATCCCTAACAGCGCTCATCCCGCCCGGGCGCCGATCCGCAGGCAACAGTTCAAGAATTGCTGTCTGGAAATAAGCCAAAGAGGTCAGCGGTTTGGCCAAGAACCCATCCGCCCCTGCGCGCATCGCCAGTTCTTCGGCCTCATCGTCGCCTGACAAACCCAGAATAACGCTGATCCGAGGGGCGGCGTGCGTCAGTTCGGAGATCAGATCCGCGCCAGAGCCATCAGGCAGGCCCATATCCACGATGATGATCGACGGACGGTAAATCTGCAGATGCCGCCGTGCCGATTTCAGACAATCCGCCCGCCGAATACGCGCGCCGCTGTGCAGGCACATCAAGCGGATGGCGTCACAGGCATACCGGCTGTCCTCGACCACAAGGATGGTCTGTCCCAGCAACGGCCGCAACGCTGTGGCAGAGGGGGCTTCGAATGGTCCCGAATCGTCCATGGCAGAACTCCTAAATAGCAGATGTCTCACGCTAGGAACTTCTGGCTAATACGGGGTTAACGCGCGTTTTGGCGCACTTGCCCTTTAGCTGGGCAACCCCCATAACCGCTGCAACGCAGAAACGAGGAGAGTTCCATGATCGGCCGCCTGAACCACGTCGCCATTGCAGTTCCAGACCTCGAGGCCGCGACGGCGCAATACCGAAACGCGCTGGGCGCCAAGGTCGGTGCACCACAGGACGAACCCGATCACGGTGTTACGGTCGTGTTCATCGAATTGCCGAATACCAAGATCGAACTGCTGTACCCGTTGGGCGAGGACAGTCCGATCAATGGCTTTCTCGAAAAGAACCCTTCGGGCGGAATCCATCATGTCTGTTACGAGGTCGAAGATATCATCGCCGCGCGCGACCACCTGAAAGAAACTGGCGCACGGGTTCTGGGTTCGGGTGAGCCTAAGATCGGCGCGCATGGCAAGCCCGTTCTTTTCTTGCACCCCAAGGATTTCAATGGCTGTCTGGTCGAACTGGAACAGGTCTGAGGCTACCCCATGACAATCACGGCCGCGCTGGTACTGTTCGCCGTCATCTGGTTCCTGACCTTGCTGGTTGTCCTGCCGGTGCGGATCAAGACACAAGGGGATCTGGGCGACATCGTACCAGGCACCCATGCGGGTGCGCCCGAAGTCCATCATTTGAAGAAAAAGATGTGGATCACTACTGGTATTTCTGTGGTCCTGTGGGCGATCATCGCAGGTATTATCCTGTCTGGCGTAATCTCCGTGCGGGATTTCGATTGGCTCAACCAGTTGGAGCCACGTGAATAGGCGTCAGGGTTTGGCTTCCGACAACCCGTGGTAAATATGCGTGAAGGTTGCCGCTCCGATGATCGGGATCACGAGGTTGACCAATGGTACTGACAGCGGGATGGCCATCAAGGTTCCGGCCAGCCAGATTGTTGCCGAGTGTTTGGCCCGCAATTTGCGTGCGCCTTCACGTCCTATCCTCCGCATCGCGGCAAGGGTGAAGTACTCTCGCCCCAACAAAAAACCGTTCATGGCCCAAAAAATGAAGGGCGCAAGCGGCGTGAATATCGCGTAGAGGATCAGCGCCAGCAAGTTTGCCCCGATCAACACACCGAGAAAAGTCATGGTATCCCAAAGAGCATCGCCAAACGGAATACCGGGAACCTTCGGAAGACTTGGAAAGTGCTTGTCTTCGACGGCTTGCGCGACTTCTTCCAAAAACATGGATGTGATGGCCGATGCAACCGGAACCATCAGGAACATCGGCAGGACCAAGACCAAAATGATGCCCGAGTAATTCAGCACATCGTTCAGCCAGGGCACCGCACCGATAATGGGCAATGAAATCTCATTTCCGGACAGCGTGTTTATCAGCCAGATTGCGCCGGCGCAGGCAACAATCAACAGAAGGATCGTGAGGCCGATGCCGCGCCAAAGGACGCCCCTGAATTTGGGGTCACCAATCTGTCCCAGTGCGGCAAAGAAGGCATTCAGGATGATCATTCCGAAAGCCAACTGGTCATAGCCGCGACATCAGGCCGAGGGCGTTCGGGTGGAGAGACGCCTTCCGTGGCGATGTGGATCAGCCCGGCGACTCGCTCATTCTCGGCCAGCCCAAACGCCTGTTCACAGAACCCTCTGTCGTGCGACTGCCAGCCGGACAACCAGTTCGCGCCCCACCCGGCAGCCAGCGCAGCGTTGAGCAGTCCCAGGCAAACGGCGCCTGCAGAATATGTCTGTTCGATCGCCGGAACTTTGTCCGAAGGTTTCTGAACTTCGATCACCGCCACTGCCAATTGACCCATGTCGAATTGGTTGCGTGCCTTGGCAATATCCTCTGGACTTTTTCCCAAGATAGCACCGCGCGTTTCCGTCAGCTCGGCCAAGCGCGGCATCGCGTCCTTTTCGAGAACAATAAACCTCCAAGGCTCCAACTTGCCGTGATCGGGGTTGCGTGCAGCCGCTGTCAGCAACGGCAAAAGCTCGTCCCGTGTCGGGGCTGGGGCCACCAGCGTCTTAGCCGGGCGGGATCGGCGAGTCTGCAGAAATTCAAGCGCGGCGGGGGACTTCAGCGACATATGTTAACTTTCTTTACATGACCCGCTTGTATCTCGGTCGTACGGGGCTCCATTTCAAGGGCAAACTGATGGGATCGCGGTGAGATTTTCAATCGGAAAACGTAAGGAAGCGCGTGTATGACCTAATAAATGACCGACATTTGGCCTGTGCACCAAATCTCCGCTCGCCCTATCGGTCACATGCTAATGCGGTCGTATAATGGGTTCTGGCATGGGCTTTCTAGCCACGACCAGTTTCGCGAACCTGATAAACACCTTCGGGCAAATCCAGTGCCGCGGCCAGGTCGCGTACCTGTTCTGGTGATAGCGTGATCTTTTGGATCTTATCTGTGCGTGGGTCCAGCTGTTCCAGCGTTACACATTCTGCAAAGCTGTTGATGACGACGTCCTCTTGCAAAGGCTTGGGGCCTTCGTCAACCAGAGTTATAACTGTCGAGTCGAATTCATGCTCAATCGAAAACATGATCGCACAGTGCAAGGCCATACCGGCTATTGCAACCCGTGTTGAACCAATTCGATGGTGGCCGAGCTGGAATTGCCGCGTTATGCTTGCCTGCCGGCAGGAGTGACTGGAAGGAAATCGAATGCACCGCCTTGCCCTGATGCTGGTTCTGTCCTTGGCGGCGTGTGGGTTTCCCTCGATCAAGGCCGTGCCGGCCAAAGACTGGCAGCCCAGCTCACCCGACTTACAGATCACTGCTCGAAATTTCGCCGAAGTCAGCCACAAGGTTGCGGACGCTGCCCGGACCGAATGTCGGCGCTACACCCGCGCGGTCAATTGTGATATCGGGATATTGGTCGATCTTAATCCGCGTGCACCTGCCAACGCCTTTCAGACGCTGGATGCGGACGGGCGCCCCGTCATCATCTTTTCGCAGTCCATGATCCGCTCAGCGCACAACTCGGATGAGTTGGCTTTTGTTATGGGACATGAAGCCGCGCATCATATCCTGGGTCATATTGACCGCCAGGCTGAAAATGCCAAGGAAGGCGCGCGCATCTTTGGGGACCTCGCCCGGACCTATGGCGAAGATGACGCTGGTATAGAACGGGCGCAAGAATTGGGTGCCGAAGTTGGGGTGCAGAGCTATTCCAAGGATTTTGAACTCGAAGCCGACCAGCTAGGAACGGTTATCACCTTTTCGTCCGGATATAATCCGCTGATTGGTATGAACTTCTTTCGTAGAATTCCGGACCCGGGTGATCGATTTCTGGCCACACACCCCCCTAATGCCCAACGGGTAGAAGTGGTTCTGGAATCGGCGAAACAGCTGGGACTAATCCAATGACCCGCATGACCTGTTTGGGTGTGATCCTAAGTGATCGAGGGTCAAAATACGCGGTGACGGGTGCACCCGTTTTCTGCCGCCAGGATGTGGACGCGGTACTGGCGCAGCTGAAATCCGACAAGGCTTATGCCAAAGCCACGCACAACACCTGGGCGGCCATATTACCGACGGGTGCGCTCAAGGCGGATGATGGCGAATCCGGTGCCGGGATGGTCATACTACGGATGATGCAGCGTGCCGGGCTTGAGGATCACGTCATTGTGGTGACCCGTTGGTATGGCGGAAAGAAATTGGGCGGAGATCGCTTTCGGCGTGTGCAGGACGCCACTCGAACCTACCTGGATCACCTCGAATCAGAGCATTGACCTGAGTCAAAGGCACGAGTCACTTGATGCAGTACCGTTTACGCAGACGCGAAACGGAAAGGAAACCGCATGCCCCGCCGCGAAACTTTGCGACACCACGCTGGTCTGGTGGATCAGATGGCCACAAAACTGGGCGTGGATCTGGAAGAAGCCGCCATTGGTGGCGCGCTGCGAGTGGATGACATCTCGGAAGCTGTTCTGCGGTGTACCGATTGTCCGAATCCAGGTCATTGCGAGGCTTTTCTGGCGCAGATGCACGCCAATCCCGAAGCGCCGGAGTACTGCCGTAACCGGGATTTGTTGGACCGGCTTGCGCCATAACGGAAAGGGGCCACCATGCCGCAACTCGGAGAAATCATGACCCATCTTCGTCTGGTGCTGCGAATGGGACAGGCCACCGGAACTGACATCGTAGCCGCACACCGCAACGGCCACTTAAGTCAGAAGGAGTGGGCCGAGATGGTTCAGCATTGTCGAGGGTGTGAGTGGGCCAGCGCCTGCCCGGACTGGCTGGATGAAAACGACACCGTCCAGGATGTGCCGTGCAGCTGCCTTAATCAATCCCGGTTTGCTGCGCTGAAAACCAGAACGCCGCAGGTAAGCTGATGCCACAGAATTCGCTGGGTGATATCGAAAAACACTTTTGGCTGACTCGCTCGGTCGCTCGCTGTATGGGTATTTCGCTAAGCGAGGCCATGGCAGAAGGAAAGCTGTCATCCCACGATTATGCCGAGATGATTACCCGATGCCGCGCTGCGGACTGCAGTGAAAACTGTCAGTTTTGGCTGGCGGCACAACAGGCCCGCGCCCGGATCGCGCCTGAATTTTGCGTAAATGCGGAAACTCTGAACGATTTGATCTGAAATCTGTCAGGGGCGCGTATGACTACCGCCACACAGCGGTTGGGTCGCGGTTTGCTTGCAACCGCAGAAGAAAGCTTTCTTGCTTTCCTCTGCCTTGAATTTCACGGGCTCCAAGCCCGTGTCTTTATGTGATCCATCGCAAAACGGCTGTTTTTGTGATTTTCCGCAAGCGCACCAGAAATAGCTTTTGCCCTCAATCACCTCGACGGGAAACGGGGATTTCTGGGCGATGATCGGGGCGTCTGACATGTGGCTGCTCCGTCATTGGCTGGTATCAGCCCCTAGGATTAGGATAATTTCTCAAAATGAACAGCGTGCATCCGAAGACCCCCTGCAGGCGTGGTTTTGCCTTTAATCACAAGGTTGTGATTAACTTAGTTGCCAGAGTGCTGTCTTGGCCGTATTCTGATCTCGGCCCCGAAAAGTTGGGCAATATCAGAAAAGTAATAGAGGATTGAAGGACATGAAGCTGAAATTCGCTGCTATTTGCGCCACGGCCGTTGTATTGGCCGCCTGCTCGCAGCAGGAAGAACCGACCCCTGTTTACGTTCAGCCCGACTATGACAAATACGGCACGCCAAGCTGCTCGGCCGGCTATCAACTGGCCACGACGGAAGCTGGCCAGACCGTATGTAACCCGGTCACACAATAATCGTTTCGCAGGCGGCCCAATTGCGGGCCGTCTGCAAACATACTTTGACAGACCGCCCCCGGGGCGGTTTTTTGTTGTCTTATGTCCGCTATTGGTATTCGGGGGATTCCGTTGAAAAACTTCTTTGTTCGGCTGATTGACCGTACCAAGTGGAGCTGGCAGGGGCTGGTTGCAACGTTTCGCGAAGAATACTCGTTTCGTGTCTGGGTCTGGGCGAACTTGATTTCGGCAGTATTAGCCCTGTTGCTGCCAATTTCAGGCAGTATGCGTGCACTGATTCTGGTGTTGGGACTTCTGGTACTTGTGGCCGAGCTGTTCAATACAGCCATTGAACGCGCGGTGGACCACACCTCGACGGATCACCATAAGTTGGCCGGCCAAGCCAAGGACGCCGCCAGCGCCGCGGTTGCCTTGACGGCGGTTGCTGCCGGGGTCGCCTGGGTTGTAGCGTTGCTTGCGCTTACATGAACACTCGCCGCTAACTCTTAGACCTTCTCAGACAATTTTCCCCACAGGTCATATTCGCCGGCCTCGTCAACCTCGACCGTCACGATGTCACCGCGTTTCAACCTCTCAAACCCTTCATCTATGAACAGGTTGCCATCAATCTCGGGCGCGTCCGCTTTGGTTCGGCAAATTGCGGCCTCTTCATCGACGTCGTCAACGATGACTTCCAAAGTCTTGCCGACCTTTGCCGCCAACTTGGCCTCAGAGATAGACTGCGCCTTTTCCATAAAGCGGTTCCACCGGTCTTGTTTGACCTCGGCAGGGACATGATCGGGCAGATCGTTCGATCTCGCTCCGTCGACATTTTCGTACTGAAAGCAACCGACGCGATCCAGTTTCGCTTCGTCCATCCAATCGAGTAGTGTCTGAAACTCAGCCTCGGTTTCACCGGGATAACCAACGATGAAGGTCGACCTCAGCGTGATGTCCGGGCACACGGACCGCCATGCTGTGATCTCGTCCAGGGTTTTGGCTGCCGCCGCAGGGCGCGCCATGCGTTTCAGTACGTCTGGATGGGCGTGCTGGAAGGGAATATCAAGATAGGGAAGCACATTGCATCCAGCATCGGCCATTAGCGGGATCAGCTCACGCACATGCGGGTAGGGGTAGACGTAATGCAATCGTACCCAGGCTTCGAACTGCCCCAACTCGCGGGCAAGATCGGTGATGTGGCTGCGGACCTCCCGATCCTTCCATGGGTTCGAATCGTATTTCCGATCCAACCCATAGGCCGAGGTATCCTGAGAAATCACGAGCAACTCTCGCACGCCATTGTCGACCAGTTTTTCTGCCTCGCGCAGCACAGCGTGGGCTGGGCGACTGGCTAGCTTGCCGCGCATATCGGGGATGATGCAGAACTTGCACTTGTGGTTACAGCCTTCTGATATCTTTAGATAGCTGTAGTGGCGCGGTGTCAGCTTTACACCCGAAGCGGGCAGCAGGTCCACATATGGATTCGGGTCTGGGGGCACGGCAGAGTGCACGGCATCCAGCACCTGTTCATACTGATGTGGGCCAGTAACAGCGAGAATACGGGGGTGATGCTCGCGGATATAGTCAGGCTCTGCCCCCAGGCACCCGGTCACGATGACTTTGCCATTCTCGACGAGTGCCTCGCCAATGGCGTCCAACGATTCGGCTTTGGCGCTGTCCAAAAATCCGCAGGTATTCACGATCACGGCATCGGCCCCCGCATAATCGGGCGAGATACCGTACCCTTCGGCACGCAGGCGCGTTAGAATGCGCTCGCTGTCTACCAGGGCCTTGGGGCAGCCAAGCGACACCATTCCAAGGGTCGGTTGGCCTTGTCTGGGCGCATCTGAGATCCGGGCGGCAGGCGCCAGGTCGGGGCGGAGGTTTGGCGGGTTCGAACTCATGTCGCGGCATATAGTGGGGAACGCTTCCCCTTGCAAATGTTGCCCGCGCAGGGCTGACTTGCACCAGAGCAGATAAGCCGAAAAGGCAGGTGGCGAAATATGAAGTGGCTGATACGAATCCTATTCATTCTGGTTGCAGTCTTTGGACTGGTTGTGGGGGCCTTGCTTTTGATGCCCGGCGACAAGCTGGGTGCCATCCTGGCCGAGCAGGTCAAAGCGCAGACAGGTCGAGATCTGACCTTGTCCGGTGACGTCAGCCTGTCATTCTGGCCAGTTCTGGGCATGGAAACCGGGCCAGTGACTTTTGGAAATGCGCATTGGGCCGGACCCGAACCGATGCTGAGCGCAGAGAGCCTTGCGGTTGGCGTCGACGCTTCGGCCTTGCTGGCCGGAGACCTGAAGATCAAGCGCGTTGTGGCCGACAACCCGGTTCTGCGCCTGGAACTAAGCGACGGTCGCGGCAATTGGGAACTGAGCGCCCCCGCCACGAACACCGGCTCGGCAACCGGCCGCGGTGCACCAGAGGCATCCAGCGCAGTCACCTTGGATCGTTTGGAGTTGACAGGTGCGCGCCTGATCTATGTCGAAAATGGCCAAACAAGTATGGACTTCGCGAATGTTGATCTGGCCGCGCGCTGGCCAGATGTCTCTGCCCCGATGGAAATGGAGGCCAGTATGCCTGTGCCGGGCGGCACTGTACAGGTGGATCTGAAAATACCGGATCTCCCAACTTTTGCGAGTGGCAGCGTCACTCCGCTGGAGTTAAGCATGACAGCACCGGGGGGCGAATTCGGCTTTTCCGGGCGCGTGAATCTGACCGGTGAAATGGACGGAACGACGACGGTTAAATCCACGAATACACATGCGATGTTGGCGGCTTTCGGTCAGAGTGGTGTCACCGTTCCAATGGGATTGGGCCGGGTCGCCGAAGTGAATGCTCAGATGACATACACCAGTGACGGCCAAATTTCGTTGCGGAACATGACGGCGAAACTGGACAATAACAGGTTGACCGGCGAGGCGGATATTGTAATCGCCGATCCGCCCCAGATCACGGCGCGGCTGAACGCCGGTGATCTGGACCTGACAAAGTCGCTCGCGGGTGGCACTGGGGGCGGTGGATCAGAAAGCTCTGCTGCGGCGCAAGGGTGGTCAAAAACGCCAATAGACGCTTCCGCACTTGCTTTGGCAAACGGCACAATCAGGCTGCAGGCCAGTTCGATCGCCTTGCCTGACCTGACGATTGGTCAGAGCGACCTGACCCTCAGCCTCGACCGTTCGCGTGCAGTTTTGAAAATGCATCCGGCGACGCTGTTTTCCGGGAAATTGAACGGGCAGGTTGTCGCGAACAACAGGCGCGGGTTGTCAGTTGGCGGAAATCTGAAGGCTGATGGCATCGACATTCAGCAGGCGCTGAGTGCCTTGGGTGGAATCGAGCGACTGTCGGGAACTGGGTCAGGCGCACTGGAGTTTCTTGGGGTCGGCCAGACCGAAGATCAGATCATGCGCTCGCTCAGCGGTAAGGGAAACGTCAATGTCGGCAGCGGCGTCATCTCGGGCTTTGATCTCGACCGGCTGATGGGG
Organism: Ruegeria sp. HKCCD7181; assembly: GCF_057221055.1. Classification (NCBI taxonomy): domain Bacteria; kingdom Pseudomonadati; phylum Pseudomonadota; class Alphaproteobacteria; order Rhodobacterales; family Roseobacteraceae; genus Ruegeria; species Ruegeria sp. HKCCD7181. The sequence goes on along the minus strand of NZ_JBWVBC010000007.1, from coordinate 182,651 downwards.
CGTGGCAAGGGGAAAGGCGGAACGACAGTGTTCAACAGTCTTACTGCCAGTTTCAAGATGGAGGGTGGCAACCTGACCAATAACGACTTGCTGATGCAGTTGGATAACTTCCGCGCTGACGGGGCAGGGCGTGTCGGGTTGGGTGCGCGCGATATCGACTATTTGTTCACACCGGTCGCTTTGCGGGCTAATTCCGGACAGGGGATTTCCGTTCCCGTTCGCATTCAGGGACCGTGGAGCAACCCTTCGATCAAGCCCGACCTTTCCAAGGTCATAGAAGCTGCCGCTGAGGGTAAGATCAAAGGGCTTGAGGATGACGCCAAACAAAAGGTCTTGGACAAAGTGGGTGATGAGTTGAACACCAGCATCACCGACAGCGAACAGATTGAAGACGCCATCAAAAACAAGCTTGAAGACGAAGCTAAGAAAAGCCTGCTAAAGCTGCTGGGCGGCGACTGAGCGGGGCGTCAGCTATTCTGCCCCGCCCCTTGATCTGCGTTCAGATGGTTTGATCGTAGTCGCCCACACCGGGTTCGGTGCGGATAACGGCGTCGATTTCGCCGAAGATCGCACGCATCTCGTCTTCGCTGTCACTGCTTTCGCAGACTACAACAAGATTTGGCGTGTTCGAAGATGCCCGCACCAGACCCCAGCTACCATTATCCAGAATGACGCGTGCACCATTTACCGTGACGACCTCTTTGATCGCACGACCTGCAAAACTGTCACCGGCCTCGCCCTTGGCAACCAGCTTGTCTACCAAACGTTGCAGAATGTCGTATTTCTCGGTGTCGGCAGCGTAAGGAGACATGGTCGGCGTCGACCACGTTTTGGGCAGCGCTTTGCGCAGGTCTGACATGCTTTGATCAGGGTTGCGATCCATCAGCTTGCAGATTTCGACGGCCACGCGCATTCCACAGTCGTAGCCACGCCCGATAGGTTCGGCCAGAAAGTAGTGCCCAGACTTTTCGAACCCGGCCAGCGCGCCGATTTCCTTGACGCGGCGCTTCATGTGGCTGTGACCCGTCTTCCAGTAATCCGCTTTCACACCTAACGCTTGCAACTCGGGATCGCTGGCGAAAAGGCCAGTGGATTTCACATCCGCGACAAAGGTTGAACCGGGATACAGCTTGGCAAGATCGCGGGCCATGATGACACCCACCTTGTCGGCAAAGATCTCTTCGCCTTCGTCATCTACGACGCCGCAGCGGTCGCCATCCCCGTCAAACCCAAGCGCCAGATCGGCGCCGCTGGATTTCACTGAGCCCGCCATGTCATGCAGCATTTCCATGGCTTCGGGGTTGGGGTTGTAGTTGGGGAACGTGTAATCCAGCTCATTATGGCTGGGCACGACTTCGACGCCCATACGTTCAAATAATTCGGGGGCGAAAGCCGATGCGGTGCCGTTACCGGTGGCACAAACCACCTTCAGCGGGCGGGACATTTTGAAGTCACCCACCAGATCGTCAAGATATGCTTCTTTAACGCCGTCAACGAATTCATAAGAGCCGCCATCGCGCGCGACGCCTGCGCCACTGAGCACTATGTCCCGCAATTCGGCCATTTCGTTCGGTCCGTGCGTGAGTGGGCGGTCAAAACCCATCTTTACACCAGTCCAGCCATTGGGGTTGTGGCTGGCGGTCACCATGGCCACAGCGGGCACGTCCAGATGGAACTGCGCAAAATACGCCATCGGGCTGAGCGCTGGCCCAATGTCCTTTACTTGAATTCCCGCCTGCATCAGCCCCACGATGAGGGCGTTCTTGATCGACACGGAATAGTCACGATAATCGTTGCCCACTGCGATCACCGGCGCGATGCCACGTTTGTGCATCTGGGTACCCAGACCTAGACCAAGGGCTGTCATGCCGGGTAGATTGATCTCATCCGGGTATTTCCAGCGCGCGTCATATTCGCGAAAGCCAGTGGGCTTGATCATCGGGTCGCGCAGAAAGCTCCAGGTGTTTGGGGTCACCTCGGGAAGGGGTTTGATCATAACTATTCTCAATCGTTAAATCTTAATCGGATTTTCTTTGGCTAACGCATCTAAGCGCATCAATGTGTCAACAAGTTTTGGCATTTGATCCAGGTAGATCATATTCGGGCCGTCACACGGTGCATTGTCCGGGTCCTGATGGGTTTCCATGAAAACTGCGCCTGCGCCAACAGCTACAGCCGCCCGCGCCATGACTGGGGCGAATTCACGCTGACCGCCCGATGAGCCGCCCTGACCACCTGGCTGCTGCACGGAATGGGTTGCATCCATCACCACCGGGTAGCCGGTTTGGGCCATCTGCGGCAGTGACCGCATGTCGGCAACCAATGTGTTATACCCAAAGGATGTTCCGCGTTCGGTCAGCAGAATATTCTGATTGCCGGTACTTTCGATCTTGGAGACGATGTTGGGCATCTCCCAAGGGGCTAGAAACTGACCTTTTTTTACGTTGATGACCGCGCCGGTGTTGCCCGCCGCCAGCAGCATATCGGTCTGACGGCAAAGAAACGCGGGGATTTGCAATACATCTACGGCCTCGGCCGCGATAGCGCATTGCGCCTCTGTGTGGACATCTGTCAGCACCGGGATTCCCATCGTTTTCCGAATGTCGTCCAGCACTTTGAGGCCCGCATCAATCCCCATGCCACGTTTGCCGGACAAAGAGGTCCGGTTGGCTTTGTCATAAGAAGCTTTGAATACGTATTGCGCGCCAGCAGCCTCGCACGCCTCTTTCATAGTGCCCGCAATCATCTGGGCATGGTCGGCTGTCTCAAGCTGGCAGGGGCCGGCGATGATAGTCAGCGGAAGATCGTTGCCGACGGTCACGTCGGAGATTTTTACATGTTTCATGAGTCTTACGAGGATACCTGTTCACGAAGGACCGACGCAGTAAGCGAGATCATGAGGTAGATACCAGCAAATAACAGGAATGCCAAAATCGTATTTTCGAACTTCCGCGGATAGCTGGGTTCTTCACTGGGAACAGGGTTCACAGACACGGTCAGATAGCGCACCTTGCGGTTGGCCTCGGTGCGGGTCGCTTCCATTTGCTGCATAGCGGTTTGCAGCATCATGTCGCGCGCGGCCAAGTCGGCCTGCGCCATCTGAATTCCTACACTTAACCGCGCAAGCGAGTTTTCGCCGGCAGAGGCGTCCAGCATCTCGGCGTTCAACTCTTCCAAGACCGCCTCAAGCCGGGCAATGTCGCGGCTGACGCCGTCGACTTTGGCCTGGTTTGGGCGAAGGTTGTCCAGAAGTGCTGCCATTTGCAGTTCTTTGTCCTGCAATTCGAATTCAAACTGGTCAATGCGGGCACGCAGGCTGGCAATGACGCTCTGCGGGTCCAGGATTGCGCCCTGCAATTGCAACTCGATCAGGTCTTCTTGTGCCTGCCTGCGGGCTTTTTGCGCGGACTCGAAACTTTCTAATGCGTCACGCATCTGATCTTCACGCTTTTTCTCGGACAGGGCATTCACCCGATCCTCGGCGTAAGAAATCAGTTTTTCAGAGAATACTGTTGCTGTGGCGGCGTCCGGCGCGGCCACTTCCATCCGGATTACGCCTTCGGTTGGGTCATAACCGATGGTGACCTTCCGCTTGTAGAGTTTGTAGGCATCTTCCAGCGTTGCATCCGTAGCAAGCCGCTGTACCGGGTCGATCCAGTCCTGCTTGAACACATCCGAAAACCCTGCATCACGATCCAGAGACAGAAGCGCCTCCTTTGATTCAAGGAAAGACTGGACCGAGATCGAATCCTGCGTCGTTGCAAACTGCGTGCCTGCCAATAGCCCGCCGATCGACCCCGGGCCACCATCCGCCTGAAGGATCAGAAACTCTGAATCACTGGCATACATCGGGGTCGCCACACGGTAGAAATAGAAACCGACAATCAGCGTCGGCAGCATTACAAATGCCGCCAGCCTTGCAAAAAGGCCAAAAAGCTTGCGCCGCCTGCGCCGGGCGATGTCTTTCTGAATCTGTCCGATTTCGTACTCGCGGCGCTGTGCCGGGCTAAGCTCCGGACCGGGCAGGTTTTCAGGTTTACTGGGGATCGTTTGTGGCAGCTGAACTTTTACTTTGTCCTGTGCCTCGGACGCGGGCTGGTCATTGGCCGCAAGGTTCAAAAGGTTCATACGCTGAAACGGATCGATCCCATTTTCGCGTAGCAGGCGCACCGCGTCATAGTCCGACGTGGCGGCCAGTCCGTTTTTCTGCGCCAATCGCCGCGCTACCCGCAATTGGCGACCGGTCAACCCTTCGCGCTTGATGGCGTCCAGATCTGTCGAAGGTTTCGCATTTTCAGCCGCCTCTTGCGCCTGTCCCTGAGTCGCGCGCCGAATCCGAGAGATGGCGTCAGAGCGCGCGTCTGCGGTTCCTTTGCCTTGCGGCTTAGGGTTTGGGTTGTATTTCCTAGCCTTGGGTTTGGTAGTCATATAACTGTTTTGCCTCTTCCAAGGTTTCAAACATGTAAAGCTGTCCGTCCACCAGAACGGCAGCCTGCCGGGCGAACTTCTCCAGAACCGCAGGGTTGTGGGATACAATCACCAGCGTCGTCGTGCGCAGCCGGTCACGCAGAATGTCGCCTGCCTTCTTGTTGAACTCGACATCCGTGGTCGCGGGCATCCCTTCGTCGATCAGGTACATGTCGAAATCCAACGCCAACATCAGCGCAAAGGTGAACCGGGCCTTCATACCAGCGGAATAAGTGCCCAGAGGTTGATTGAAGTATTCCCCTAGATTGCACAGCCAGTTGCAATATGCTTCGACATAGTCGGGGTCCATACCGTAGATTTTCGCAATGTACCGGGCGTTTTCCAATGCGGACAGGCGTTTGGATACCCCGCCGGTGAACCCCATCGGGAACGATACACGGCAGTCGCGGCGGATTACGCCTTCGTCGGGTTTTTCCAGCCCGGCCATCATGTTGATAAGCGTGGTTTTACCCGTCCCGTTCGGGGCCAGAATACCAATGGATTTGCCCAGCTCGACACGAAAAGACACCTGATCCAGGATCACCTTGCGGCGCGTCCCGGTCCAGAAGGATTTGCTGACATTTTCGAATTCCAGCATTTGTGACCTGCTCAGTCTTTCGTCTTGCGTCGGCTGAAATGCATGAGTGCTACCGATCCATATTGGCGACATTATGTCGAATTATGAAACAAATGATCAATGCATCCGCTGACGTTATCACGCAATGTGTGATGTTGAAGGCAAATAGCAGGTGTTGGACACATTGCCGAACATGCCTATCTTTTCTGGAAATTCAATAAAACGTCGAAGGATCGGATGAATTCACTGCACCGGGAAATTGAGGCCTGCCAACTGTGCGCCGACAGGTTTGCGAAAACTGCGACCGCGCATCAGCCGCGACCCGTTGTCTGGTTCCGCTCAGGGGCACGCATCCTGATCGCGGGTCAGGCGCCCGGTGCGCGGGTGCACGAGTCCGGACGACCTTTTACCGACCCCTCGGGCGACCGATTACGGGCGTGGCTTGGGCTGGACGAGGCCGGGTTCTATGACCGGTCGGTGGTCTCGATCGTGCCAATGGCGTTTTGCTTCCCTGGCTACAATGAACGCAATGCGGATCTGCCACCCCCGTCTTTGTGCCGTCGCACCTGGCACAACCGAGTGATGGAGGAATTGGGGGATGTGCCGCTGACCGTGCTGGTCGGCGGGCACGCGCACAAATACCATCTTTGTGTGAAAACACCGGTTACGGAAACGGTTCGGAATTGGCGGGACCATGCGCCGCGGGTCTTTGCCTTGCCTCATCCGTCTTGGAGGAATACGGCTTGGCTAAAGAAAAACCCATGGTTCGAGGCCGAATTGGTGCCGGTTCTGCGTGCCCGGGTGCAAGAGGTGCTGAATGACTGATGCCACGGCCCTGGATGCCGCACACGCCGCAATGCAGGCGGATCCACAAGATGATGCGGCCCGATTGCGTTTTTTTGAGCGTCTGGCCGACAGTGAATTGTTCCTGATGCTCGCCGAAGAGGCGCAGGATGAAAACATCACGCCCGAGTTGTTCGATGTCGCCGATGGCCGTTTTGTTCTGGCCTTCGACCTTGAGGAACGACTGGCTCAATTCGCCGGTCGTCCGGTTCCTTACGTGGCCCTCTCCGGGCGGGTTCTGTCGTCAATGCTATCCGGGCAGGGCGTCGGCTTAGGCTTGAATCTGGATGCGGCGCCGTCGTCGATGTTGATCCCTGCCGAGGCTTTGGGCTGGCTGTCGGATACATTGCAGCATGGGCCCGAGGAAATACGACAGCGCGTTGCAGAATTCCTGTCACCGGCGGGCTTGCCCGACAATCTGCTGTCGGCATTGGACGTCAAACTCGCAACGGCCGCAGGTCTGGCGACCGCTGCCTTTCTTGTCGGTACAAAATCCGAAGACGGCGGCCACGGCCATTTGCTTGGGTTTGTTTCAGCCGTGGAAGGCGCAAAACCGGCACTAGCCCAGGCGGTGTCCGAGGCCGTGACATTTTCGGGAATCGAGGCCGGAGCGCTGGATGTCGGTTTCTTCGAGCCCGAAGATCTGACGACTGCAGCGTTGGCAAAAGTGGGCCTGCGGTTTGACTTGCCGCAGCCCCAGGCGCCAAATGTAGAAAGGGCCGCCCCAGGCAGTGATCCGGAACGGCCCCCAGTTCTCAGGTAGTCAACTCTGCTGTTCAGTCAGCCGGTTCAAGCTTGTCCTGAGTGCGGGTTTCAAAATCGCTGGCGTCATGGCGTTCATGCAATTGCGTGTGGGGTTCGCCAAAGGAACGGTTGACCATACGACCGCGCTGAACGGCGGGACGGGCGTCGACCTCTTTGGCCCAGCGCACAACATTCTTGTAGGAATCGACATCCAGGAACTCTGCCGCGTCGTAAAGACGGCCAAGTGCCAGCTGCCCATACCAAGGCCAGATCGCCATATCGGCAATGGAGTAATCTTCGCCCGCGATAAAGGTCTTTTCGGCCAGCTCTCGATCCAGCACGTCCAGCTGACGCTTTGCTTCCATCGCGAAACGGTCAATTGGATACTGCCATTTTTCGGGCGCATAGGCGTAGAAATGACCAAATCCACCGCCCAGATAGGGCGCGCTGCCCATCTGCCAGAAAACCCAGTTCATCACCTCTGTGCGCTTGGGGCCATCCTTAGGCAGGAACGCATCGAACTTTTCGGCAAGATGAAACAGGATCGAAGCGCTTTCGAACACGCGAACCGGTTTCTCACCCGACCGGTCCCAAAGGGCCGGGATTTTGGAGTTGGGATTGGCGCCCACAAAACCCGATCCGAACTGATCGCCGTCGCCGATATTGATTAGCCAGGCGTTGTACTCGGCGTCCTTATGCCCAAGGGCCAGCAGCTCTTCCAGCATGACCGTCACCTTGACGCCGTTGGGTGTCGCGAGCGAGTACAATTGCAGAGGGTGCTGACCGACAGGCAAGTCCTTGTCATGAGTGGCGCCTGCAATGGGCCGGTTGATATTGGCAAAGCGCCCGCCGCTTTCGCTGTCCCAAGTCCAGACCTTCGGGGGAGTATAGGTGGATTGTTCGCTCATCTTCTGCCTTTCGTATCAGTGCCGAACCATGCGGCGGCTGCATGCACAGCTAATATTGCAAAAGATAAAGTCCAACCCCGGATGGGGAACTGATTTTGTAACAATACCGGGCACAGGCCTCACGTTTCTTCGTGGGATGTCACACCACCGCGAGCGGTACTACGAAGTGATCCAAAATCGCATATTGTCTTGCCAGTCCCGCCACAACGGCGCCCCAGACACAGTTGAGACAAAAGGATCGACCACATGAAACGATTTGCCCTGACCTTTGCGGCGGCTCTGGCCCTAGCCGTTCCTGCCTTTGCCGGAGATCAATACATCGACGGCACGGGCTTTGCCGTATCAGGCTATGATGTTGTCGCTTATCGCGGCCTTGATCAGGTGGCAGTCGGCCAGACGCAGCCTGCTCCAGTCCGTGGTCATTCCAATATCACCGCAGATTACAATGGTGCCACCTGGGCTTTTGCGACTGAAGAAAACCGAGACAAATTCTTGGAAAATCCTGCGTACTACGCTCCGCAATATGACGGCCATTGCGCCTATGGCGTTTCGCGCGGCGGTAAAGTCCCAGCCAACCCGAACCTGTGGCGGATCGTTGATGACAAGTTGTACCTGAACATTACCGACGTGGTGGTGGGGTTCTGGGAGGAAGACGTCCCAGGCAACATCAATCTGGCTGAAGGAAACTGGCCGGGGATCGAACCTGATGCTGCTTCGACCAGCGTAATCCCGAAATTCACCTCGGAAGGCCCAATCGCCAACTAACGCGATGCCAGACAAAAAAGCCCGGCTGAATTCAGCCGGGCCTTAGCGGCAGATGGGCACAACCCCCTTCAACTGGCAAGCCAGTAGTCATCTCGCATCTGCTGGTTCGCTTTGAATTTGATTTTAACGCTGCGAGCACCGGGAAATTTCCGTTCCCGGATCGTATCCGGAACAACAACTTCGCCTTGCCCCGAGTTCTTTGATTCAAACGTCAGAATTTCTGCCCCTGTCTTTCGCGAATCTGCCAGAACCGAGGTCGGCAACGCCACGCGATTGGGACCCGTGCAGACAGGTGTCTTTACAAAATAAGTCAGATCCCGGCCGAAACAGCCAACTGCGTCAGGCACGTGATCCGCGACCGGATCAGTGTCTGAGCTGTTAGAATCATCTGTCGCACCGCCCAGCGTTGAATGATCCAACAGCGCGTGATCCGGGTTCAATAGATCCCGGCACGCCTCGAGAACGTCGTCCGTCAACTCGACCACTCGTTTTCGCAATTTCGGACGGCGCGGCTTTGCGGTCCCGGAACGGTTTTTGCCCGCCAGGCCCTCTTGTCGCAGAAAATCATATGCAGATTTCGCGCGCGAAAATCCGGAATAGTCGCCTCCGGTGTGATCAGGGTGGGCATGAAAGGCCACATTTCGCCATGCCTCACGAATATCGTCGGCACTGGCGCTTTGGTTGAGGCCCAGCTCTTGCAACGCTTCGGCCCGAGCCCTGATCCTGTTTACTGGCTCCATACTCACAAAACTCGTTAAAAACTACACTCACTCCACTTTGCGAACAGTCACTTTTTTGTCAAATTTTTCTGGGTATTAGCGTGTTTTGAGTTAACAGTCCGGCAAGGCGATCCGAAATTGTTGCCCAGTATCCTTGCACCGATGAGGATTCAGTTCCGCCACATTCCGCACTGAAAACGCCCCGATCAAAACAAGATTGAGCGGGGCGTCGAGTATTGGAGGCCGGAATTCGGGTCAGGCCACGTTCTGCAAATCAGCCCGCGGAGTGATCCCCAGCGCAAAACACACATCGCGCGTCAGTTCGGGGCGATTGAGCGTGTAGAAATGCAGCTTGTCGACGCCGCCTTCAATCAGATCCGAACACAGCTCGGTGCATATCGCAGTGGCCAATAGGTCTTCACGGTCATCTCGCACGGCTTTTTCGAATGCCTGGTCCACCCAAGTCGGAATACGCGTGCCGCAGCGTTCTGCAAACTTGCGCGCGCCCTTCCAGTTTTCGATCGGCAGAATGCCCGGCACGATGGGTTTGTCGATTCCGGCTTTGGCACAGGCATCACGGAACCGAAAAAACGTCTCGGCCTCGAAGAAGAACTGCGTCAATGCCTCGTCTGCACCTGCATCCAGCTTAGCCTTCAGCCAATCAATGTCGGTGCGCGAGTTTTGGGCCTCGGGGTGAATATCGGGATAGGCGCCGACCCGAATGCTGAACATTTCGGTTTCAGCCAACGCGGAAATCAGTTCGACCGAGTTTGAAAATCCTTCAGGATGCGGCTCAAAGCGATCCTGCCCTGATGGCGGATCACCTCGCAGAGCGACGATATCCTGAACGCCAGCTCGAGCGAACGTATCGGCGATTTCCAGCGTTTCCTGACGCGAGGCGTCGACGCAGGTCAGATGGGCCGCGACTGGCAATCCCGAGGATTTATGGAGCGTGGCGACTGCGTCTCGTGTCAGTTCGCGCGTTGTACCACCTGCGCCGTAGGTCACGGAAACAAACCGGGGCTCTAACGGGGCAAGCGTTTGAACCGTATCCCAAAGGCGGAATGACGCCTCCAGCGACTTGGGCGGGAAGAACTCGAAGGAAATTTCGGGCTTAGTCATCGGTGCCTCTTCAACAACAGAACTATTCCCTTGTGACACTCTATGCATTGTGAGACAAACTCATATTATTCAAGAACAACATGAGCTACGTGAGAAATGCATATCGAATTCCGCCACCTTCGTACCATCAAAGCTATCCACGAATGTGGCGGTTTGGCCCGTGCAGCGGACCAGCTGAACATAACGCAATCGGCATTGAGCCATCAGATCAAAGGCTTGGAAGATCAGGCCGGAGTCGAGCTGTTCCTGCGCAGGTCCAAGCCGATGAAACTGTCCGCTGCCGGTTTGCGCCTTTTGCGACTGGCCGAACAGATTCTACCTCAGGTCGAAGCGATGCAGGATGAGTTTTCGTCACTTCGTGATGGGCGGACAGGGCGGATGCATATCGCCATTGAATGTCATGCCTGTTTCGAGTGGCTGTTCCCGGTGCTGGAATCGTTCCGCAAATCCTGGTCCGACGTGGATGTCGACATTCGCCCCGGCTTGGCGTTTGACGCCTTGCCCGCGCTTCAGAAGGAAGAAGTGGATCTGGTCGTCTCATCGGACCCTGAGGATTTACCCGGTGTCGAGTTTGTCGAGCTTTTTGACTATAACGCCGTGTTCGTGGCCGCTTCGACTCATCCGCTGGCCGATAAATCCTTTATCGAGGCCGAGGACTTCCGAGGTCAAACACTGATCACCTATCCGGTTGAGCGGACACGTCTGGATGTGTTCAGCCAGTTGTTGATCCCCGCTCGCGTCGAGCCCGCGTCAATCCGGCAGGTTGAGTTGACCGCAGTGATCTTGCTGCTTGTTGCTTCGAACAGGGGGATCTCGGTCCTCCCGGATTGGGTCGTGCGAGAAGTCAAATACAGCTCGGACTATGTCACCCGCCCGCTTACAAAAGAGGGAATTACCCGCAGGTTGTACGCCGCCGTCCGGACCGAAGACCTTGAAAAACCCTTTGTGCAAGAGCTGGTAAAACTGGCCCGATCCGAGGCGCGCAAGCTGCAGGCGCAATAGGATCAGGGCAGGGCGCTATACGCGGGGCTGTTATGCACATCATTCCTCTTGGCAAGGGCGCAATGCACCAGTATACGCGCGGTTTGACCGGACAGGAGCCTTTTGACAATGGTTGGCAGTGCAAATCTCAACATCATGATGAAAGCCGCGCGTAAAGCGGGGCGGTCTTTGGTCAAGGACTTCCGTGAAGTCGAGAACCTGCAGGTGTCGATGAAAGGTGCCGGTGACTTTGTTTCCAAGGCCGATATTGCAGCCGAGAATATCCTGAAAGAGGAACTGCTGGGTGCCCGTCCGACCTATGGTTGGCTTGGCGAAGAAGGTGGTGGTCAGGACGGCGAAGACCCGACCCGCCGCTGGATCGTAGACCCGCTGGACGGAACCACGAACTTCCTGCACGGCCTTCCGCATTGGGCGGTTTCAATTGCGCTGGAGCACAAGGGCAAGATCGTCGCCGGTGTGATTTATGACCCGGCCAAGGACGAGATGTTCTTTGCTGAAAAGGGCGAGGGCGCGTGGATGAACGACATGCGTATCCGGGTTTCTGGCCGTCACCGCATGATCGAGTCCATTTTCTCGACGGGTTTGCCGTTTGGCGGCCGGGCCGACCTGCCAGCTACGCTGCAGGATCTGGCGCGCCTGATGCCTGCATGTGCAGGGGTGCGCCGGTGGGGTGCTGCTGCTTTGGACATGGCTTATGTCGCTGCGGGTCGTTACGAAGGCTTCTGGGAACGCCGTTTGAATGCCTGGGACTTGGCCGCCGGTATCATAATTGTCAAAGAGGCGGGTGGTTTCGTGCAACCGCTCAACCCCGAAGGCAGCGTGTTGGAAGACGGCGAGGTGATCTGCGCCAACGAGCCGATTTTTGACACCTTTGCCAAAGTCATCCGGGGCTGACATCCAGATACACGTAATGAACAAGCGCGCCCCAACGAGGCGCGCTTTTTAGTTTCAGAGGGTCGCGCGTTGCGCCAGCCCCGCCTCATCCGCCAGTTGGGCGGCCACGGACGCAACGGCAAGGTCTTGAAGGCCCACACCGGTCCCATCAAACAATGTGACCTCTGTTTCACTGGTGCGCCCAGCATGATCTCCATTGATGACAGCGCCAATTGAAGTGATCTCGTCCGCAGAAAGATCGCCTGAGCCCACCGCGTGTTGCGCCTCACCAATGGTGACGGATTGCGCTACCTCGTCGGTGAACACAGTGGCCGCGGCGACAAGGGCTGGGTCGACCTCCATCTTGCCTTTGGTGTCTGTGCCCATGCAGGCCAGATGCGTGCCGGGTTTGATCCAATCTTTCATCAAAAGCGGCTCAAACGCCGATGTGATTGTGATGATCACATCGGCCTGCGCGCCCAGTTCCTGCTGGCTCACGGCTTCGAATTCTAGACCGATCTCTTCGGCGACCGCCGCCAGTCGGGGAAGCATGTCAGGATGCGGGTTCCAGGCCACGACTTTCTCGAACGTGCGCTGCTCGGCAGCGGCCCGCAGTTGGAACGTAGATTGGTGCCCGGCTCCGACCATGCCCAGCACCTTGGCGTCTTTGCGAGCCAGATGCGCAATCGAAACCGCCGAAGAAGCCGCCGTGCGTAAAGCGGTCAGGTAGTTTCCGCCGACCAGAGCGGACAATTGGCCCGTGTCCGGATCAAACAGAAACACCGTGGATTGATGGTTTGTCAGCCCCTTGTCGGCATTTCCGGGCCAGTACCCGCCGGATTTCACACCCAGAATCTGACCGTCGCGGTCAAACCCGGACTTGAAGCCGTAAAGGGCATCTGCATAACCTAGTGCCTCGCGGACGACCGGAAAGTTGCGCGCCCCGCCGCTGGCCATAGCGCCAAAGACGGATTGCACGGCATCAAAAGCTTGTTCCCGACCGACCAGCTGTTGGCAGAGGTCTTCGCCCACAATCAGCAGGCCATCTTGGGTGTTCATGGCATCCCTCATCTCTCAATATGCCTTTCCGCGTGCCGAGACAGGCCACAGGGCTTCGACCTTCCCGTTCCGGACGCCCACATACCAGTCGTGGACATTGCAGGTGGGATCACAGTGCCCCGGCACCAGCCGCAGCTTGTCATTCACCTTGAGCACACCGTCAGGATCGCCGATCACGCCGTGCTCATCGGAACATTTGAGGTATTCCACATCATCGCGCCCGTAGATGAACGGCAGCCCGCTATCGACCGATTGCGCCTTGAGGCCTGCATCGCAGATGGCCTTATCGGCCTTGGCATGGCTCATGACGCTGGTCAGGATAAACAGCGCATTTTCCCATTCGCCCTGATCGATGCGATTGCCGTCTTTATCCAGAATGCGACCATAGTCAGCGTCCATGAAGGCGTAGGATCCGCATTGCAATTCATTGTAAACGCCCGAGTTGCTTTCGAAATAATACGACCCGGTGCCGCCGCCGGATACCAGCTCGCAATCGATGCCTTCGGCTTTCAGGCCATCAACGGCGTCTTTAACCATCGCAATGGCGGTATCCAGTTTTTCCTTGCGCGCCTCGTAGGTGTCGAGATGCTGCATCGCGCCCTGATAGGCTTGGATTCCGGTGAATTTCAGATTTGGCGCAGCCTCTACCGCTTTGGCGATCGCGACTACATCGGGGGTCGTCGTGACGCCGCACCGACCCGCACCGCAATCAATCTCGATGAATACCTCCAACTCGGTCCCGTGGTTTTGCGCTGCCGCTGACAGGTCCTCTACATTCTCTATGTCGTCGACACAGACAATCGTGCGGGCGCCCAGCTTGGGCAGGCGTGCAAGGCGGTCGATCTTGGCCGGGTCGCGCACCTGGTTCGACACGAGGATGTCCTTGATGCCACCGCGAGCAAATACCTCGGCTTCGGACACTTTCTGACAGCAAACGCCGACAGAGCCGCCCAGTTCTTCCTGAAGTTTGGCCACATCCACGGATTTGTGCATCTTGCCATGAACGCGATGACGCATTCCGTGCGCTTTGGCGTAGTCGCCCATCTTCTTAATGTTGCGCTCCAGCGCGTCCAGATCGAGGATCAGGCAGGGCGTCTGAATTTCGGACTCATCCATGCCGATTGCAGCAGGGATATCAAAGCCGACTTCCAATTGATCAATGTTCACAGGTTTGTTCATCCTAATCCTCCTTACCCTTTCAGCCAGGGTAGTTTGTCCAGATCCACATTGCCGCCGGTGACGATTACGCCGACGCGCTTTCCCCGAAACACGTCGGGGTTTTTGAGAATTGTTGCCAACGGTACCGCCGAAGATGGCTCCATCACCACCCGCAGGTACTTCCAGGTCAGTTTCATCGCTTCGATGATCTCGGCGTCGGACGCCGTGAAGATATCGGTCACATGGTTCGAAACGAAATGCCAGGTGTTTTCCTTGAGCGGAACCAACAGCCCGTCTGCAATCGTCTTGGGCGCATCATCTGCGATGATATGGCCTGCTTTGAACGAGCGATAGGCATCGTCAGCCTGTTCCGGTTCAGCCGCATATATCGCAGTTTGCGGTGCCAGATTGGAGACCGTCAGGCAGGTGCCTGACGCCATGCCGCCGCCGCCAATCGGCGCGATTACTGCGTCGATACCGTCGGTTTGTTCCAGCAGCTCTGCCGAACAGGTGGCCTGACCGGCTATCACGCGGAGATCATTGTAGGGGTGCACGAACTCGCCGCCGGTGCGCGCCTGTACTTCGGCAAAGGTCGCTTCACGGGACGATGTTGAGGGTTCACATTCGGTTATCGTTCCGCCATAGCGGCGCACGGCGTCTTTCTTTGCCTGTGGTGCCGTGCGTGGCATGACCACGTTGCACGGAATGCCGCGACGGCCTGCGGCGTAAGACAGAGATAGAGCGTGGTTGCCGCTGGAGTGCGTGCAGACGCCTTTTTCCATCATGTCTTCGGGCAAACCGAACACCGCATTACAGGCTCCGCGTACTTTGAACGCGCCTGCCTCCTGAAAGTTCTCACATTTGAAGAACAACTGAGCGCCGGTCAGATCGTTGAGATAATCCGACGTCATAACCGGCGTTCGACGGATATAGGGTTTGATCCGCTCATGCGCCGTGCGCATGTCGTCAATTGTCAGGTCGGCGGCTGTGATTTGATCCAACATCCATGCCCTCCTTATGCGGCTGCCTGAGCGCGACCGGACGACCCGGTGCGGAAATAGTCCTGCGCCGCCGCGACGCCGCTGCCCAGTTTGATGGGATAGTCATGGTCAGCCATCGCCATCTCGATGGTTGCCAGCCCGGAAAGAACCATCAC
The DNA here is from genome assembly GCF_057221055.1 of Ruegeria sp. HKCCD7181. Lineage (NCBI taxonomy): Bacteria > Pseudomonadati > Pseudomonadota > Alphaproteobacteria > Rhodobacterales > Roseobacteraceae > Ruegeria > Ruegeria sp. HKCCD7181. The sequence goes on along the minus strand of NZ_JBWVBC010000007.1, from coordinate 167,258 downwards.
GTCCGTCAGGCTGCCTAAATGGCCAATGCGGAAGGCCTTGCCATTCAGCTGTCCCAACCCGATGCCGAAAGAAACACCATATGCATTGAATACGTGTTCCGTCAGGGCGTTGCTATCGAACCCTTCGGGCACATAGATTGCGCTGACGGTGTCCGAATAGAGGTCGGGTGACTGTGCGACCAGTTGCAGACCCCAAGCGTCAACCGCCCGGCGCACACCTTCGGCGAGGCGGAAGTGGCGGGCATAAACGTTGTCGAGGCCTTCCTCGAACAGCATCTTCAGGCTCTCGCGCATGCCATAAATCAGTTGCAGCGGCGGGGTGTAGGGGAACCCTCCGGAGGCATTGGCTGCCATCATGTCCTTGAAATCAAAGAATGTGCGGGACAGTTTGGCTGTCTTTGTTGCCTCCAGCGCCTTAGGGCTGACGCACAGGATCGCCATACCAGTCGCCAACATGAACCCTTTTTGCGAACCCGATACGGCTATGTCGACGCCCCAGCGATCAAACTCAAACGGCATTGATGCCAGAGAGCTGACGCAGTCCACATACATCATCGCGGGGTGATCTGCGGCATCCATGGCTTGCCGAACAGCACCGATATCTGACCGCACGCCCGTTGCCGTTTCGTTATGAGTCACCAGAACGGCGCGGATCGTGTGGGCCGTATCGGCGGCCAGAATTTCCTGAAACTTGTCGGCTGGTGCACCGCTGCCCCACGGGCAATCAATGATCTGCACGTCCAGACCATGCCGCTGGCAAAGATCGATCCAGCGATGGCTGAAAACGCCATAGCGGCCGACAAGAACCTTGTCGCCAGGGCTGAGCGTATTGGTTACGGCTGCTTCCCATCCACCGGTCCCGCTAGCGGGGAAGGTCACGATCTGGCCTTTGGTTGTGCCAAACACCTTCTTGGTGTCTTCAAGCACCGGCGCAAAGGTTTCTACAAAGTCCGGCGCACGGTGATCCTGCGTTTGGACCTGCATGGCAAGGCGCAGTCGGTCGGGAATGTTAGTAGGGCCTGGAATAAAGACCGGGTTCTGGTTTGACATCATCATGTCCTCCGCTTTGGACATAAGTGTCGCTCGTCTTCACCTTTAGTGCAATTTTCTTGAAAAATATTTTCATTTATGAGATTAAATAAGTAAGGCACTGAAAAATAACCGAATTCAGTTTCTCAGTTTAGCATGTGAAAAACACTGGTCTAATGAGCCTGAAGCAGGGCGGGCCGAATACGTCAGGAAGTATCATTATGGAGACTCAGAAAAGACCGCGCGGCAGACCCAAGTCTTTGTTCAAGGAAAGTTCGGCCGGGACGATGCAATCGCTGGACAGGGCATTAGGCGTGCTCACGTCGATTGCCCGGCTTGAAAGGGCGACACTCAGCGATCTGGCGCGCGAAATAGGCGTGCCAACAGCCACCACGCATCGCATCCTCGTGACGCTGCAAAAGCACGGGTTTGTAACCTTTGACGAAGAACGGCAGGAGTGGCTGATTGGGATCGAGGCGTACCGAACCGGCGCAACATTTCTGCGCCGCAGTAGCGTTTTGGAGATCGGCCGGCCAATTCTGCGCAGGTTAATGCAGGACAGCGGAGAGACGGCCAATCTGGCCGTACCGGACGGGGCCGAGGTCGTCTTTGTCGGGCAGGTCGAAACCCTCAACCCGATCCGGGCATTCTTTCCGCCTGGTGCAAGGACGCCAATGTACGCCTCGGGTACGGGCAAAGCGATTCTGGCCGCAATGAGCGAGGCTGCTTTGGCCAAGGTTCTGAAAGCAATGGATCCGATTGCCTTTACCGAACACACACGATTGCCAGATTCAGGTTTATTGGATGATCTTTCGTCAACCCGAAAACGTGGTTGGTCTCATGACCGGGAAGAGCGGTATGAGGGTATGTCATGCATTGGTGCCGCGATCTACAACAGTCGGTCGGAACCGTGCGCGGGTGTATCTGTGTCCGGCCCGACCGTTCGGTTCAATGAAGCGCGGGCGCCAGAACTGGCCGCTCTGGTCATGCAGGCCGCGCAGGAAATCACCCACCTCAGTGGTGGGCAAAGCCCGGATTAAACACCTTACCGACGCGGCACTTTAGGGATACGCGACGCCGAGAGTTTGTACTTATGCTCTGGATGCGGCGGGTGGCCGTGGGTGCGGTTCCAGAACCTTATCCCTCCGCGTTTCAGCCAAAGCGGAATGCACAGGATCAGGCCGACCACGAAACCGCCTGTGTGCGCCCAATAAGCCACACCACCTTCGTCCGGGTTGCTGGCCAGGCTGCCCAGAAACTGAAATCCCAGCCAGACGCCCAACATGACAAAGGCCGGTATCGTGAAGACACGGAAATACACGATCAAAATCAGCAGAATGTCCACACGGGCGCGCGGGAACAGCAGCAAGTACCCTCCCATGATACCAGCGATTGCACCGGAGGCGCCGATTGTGGGCACACCCGAGCCCGGAGCGGTCACTACATGGATCAAACCTGCGCCGACACCGGCAACTAGATAAAACAATAAAAAGGGCAGGTGGCCCATCTCGTCTTCCAGATTGTCGCCGAAAATCCACAAAAACAGCATGTTCCCGGCAAGGTGCATCCAGCCGCCGTGAAGGAACATCGATGTGACCAGCGTCTCGAGTGCGAACCCGTCGGAAATCCGCGCAGGAATGATCGCGTAGTCGAAATAGAGGCGATTGATCAGTTGCGCGTCGTCCATGATCCCCACGTAGCTGAGGAAGATCAGGATATTCGCCGCCATCAACGCGTAGACGACAAAAGGTGTACGCCCCGAAGGGTTATGATCGCGGATTGGAAACATGGCGCGACGCTGGGCTTTTCATGGCCCAGCGTCAAGGTCAGGTTATGCCGCACCTCCCAAAAGTGCAGCATTGCCGCCCGCAGCCGTAGTGTCGACACAGACGTGGCGCTCTCCCAATACACGTGCACGGTCCGGTTTGCCGGGGATTAGCGGAAGAATGGGACCGTCCCGGCGAGCCAGATGCTGTTCAATTTCACGCGCGGTGTCTTCGTCACCCCACCACAGGACGCCGGATATTCCATCCAGGTTCTCTAACCGATGCAGGTCAAGATTTCCGGTTGCGAGAAGGGTTGTTCCACCCAAAGCTTTCACTGCATCCGCCTGCGCTCGAGCGGCGTCTTCCCCCGGCCCCATACATAGAAGGGGCAGTCGAGGAAACTCACTCAGGCGATTTGACTCACCGGTCGGGCCGGGCAGGGATTGGGTCCGGACAGCAGCTGCTTGACCTTCGGGCACGGGAAGCGCAGCCATCGTACCGCTCCACTGGTCCTTGGCCGCCTGCCGGTCAGGAGCACAGAAGCGATTCATGTAGTTCGGTCCGCCAGCTTTAGGGCCTGTTCCAGAAAGCCCTTCACCTCCAAAGGGTTGCGATCCGACGATTGCGCCGATCTGGTTGCGGTTCACATAAATATTGCCCGCGTGAATCGCCTCGGTCACATGCTGAACACGATCGTCGATCCGAGTGTGCAGGCCAAAGGTTAGCCCATAGCCAGTGGCATTGATATCGGCGATAACCTGATCGATATGCTGTGCCTTGAATCGGGCGACATGCAGGACTGGGCCGAATATCTCACGCTCGAGGGCTGCAATGCCGGGAACCTCGATCAGTGTCGGGGCGACAAAGGTGCCTTCGGGTGGTAGAGGTTGCTCTTTGAGCACCCGGCCCTCGGCCCGCGCCCGGGCAACGTGGTCCGAAATGCCCTGACGAGCCTGTTCGTCGATAACCGGTCCGCAATCGGTCGAAATCAGCCACGGGTTCCCAACCTGAAACGCGTCCATCGCGCCCTTCAGCATGGTCAGGACGTCATCGGCAATGTCTTCCTGCAGGTAGAGGCACCGCAAGGCAGAACAGCGTTGCCCTGCAGATTGAAACGCACTTTCCATGACCGCTTGAACGGCTTGTTCTGGCAGGGCTGTGCTGTCCACGATCATTGCGTTCAGGCCGCCGGTTTCCGCGATCAGCGGCGTGCCTGGGCGGAGGTTTTCGGCCATGGTCGCGCGGATTTTCAATGCTGTCGCGGTCGAGCCGGTAAAGGCGACACCGGACACGCGGGGATCCGAAGTCAGAGCGGCGCCCACCGATGGGCCGCCGGGTAGCAATTGTAGCACGTCACGTGGCACGCCAGCCTCGTGAAGCAATTGCACGGCTCGATGCGCGATCAGCGGGGTCTGAGGCGCTGGCTTGGCCAACACCGCATTTCCAGTTGCCAGAGCCGCCGAAATCTGACCCGTGAAGATAGCCAGTGGGAAGTTCCACGGACTGATACAGGTAAAAACCCCTGCTGGCTTGGCATCAGGAATGTTGGCAGCGTAATAGCGCAGGAAATCGACGGCCTCGCGCAGTTCGGCAACCGCATCGGGTAACGACTTGCCGGCCTCACGGGCCAAAAGGGCGAACAACTCGCCAAAATGCGCCTCGTAAAGGTCGGCCGCAACGTTCAGAGCATGCGCGCGATCTTGCGCCGAAGCCTGCCATGGGTTCGCAGTTGCCAAAGCCAGTTCGACATCTTCAGCACTGGCCGGCGCGACAGAGCCGGGGTGGTCTTGCGGTTGCGCCGGATTGATCACCTGCTGGTCTTTTTCCGGCCTGGCGGTCTCGGACAGCAGTGGTTGAGCGTACCAGTGATGCGCCCTGAACGCGTCCCGAGCCGCTTCGATGCGGTCCAGGGTCGGCGTGTGCTGCAGGTCGAACCCTTTTGAGTTCGGACGCACAGGAGCGAACAGTTCGGGACCGGTGGGCAGTGGTGCCGCGGGGTTTTGAATTGCCAGGAACGGGTCTGCTGCGACTTCTTCCGGGGGAACGTCCTCATCGACGATTTGGTTGACGAAAGACGAATTAGCGCCGTTTTCCAACAGGCGCCGAACCAGATAGGCCAGCAGATCGCGATGTGCACCGACGGGCGCGTAGATGCGGCAGCGGGTGTTTTGTTGATCCTTGACGATCTGGTGCAGCGTCTCACCCATCCCGTGCAGGCGCTGAAACTCGAAAGGCTGATCGTCGGCCATGTGCAGAATGGCGCTAACCGTGTGTGCATTGTGGGTGGCGAATTGCGGATAGATTCGGTCCGTCATACCCAGCAGTTTGCGCGCGTTGGCGATATACGAGACGTCTGTCGCGGCTTTTTGCGTGAAGACCGGAAAGCCATCAACGCCCTCGACCTGAGCCCGCTTGATCTCGGTATCCCAATATGCGCCCTTGACCAGACGGACCATCAGCTTGCGGTCGTGACGCTGGGCCATGTCGTAAAGCGTATCCAGCACCAAACTGGCGCGAGGGCCGTAAGCTTGTACCACGATACCGAGCCCATCCCATCCCCCCAGAGCGGGTTCGGCCATAACGGCCTCTATGACTTGCAGAGACAACGACAGACGGTCGGCTTCTTCCGCGTCGATGTTCAGCCCCATCCCGGCGGATTTGGCAAGCAGGGCCAGAGAGCGTAGACGCGGAACCAGTTCCTCCATAACGCGCTGTTCCTGCGCCAATTCATAGCGCGGGTGCAGTGCGGACAGTTTGACCGAAATGCCAGGGTTTGCGCGAATGTCATTATGCGTGCAGGCCTCGGCAATGGCGGCGATGGCTCGGGAATAAGACAGGTGATAGCGCGCGGCGTCGGCATCGGTTCGGGCGGCCTCGCCCAGCATATCGTAGGAATAGGTGTAGCCTTTGGCCTCCATCCCGCTGGCGCGCGATATGGCGGCCTGAATGGTTTCGCCCAGAACGAATTGGCGGCCCATCTCTTTCATCGCACGGCCCACCGCTGTGCGGATCACAGGTTCGCCCAACCGTTTGATCGCTCCGCGTAGCGCGCCAACCGGTGAAGACTTGTCTTCGTCCAGAACACGCCCTGTTAGCATCAGAGCCCATGTCGAAGCGTTGACCAGGGAGGATGAAGACTGCCCCAAGTGTTTGCCCCAGTCCGAAGGGGCGATCTTGTCCTCGATCAGAGCGTCGATCGTGTCGGCATCCGGGACGCGTAGCAGCGCCTCGGCCAAGCACATCAGGGCCACACCTTCATCAGTGGACAGGCCGTATTCCGCTAAAAACACTTCCATCAAGCCAGGAGAGGTGCTGGATCGGATGTCGCGCACCAGCTTGGCCGCCACTGTGCAGATAGACTGGCGATCGCTGGGCTCCAGCGCAGCCTGAGTAATGAGATCCTCCAGTGCGGCAGGCTGATCGGCATAGGTCTGGTTGTCGATAAGGGTGCGCAAAGAATGAGACATGTATCCTCCAGATTTTTGAAGAGTATACATGTGAATTTTCAGGACAATCGTTCATAATCTTATGTTACACAGTTCAATGAACCGAATTTTGCAGGAATCGAAATGCGAAAAGACTTTCCCGGGCTCGATCGGTTTGATCAAGCCCTGCTGACGATTCTAGCCGAGGATGGCCGGATATCCGTGGCCGATCTGGCCCGACGGATCGGGTTGTCGAAATCACCGACTCAGGCGCGATTGAAGCGGCTCGAGTCTGACGGCGTCATCACCGGTTATCGTGCCATGCTGGACCCGATCCGGCTGGGGTTGGATCACGTCGCCTTTGTTGAAGTGCGTCTGTCAGACACTCGCGAAAAGGCATTGGGAGAGTTCAATGCTGCGGTGCGCCGAATAGCCGAGATCGAGCAAGCCCATATGATTGCGTCGAATTTCGACTATCTGCTCAAGGTGCGAACAGGGTCGATGTCGGAATACCGGGCAGTGTTGGCCGAAAAGATCTCGGGTCTTCCGCATGTTGCGAACACATCGACGTTCGTCGCGATGGAAGCGGTAAAGGAAACAGGTCTGCTGAGTGCGATTGAGCCCGAGGGTTGACGGTTTCGAATTCCGCTCCATCATTGGCGCATGAAGTGGATTGCTTTTGCCTCAGTGGTGTTCTTGGTCTTGCCCGTTATCGCGAATTCCGAAGGATGCCCGGCGTCCCCGGACCATCGGGCGGATATTGATGCGCTTATCGCCCAGACACAGGCGGCGACGTCGCAGGCCGACGCTCAGGTGATTTCAAGCAGGATGTGGGAGCTGTGGACTGATGCACCGGATGCGCGGGCTCAGATGCTGTTGGATCGTGGAATGGGGATGCGCGAAGGGTGGAACCTGACCGGCGCGTTGAACGAGCTGAATGCCTTGGTTGAATACTGTCCGAACTATGCCGAGGGTTACAATCAGCGTGCCTTCGTCAATTATCTCAGACAGGATTACGCATCGGCGTTGCAAGACCTTGACGTGGCGATTGAGCTGTCTCCGAACCACGTTGGTGCGCTAAGCGGGCGGGCGTTGTCGTTGCTGGGCCTGAAACGTCTGGATGAGGCCCGGTCTGCATTGAGCTATGCACTTCGGTTGAACCCATGGTTGTCAGAGCGCGCTTTACTGGAAGCGGGCGGGTTGCTGGACCCTCCGGGTGAAGATATCTGACATTCGCCCTGGGAACGCCCCCGAGACCGGGTCTCAGGGGCATCATCTTTGCTACAATATTTAGCCGACCAAACCGTTGTCTTCCCGTTTGATGGCAATCACGGATGACCGCGGGGTGCCGCCATCCGGCCAGTTGCTGCCGGGATGCTGGATGCCGACAAACATGGTGCGGCGGTCAGTGGACCAGGCCAGACCGGTGACTTCGCTGCCGTTCGGGCCCGTCATGAAGCGCACGATGTCACCGGTTACCGGATCGCCAACCAGCATTTGGTTGTTGCCGTTGCCTGCAAAGTCTTCTTCGTTGTCGTCATTGCCGTCTGTCTGAATCCAGACCAGCCCGGTCGAGTCGATAGCCATGCCGTCTGGCGAGTTGAACAGGTTGCCCTCATTCACATTGGGCGAACCGGCGCGGTCATCGGAATGCACGGTCGGGTTGCCTGCCATGACGTAGAGATCCCAGTCGAACCTATCTGCGGCGTGATCCTCGTTTACCGGACGCCAGCGCACGATTTGGCCGTACTTGTTGGCATCGCGCGGGTTGGGGCCATTGGCCGAAGTGTCATCGCCGCCTGCATTCGGCTTGACGCCACGGTTCTTGTTGTTGGTCAGGCAGCAATAAGCCTCGACCGCAACGGGGCTCGACGCCACCCATTCCGGGCGGTCCATGGTGGTGCCGCCTGCAGCCGATGCGGCCATACGCGTGAAGATCAGGATTTCGACCGACTCCATGCCAGTGGTTTCAGGCGTCAGAGGCAGCCACTGACCGGTCATGTCGTCGTTGAATTTGGCGACATAAAGCGTGCCATCATTCAACAGGCCCTCTGTCTCAACGCCCGGTTGGTAGCTGCCGTTCGAGACGAACTTGTACAGGTATTCGCCCCGCTCATCGTCGCCCATGTAAACAACCACGCGACCATCTGTTGCCAGAGCCACTTCGGCGTTTTCGTGCTTGAAGCGACCCAGACCAGTGTGCTTGACAGGAGTGCTGTCCGGTTTGGTCGGGTCGATTTCAACGATCCAGCCTGCCCGGTGCGGCTCGTTCGGGTTTTTTGAGGTGTCAAAGCGGGGGTCGAACAGTTCGTAACCGTTCCAGCTTTCGGCTTTGATGCCGTAACGTTTCATGCCATCCGCGACTTTCTGATCGTAGCTGGCACTCTCGTCAGTAGAACCGAAGTACCCATTGAAGTTCTCTTCGCAGGTCAGATAGGTGCCCCAAGGTGTTTTACCGGCGCCACAATTATTCATTGTGCCCAAGGACGAAGCACCAGTCGGATCTGCATTGGTTTTCAGCAGGTCGTGACCGGCTGCAGGGCCAACAATCTTCATTGGTGTGTTGTGATGAATACGGCGGTTGAAAGGGCTGTCTTTGACAACCGACCAGCCTTCAGCGCCTTCCTTGATCTCCATCACAGTCACGCCCTGAATGTTCTGCAGCTTGAGGACATCGTCAGCGCTGGCAGGGACACCTTCCTGTGCGGCAGGCAGGTTGATTTTGCGGTTCGGGTATTCGTGGTTGATCGCGATCAGTTCGTGACCTTGGAACGGAAAGGTCTCCATCCCGTCGGTGTTTTCACCAAATACTTTGTCAGAATTCTCGATCTGACCGCCGTCAGTAATGTCATAGCCCGCGGCGTCCGAGAACAGCGGATCGCCCCAGCGCATCAGCATCTTCCACTCGTATCCTTCTGGCACGTGCACGGTGCCGTCGGTCTGAGCAGCAATCGGAGTGAAGGCAAAACGAGAATTCGTCACGGCTTGCGCCGCTGTCGATCCCATCAGACCCGCACCCATTGCCGCAGCGCCGGATCCAAAGGCCAGAACACCGCCAAGGAAACCACGGCGGGAAATCGCACTTTCCACGACGTGGTCAAAGTCATTTTCTTCGGGGCGGGGAAAGTGCAGCTCGTCCCAATCGTCTGCGGACAGGGAGGTAGGATCTACGTCTTGCATGGATGGCTCCTGATAGTCTGAACAAAGATTCGTCCCGCGGGTGTAGGGCGCAGATATGACAGGAAAATAACATCCGAAGTAAAGTTCAACTTCGGCGTTCCCGCGTGCAGAGTTTTGCCGATCAGCAGGAACAACTGACCATACACAGGGCATAGGTTCGCTTGCGCTTTTGTATCTTCAGCCTGATCAATGCGTGCGAATTCAAGCCGCCTTGGCTTTACGTCGGCAGTAACAGGACGCATGGATTGGCACAGTCGCACGTGCTGCGGCTTTGTCGAGTTGCAGCTTGATATGTCGCGCCTCGGTTTCTTCGCCGCGTCGTACCAGGCATTCGTGCAGGCCGTGAAGGCTCCAGATGTTTCCTGGGTGTTGGCAGGCCCGGGCAAGGGTGTTGTCCAGACCAAGATCGGCACGATAGACCGCTTCGGCTTCGTCAAGCCGCTGATCTTCCATCAAAAGAGCACCGAGTGCGTGTCTGGTTGGCTGCATCCAGCCCCAAGGTTCATCATAAACAAGGTTGTCGTCCAGTTCGACCGAGCGGCGCAGATGAGCCAGCCCGCCCTCGCGGTCACCGGATTTGAAGGCAATTTCGCCATCCATCATTGCCTCGCCGATCATCAGAACATCCTCGGCGGTGTTATTGAAAACCAGACGACTTTCCGGCACGTCCGTGCGGGCTTGGACGGCCAACTCACGCGCCTTTTGTGCGGCGTCCATCTGTCCCAGATTAGCCAGAGCCACGGCACGAGCCTGATGAATTGCGGCTGTGGTGTAGCTATAAAGCTCGGCATCCTGCGGCATAGGCTCGTCCAGAATCTCCTGCCACATGCCAAAGCGGACCATGACGTGGATTTTCTTGCCGTAGAAAGATTCGAACAGGTCAGGGAAGTACCGGATCACGTTGTCGGGTAGCATCCGCATTAGTTCTTCCGAGGCGGCCAGAGCCTTTTCGGGTTGCCCAAGAAACATAGCGCCGTAAGCCTCGAAATGTACATTGTGGACGCGGTAAACGGTGTAAAAGTTTTCGCCACCTGCCATGGCCTCGTATTTCTTGTCCACTTGGGCTGCGCGGTGATTGCGCCAGACTACATTCTGATAGTCGCCGCACAAAACGTCGATATGCGTGGCCATGTGCACCAGATGGCCGCTTTCTGGCACCAGATCGACCAGCCTGTCGCCGTGCCGCAGCGCCTTTTCCGGTGTAGGCGACATCTCCATGAGGTGAATATACATATGCAGTAAACCTGGATGGTCCCAGGCGCCGGGCAGGGTATCAAACGCCGTCTCAAGAACTGTTAGCGCCTCAACGGTTGAGGCACCTTCGGCAGGGACGCCCTGTTTTAGATCCCAGAGTTGCCACGGAGTGCGATTCATCAACGACTCGGCAAAAATCGCTGCCACGTCCAGATCATCCGAGAATTCAGCGTAAACATTGCGCATCGAATCCGAAAACGCGTCGTTCCACGGGCCGTAATCTTCGATTTCAGGATCGGTTGGAAAACGGTGTGACAAAGCCTCGATCAGCGCGGCCTCCAATGGAGTAACTGCTTCGCGCAGAGCCATTGCATCCTGAATGGCCCGATGTGCCCGTTTCAGTGTTTCCACTTTTTCGTCGGGTTCAAAGAACTCCCAAGGTTTGTTGTAATTAGGGCCAATTGCATGAGCGACGCCCCAATACGCAAGGCCGCATTGCGGGTCTCGTGTAATCGCCTGATCGAAACAGGCCGCCGCGGCTTCGTGGTTGTAACCATAGAGCCAGATAAGCCCCTGATCGAATATCTCCTGTGCTTTGGGCGAAGATGTCGTGATTTTTCGGCTATATACACCCAGATCGAAGTCAGTCATTTTTGAAATCCCCCGTGAGAATACTGCCCGCATCCAAATCAGGCCCAGACTGGGCGGATCGCGAACCGCCTCAAGATAACACAAATTCGTGATCTCTGCTTCGGGGTGCGGGTCAGTTGGTTTGGAAAAGCGGGTTGAGCGGTGATTTCGCTTCTTGACGACCGCAAGCGCATGGACTACTCAGCCCAGACCTGAGCGGGTATAGCTTAATGGTAAAGCCCCTGCCTTCCAAGCAGGCTATGTCGGTTCGATTCCGTCTACCCGCTCCAGTTCAGCTCTGAATTCTCTGCGTCAAATGGCCCTTTAAACCTGCCAAATTGTGTGTGCAGCTTGACCCCGGATGCCTCTGCGGCCAAGAAGCGTTCACTTAGGACCGTTCAGGAAACAAGGGCCCGACATGGCTAGAAAAACAGCTGCCAGTCCAGCAACCGCACCCGCACCGGGGGCCAGCGAAGAAAGAGCGGGCTCTAAGAAAGTGGGCGTATTGGCCTCGCTTTGGCCATTCATGAAGCCCTACAGGTTGTTGATGATGGGCGCGACTTTTGCGCTGATTCTGACTGCCAGCATGACTTTGACCCTGCCTTTGGCCGTGCGTCGCGTGGTCGATAATTTCCGAATTCAGGATGGTGAGCTGCTGGATTGGTATTTTCTGGCAGCGCTTGTGATTGCGGGTATCCTGGCTGTGGGTACAGGTATCCGTTATGCGCTGGTGACCCGGTTGGGCGAACGCGTGGTTGCCGATATCCGCAAGGCTGTTTTCGACCGCGTGATCGGCATGAGCCCGGAATTCTACGAACGTATCATGACAGGTGAGGTGCTGAGCCGGATTACCACGGATACAACCTTGATTCAGTCGGTGCTGGGTTCATCCGTATCCATCGCACTTCGCAACATGCTTCTGTTCGTCGGTGGTCTGGTTCTGATGCTTCTGACATCGGCCAAGTTGACCGGTCTTGTCTTGTTGCTGATTCCGGTGGTGATTGTACCGATTCTGGTCCTGGGGCGCCGTTTGCGTGGAATCAGTCGCGAGAATCAGGATTGGATTGCGGCATCTTCAGGAAATGCAGGCGAGGCGCTGGGCGCAGTGCAGACCGTACAGGCCTTTACACATGAGGAAGCCAGCCGAAAGCAGTTTGGCGAAATGACCGAGACATCCTATGTGGTGTCGCTGCGGCGTATCCAGACACGGGCTGTGTTGACGGTAATCGTGATCTTTTTGGTCTTCTCCGGTATCGTCGGGGTGCTGTGGATGGGGGCCAATGACGTTCGCAACGGCGTCATGACAGAAGGCGTTCTGATCCAGTTCGTGATCTATTCGATTATCATGGCTGGTTCCGTGGCCGCTCTGTCCGAGATCTGGAGCGAGCTTCAGCGCGCGGCTGGCGCGACGGAACGGTTGATCGAATTGCTGAACGCTGAAGACACAGTGTCCGACCCGGCAGGGGCGCAAGCACTGCCGCAACCTGTTCGCGGTGAAATCCGGTTCGATGATGTCACGTTCCGATATCCGGCACGTCCTGATGTGGTTGCGTTGGACCAACTCTCGCTGACAGTCGAACCGGGTGAAACCGTAGCGTTTGTAGGCCCGTCAGGCGCAGGTAAAACGACGGTCATCCAGATGATCCAACGTTTCTATGACCCGGATGCGGGGTACGTCAGCCTGGATGGGATCAATCTGCGTGACCTCGACCGATCGGACTTCCGGCAGCATATGGCGCTGGTTCCACAGGACCCGGTGATCTTTGCGTCCTCGGCCCGTGAAAACATCCGTTTTGGCCGTTTGGACGCGACCGATGCCGAGGTCGAAGCCGCAGCGCGCGCTGCAGCGGCCCATGACTTTATCGCCGCTTTACCAGAAGGGTACGACAGTTTCGTGGGCGAGCGCGGCGTGATGTTATCCGGTGGCCAGAAGCAGCGAATTGCTATTGCGCGTGCAATTCTGCGCGACGCGCCGGTTCTGTTGCTGGACGAGGCGACCTCGGCACTGGATGCTGAAAGCGAACGCGCGGTGCAGGGTGCGGTTGACAAGATGCGCGCTGGGCGCACGACGCTGATTGTGGCACACAGGTTGGCGACTGTGAAAAAGGCGGACCGCATCGTGGTGATGGAGAACGGGAGCGTTGTCGCTCAGGGAACGCATGATGACCTGGTGTCTCAGGACGGTCTTTATGCGCGTCTGGCACGCCTGCAGTTCACCGACGGTGTTGCTGCGGAATAAAGTGACGCTCCGGCACATCACTTTCCGCCGCAGCGTCATTCTACATTTTCTCTGACCCGAGAGCTAAGCCGTTGCTTGCACGAGCTTGCTTTTGCTTCCATCTTGGGGGCAAGCAACAGCCCGTGCGCGACACGGGAGAAAAAGGGGAGGAGCCGTATGGCCTTTGCGGGATTCGAAGACAGGGCGCGTATCGAACAGGAGATGCCGTGGGAGGATCGAGACGTCGCCGTCACCTTCCATCAATTGCTGTCGCGCACGGCGGGCAAATTCCCGAACCACAAGGCCATGAGTTTTCAGCTGCTGTCCGGTCCGACGGATAAAGCCGAGACGCTGACCTGGTCTGAACTGCTGGGCAAAGTTAACCAGGCTGCCAATCTGTTTCGGTCGTTAGGGATAGGGGAAAAGGACGTGGTGGCCTATGTCCTGCCCAACTGTAACGAGACACTGATCACGATGATGGGTGGTGCGGTGGCCGGGATCGTTAACCCGATCAACCCGCTGCTGGAGCCGGAACAGATCGCAGCCATTTTGCGGGAAACCAACGCCAAGGTGGTGGTGACCCTGAAGTCATTCCCCAAAGCAGATGTGGCCCAAAAAGTCGAGGAAGCAGTGCGCCACGCGCCCAAGGTTAACACCATCTTGGAAATTGACCTGAACCGGTACCTGACACCGCCCAAGTCGTGGCTTGTGCCGCTACTGCGCCCCAAAATGGGCGACAAGGAACACCTGGCTCATGCGGACTACAAGAACTTCAACAAAGAACTGGCCAAGCAGCCCACGACACTGACCTTCGAGGACAGTCAGGAAGACCGTGTTGCCTGTTACTTCCATACCGGAGGTACCACCGGTATGCCGAAGGTGGCGCAACACAGGTATTCCGGACTGATTTACAATGGCTGGCTGGGCAACACCCTGCTGTTTGACGAAAACGATGTCATCATGTGCCCGCTGCCAATGTTTCATGTTTTTGCGGTACATGTGATCGTGATGGCTGCGGTATCCTCAGGTGCGCATGTGATCTTCCCGACACCGGCCGGCTATCGCGGCGACGGCGTGTTTGACAACTTCTGGAAGCTGATCGAACGCTGGAAGGTCTCGTTTATCATTACAGTTCCGACCGCTATTTCCGCCAAGATGCAGCGCCCGGTGGATGCGGATATTTCATCCGTGAAAACCGCGTTTTCGGGCTCGGCCCCGTTGCCGGTTGAATTGTTCCGCCGGTTCGAAGAGGCCACTGGAGTGACCATCGTCGAGGGCTATGGCCTGACCGAGGCAACATGTTTAGTCTCGTGTAACCCGGTGGACGGTGAAAAGAAAATCGGCTCGATTGGCATTCCGTTTCCTTATACGGACGTCAAAATCCTGCAAGATAGCCCTGATGGTCCGAAAGAATGCGAGAAGGACGAGATCGGTGAGATATGCATCTCGAACCCGGGCGTCTATGCGGGCAACACGTATACCGAAGCGGACAAGAACGTGAACCTTTATCATTTCGATAAATACTTGCGGACCGGTGACCTGGGTCGCTTTGACGAGGATGGCTATCTCTGGATCACGGGCCGCGCCAAGGACCTGATCATCCGCGGTGGGCACAATATCGACCCGGCCGAAATTGAAGAAGCGCTGTTGGGGCATGACGCAGTCGCCTTTGCGGGTGCAATTGGTCAACCGGATGCGCATTCGGGCGAGGTGCCTTGTGCCTTTGTTGAATTGGTAGACGGTGCATCAGCTACCGAAAAAGAATTGATGGAATACTGCAAAGTCCACGTTCACGAGCGCGCTGCACAGCCCAAGCATATGACGATCTTGCCCGAGCTGCCGAAAACTGCCGTTGGAAAAGTGTTCAAGCCGGAGCTGCGCAAACAGGCGATCACACGCATCTATAATGGCGCGCTGGAAACCGCAGGGGTGGCCGCACGGGTTGTGTCTGTGATCGACGATAAGAAACGTGGACTCGTTGCGCAGCTTGACGCGAACGGTTCCTCCGACGACGATGTTTCCAAGGTGCTGGGTGCGTTTACCCGGCCTTGGGAGTGGTCTGAATAATTCGGAGGGACAATGGACTATGAACGTCTGATCGACGAGGAAACCTGGGCGTTCATAAGGCGCACGGCTGAAAGCTATCCTGACGATGCAGTTGACCTGACGATCGCAGATCAACGTCGGGTTTATGACGAAATGAGCGAAGATTTTCGTCAACCCCGTCCACCGGGAGTGGAAGCAACGGACAGGTCCGCTGA
Source organism: Ruegeria sp. HKCCD7181 (assembly GCF_057221055.1). Classification (NCBI taxonomy): domain Bacteria; kingdom Pseudomonadati; phylum Pseudomonadota; class Alphaproteobacteria; order Rhodobacterales; family Roseobacteraceae; genus Ruegeria; species Ruegeria sp. HKCCD7181. The sequence goes on along the minus strand of NZ_JBWVBC010000007.1, from coordinate 151,555 downwards.
TGGAGTGCCTGTCCGCGTCTACTCTGCCGGAGATCCCACACGGACTGTTGTCTATTACCATGGCGGCGGTTTTGTCGTCGGTGGCCTGAACAGCCACGACGACGTTTGTGCCGAGATCTGTGTCCAGACAGGATACCGGGTTGTGGCCGTTGATTACCGTCTGTGTCCGGAACATACACACCCGGCTCAATTCAACGACAGTTGGACCGCAACTAACTGGTCTGTTCAACAGTTCGGTGAGCCCGTCGTTTTGGCTGGCGACAGTGCAGGCGGCAATCTGGCGGCTGCCGTCGCGCAGTACTCTCGGGGCCGGTTGGACAACGTTTTGGGCCAAGTCCTGATATATCCAGGCCTTGGAGGTGATGCATCAAAGGGATCGTATATCGAGCATGCGCACGCTCCGCTGCTGACCCTTGATGAAATCCAGTTCTACGAAAAAGTCCGGTGCGGCAATGTCGTGCCCCAGGATGATCCTACCTTTGCGCCGCTTCACGACTCTGATTTTTCGGGTCTGCCGCCAACAGTGGTTTTTACAGCCGATTGCGATCCGCTGCGCGACGACGGACCGGCCTATTGCGAGAAAATCGCCGCCGCAGGGGGGCGGTCGCATTGGATAAACGAGCCAGGGTTGATTCACGGATATCTGCGGGCCCGTACTTCGGTCAAACGGGCCGCAGACAGTTTTGAGAGGATCTCGGTTGCAATCGAGGCATTAGGGCAAGGCATCTGGCCTTATGACTGACGCTTGACGTCAGCTCAGGAACGAAGCGGCCTTCATTGTATCCGCTACCGGTGCTCCTGTGCGTTTCAGGATCGTGGGGGCCAGTTGCAACTGGTCAATCACGGTGTCGGCGTCAGGACCTTGCGCATCACCAAAATAATACAGTGCAGTTTCCTGTTGCAGTGGGCCACGCCCGCCATGGTGTCCGCGCTCGTCCTGTCCGTGATCGGCGGTTACGATCACCTCGTACCCCAACTCCTGCCACCGTGGGATGAAGGGGGCCAGCATTTCGTCCATGACGAAACAGGCGTGGTCCATCTCTTGGCAATCGTGGTAAAAACGGTGCCCCATGCTGTCTAGCGTGCAGGTGTGCAGGATGCCGTAATCAAGTCCAAACCGCAGGCACATGTTAGTCAGCGTGGCAAACAGGTCCACGTCGCTGGGTGTCATCTGATTGTCTTTGCCGTAGCCGGTCATGCTGTGGAACCGGCCATGGTTGATGGTTTTGCTGTCCGGCTCGTCGTATTCGATGTCACGCACGTAATCGAATGGATGGCGGTTGAAGAACTGCGACCAATAGCTGTGTGTGACAGCACCCGTCACACCACCCGCTTCGCGAACTTGGCTGAACACGTCCTTGTGGCTCAGACGAAATACATTGCCGTTTCCTGTACAACCGTGTTCCTGCGGCGTGACCCCGGTATGAATCGAGGCATAACAACTGGCAGAGGTAGATGGCATCACAGCCCGTAGTTTCCAGACCTGCGCTTCTCCGCTGTCGACCCAGCCTTCGAGATTGCCGAACAGGCGTCGAAAGTTGCGCCAGGGGACACCGTCCAGAATGATGAGAAGTAGTTTACGGTCCATGTGATGACCCTTTTGACAGTATTTGCTTTCAGCCGATCCTAGGGGATTCGCATTCTCAAGGCCGCCAGTTCGCGCCCTGAATAGTAGAATCCCGACGCGTGTCTGCAGACAATGCGCCGGGATTTCAGTGTTCTATCAGCTTTTCGCGAAAAGACCGGATTAGTTCCCGGCACTCTCCATTTTGCGATGTGCCACAACTTCTTCCAGCCAGCCCAGATGCATTTCCGGAACCGAGCTGAGCAGCAGGTCGGTATAGTCGTCAAACGGCGGACTCAGCACCTGCGACTTGGAACCATAGCGAACCACGCGGCCCTGATACATTACGGCAATCGAGTCAGAGATCGCCCTGACCGTTGCCAGATCGTGGGTAATGAACAGGTACGCCACATCCTCGATCTTCTGCAGGTCCAACAGCAGTTTGAGAATTCCGTCTGCCACCAGCGGGTCGAGCGCTGAGGTGACCTCGTCACAGATGATCATCTTGGGCTTGGCTGCCAGTGACCGCGCAATACAGACACGCTGCTTTTGACCGCCAGACAGTTCCGCCGGATATCGATCCATGAACTTTTCGCCCAGTTCGATCTCGTCCAGAAGTTCGATGATCCGCTTGCGCTTTTCGCCACCGCGCATGTTGAAGTAGAACTCCAACGGGCGGCCGATGATCGTTCCAACTGTCTGGCGCGGATTCATCGCCACGTCAGCCATCTGATAGATCATCTGCAACTCGCGCAGGTCTTCGCGGGATCGGCCCTTCAGGTCGCCACTGAGCTTGCGCCCGGCAAAGGTGATCTCACCATCACGCGGTGGCAGCAGGCCGGTGATGACCCGTGCCAGCGTCGACTTGCCCGAGCCGGATTCGCCCACAACCGCCAGCGTCTGCCCCGGGTGAAGCTCGACATTGACGTTGTGCAGCACGTCGAAGTTCAACCCCTTGTAGCGTGCCGTGATGCCGTCGACGCTCAGCACCGGTTCCGGCGTCGGCTGTTTCTCTTCGTGTTCGATCGAACGGACTGAGACCAGCGCTTGCGTGTACTCTTCTTGCGGGTTGTTGATGATCTGATCGGTGCTGCCGTATTCGACCGTGTTCCCCATCCGCAGAACCATGATGTCGTCGCTCACCTGCGCTACAACCGCAAGGTCGTGCGTAATGTAAAGCGCGGCAACTCCGGTATCGGCAATGGCCTCCTTGATCGCCATCAGAACATCGATCTGAGTGGTCACGTCCAGGGCTGTAGTCGGTTCGTCAAATACCACCAGATCAGGCTCAGGGCACAGCGCCAGCGCGGTCATGCAGCGTTGTAGCTGACCACCTGAGACCTGGTGTGGATAGCGATCACCGATATTATCCGGATCGGGCAAACCTAATTTGGCGAAAAGCTGTCGCGCGCGGCCCTCGGCCTCTTTACGGCTGAACTTTTTCTGCTCGACGGCCGCTTCGACAACCTGATCCATGATCTTCTTGGCCGGGTTGAACGACGCCGCGGCGGATTGCGAGACGTAAGTCACCTCACCGCCGCGCAGTTTGCGGATATCGCCGTGGGACGTTTTCAGAATGTCCCGTCCATTGACCCAGACCTCACCACCGGTGATTTCCACGCCACCGCGGCCATAGGCCATCGAGGCCAGACCGATGGTGGATTTACCGGCACCGGATTCTCCGATCAGCCCCAGCACCTTGCCGCGCTCAAGGTCAAAGCTGACCCCGTGCACGATTTCGATGTCATGGGGTTTCTCACCCGGCGGATAGACGGTCGCGCCGATTTTGAGGTCGCGGACCTTGAGAAGGGTATCACTCATCCCCGGCCTCCTTTCAGCGATGTGGTACGGTTCAGGACCCAGTCAGCCACAAGGTTGACCGAGATGGCGAGTGTCGCAATGGCGACAGCAGGGTACAGGGCCGCGCCGATGCCATAGACGATGCCATCCTTGTTTTCCTTCACAATGCCACCCCAATCAGCCAGTGGCGGCTGAACGCCCAGGCCCAGGAACGACAGGGTCGAGACAAACAAAACCATGAAGATGAACCGAAGGCCCAGTTCAGCGACAAGTGGCGACAGGGCATTAGGCAGGATCTCACGGAAGATGATCCAGACTTGGCCTTCACCCCGCAGCTTTGCGGCTTCGACATAGTCCATTACGGCGATATCCACTGCGACGGCGCGGGCCAGGCGATAAACGCGCGTGGCGTCCAGCAGGCCCATGACGATGATCAGTACAGGAATGGTAACCGGTACCATAGCAAGCACGACAAGAGCAGTGATCAGAGACGGGATCGACATGATCAGATCGACGGTTCGCGACATGACCTGATCAGCCCAGCCACCCAGAACGGCGGCCAGAAAGCCAAGGATCGAACCGGTCACAAAACTGAGAATCGTGGCAGCCGTCGCGATGAAGATCGTAGTGCGCCCGCCATAGATCATTCGGCTCAGCAGGTCACGGCCGATATTGTCTGTACCCAGCCAGAATTGCGAACTGGAGGGTTCCCACACATCGCCTACGACTTCGGCCATTCCATAGGGGGCCAGCAGAGGTGCGAAGATCGCGATGAAGAAGTACAGGGCTGTGAAGGCCAGCCCGATCATTGCAGAGATTGGGATGTTCTTCATTTCGGATGCCTCAGCCTTGGGTTGGCCAGAATGGCAACGATGTCTGCAACCATGTTCAATCCGATATAGATAGCGGCGAAGATCACACCACAGGCCAGAACGACGGGAACGTCACGTTTGGTCACATGGTCCACAAGATACTGCCCCATGCCTGGATAGACGAAGACCACCTCGACCACGACGACGCCGACGACCAGATATGCCAGGTTCAGCATCACCACATTTACGATGGGTGCGATTGCGTTCGGAAAAGCATGGCGATAAATGACCTTGAAGTTTGTCAGACCCTTCAGTTCGGCTGTTTCCACATAGGCAGACTGCATCACGTTCAAAATCGCCGCACGTGTCATTCGCATCATATGCGCCAGAACAACCATGGTCAGAACGATGACGGGCAGGGCAATCGCATTCAGTTTTTGACCAAGCGACATGCTGTCATTGATCATGGCCAGCGGAGAAAACATTCCCAACTTCACCGCGATGAAATAGACTAGGACGTAGCCGATCAGGAATTCCGGGATTGAGATTGTTGTCAGAGTTATTGCCGAGATCAACTTGTCCGGCCAGCGATTGCGGTAACGCACGGCCAGCAGGCCCAGAAAGATAGCCAGTGGAACCGACACGATAGCGGCCCAGAATGCCAAAAACAGAGTATTGCCCAGACGGCTGCCGACGGAGTCTGCAATGTCCAGTTTGTTGGTCAGAGATTGGCCGAGATCACCCTGAACGATACCTGCCAGCCATTCGAAGTAGCGGGTCAGAGCCGGGCGATTCAGTCCCATTTCCTCTCGAAGGTTTGCCAGGGCCTCTGGGGTGGCGGACTGGCCCAGGACGGCTTGCGCGGCGTCTCCGGGCAGGGCTTCGGTGAGGCCGAATATCAGGGCCGAAGCGCCAAACAGCAACAGGAATCCCAGCGCAAGGCGCTGGGAAACCAATTTGATAATAGGGTGCATAAATCCGTGATCCGTATCAGACGAACCACAGTTTGCGCGAAACCTGACCGTTCATCAGTTCGCCATTCGGATCGGTCTCCCAACCGTCCAGCGTATTGCTGGATGCATCGACGAAGTTGTTGAACATCGGGCAGATCAGGCCGCCTTGATCGCGGACCATTTGACCCATCTGGCTGTAGATACCTTTGCGTTTCTCGGGATCCAGCTCGGCACGAGCCGAGAACAGCAGATCGTCAAACGCCTGAATCTTGAACCGGGTGTCGTTCCAGTCCGCGGTCGACAGATAGGCAGTCGCGTACATCTGATCCTGTACCGGACGGCCACCCCAGTAGGACGCGCAGAAGGGCTGCACATTCCAGACTTCGGACCAGTAGCCATCATTGGGTTCACGCTTGATTTCCAGCGGGATTCCAGCCTGAGCTGCGGTTTGCTGGAACAGAGCCGCCGCATCCACGGCACCGGGGAAGGCACCATCTGATACGCGCAGAATGATCGGTGAACCATCGTGGCCAGACTTCTTGTAGTGCTCTGCTGCTTTCTCGAGGCTGAATTCACGTTGCGCGATGGTTTCATCAAACAACGGATAAGCTGCGTTGACCGGCATATCGTTTCCGACCGAGCCATAGCCGCGAAGGACTTTGTCCACCAGTTCCTGGCGGTTGACCGCGTATTTCAGTGCGGTCCGCAGTTCGTTGCTGTCGAACGGCGCTGTGTCGCAATGCATGATGAAAACATAGTGGCCCCGGCCAGGAGTCGACTGAACCGTAATGTTTGGCGCACGACCCAGCAGATCAGCGACCTTGGGTTCGATACGGTTTGCCAGCTGAACTTGCCCACCCTGCAGTGCTGCCGTACGGGCAGTTGCATCGTTGATCACAACGTTCTCGACTGTGTCGAAATGGGCGTCGTCATTCCAGTAATTCGCGAATTTGGTGAACAGGTGGCGTACGCCGGGCTCATCGACTTCGACCTGGTAGGGTCCGGTACTGATACCGGCTGCCGGGTTGTCCATGCCGCCGTCCGGCTGGATCACCAGGTGATAATCTGACATCAGATAGGGCAAGTCGGCGTTTGCTTCGCTCAGGGTCACCTGGAAGGTGTCACCGTCTGCCTTCATCGACTCGATTCCCTTCATGATGCCAAGGGCACCTGACTTGGAATCTTCGTTCGAGTGGCGCTCCATGGTTTTCAGAACGTCTTCACTGGTCAAGGATTTACCGTTGTGGAATTCGACGCCCTGACGCAGTTTGAATGTCCAGACCTTGGCATCCGCGCTGCCTTCAACACTTTCTGCCAGGCGGGGTTCGATTGTTCCATCGGGCGCAACCTCAACCAGCGTATCGCCAAAATGGCGGCCATTCATATAGGGTACCGAGCTGGCATAAGTCGCCGGGTCCAACGAGTTGGTGGATTCACCGCCATAGAGGCCCAGTTTCAGATCACCACCCTTTTTCGGACCAGCCGCGCGCGCCGCGTCGGCAAACATGGTGCTGGCCATGGCGGCTGAGACACCCAAGGCCGCTGCCTTGCCCATGAACTCGCGACGAGTCAGCTTGCCGGCTGTCACCTGTTTGGTCATGTGAGTGAGTTGTTCGTTCATCCAAAATCTCCCAGTTGATTGGATCAGCCCTTCGCGGACTTTTTGTTGACGCATGAGTCAACGTTGGCGCATTTCAGTCCACCGGGCAATACCTATTGTCCGGATTTGGAACGTGCGATTTTCACATTTGATTGCGCGAAACAGTGTCATCGAAATCCTTGGTAAAGACCAAGATATCGTTTTCAAACGCTTTTATGCTGGCCATCAGAAAAAAACTCTTATCATCCGAGAACATTTCACAGCGCGTTTCCGTACGTAATTCGCAGCCCGGACGTTCCAGTTCCTGTGTCCATTCGCAGACGCCGCGGGCAGACAGGGGGTCATCATGGTGAATCGACCACGTCTCGCACGCCGTACCGCCACTGATCAGACCGTGCTGATCGTCTTGAGTTTTCCCGAAGTCATCCTCGACAATCAGATGTACGGTGCCAGTGTTCATGTCAGTCTCAAGCCGACGGGCATTGGAAGCCTCGCGGAGGATGGTGGCCTGGTGCGGCTCTTCCGCGTCTGGCAGGGCAAAGTTGCATTCATCGTCGGTTCCTGAAGTTCGAGATGGTATGGAAATCTGCCCTGAAGTCAGATGCAGTTCGGCCGTTTCGGGCGAGGGCCAGATCAAGGGCCAATAGGCGCTGGAAATCGCCACACGCAGGCAGTGCCCCTTGGGAACCCGGTAGGCGATGTGGTCCAGATCCAGCTCAACCTCATACGGTTCGCCTGGGCGCAGATCTGAAGGCTCGGCATGGCAGTCGCGATGGCTGAGGTTCAATACACCATAAGTGATTCTGGTCGAGGCGCCGTCGGGATGGACGTGATTCAGGCGAACGGCCATCTGCGCCTGCGGTTTGTCGGAGCTGACAGTCAGTCGAATGCGCGGGGCGCCCACGATGTCCAGATCGGCCTCTAGCGGGTCTCCATCGAAACATGCTGACAAGGCGTCATCCGCGCGCTGATCCCCTGGCATATCGGGGCCCAGCCAGATGGCGCAGTACTCACCGCCTTCCAAACCGCAGTGGTGGGGTGATCGAATGCGGGCGTCCAACGGCCCTGAGCGCCCCAAACCGGCATCACTCAATTCAAGGTCCAGTTTGTTCAGGTGTGAGGTTGCCCCTATGGCTTCCGTAATCCAGCGCCCGGGCCTTTCACTGTACCACCGCGCCGGGCGAACGCCGTCCATAAGGTAGGCGCGGAAATCGGGGTCATCTACTACGCCAGTATCCTGCCCTTTGAGCCAGCGATCCCACCAGCGAAGTGCCTCCTGCAGGAATCCGATCCGGGGTTCCGGCACGGCGAAATGAGGATACTTGTGGACCCATGGCCCAACGATGCCTTTGACTGGTGCGTCCAGATTCTCAACCAGCCTAGGTACAGTGTTTTTGTAAGCATCGCCCCACCCACCAACCGCGAGAGTTGCGGCTTGTATTGCGCCAAAATCTTCACAGATGGACCCGTGTCGCCAATACGCATCACGAGTTTGGTGCCGCAGCCAGGTCGACGGCAGGAAAGGTTCGTTCTCTAACCGTTCGATCCATAACTCGCGCCAGTTAGAACGCAACTGTGGATCGGGTGCACGCGATGAATAGGACAGCATCGTTGCGCCCCATCCGAGGTTTTCATTCAACAAACATCCGCCCTTGTAGTGAATGTCGTCCGCGTAACGATCCGCGGTTGAACACAGGGTGATAATCGCCTTGAGCGGATCGGGACGCAGGGCAGCGACTTGAAGCGCATTAAAGCCACCCCAACTGATCCCCATCATACCGACCGAACCGCTGCACCAAGGCTGATCGGCCAGCCAATGGATCACCTCGACGGCATCGTCCAGCTCTTGCTGAGTATATTCATCCTCCATCACCCCTTCGCTGTCACCGTTCCCACGCATATCGACGCGAATGCAGGCATAGCCGCGCTTGGCGAACCAAGGATGAGTTAACGCGTCCCGTGCAGTAGTGCCGTCGCGCTTGCGATAGGGCAGGTATTCCAGAATGGCCGGGACAGGATTCTGGACGGCATCCGTTGGTCGCCAAACCCGCGCCGACAAACGGCAGCCATCCGACAGCCGTATGCCCAGGTCCGGGATATCTTCGATGTCGCAGAGAGAATTGAGAATGCGCGTCATTTGTTCACTCTCAGTCTCTTCGCGGCATTAGAGAAGGGCAAAAGCGCCAATCTAACTCCTTATTGCGACAATGAGATCCATGACGTTTGTGCCAGTTGGGCCTGTGATCAGCAGCGCACCCGCGTTATTCAGAAATGTGCCGCTGTCCGCACTGGCCAGATACTGTTCAGCGTCGTCTCGCCAAGTATCACCGTTCACAACGGCACCCGCCGCCAGTGTCGGGCCATCGGTTCCGTCTGTTCCACCGACAACGACAGTAAGCCCTTCGCATCCAGCGATCTCACGCGCCAGCGCCAGGGCCAGGGCCTGATTGCGTCCACCGCGGCCGGGGCTTTCGGGCAGCACTACGGTGGGTTCTCCACCAAAAACCATGGTACCGCTTTCCATCTGTCTCAGGCGCGGGCCAAGCTGTGACGCGACACGAAGGTAGTCATCATGGAGGCATTCCTGATTGCTCAGAACCTTTTGCCCTGCCGCCAACGCCGCCGCCTCGGCGGCAGTGCGCGCATGCGCGTTTGATGCAATTATCCTGGTTGTCGCCTGAAAGTCATGGTGTTCGGGCAGGGCGCCAATGCCCGACCCGATGATGCCCAAAGCGTCGCCCGGAACATCCGAGATCGCCAGAACTGTCGCCAGTTGACCTTTAAAATGGGACAGCAATCCGCCCCCTTTGATGCGCGACAGTTTGCGCCGCTCGGCATTCATCGCACCAATATCCAATCCCCTGGACAGCAGCTGGCGGTTTAGCCGCTCCAAATCTGCCAGAGTCTTGCCGGGCATCAAATCCTCGGCCAGTGAAGACGCCCCACCGGAGACCAGCAAAAGCAGATGAGAGCCTTGTGCCATCTCCTTAACCACATTGCGCAAGGCAGCGCCGCCTTTCAGGCTGCGATCATCGGGGACAGGGTGAGAGGCCTCGATCACTTCTACATGGTCAGGCAAGTCACGACCGTGATCATCTTTTGTGACGACAAGAGTTGGAACCGCTCCGAATTGATCCAAAGCTGCGCGGGCCATGGACGCCGCAGGTTTACCCACCGCTAGAATGTGATCGGGCCTAGGGACATCGGATAGCGCCTTCTGCGTTGCCGTATAGCCGCCCACTGCGTCGACCCCGGCTTGCCAGATGTTGATAGCCAATTCTGTTTGTTTCACTGGTTTTCCACCCAAATTGTAACCGGCCCGTCATTGACCAATTCAACGGCCATATCGGCGCCGAAGCGGCCTGTTTCGACTGCGATGCCCTGTTCCTTTAACTGCTGCGCAAAAAACTCGTACAGGTATTCGCCTTGTTCCGGGGCGGCTGCATTCGAAAACCCTGGCCGGTTCCCGCGAGATGTGTCCGCCGCAAGCGTGAACTGACTTACGACAAGGGCCGATCCTCCGATGTCCAGAATTGATCGGTTCATTTTGCCTGCGTCGTCCTTGAATATCCGCAGCTTGGCGATTTTTGCCGCCAAATTGCTTGCCTGTTTCTCACCGTCGTCCTGCATGGCGCAGACAAGGACCATCAGCCCCGGTCCCGTTTGCCCGATGATAGCACCGTCGACCGACACCTGTGCACGTGAAACTCTTTGTAATAGGGCGCGCAATTCTTTCTCCCATCATGCAATTCGGCAGATTTAGCCGTGCCAGTGAACAATTTCGTCCAGCCCGGCGCGATCTGTTCGAAACGCGTTCGCGGGGTGTTGCTTGTCCGGATAGCCGAACGATATTGCACATAAGATCAACCGATCTTCGGGGATCTCAAAATAGCGCCGCAGGAATGGGCTGTACGATGCCACGGCTGCTTGCGGAATGCTCGCGATACCCGACGCCTGTGCCGCCAGCGTAAAGGCTGTGACAAACCCGCCGCAATCCATCGCTCCATAGGATCCCAGCTCGGCCGGGCTGGAGACGATTGCGCAATGCGGCGCACCAAAGAGTGAGAAGTTTTCCATCATCTGCTGGGCCGAGCCCGCGCGATCGCCTTTTTGGACACCCACGGCTTCATACAGTGCCCAGCCACAGGCGCGGCGGCGAGCTTGATAGACACCGCTGTACGAGCTTGGGAATGGCAGGTCAGGGGCCGGTGCGCCTGATTGCGCTTCTTGTTGCAGCGCCTGACGAAATTTATCCGTTTCTGCGCCACTGGTGACATGGACAAACCACGGCTGCGCATTGCACCAGCTGGGAACTTGCGTCGCGCTGGTCAGAATTTGTGCAATTTGTTTTTTTGGAACGGAATCGGGCAGGAATGCGCGGCACGAGTACCGGTTGTCGAGCAAGTTGTTCAGCACATCCAATGTCAACTCGGCCTCTCCCCACCCGGACGACGCGCAGGATGGCCTCAGACTACCCGAGTTTCAAGGCCCGGCGTAGTGGATTTACTACAGATATTTAGTGCTCGCCTATTGTTGGCCTGTCGCAATCAGATAGCCGACTGCTGCCGCGACTAGCAGGCCCAATACGACGGCGATAGTGATCTTGATAGCCGACCACGGCCGTTCCCCCTGTACACGCCCTGTCCGCCCGTTCACCACAAACCGATAAGTATCACCACGGTATTTGTAGGCCGCCAACCAGACAGGCAGAAGGATGTGTTTGAACGTCACATCCCTTACTTCAGTGTCGACATCATGGATGCGCTGGCGGTCACCGCCAATATCAAAGCGTACGTCGCGCTCGATCACCCGCGACATGTACTCGCGCGCCTCGGTAAACCCTTCCTTCAGCTCAATCGTATAGGCTTCGGCTCTGAACCCTGCCAGATATTCAGGTTGGTAGGGTTCCAGCGCGGGCAGGTCCCAGGGCTCTAGTGCATCGGTGTAAGATTTCGGCAGCGAGCGAGAGGCCAGAACAAGCACATCGTCGAAAAAACGCGCAACGCGTCCCGATTTCGGTGTCCAGCGCACTTTGGCGACCTGTTGCTGAACACGTTTGCCATCGCGCATAACGGTGCGCGTTTCATAATAAACCACGCCGCGTTCGCCGCGATAACTGGATTTGGTGTCGGCGTCAAAAGTCCAATAGGGTACGTAGATCCCCTGCATCTTGCGCCCTTTGCGCGCGTAGTCCTTCAACCCGTTCGGCGCGAACCACAGCCGCCCCAGCCAGTCGCCCATCGCTTTATGTGCAGCCCTTTCATCCAAGGCAAAGGGCAACACTCCGCGTGGCTTGATATGGCGGCTGACGCCCGTGTCTGTCACGACGGGAGTGGCGCAGAACGGACATTCGGCGGCATGTGTATTCGGATCGAACTCGACCTGAGCAGCACAGTTTGGGCAGGACAGAACGCGGGTTTCCTCGATTTCCGCTTCCGGTAACTTGTCAGCGATGGCAGCGTCGAAATCCAGTTCACGCAGATTGGCGCCACCCCACGGGCCGGCACCGATTGCTTCAGAGTGACCACAGTGGTCGCATGTCAGCGTGCCCTTGCTGGGATCGAACCTGTAATCGGCGCCGCATTGGTCGCAAGGAAAGCGATGTTCATCTGTGGTCATTGCCTGGCCTACCTAGTTTGCCGATCTCGAAGTGGTTGCATTCAGGCTCCGGGCGGTGGCGGTGGCAGGATCGTGAACAGCTGAGCCAGCTCCTGCACATCTCCGGCTTTTTTCCAACCGTCCTGTCCGGCAGTCCAGACATGTGTGTCGCGCGTGATTTCACCCTCTGTCGCCATGCGCCCCATCTTGGCTTTCGAAAATGGACCGCTGGTTTGACCATCCATTGCAATGTGCCAGACATGTTCGACAGGCGGAGGGGGCGGCGGTGCCACTTGCGCAGGCGGTTGCGGGGCAGCGGGGGCGGAACCACCCCATGGCCCCGAGGGTTGACCCGCTGCCATGTTGGACATCTGCTGTGCCATGGCCATTCCCATACCCATTCCAAGACCTGCGCCCATGCCACCGCCCTGGCTAGGGTTGGTCGCGGCAGCGGTCATCGCTTCGGCAGCCGAATACTGGGTAAATTTACCCAGGTCACCCGCAAGCCCCATTGAGGTCCGCTTGTCCAGCGCCGCCTCAACCGCGGGCGGCAACGAGATGTTTTCTATGTAGAATTCAGGCATCTCCAGACCGTATCCTTCAAGAACCGGAGAAACCTCGGCGGCGATCAGTTTACCCAGATCGGCGGTGTTTGCGGCCATGTCCAGAACTGGAATACCCGATCCAGCGATGACCCGACTGAATTCCTGCACGATAATGTTGCGGATCTGAAAGCTGATCTCGTCCATGGTGAATTCGCCATCGGTGCCGACGATTTCGACCAGGAATTTTGCCGGATCCTTGACACGCACCGTATAGGTGCCAAAAGCCCGAATTCTGGTGGGACCGAACTCGGGATCCCGCAGCATGATCGGGTTTTTCGTTCCCCATTTCAGGTTGTTGAATCGGGTGGTGTTGACAAAGTAAATTTCGGATTTGAACGGCGACTGAAACCCGTGGTCCCAATGCTGCAGCGTCGTCAAAATCGGCATGTTATTGGTCTCGAGCATATAGAGACCCGGGGTGAACACATCGGCCAGCTGGCCTTCATGCACGAACACGGCAGCCTGTCCTTCGCGGACTGTCAGCTTGGCGCCGTATTTGATCTCGTGGCCCTCGCGCTCGAACCGCCAGACCATGGTGTCGCGGGTGTCATCCACCCAATGAATGACATCAATGAACTCTCCGGTCAGAAAATCGAAAATTCCCATTTGGGTTCTCCTGTCCTAGGGGTCAGAGTGACTGACCCATCAATTCGCGAGCGATGATCCGTACCACGGGCCGGGCGTCTTCGACCGTCACACCGGGTTCAAGGCGCGGATCATAAAGCATCGTCAGCAATTTCTCGTCATGGCTTGTCAGCAATGCGAACTCGTCATCGTCGTTGAAGATCGACGGTCGCGCGGCAGGGCTGTCATTCGACAAGCCCAGTCCCTGTGCAATCTCTTCGTGAATGCAGCTGAGCCTGACTAGATCGGGCAGTTCAGCCCGGATCAGGGTCACGGCACGCACGTATTTATGCGGTGCAGCGCGGGTTGCAGAAGCAAAGACAAAACAGTCGAAATTTGCACGCGGGTTTGCAACCAGATCCAAAGAAGACTGGCTGATATTCGGGATCAGTTCTTTTAGGCGTGAAACCACGTAACTGCTGTCGTCTTTGCCGGCGAAAAAGACATGAAAGTTCGCCTTGCGGCTTACCGTCGTTACGGAATGGTCTGTCAGCTTGGCTAAGCGATTGACGAAGGCATCGACTTTGGTCGTATCCTGTGTTCGCACATCCGGCGCAACCGAAGGGCCAAACTCGGTTTGAATACGCACTGGCCCCGCCCAGCGGCTAAGCTGCCCGTCGGTCTGACGCGACCCGATCGAGATCGCGTGATCGGGATATTCACTGTAGAAAGCGATGGCTTCGAAATTTCGGGCCAAATCGTCGGCATCATAGGGCGTGTCCGGGCCACCGCCATCCGTGCGCAATAGCCCGCGCGTCAGAAGATCGCGCTCGACGCGGTCATAAAATCGGGCCAGATCCTGGCTTGCGGCTGACGGCGGGACATAGGCATTTGCCGCAGGTTCCGGCTGTAAAGGCGGAACCTGCAAGGCGACTGAGTTCGTCAACGTTTCATCACAATTGGCAAGCGCCAGCAATGACGTCAACACCAGTGCTAGTTTCAGATGTCCAATTGGCGCCACGCCCAGCCCGCCTTTAGCCCGAAACAGCCGTTCCGGCATTGTCGCCGATTCCGTCTCGCCTAGCCTTTGCGGCGGCCAGAGTATCGCGCAGTTCGGCCTCCATATTCTTCAGTTCCACCTCGGCGGCGGCGCGTTTGGCCTTGCCTTCATCCGCAATAGCCAGGCTTTCATTGATAGTACCAATCAGATCCGCATTGGCTTGTTTGACGGCTTCGATATCGAATACACCGCGCTCCATCTCTTCCCGGATCATCTTGTTTGACTGACGCAGATTGGCTGCGTTCGAGGTCAGCAGTTCGTTGGTCAGATCATTGGCACCGCGCACAGCCGCGGCGGCTTCGGCGCTGCGCTGGATGGTCACGGCCTGTGCCAGTTGCGTTTCCCACAGTGGCACCGTGTTGACCAAAGTGGAATTGATCTTGGTCACCAGCGATTTGTCGTTTTCCTGAACCAGCCGAATGGACGGCAGTGATTGCATTGTGACCTGACGCGTCAGCTTCAGGTCATGCACACGGCGCTCTAGGTCGTCGCGCGCTGCACGCAGATCGCGCAGCTCCTGCGCTTTCATGACCTGATGATCCTCGGGTGCGGCCTGAACCTCAGCTTCTTTTTCAGGGATTTCCTGGCTGTCCAATTCAGTCAGCTTTTCCTCGCCCGCTGCAATATAAAGGGCAAGCTCGTCGTAAAATTCCAATGTCTTCTCATAGAGCATGTCGAGCGATTTGATGTCTTTCAACAGCGTGTGCTCGTGCCCCAGCAAATCGTCGGTGATGCGGTCGATCTGGTTTTGCACCTCTTCATATTGCGCCGTGAACTTGGCGAAAGGCGCGGCTTTTCCAAGCAGTTTTTCCCACCAGCTGCGTTCGCGCCGCACGTCCAGTTCACTGACCGAAAATCCGCGGATTGTCGTGACGATGTTGCGCAGACTGTCGCCCGCAGGGCCAACGTCCTTGTTGCGCACATCGGCCAGCATGGCCTGGCTGATCTCTTGCAGTTCAGCCTGCGCGGATGATCCGAAGGATACGATCGAGTTGGTGTTGTCCATGTCGATCTCGTTCATCCGCTTGCGGATTTCGGCGCCGACGGGTTCTTCTGCTTCTTCCAGCGGGACAACTTCGGCCTGTGGGTCGGGCAGGGTGACGGCAGTGATCTCCCGAACCAGAGTTTCGGCCTCGACCGCTTTGTTCTTGATGGTATCGGACATGGGGATAATCCTCGCTCAAAAATGGCCGGTCAGTCCAACCGGACGCCTTCGCGCTGCAGCCTTTCGCGCAGCACATCAATTTCCACTGTCAAATCGCTGCGGTCATCCAGCAGCATCTTACGGGTACGCGCGGCAAAATTCTGTTCCAGATCATCCAGAAGCGCCGAGAAATCCGCCAACGCCTGTGCATCGCGCGTACGCGCGTAAACATCGGCGAACTTGATCGTAGCATCGCGTGCACCTTGCAAATAAACCGTCAGGTATTTTCGGGCTCCGGCCAGATCGCGCGGGTCTTCCTCGACCGTGCGGAACAGATCACGGGCAGTGTCCTGAAACCGTTCGACCCGCGCCTCGATCTTGCGGTCGCCAGCTCGCTTGATGGCGTCGGTCATTTCAGTCAGATGCGTTTCCGCATCCTCGACAACCCGGGCCACGCGATCTTGCTGAAAGGTATCGACACCTTCCATCCCTTTGTCTTTCAACGGATCGAGCCCAAAGGACACCGAATGCAGAACTGTAGCTGCAATACCGAACAAAACAGGAGCAAGAAGGCTGGCCTGCGTGGCGGTTTCAGTATCCAGAAACTCGGTCCGGTAGGCCGCTAAAGCAGCGCCAAGGCCGGTCAGAACACTGGCAAAAATCTTGCGCGGAAATGCGGGGCGGCGGGCCGTGCGGCGCGCGTTGTATGCAGCCTCGGCGCGAAGGCCTTCTCGCAACAGGAACGCGGCGGCCGTAAGTAGCCCGGCCGCGACCAGACCCATCGTCATGCCAATGGCACCATCATTCAGGGACAGAAAGACCAGAGGGATCGCGGGCAGGAACAGCAAATTAGCCCGGGCTCCAGCGGGTTCTACACGTGCGCCGTCGAACTGACCGCGTGGACGTGGATCGTCGCGATCGGGCTCGCCATCGGGGCTGAATTTTCCGCCATATCGCTTAGCCATGGCTCTACAGGCCCCCTAGCAGGCCGGTGCAGACACCGAACAGCAACGCCAGAAGCACTGCGTAGGCCAGTTTTTGCACTCCGGTACCAGACAAGTTGTTTCCCCCACTAAGCCTTCCAGTGAAAATTTAGGGGATGTCAGGTCTTTGCGCTAGGGGGAAGGTAATGTAACTTGTGTCACTTGCGAGGTTTCTTGCCGACGGGCGGTCGCTTTCTTTGCGGTCGTGCAGGGCGTTTGGTGTTAGGTTCTGGTTTGGCCTCGCCCTCAAGCCCAAGTTGGTCACGCAGAACACGGCGGCGGATTTCTTCGACTTCGCCCGGTTTCAGACTGCCCAGTTGGAATGGCCCGTACGAGACGCGCAACAGCCGGTTTACCACATAGCCGATATCTTCGATCGCGCGCCGGATCTCGCGGTTTTTTCCCTCACGTAACCCGATGGTCAACCAGGCGTTTGCACCCTGTTGGCGGTCCAGCGTAACCGTCATGGGTTGAAACCGTTCTCCTTCGATGACCAGTCCTTTGCGCAGCGGTTCAAAGTCTTCGTCCTTGGGGCGGCCATTGACACGCACGCGGTATTTTCGCAGCCACCCCGTCGCGGGTAGCTCAAGCTTGCGTTTGATGCCGCCGTCATTGGTCAGCAGCAGCAACCCTTCAGAATTGAGATCCAGCCGCCCGACGCTCATGACGCGGGGCATGTCATCTGGCAGCTTGTCGAAAATCGTCGCGCGCCCCTTTTCGTCGCGTGCGGTCGTCACCAGCCCCGTGGGTTTGTAATACAGCCAAAGGCGCGATGGTTCGGGTTCCGAAACGGGCTTGCCGTCCACGGTAATCCTGTCTTTGGCTGTCACGTTCAGCGCAGGGCTGTCGATCGCCTTGCCATTCACGGTCACACGACCGGCTTCGATCATGCGTTCTGCCTCGCGACGCGAGGCGACACCGGCGCGGGCCAGTACTTTGGCGATCCGGTCGCCGGGAGGAGGGGTGTTGCTCATCCCCCGGCCATAACCCATCTGCGCGACTTGCGAAAGGCAGGTTTCTGAGGCAGTCAGGGGCATGACCTTCAAATCGCATATGAAACAGGCGTTGGACGAGGCGCGCGCCGCGGCGGATCGGGGCGAAGTGCCTGTAGGTGCGGTGATTGTCGCCCCGGATGGCAGCGTTGTGGCAGCGGCGGGCAACCGGACGCGCGAGTTGAGCGACCCTACGGCCCACGCCGAGATTTTGGCGTTGCGTGCCGCGTGTGCGGCCGCCGGGTCCGAGCGGCTGCCGGGTCATGATCTGTATGTCACACTCGAACCGTGCGCCATGTGCGCGGCGGCCATGGCGGCGGCGCGTGTAACACGGGTGTATTACGGCGCGCCTGACCCTAAATCAGGTGGCGTGACCCACGGCGCGCGGGTGTTTTCCCATCCGCAGGCCCACCACTCACCCGAGGTTTACGACGGCATCGGCGAAGATGAGGCTGCCGAGCTGTTGAAAACCTTTTTCGCATCTCGGCGTTAGCCTCCGCCGGGCTGGCATTCCCGGTTAAAGCGTGATGGTTTTCATGACTTCCGGGTCGATGACATCAACACCGGGCAGCCCGTCTGCAAGCGCCTGAGCCGATTGTTCGAGGATTGGAAAAGTCTTGTGGTGGCAGGGGATTACGGTCTTGAAATTAAAGTAGCGTTTTGCCGCATAGGTCGCGCCCTTCATATCCATGGTGAAATGACCGCCTGCAGACAGGATGCCGATATCGGGTTGGTAATAATCACCCATCCATTCCATATCCGCCATGATGTCGGTATCGCCCGAGACATAGACCACGCGCCCTTCAGAACTGATCATGAAGCCGACCTCGGTTCCACCGGTCCGCAGCCCATCAGGCGTGGAAAAGGTCGAGCTGTGAGAGGCAGGCACCATGCTGACTTTCACTCCGTTCAGGTTCACAGTCCCGCCTTTATTGAAGCCAACAGTCTCGATACCTTCGGATTCGGCCCAATACCCCATAAGGTCATATTGCCCGACGACGGGCACACCCAAATGTTTGGCCAGCGGCAGAACGTCAACCACGTGATCGAAATGGGTGTGGGTCAACAGGATATGCGTCGCGCCTTCGACGGCTGCGTCGTGCTGAGTTTCCGGCAGGACCGGGTTGCCGGTCAGCCATGGGTCAATCAGCAGAACCTGATCTCCGGTTTCGATACGAAAGCTGCCGTGGCCCAGCCAAATGATATTCATGAACAATTCCTCCAAAATGGGCTTGGACACAGCCTAGCATCCGTTATGTAAAAATCTATGGACTGGACACGTCAAATTGACAGCTATTGCGAACGGGTGTCGCCCGCCTATTGGGCTGAACCGATCAATGCGGTGACAAACGCTGCATTCCTGATCGCTGCGTTTGTCATGTGGCAAAGGTTGCGCGGGCAGAAGGCGCCTCTGGCCTATCTGCTGGTGATGGTTCTCGCGATCATTGGGGTCGGCAGTTACCTGTTCCACACTCACGCCCAGGTCTGGGCGGCGATAGCGGATACCACGCCCATCCTGTTGTTCATTCTTGTCTATATTTTTGGCGTGAACCGAGACGTCTGGGGGCTG
Source organism: Ruegeria sp. HKCCD7181 (assembly GCF_057221055.1). Lineage (NCBI taxonomy): Bacteria > Pseudomonadati > Pseudomonadota > Alphaproteobacteria > Rhodobacterales > Roseobacteraceae > Ruegeria > Ruegeria sp. HKCCD7181. The sequence continues at coordinate 132,310 of NZ_JBWVBC010000007.1, read as the reverse complement.
GGCAAATGGCCATCACTGGGCCTTACCTTGTTGTTTTTTCCCTACGCGGCTTTGACCGTACCGGTTTTTCAGCTGATTCCCGGGCTTGGTAGCTCGGCTGGATATGCATCTGTGCCCCTGTTGATTCTGGTCTATTCCTTGCTGTTGCGCCGTCGTGAACCGCAGGTTGCGCGAGGGCTGATGATCGGGGCGGTAATCTTGATTATCTCAATCACGTTTCGTGCACTGGACGCGCCGATATGTGGGCGGTTCCCCTTGGGGACGCATTTTATGTGGCACATTCTAAACGCCGTCATGTTGGGCTGGATGATCGAAGTCTATCGCAGAGCCCTGATCAACTCACACGATCAATCCGGCAGCTTCCGAGCAATATAAAATCCATAGCTGACATAGTTCGCATACCGCTCATAGAGAGAGATCTCGGCCTGTTCCGCCTCGACCAAAGCACGCGCCTGATCCGAATGTCCGTGCCGCTCCAGAAATTTACTGAATCTTTGCTGCATTGGGCGGTAATACGTGTCTAGCCAACAGTCTGTCGAAAGTGGGAAATACCCCAGCAACGCATACCCATTTGCCTCGAGCTGCGCGATCTTTGTCGAGGCAAGGGCAACCTCGGGATATTCGCGGTGCCAGTGCTCAGTCAGTTCGTCCGGCCGATTCTGCGTAAGCCAGGTCAACTCAGACACGGCTAGAACGCCACCCGGCTTCAGGAACTGTCGCCAGGCCTGAATCCCGGTTTCAAATCCTATGTTGTAGATAGCCCCCTCGGACCAGATCACGTCCAACTCGGCGTCCTGAAACGGCAGCGCCTCCATCGAGATGGCAAGTGTTCGGATGCGATGGGCAACGCCCGCAGCAGCTGCCCGGTTCTCCAGTTCAGCCAGGAAATCGGGCAGGAAATCCACGGCCAGAATCTCGGCGTCCAAATCCTTTGCGAGAATCAGGCTTGCCGCGCCGGTGCCGCAACCGATATCGGCGATTCTGAGGTTTCTCTGATCTGTAAGCCCGGCAAGATCCATTGCGCGCCGAGTCGTAGCCGCGTTGCCCGGGCCTTGACGGGCGCCGCCTAAATGCAAGTCCAATAAAAGCTGCAGATCGTCCATCAAAACTCCCCTTAAGACACCACGCCCGGATTTTAAGACTGAAAAGCTGCTGCCAAGGGATCAGGCAGGTCGAATTCCCTCAAAACTCGCGAACGGCCTTCATCAGACATTTTGAGGGCTGTCTTTTCCACGATGCGCTGAATTTTTTCAGCGGAGTGTTTTTCGGCGAATGGTTGGAAATACCATTTCAGGAAGACGAAGCAGATCACGTCCTCCAACGCTTGAACGTCAGGGTCTCGCTTGATCCCTTGCTTGCGCAACATGCGTCCGACAGCATCGATCTGATTTTCGCCATAACCCGTCTGTTTCATCAGGCCCATGGCAACTTCTGCGTGATAGACACCCTGTGCTTTGCGCCAGGCCAGATACCCCGCGCGTCCTTCCGGGTATTCGGTGCGCTTTAATTTCCACCGCTCAACATGTTGCGCGCGCGCAGCGATTTGCAGTTCCTCCGAGGCATCAGGAAAAAGACGGTTCAGTTCAGCGCTCATTCTTTGACCGTAGAGCAGGGCCTCTGGTTGACCGTCTTCCTGATTGGGGTCCTGTACGTTGGCTGCGTCGATTGCGTCCAATACCGTTTGCTTATGTGTGCTCATGTCCTGCTCCACTGGCTAGCCCACTTTGGGCGAGACTGGTGAGTTCATCCTAGCGGCTTGCAAGGGCAAGTGCAGCACTCAATTGCAGAAATTCCGGGTCGGGGAGGGGGGGACCCGACCCGGATGAAGGACAAGTTTACTTGTCCAGGGGGGATCGGTTTTTCGTCGGTGTTCCAGGGGTCTGGTCGGGAAAAGTAAGATCCGGGATCAAAGTGTTGGTTGTGCCAAAGGCATATGCCGGGGTGCTCAGGGCGACGACGGACAGAGTAACGGCTGCGATGAAGGTTTTCATGTTCACTCTCCGGTTTGCATTGTTTTGCAATACTTGAAATGAACAGTTCAGTTTAGAAAATCAAGGGGCAAAGTGAACTATTTAGTTTATTTTTTGCGAAGCCTGGTTTCGGGCAATGCCGGCCATTTCCAAACCGGGCAGAGCAAGACAGTCGCGCAGCGGTCTTGCAGCTGTTGCAGCAGACGGGTAAATGCCCCCTAACGCATATGAGGGAAGCCGATGTCGATTGACCAAAGCACCGCCGCCAAGGTGGCCAAACTGGCCCGGATCAAGGTCGAGGATGACGCGCTACCGGCGCTGGCATCCGAGTTTAACACCATACTTGGGTTCATCGAGCAACTGAACGAAGTCGATGTTGAAGGCGTCGAGCCGATGGTCTCGGTCGAACCCATGCGCCTGAAGCGGCGTGAGGATGTGGTCACTGACGGCAACCAGCAGGACAAGGTTCTGGCCAACGCGCCCGACGCCCGCGAAGGGTTTTTCGCAGTCCCCAAAGTGGTGGAGTAAGACATGAGCGATCTGAACAAACTGGGCCTGGCCGAGGCCCGAGATGCGCTGCGCAAGGGCGATGTGACATCGGTCGAACTGACCGAGTCCTGTCTGAAGGCGATTGATGAAGCCGACGCACTGAACGCCTTTGTCCACAAAACGCCCGAGATCGCATTGGAACGCGCCAAAGCTGCGGACATTCGGATTAAGGGCGGCGAGGCGCCGTCGATGTGTGGTCTGCCGATCGGCATCAAGGATTTGTTCTGCACTAAGGGCGTGCCGTCGCAAGCCGCTTCAAAGATTCTGGAAGGCTTCAAGCCGGAATATGAATCCACAGTGTCTCAGCAACTGGCCGATGCAGGCGCAGTGATGCTGGGCAAGCTGAACATGGACGAATTCGCCATGGGGAGCAGCAACGAGACCTCGGTCTACGGCAATGCTGTCAGCCCTTGGCGGCGCGGTAATGACGATGCTCAACTGACGCCGGGCGGTTCGTCGGGCGGATCGGCTTCTGCAGTGTCCGCTGATCTATGCCTTGCCGCAACCGGCACCGATACCGGCGGCTCGATCCGTCAACCGGCTGCATTTACCGGCATTACCGGCATCAAGCCGACCTATGGCCGCTGCTCGCGCTGGGGCATCGTCGCGTTTGCGTCTTCTCTGGATCAGGCCGGTCCGATGACCAAGAACGTGCGCGACGCGGCCATCATGCTCGAAGCCATGTGTGGGCACGATCCCAAGGATTCGACCAGCACTGAACTGGCTGTTCCAAACTTCGAGGCAATGCTGACCGGCGATATTAAAGGCAAGAAGATCGGAATCCCGAAAGAGTACCGCATGGATGGTATGCCCGCCGAGATCGAAAAGCTCTGGTCCGATGGTGCCGAGATGCTGAAAGCTGCTGGCGCTGAGATCGTCGACATCTCGCTGCCGCACACGAAATACGCCCTGCCTGCGTACTATGTGATTGCTCCGGCCGAAGCGTCCTCGAACCTCGCCCGCTATGACGGTGTGCGCTACGGTCGCCGCGCCCAGCTGGCGCAGGGCGATGGCATAACTGAGATGTACGAAAAGACACGCGCTGAAGGGTTCGGCCACGAAGTCCAGCGCCGCGTTATGATCGGCACCTACGTGCTGTCGGCAGGCTTCTATGATGCTTATTATAACCGTGCGCGCCGGGTGCGGACTCTGATCAAGAAAGACTTTGAAGATGTGTTCGCGACAGGAGTGGACGCCATCCTGACCCCCGCAACACCTTCTGCGTCCTTTGGCTTGGGTGAAATGACCGAAGCGGACCCGGTTCAGATGTATCTGAACGACGTGTTCACCGTGACCGTCAATCTTGCAGGCCTGCCAGGAATTTCGGTACCGGCGGGGCTGGACGCTCAGGGCCTGCCTCTGGGGCTGCAACTGATTGGTCGTCCGTGGGATGAAGGTGATCTGCTCAACACCGCCTATGCTTTGGAAAGCGCCGCCGGGTTTGTGGCCAAGCCCGGTAAATGGTGGTAAGCCTCGGGCAGGCAAGACAACAAGAAAACGGAGCAGCGAAAATGCGCAGAATGCTTCTGATCCCGACCATTGGGTTAATTGCGGCATGTGATACGGTGACGCCTGTTTCGAGCACCGGATTTAACACGCCCGATTATCAGGCTCAGCGTGAGGCGCAGTTGACGGGGCAGGGCTTAACGGGCAACCCGCTGGCACCGCCCCCCGTTATTTCAGAGGAACCGCTATCGGCACAGGGCTCGGGCGGGGCAGTGACGCCTCTGACCGGTGACGATGCAACCGACATCGCCAACCAGACGGCCGCCGCGCTGGCCGGCACCTCAGGTCAGGCGGTGCCCGTAGCCAACGCGTCAGCAGTTAACAGCGCTGGGATTTCGGACGAACAGGATTTCGCCGCTGTCTCGAACCGTCGCACAATTGAATCCGATGCGGCCCGCATTGAACAGAACCGCCAGACCTATGAGGTGGTTGCCCCTACCGCCGTGCCGCAACGGGGTGCCGAGGGTCAGCCAAACATCGTGCAATACGCGCTTAGCACCTCAAACCCGGTTGGCACGCAGCTATACAGCCGTGCGGGATTTAACCTGCAAGCCAAGGCTCAACGGAACTGTGCAAAGTTTGCGTCTCCTGATCAGGCTCAGATCGAGTTCCTGTCAAATGGTGGCCCACAGCGTGACCGAAAAGGGTTGGACCCGGACGGTGATGGGTATGCCTGCGGCTGGGACCCCACCCCCTTCAGAAGCGCTGTCGGCAACTAACCCGTTGCAACCGATCTGGCACCCATCTCCAAATTTCGGCTCGCGCCGTGATGGGCTGACCCCGACCCTCATCGTGCTGCACTACACAGCCATGGACAGCGCCGACGAGGCTCTGGATCGTCTATGCGATCCCACAGCCGAAGTGTCTGCTCACTACCTGATCGGAACTGACGGTACCTTATGGCAATTGGTCAGGGAACAAGACCGGGCCTGGCACGCTGGCGCGGGAGAGTGGCATGGCCAGCGCGACATCAATTCGCGCTCGATCGGCATAGAGCTGGACAACCGAGGCGATCATCCCTTTTCGGCCCCGCAGATGGCGGTTCTGGAAACCCTGCTGAGGGAAGCCATGGCGCGCTGGGCGATAGGCCCGGACGGTGTCATTGGCCATTCCGACATGGCTCCGGGTCGCAAGTCTGACCCCGGTCCACGTTTTGACTGGCAACGGCTGGAACGCCAGAATCTGGCAAAATTGCGGGGAGATGACGAAGGCCAGCAAGATGCGCACTTGGATGAGTTCCGTGTTTTGGCACGCGAGGCTGGATTCACCGCCGAAGTCGATGACGACGCCCTTCTCGGCGCAGTGCGTCTCAGGTATCGCCCGTGGGGAAGCGGGCCGCTGGCACCCGCTGATTTCTCGCCCCTTCGCCGTGCAGGCGTATCAGCCTGATCTACTCTTGACGCCGTTCGACCCAAGGCATACCCACGACCCCGCGCGGAGGGCCGGATGGCCGCTGGGGCACATGCCCGAGAGGAAAGTCCGGACTCCACAAGACAACGGTGCCGGGTAACGCCCGGGCGGGGAAACCCGACGGAAAGCGCCACAGAAATCAGACCGCCCCGGGCTTCGGTCCGAGGTAAGGGTGAAACGGTGGGGTAAGAGCCCACCGCGTCCCTGGCAACAGGGACGGCACGGCAAGCCCCACCGGGAGCAATGCCGAATAGGGTCCCCGCGCGGGCCGGTCGGCGTAAGCCGATACCGCCGCTAGGCACGTCTTGGCCGAGAGGGACCGGGTTGGCAGCTTGAGCCGCGCAGTAATGCGCGGCCTAGAGGAATGGTCATCGAAGGGGGCAACCCCGGAACAGGATCCGGCTTACAGGCCCTCCGCGCATATCCTATTATCCACCTGGCGGCGTGTATGCACCTGTCAGTGCCGCGGCTTTCTCGGTGATGGACACAAATTCTGATGCTGTCCATGCGCGCACGGTTTCGATTTTGGATACCGCACCCGAGGCCGCGACTGCCATCCCCACGGCAACCGCATCGGTGCCGTCCGGTGCTTCGCTGATGACAACAACGTCATTGCTTCCAGTCGTGATATAAAACGCCAATAGCTTTCCGCCGACCCCTTCAAGTAGCGCCTTGACCGGACCAGTTCGATCTTCGGGTTTCTTCAGCATCCCCTTGACACCAGTGTGCGAATAAGACGCGTATGTAATGAAAACAGGCATTTCCAACTCCTTTTAAGAAGGTTCAATCGGGGCCCGAAATTCGGCCGACCCCGCGGCCGGAATGGGTGCTTCAGCCGGTTGCAAAAATCGCCTGTGCGATCAGCCAGACACCCATGACAGTCAGTGCCGCGCCAGTGACAGGGGCCAACCAACCCGCCCTCGGCAACAGTTTTTCCACCGCAACGTAAATCGCTATCCCTGCAATCCAATAGAGGTTCATGACACCGCCCACGAACAGCAGCAGCATCAACGCCCAGCAACACCCCAGGCAAAACACACCGTGCGAGGCTCCAACGCGAAATGCGCCCATCGGTCCATGGCTGTTGTGTTCTGCAAGGAATTGAGCAGGGCTTCGGCAGTGACGCAGGCAAGCTGACTTCAGACTGGACAGTTGATAAAACCCGGCCGCCAGCAACAAAAAGCCAGCAAACCCCTTTGATCGAATCGTCATCATCGGGCCATCTGAAAGGCCGGAGTGCTCCAGCCCCCATTGCGCGACCGTGGCGAAAGCGCTGAACACAGCCCAGGCGACCAGATAGCCGGACAGAAAGAGCAAACTGTAGAATGCCGTGCGATCTTTTTCGGGGCCCATCCGCTTGAGCGCAACGTAAAGCAACACCATTGGTGCGGCACTGGGGGTCATCATGGCGATCATCATGATCCACCACATGAGGAATAAAAGGACGGCATAGCCCGCGTCCCAGGAAATACCATCCTCCATCTGCATCGGGTGTCCGATCGGGCCAGCCATCCGGGTCATCTCGACTGCGGACATGTTCATGCCGATACCGGTGATCGTGTACCATGATGCGGCCAGAACGATCAGTAGAACGCAGCCTAGTACTATGGCGCTGTCCTGACGCAACAACCGTTCGACCGCCCCGGGACGGGGAGAAGCAGGGTGATGGATCATCGGATCATTCCGATCAAGCGCCGAGCACGCCGTGGCCAGATATGTTCAGATGGGCCAGATGAGCGTGGGTCGCGTCAAAGGTCAGGCTGATCGCGCCACCGGTAGTCTTCGCCGTTCCTGAGGCCGACTCGGCATGGCGATACTCAAACCCGTTTGGCAGTTGAATTGAAGCCCGATGCGGCGCGCCCGAGACGATGTGCGCGATTGGATTGACCTCGAGGTCGAAAACACCTGGAACTTTGGCGAAGCCTGAGCGCTCCTCCCGACTCCAGTTCAATTCGATGGGCAAATAGAGTGTTTCGTGCTTGGTCGGGGCCATTGCGCTGTAGACGTACCACATGGTCGCCATTTCATCGGTGTCCTCGCCAGTCATGATGGCTTGCAAGGCGGCTCTTTGGTCTTTGGTGGCGCTTTCATCGATGATCAACTGCATCTCGCCGTTGCCTTCGTGAATTGGGCCAGGCCAATAGTAGACTCCGGCCGCGCGCAGGCCGGCCAGATCCGTGTCTCCGTATTTTCCGCTTTCAATGTCAAAAACCACAACCGCTTCGCAGTTGCCATGTGTAGGAAGTACGCTGAATTGGCACGGGCACCCGTAATTGCAATTGCAATTCGCCAACTCTTCGCCCTGAATCGTCCATTCTGTCATGAGATCCCCCCGGAAATGTCGTGCAATGAATTCCTGCTAAGACAGGGTATTGCCTGTTTCCGGTGCCTCTTGCGTCGAGCCTGGCTTTAGCTTCTTTGTGTCGTGACTGCGTGGCAAGCTATCACAAACCCGTGATCATTCCAAATCCCATCCGGGACGCGCCGGAACGGGGGCGGGGATTTATGATCCGGTGCGGCGGATTCCTGTTGACTCGGCTGCGCGAGAGGGTAAAAGCGCACGCTCATAGGAATTCAACCGAAAGGCCCCTGCCTTTTCGGACGCAGGAGATAACCATGGCGAAGCCGACGACAATCAAGATCCGTCTGAACTCGACCGCGGGCACGGGCCACTTCTACGTGACCAAGAAAAACGCTCGCACCATGACCGAGAAAATGACCATTCGTAAGTACGACCCGGTCGTTCGGAAACATGTCGAGTACAAGGAAGGCAAGATTAAGTAATCTGCCGTACAGCTTGGACAAATTCAAAAGGACTCTGCCCAAGGCAGGGTCCTTTTTACGTGCGCTGATCAAGTGCACGATCATCTGAAGAATAAACTCCGCGTTGATCCAGCCGTTGCAGAGGCGCATCAGCCATTCGGGTAATCTGAACAAGGGCGGCTTGCTTTTTCGTGTGGCGTACCGCTACGCTTCAGCTAACCGTTCCAAAATGTTGACCGTCATGAAAAAAATCTTATTGCCCACACTGGCCATACTGACCCTTGCCGCATGTGAAGACCCGTACAATCGCGAAGGTATCGGTTTCACTGGAATTGACGGCGAGCCGCGTACTATTTCCGATGTTAAAGGTGCGGCGGCGTTTGTCCCCGAGGCTACCAACGTGCCAGCGGAACTTGCCGAATTGCCCACCATTCAGATTGCATCCGACCAGGTTGAGAAGGAAAAACTGGCTGGAGTTGCCATTAACAACGGTGGTCAATCCGTAGCCAATGCAGTGCAATTGACCGGGAGTGATACGGAATTGTATCTGAGCACGGTCAGCGTGAACGGGACGCTGTACGGAGTGCTACGCACAAAAAATAACAGCACCAAGATCGACAATTCCATTGGTTCGATCTTTGGGTCTGAAACGGAGCGTTTCACCGGGTGCCTGCCCGCAGGGGATGTATATGGCAAAGGATCGTCTTCGCGCAGTGCGGGCTTTGCAGTGCCGCTGAATTGCAGCTGAAGAATAATACCGATACGTAAAGGTTAACCCCCGTCGCTTTGGCGGGGGTTTCTTTTTTGACGACAATCAGTGGCTGAGCTTAGCGGTCGATGCCAGCAACCTTTATAATCGATGGTACCGTTCGCGGCAGTTCGAGACGTAACAAAAAAGGGCGGGCCACACTGGGCCCGCCCTTTAAAGACCAAAAGTTGATCCGCGTTATTCGCGGTTGCCCAACAGTTGCAGCAAGAACATGAACATGTTGATGAAGTCCAGATACAGGTTCAGCGCTCCCATGATGGCAGCTTTACCCAGCCACTCCTGATCGCCCGCATGGGCCATCTGCAGATAGGTCGTCTTGATCTTCTGCGTGTCATAAGCGGTCAGACCGGCAAAGATCAGAACGCCCAGAATGGACACGGCAAACATGATCGCAGGCGACTGCAGGAACAGGTTGATGACCATCGCGACGATCAGACCGATCACACCCATCATCAGGAACGTGCCCATACCGGACAGGTCCTTCTTGGTGACGTAACCGTATAGCGACAGACCAGCGAACGCGATCGAAGTGACCAGGAACACCTGCGCGATCGAAATGCCAGTGAAGGCCACGAAAATCCAGCTCATGGACAAGCCCATGACAGCCGCGAACGCGTAGAAGAACAGTTGCGCACCGGCAGCCGAAAGACGGTTAATCGCGGCGCCGAAACCGAACACCATAGCCAGAGGAGCGAACATCACGATCCATCCCAGAATGTTGGGGCTCAGCGTGATGGGGTCACGAAACACTGACAACAGCTGATCGTTGCTGCCCACGGCCCAGGCCACGGCAAAAGTAATCAGCATGCCGACGGACATTGTGCCGTAGACTTTGTTCATATGGGCGCGCAGGCCCTCATCAATCTCGGCAGCGCGCGCGCCGGCCGCCGTCCGGATCGTGTCAAATTGTGCCATATAAGGGTCTCCCTTCAATTTCCTTTGCTCAGCCCGCGAAAGCAGGCCAGCTTCCCAGCAAATATCGGAGAGAGTGGCCTGTCTTTCAAGGGTTTTAGGCCCAATTCTCAGCAAAACTGTCAACAAATCTGGCGGCTTTTTTGATCAAGCCGCCAAATCGATGCCCAACGTCAATCAATACAGGTGCTTGCACCAATGTTTTGGTGCGTCCCAGATTGGTCGTGCGGCCTCAACATTCGCTTCGGCGCGGGTGATGCCGATATCTTCGAGTGCGCGATCATCGAGCCTAGACAGTGTACGGCGTTGTTTGGCCAGGCTCAGCAGACGCCAGATTTTGCTACCTTGACCAGACCGTGACAGTCCGAGTGGATTTGTGATTGCAATTTGGGTCATAATCTTTGCCCTTTCGTGGTTATGTGATGAAGTTGGTGGTTAAGATCAAACTTCTTGATCTATATGGCGCATCATGACATATTTGAAAAATGAATGTTTATGAAGACTCCCATAAGGAATCTTGAAGATGCGAAACTTGGATATCACCACCTTACGATCGTTTGTGGCCGTCGCGGATCATGGCGGTGTCACGCGCGCTGCCGGTTTCCTTCATCTGACCCAGTCGGCGGTTTCGATGCAGCTCAAGCGGTTGGAGGAACTGTTGGACCTTGATTTGTTGGACCGCAGTGGCCGGACTATTGCGCTGACCGCATCAGGAGAGCAGTTGCTGGCCTATGCTCGGCGAATGATCGCACTGAACGATGAGGTGATTTCCAAACTGACGGATCAGGCGTTTGAAGGTGAGGTCGTTTTGGGAGTGCCCCACGACATCGTCTATCCGGCAATTCCGCGCGTGTTGCAGCGGTTCAATGCGGATTTCCCACGCGTTCGCGTGCAGCTGGTGTCCTCGTATTCCTTGCAGCTGAAAGACATGTTCAAGCGTGGTGAATGCGACTTGATTCTCACGACCGAAGCATCAGGCGGAGAGGGTGCGGAGACCGTAGCCGAATTGCCCCTGAGATGGATCGGTGCTCCGGGAGGGTCCGCGTGGCGCAAGCGCCCGATCCCACTGGCATTGGGGCGCCGGTGCCTGTTTCGACCGCAGGTGATATCCGCGCTGGATGAGGCTGGTATCCCGTGGGAGCTGTCTGTTGAAACCGAAAACGATAGAACGATTGAGGCAACGGTCAGTGCTGATCTAGCCGTCCACGCTATGCTGGATGGAACAGAGGCGGCTCATCTGGAACAGATCGACTCGGGCGGGACTCTGCCCGAGCTACCTGCGCATATGATTAATTTGTATGGTGCCGACAAAGCGCGAGATTCAGTGGTCGACGCGCTGGCGTCTCTGGTTCGGCAGAACTTCCGATTGGTGGGGAGAACCCCACTCAAAGCTGTCGTCGGCTGAAACGGTCAGGGCGCAATTACGATCTTGCCGGTCGATTTGCGCTCTTTCAACAATTGCATGCCCTGTTCGACTTCACGCAAAGGCAGAAGATGGCTGATATGCGGTTTGATCCGCCCTTCGACGCGCCAGCGGAATAGGGTGGCAAAGCTGTCGTGAATGACCTTTGGTCTGAATTTCAGGTAGCCACCGAAATAAACGCCAATCACAGTCAGATTTTTGACCAGCAGATGGTTTGCCGGGATCTGCGGAACGTCCCCACCGGCAAAGCCGATCGGCAGCAGACGCCCTTCCGGGTTCGTGGCACGGAAGGCCGCCTTGAAGACATCCCCGCCAATTGCATCGTAGACCACATCGGCCCCTCCCAGCGCGAGCACGCGCTCGCGCAAGTCCTCACTGGCGTCGACAAGATAATCGGCGCCCGCTTTTTGGGCGACAGCCAGTTTCTCTGGCCCGCGTGCCTGTGCGATGACTGTCGCGCCCATCAGTTTTCCCAGCTCTACCGCAGTCAGCCCGACACCACCTGCGGCACCTGTCACCAAGAGGGTTTCGCCGGGCTGCAGTTGCGCACGATGGTGCAGGGCAATGTGGCCGGTGCCATAGGCGATTTGAATCGCGGCGGCGTCTTCATAACTCACAGAGTCGGGCAGCGGAAAAACCCGGTCAGTGTCAAAGACGCCAAATTCGGCCAATCCGCCTTGTCCTGAGAAGACCCCGACCCTGTCTCCGGGTTTCAAGCCTTCAACGCCGCTTCCGACCACATCAATAATTCCTGCGATTTCCATGCCGAGGGTGAACGGAGGCTCGGGCGTTTCCTGATACGTGCCCTTCTGCATCAGCAAATCTGCAAAGTTCAGGCCGCAGGCCCGAATAGCCACCCGGACCTGTCCTTCGGCTGGATCGGGTACTTTTGTGTCGCAAAGCTCTGCTTTGGATCCCTTGGAATTTACGCGATAGGCCAGCATGTTCGCTCTCCGGTTTTTGGCGCATTGACGGGGGCGAACAAGTGATTGTCAATTGCTAACGTAAGTGTTGTGAAGCAGGCTGCTGTAAACATCCATCTCAGTTTCATCAATTGCAACAACTGAAACTGGTTTTGGTGGGCTACAACCGGAAACAACTATTCGTGGTTTTGAATTCAACCCGCTTGAAAAAAAATCTGAAAGCGGCAATATTGGTGCGTAGTGCCGTTCGGGGGGTACATTCCGGATTAGGAAGTTCTTAAGCAGCGACCCGCTAGTTTCGCGGTGATAGCTGCTGTCGGTTTTTTCCGAACGGTTGTTTGAGTTATAGAGGAGAATACCAATGACCCATCACGTCGATGTCCATGTGGGCAAGCGCGTCCGGCATCGCCGCTGGCTGATTGGCATGACCCAGCAGCAGCTGGCGCAGCAAGTTGGTATCAAATTTCAACAAATTCAAAAGTATGAAACGGGTGCCAACCGTATCAGCGCTTCACGTCTTTGGGACATTGCCGAGGCATTGGAAGTTCCTGTCAGCTTTTTCTTTGAAGGACTTGAAGAGGTTCAGAAGGACGATGCTGAAAAGACATCGGTGCCTGCTGACTTGATGGGGGATAAAGAGGCATTGGATCTGGTACGTTCCTATTACTCGATCCCGGAGAACCAGCGCCGCCGTCTTTTCGAACTGGCTCGTGTTCTGAGTGAAGTCGCCTGAAACGACTGTCTTGACATTGGGGGTGATGCCGTCGCACGGGTAGCGCATGCGACACACTCCTCTTAGCGATTTAGAAGTTGCCGAAGAAATGGCCGACGCGGCGCGTGCGGCCATTCTTCCCTATTTCCGTCAATCTGGCCTGAAAGCCGACAACAAATTGGACGCGGGATTCGATCCCGTCACCATCGCCGACCGCGACGCTGAAAAGGCGATGCGTGCGGTCTTGGCCAAGCACCGGCCCGAAGACGGCATTTTGGGCGAAGAATTCGGTCAGACCGAGGGCACCAGCGGCCGGACGTGGGTGCTTGATCCGATTGACGGAACTCGTGGTTTTATCAGTGGCACACCAACCTGGGGTGTTCTTATTGCTTTGGGAGCGGAAAACGGCCCCTTTTTGGGTGTAATTGACCAACCGTATATCGCCGAACGATTTGTCGGTTTTGACGGACAGGCTTTTGTCAACGGCCCGATGGGTAAGGCCAGCCTGAAGACCCGCGCGACACGGTCTTTGGATCAGGCGATTATATTCACCACCTTTCCCGAAGTGGGCACTACGGCTGAGGGCGAAGCGTTTCGAGCCGTATCGAGGCACACCAAGCTTACGCGATATGGGATGGATTGCTATGCCTACGCACTACTGGCGGCTGGGCAGGTCGATCTGGTGATCGAAGCGGGATTGAACGCTTATGACGTCCAGGCACCTATCGCGGTCATCCATGCTGCCGGAGGGATCGTGACCGACTGGCAGGGTAATCCGGCCCATGACGGTGGAAGGGTCTTGGCCGCAGCCAACCCCCAGATTCACGCCGCAGCTTTGGAGATTTTGCGCACCTATTGACCCCGGTTGCCGCGCAAGGCGGCAACGTTTATCATCGCTACGGCTGGTTCTTGAGCCCGTTTTCCACCAGTCGACACTCCTTTGCATGAGGCGGGCAAATGCAGGAGTGCATGATATGCCTGAAATTTTGATCCGAAACGCCGACTCGATTTTGACGATGGACGATGCCCGGCAAGAATTGGGCGGCGCAGACCTTTTGATTCGCGATGGTCAAATTGCGCAGCTCGGCCATGGGCTGGCGACCGAAGGCGAGGTCCACGATGCCTCTGGATGTATCGTCACACCAGGGTTGGTCAACACCCATCACCATCTCTATCAGACCCTGACCCGAGCGGTCCCGGGCGGGCAGGATGCCTTGCTGTTCGGTTGGCTCAAAACGCTCTACCCGATCTGGTCTCGGTTCGGGCCCGAGGAAATGTTCATCTCGGCACAGATCGGCCTGGCCGAGCTGGCCCTGTCGGGGTGCACGCTCAGTTCTGACCATCTGTACCTGTATCCCAACGGCGCGCGCCTTGACGACACGATTGCTGCAGCGGCAGAATTAGGGCTGCGGTTTCATCCCACACGTGGCGCGATGAGCATTGGAGAAAGCAACGGAGGATTGCCGCCGGACAGCTTGGTCGAGGCCGAAGGCGCCATCATCGAAGACATGATCCGGGTCGTTGATACCTTTCATGACCCGTCTGAGGGCGCAATGTGTCGGGTGGGCCTTGCGCCGTGCTCTCCGTTCTCTGTCACTCGCGATTTGATGCGGGAAGCGGCCTTGTTGGCGCGGGACAAGGGCGTCATGTTGCACACGCATCTGGCGGAAAATGACGAGGACATAGCCTATTCTCAGGCGCAGTTTGGTTGTCGCCCAGGTCAATACGCCGAGGAATTGGGATGGACCGGGGACGACGTTTGGCATGCCCATTGCGTGAAACTGGACGGGGCCGAGATTGACTTGTTTGCCAGAACAGGCACGGGCGTGGCCCATTGCCCCTGCTCGAATTGTCGCCTCGGATCCGGGATCGCCCCGGTTCGGGCAATGCGCGACGCGGGCGTGACGGTTGGTTTGGGGGTTGACGGATCTGCCAGCAACGACACCGGCAATTTGATGGCCGAGGCGCGTCAGACCATGTTGTTGCAGCGTGTCGAAAATGGTGCGGATGCTATGTCCGCCCGCGAGGCGCTTGAAATCGCAACCCGAGGTGGCGCGGACGTTCTGAACCGGTCCGATTGCGGACGCCTAATGCCGGGGAAACGAGCAGATATCGCAATCTGGGAAACAATTGGCATCGAAAGCGCAGGCAGTTGGGACCCAGCCGCACTGTTGCTGGCTGGGCCGTCTCGGGTCAAACACCTGTTTGTTGATGGTCGCCAAATCGTTCGCGATGGTCAGATATCGACGCTTGATCTGCCGCGCGTGATCGAACGGCAAAATCAACTGGCGCGAGCGTTGCAGGAGTAAAGGAGCTTCAGCGCGTGGTCGATTTTCCCGCGATCCACACATCGGCGACGGCTCGGTCGTCGCCCATCATGATGGTAGGGAAGATCGCTTCCCAAAGGTCGTCTGCATTGGCCTCGCGCTGAGCAATGGCTGGTGTGGACGCAAGGTCCAATACGACCAGGTCTGCTTCCATCCCTTGCGCCAAATTGCCGATGCACTCATCCATCCGTAGCGTTCTGGCCGATCCGACTGTCGCCAGCCACAGCAATTGTGCCGGGTGCAGCGGGTGGCCGCGCAACTGGCCGATCTCGTAGGCTGCCGCCATTGTGCGCAACATCGAAAAGCTCGACCCGCCGCCTGTGTCGGTGGCCAAACCAACCCGATGCCCGTCCCGGACCAGGCCGTTCATGTCAAACAGGCCCGAACCAATGAAGGTATTCGATGTCGGGCAATGGATCAGCGCGGCGTCCACCTCGCGCAGCCGGTCCCGTTCGCGTGGCTCCAGATGGATACTGTGGCCGTAAAGACCGCGCCCGCCCAACAGGCCGAAGGTTTCATATGTATCAAGATAATCCCGCGCATCCGGGAACAGGGACTTAGCCCATTCGATTTCATCGGTCTGCTCGCTCAGGTGAGTTTGCATCAGGCATTCAGGGTTTTCAGCCCACAATGCGCCCATGGCTTCCAGCTGTTCTGGTGTGGAAGTGGGTGAAAACCGCGGCGTGATCGCGTAAGAAATCCGATCGATCCCATGCCACTTGTGTAGCAGCGCCTTGGATTGATCATAACCAGTCTGTGCGGTGTCCCGAAGCCCTTCAGGCGCGTTGCGGTCCATACAGGTTTTTCCTGCCACCACACGTTGGCCACGGTTTTGGGCAGCCGTGAAAAAGGCATCCACACTTTCGGGATGGATGGTGCAGAAACTGCACATAGTTGTTGTGCCATACGCGGTTGTCAGGTCCAGGTAACGGTTGGCAATCTCTGATGCGTATTCCGGCGCGCTAAATTTCATCTCTTCCGGGAAAGTGTAGGTGTTCAGCCAGTCAATAAGGCGCTTTCCCCAGCTGGCGATCATGGCTGTCTGCGGATAGTGGACATGCGGGTCGATGAACCCGGCCATGATCAGGTGGTCGCCATAATCCTTTACATGTGCTTCCGGATGCGCCGCGAATAGGTCCGCAGCCGAGCCCAAAGCCGCAATTTGCGCGTCCTCGATCAGGACCGCTTCGTGAATTCTGGTTGCGTCAATTGGCTCACCTTCAAATGGTGATCCGGTGAAAGTCAGCACGCGACCTTTCAACAGCGTCTTTTGCGCCATGTGTCCTGTTCTCCGCCCTTTTTGAAACGTCCTTCAGCATAAGGGGGCGAAAGATGTGGGTAAATCGTAGCATTGTCATTGTTTTCCGGTAGCAGCTTCTTCTATTTAGGGCCCAATCGCCGTGAAAAGGGGGCAGCGCATGACGACAGGCAGTGACGAGGTCAAACCCGATCAGCCCCGGGACGAAGACGCCTATGCGCTGAATCCGAGGACGGTTGCAGGGATTCACTACGCAGTGGACGTGGAAGATCGCGACAAGCTGATCGAGCTGATGGAGCCGCTACACGCTGCGGACATTGCCGACCTTTTGGAGCAGATGAATTCCTATGATCGGACTCGCCTGATCCGCCTGTACGACAGGGAATTTGACGGTGATATCTTATCAGAGCTGGATGAAGCCGTGCGCGAAGAGGTCATCAATGTCCTCAAGCCGGATGTTTTGGCCGAAGCGGTCCGGGACATGGAAAGCGACGATGTCGTTGACCTGTTGGAAGACCTGGAAGAACCACAGCAGGAGACCATTCTGGATGCGCTCGAAGACTCCGAGCGTGTTGCGGCCGAACAGGCGCTGTCTTACCCGGAAAACTCTGCCGGTCGTCTCATGCAGCGCGAAGTGGTCATGGCGCCCGAACATTGGACGGTGGGGCAAGCCATTGATTTCATGCGGGCCAATGACGACCTCCCTGAGCAATTCTACTTTGTCATTCTGGTTGATCCGCGGCTTAAGCCTGTAGCGCAAATCTCTTTGGGCAAGCTGATGGCCACACGGCGCGAGGCGCCGCTGAAAGATATTGCCGATGAGGAACTGCACATCATTCCCGTCGATCAGGACGAAGAAGACGTGGCCTACGCTTTCAACCAATACCATTTGATCTCGGCCCCTGTGGTGGATGCAGACGGTCGATTGGTGGGTGTCATCACAATCGATGACGCGATGGTCGTTTTGGATGAAGAATATGAAGAGGATATGCTGCGTCTGGCTGGTGTTAGTGATGAAAGCTCACTATCCGACAGTGTGGCCGCGACAAGCAGGCGGCGCCTACCTTGGCTGGCGGTAAACCTGTGCGCGGCGATTTGTGCGTCGTTAGTGATCTCGCAGTTCGAGGCAGCAATCGATCAACTGGTAGCCCTTGCCATTTTGATGCCGATTGTCGCGTCGATGGGCGGAAATGCCGGAACACAGTCCCTGACAGTTGCCGTTCGCGCGTTGGCAACGCGCGACCTCACAGGTTCAAACGTGGCACGAGTGATCCGGCGGGAGCTTTTGGTCGGGATGCTCAACGGGCTGTGTTTCGCAATCGTGTTGGGAACCGTGGGAATGCTGTGGTTTGACTCGCCGTTATTGGGTGTCGTGATTGGATCTGCTCTGGTCGTGAACATGATCATCGCAGGCTTTGCAGGTACGGTAGTACCGGTGGTGCTGGACCGTTTGGGCGTTGACCCGGCGCTGGCATCGGGAACCTTTGTGACAACAACGACGGATGTCATGGGGTTCTTCATATTCCTTGGCCTTGCCAGCGTGGTGCTTTTGTGACCGAAACGACCGACCTGACCGAAATCAAAGCAGCTGCGCGAAAGGCTGCATTTATCCGCCGCAAGGTCGCATTTGATACACGACTGCCGGGAGCCGCGGGGCGATTGTCTGAAGTTCTGGCAGGCCATAGGGGAGTACCCTTGTCCGGCTACATGCCAATCCGAACCGAAATTGACCCGCTACCCGCGATGGCCGAGGCCGCAGCATACGGCCCGGTCGGTGTGCCGGTGATTCAAGCCGCTGGTCAACCGCTGCGTTTTTCCCGCTGGACACCCGAGGGCGTGCTGAAGGACGGGCCATTTGGGGCAAAAGTTCCCGAGGTTGACGACTATTTCGATCCGGAAATCCTGATTGTTCCGCTGGTCGCCTTTGACGCAAAAGGTGGCAGGCTGGGTTATGGCGGCGGGTTTTATGACCGTACATTGGAAGGTTTGCGCGCAAAGCGCCCGACATTTGCCATCGGTTTCGCCTTTGACGCGCAAGAAGCCGAAGGGTTGCCACTGGAGCCGACAGATCAGCCGTTGGATATGGTGATTACTGAAAGCCGGGTTCTGACGTTCCGCGCGTGATCGTCAGCTTGGGTCAACCTGTGTGGTTCTCACGGAAATAGTCCCAACCATCAACCTCGCGTCCTTCCGACAGAATGCAGATACCTGTCTGACCATCTGCGCCATCGCGGATCTCATAACGAGCGCCGCTTTCAATGCAGTACGTCGCCGCCGGATTCGCCAGCTGCGCGGCACCGTCGGAAGTCGAGGCTTTTTCGCAAGCGGCGAGCGTCGCGAAAACGGCGGTGGTCAGAAGAATACGACGCATCAAAATCCTCCGTAAGAATTTGTCTAATCAGGTTATGTCCGCAGCTTAACCGCTTGTGCTTGTCAAACACCACACTTAGGACAGTTCGAATGAGAATACTTTTTCTGGGTGACGTCATGGGGCGCGCTGGCCGCGCCGCGATTCAGCAACACCTGCCACGTCTGCGCGACGAATGGCGGCTGGATTTTGTTGTGGTCAATGGCGAGAATGCCTCGAACGGGATGGGCTTGAGCGGGGATCATGCCAAACTGTTGCTCGATGCCGGAGCCGATTGTGTAACCCTGGGCGACCATGCGTTCGACCAGAAAGACATGCTGCAATTCATCGAGAGCGAGCCTCGTATCGTTCGCCCGGTGAATTTTGCCAAAGGTGCTCCGGGGCGGGGGCATCGCCTGTACACAGCACCTGGTGGACGCAAAGTCCTGGTGGTGCAGGTGCTTGGCCAAGTGTTCATGAAACGGCCGTTTGACGACCCGTTCTCGGCCATCGAACCGATCCTGAAATCTCATCCGCGCGGCGGGCAGGCCGACGCCATCATCGTCGATATGCACTGCGAGGCGACCTCTGAAAAGATGGCGATGGGGCATTATTGTGATAAGCGCGTAAGCCTTGTGGTTGGAACACACACCCACGTTCCAACGGCGGATACGCAAATTCTTCCTGGCGGCGCCGCGTACATGACCGATGCCGGCATGTGCGGCGATTATGACTCGGTCATCGGTATGGACAAGTTGGAGCCAATGCGTCGCTTCATCACTGGCATGCCCAAGGCGCGGTTCACACCCGCCAATGGCGAAGCGACGCTGAGCGGTGTGTTCGTCGAAACGGATGATCGCGATGGGCAGGCCAAGTCTGTCCATATGGTCCGTGTAGGTGGCCGGTTGCAGCAGGCAGGCCCCTGAATGCAAGTCAGGCTTGCTCTACCCTTGTCAATGCGAGAAACTGACCGCCAGGCGCGTTGGCCAGGTTAGGGTTCGGACAGAATACCACGAATGCAATTCCTTCAACTTACAGATATGGGCAGTGCAATTCTGGCGCTGGTGATTGTTGCGGGCATGTTTGTCATGTTTCTGCGCGAAGTTTACCCGACTGAAGTGGTGGCGATAGGCGGCGTGGCCCTGATGCTGGTCACTGGTATATTACCTTATCAAAGTGCACTGGCCGTCTTGTCCAACCCCGCCCCTTGGACGATTGCGGCGATGTTCATCATCATGGGCGCCTTGGTTCGCACCGGCGCACTGGACGCGTTTACGTCGACCGCACAGAAACAGGCGCAGGTGAACCCGCGATTTGCCATCGGCTTGCTGATGGCTTTTGTCGTAATCGCTTCGGCCGTGGTATCGAACACGCCGGTGGTGGTCGTCATGATCCCGGTCTTTGTTCAGATCGCGCGCACGTTGAATATACCGGCTTCAAAACTGCTGATCCCGCTCAGCTACGCAGCCATCCTTGGCGGCACACTGACCCTGATCGGAACTTCGACCAACCTGTTGGTGGATGGGGTTGCGCGGTCTCAGGGGATGCCCGCGTTCACGATCTTTGAGGTCACCCCTCTGGGCATTGCGCTGGTGATCTACGGGATGATCTACCTTCGTTTCATTGCGCCGCGCCTTTTGCCGGACCGGGACAGCATGGCCTCGATGCTCAGCGACCGATCCAAAATGAAGTTCTTTACCGAGGCGGTGATCCCCCCCGAAAGCAACTTGATCGATCGCGAGGTGACGGGTGTCCAATTGTTCAAACGTCCCGGTGTGCGTCTGATTGACGTTATCAGGGGTGATGAATCGCTGCGACGCAATCTTAAGGGCGTCACGTTGAATGTGGGTGACCGCGTTGTCTTGCGTACCGAGATGACCGAATTGCTGAGTCTGCAAACCAACAAGGAGCTGAAACGCGTCGATCAGGTCTCGGCGGTCGAGACAAAGACGGTTGAGGTGCTGATCACCCCGGGGTGCCGCATGGTCGGACGAACGCTGGGCGCGATGCGCCTGCGCCGCCGCTATGGTGTTTATGTTCTGGCCGTGCATCGCCGGAACCAGAATATCGGTCGGCAACTTGATGATCTGGTGGTCCGGGTTGGCGACACGCTGCTGTTGGAAGGTTCTCCGGCGGATATCAAGAAACTGGCCGCCGACATGGATATGGTTGATGTCACGCAACCCTCGGCGCGCGCCTTCCGGCGCAGCCATGCACCGATTGCGATCGGCGCGCTGACCGGTATCGTGGTTTTGGCCGCGCTGGGAGTGGCCCCGATCCTGTTGCTGTCTATCCTTGCGGTCGCGGTGGTTCTGTTGACCCGCTGCATTGATGCGGATGAGGCGTTTTCCTTTGTCGAAGGCCGCCTGTTGGCTCTGATTTTTTCGATGTTGGCCATCGGCGCCGCACTGGACGCCTCGGGGGCGGTCTCTCTGATCGTTGAGGCGGTGGCGCCTGGTCTGGGAATGCTGCCACCGTTCCTGATCATCTGGGCGGTCTATCTGCTGACATCCGTGTTGACGGAACTTGTTTCTAACAACGCGGTTGCGGTTGTGGTCACGCCCATTGCCATTGGACTGGCACAGGCGGTCGGTATTGACCCTCGCCCATTGGTGGTGGCGGTGATGGTCGCGGCCTCTGCTTCGTTCGCGACACCTATCGGGTATCAGACCAACATGATGGTCTACGGTCCGGGCGGGTACAGGTTTACTGATTTCCTGAAGGTCGGTGTGCCTTTGAACATCACAGTCGGGTTGCTTGCCTCGCTGTTAATTCCATTGATCTGGCCTTTGTGATACCGGCGCAGAACCGCCGATATTTGGGCGCCGGTCTTGTAAACACTTATCCAGACCCGATCTTTTCTTCAAAGCATCTGATAAAAAGGACACGCCCATGTCTTTTCCAAAGATCGGTCAAACCATTGTGGCCAGTGCAGTTGTAGTGGCCTTGCTGAGCAGCGAAAGCTCGGCTGGTACCGTGAGTGGAAGCGCCACTTACCGCGAACGGATTGCTCTTCCACCCGAAGCGACGCTGTATGTGGAATTGCAGGATATTTCGCGCGCTGATGCAGCAGCGGTTACTCTGGCTGCGCAGCGTTACGCGTTGGACGGAGTGCCAGCGGATTTCGAACTGGCCTATGACGATGCGCTGATTCAGGACGGGATGCGCTACGCGGTGCGAGGGTCGATTTACCGCGGAGAAGAACTGCTGTTCACAACGGACACGGTCTATCCGGTTCTGACCAACGGCGAGGGCAATTCGTCTGATCTGGTACTGGTGCAGGCAAGCGGGCAGGGGGCCGCGATGCTCGAAAACACGAAATGGACCGCGATCGGGCTGAATGGTGACGCGCTTAACAGTGAGCGTCTTCCAGAGATCTCTTTTGAGACGGGCGGGACCTTCGGCGGAAGCGGTGGCTGTAATCGCTTTACCGGACAAGCCGAGATTTCCGGCAGTAGTTTGGATTTCCCGGATAATATTGCTGCGACATTGATGGCATGCCCGCCTGAATTGGAAAAGGTTGAGAGAGCGTTCTTCGACGCGCTGCAAAACGTGGCAACGTATGCAGTAGCAGGTGATAACCTGGTGATGCTGGATAGTGCAGGCGAACCGATACTGAAATTCGTCCGCGCGCAATAGGGCAGAGAGCTTAGGCTACCGCTCGGGATCGTCCTGCATTGCGGCCGGAGAATATACAACCGCCCAGAAACGTGCCTTCCAGTGCGTTGTAGCCGTGATAGCCACCTCCGCCAAATCCTGCGACTTCGCCGGCGGCAAACAGGCCGGGGACGACCTGTCCGTTTGCGCCGATCATCTGGCTGTCCAAATTGGTTTGAAGACCCCCGAGGGTCTTTCGGGTCAACACATGTAGTTTAACCGCAATCAGCGGGCCGTTTGACGGATCAAGGAACTTATGCGGCTTGGCGGTGCGGATCAGCTTGTCTCCGCGGTAATTTCGAGCCGCAAGGATCGCCATAATCTGCGCATCTTTCGAAAACGGATTGTCCACCTGTGAATCCCGCGCCTCGATTTGGGCGCGAAGATGTGCTTCGTCAATCAGACCGTCGCCCAGATGGTTCATGCCGCTAACCAGCTCAGTCAAGGTATTGGCGACGACGAAGTCCTCGCCCTTTTCCTTGAAAGCTTCGACCGGCGCTGTCGCCTTTGTGCCCGAAAGGATGCGTTGACGGATCACCTCTTTCCAGCTGCCAGAGGTGAAGTCGGGGTTTTGTTCCGAACCGGAAAGCGCGAATTCTTTCTTGATCACTTTCTGCGTCAGGACGAACCAGCTGTATTCATATCCGGTTTTCAGGATCTCTCGCAATGTGCTCAGAGTGTCGAAGCCCGGCAAGCAGGGGGGTGCCAGCCGGTTGCCTTCCGCATCGAACCACATCGAACTTGGCCCGGGCAGAATGCGGATGCCATGCGAGGGCCAGATCGGGTTCCAATTTCGAACGCCTTCTGTGTAATGCCACATCCGGTCACCGTTGATGACATGGCCGCCCGCTTTTTCGCTGATTGGGATCATCCGTCCATCAACGTGAAACGGCACTCCGGCCACCATGTCGTTGGGTGGCTGTCCTAACCGATCATGTGGCCAGTTCTTCCGCACCATCTCAAAATTCCCCCCAATCCCACCCGAGGTGACAATGACGGAAGGCGCATAGACTTCAAATTCGCCCACCTCATCCCGATTGGTCTTGCCGCCACGCTGGGCGATGTCGTCGGCCAATACCTCGCCCGAAACGCCTTTGGCGCCACCGTTCTGCATGATGATGTGACTGACCTGATGGCGGAATTTAAATTGGATTAGCCCAGAGTTGACGTGATCACGTACGCGGCGGACGAAGTGTTCCAGTACACCCGGCCCGGTGCCCCAGGTTATGTGAAATCGCGGGACCGAATTGCCGTGCCCATCCGCATAAGATCCGCCGCGTTCCGCCCATCCCACAACCGGGAACCAACGCAGACCCATTGCATGTAGCCATGGGCGCATTTCTCCGGCGGCGAATTCGACATAGGCCTCTGCCCATTTGCGAGGCCATGTGTCTTCGTCCCGATCGAACTGGGCACTGCCCATCCAGTCACGCAGGGCAAGGTTCTGGCTGTCGCGAATTCCCATCCGGCGTTGTTCCGGCGTGTCGACCATGAATAACCCACCAAGGCTCCAGAACGCTTGGCCGCCAAGGAAGTGTTCTGGCTCCTGGTCCAGGACAATCACTTTTTTACCGCGGTCTCCCAATTCAGCGGCAGCGGCCAACCCGGCCAGGCCGCCACCGACGACAATCGCATCTGCAGTGTTGTTGGTCATAAGGCGTCCTTTCAGCGGTTGCGGAACCAGACGAGAAACGGCAGGACCACGATATGCATCGTGATACCATATACAACGGAAGGTAGGGACAGCGGGCTGAAACCGTTTTCGGTTCCGGTAATTATAGCCGCCAGTGTGATCCCCATGGCTGCGTTCTGAATACCGGTTTCGATCGAGATCGTCTTGCTCTCATCCCACGACAGACCTGCCGCGCGGGCTAGTCCCAGTCCGGCCAGTAGCAAAGCGACGTTTAACGAGATCAGGCCAGCGCCCATGGCGCCAAGATTGTCGACAAACAGTTGCAAGTTCCCAGCCAACGCGGTCAGGACAATCAGAACGAATAAAACCATTACGGCTTTGGACAATGGGCCATCCACTCGATCGGCGAATCCGCGCGCGAAATGTCGTAAGCTGACGCCGATCGCAACGGGCAAGGTAGTGATCAGGAACAGCGCTGTAGCGAGCCCGCTGATGGACACATTCGGGGCAGCTTCGCCCATGAAGTAGGAAATGGACCATGCTGCGAGGATCGGGACGGTCAGGATCGACAGCAGGCTGATAACAGCCGTCAAGCTGACAGAAAGGGCCACATCGCCTTTGGCCAACTTTGCCAGGATGTTACTGGTCACTCCACCTGGGCAAAAACTGAGCAGCATGAAACCTACAGCAAATTCTGGAGGTAGAGAGATGACAACGACCGTGACAAAGGCTGCTAAGGGTAACACCACCACCTGACATAGCGTGCCGATGGCAAAGGCCCGGTTGCGGATCAGCACGCGCCGGAAATCGGCTACTTTAAGCCCGATCCCCAGCGACAGCATGATAACAGCCAGCGACAGCGGCAGGCCCACGTTGATTAGCAGATCCAAGAACAACTCCTCTTAAAGCCGCTCAGATCAACCTATGCGAGACGTAACAGATCAGGCAACCGCGCCGTTGGGTCACCCGTATCGCTGGGCAAAACAGCGCAGAATTTCTCCGGGCTGCGTCACGTCGGCGGCGTGGCAGGTATCGATCAGACTTTGGGCATCCGCGGGTGGGAAATAGCCGTGATCTTTGTAGATGTTGATGCGCTGCTCAAAATCTTTCGCGTCCGCTTCGGGGTGGAACTGCGTGGCATAGACATTCTGACCCCAACGGATCATCTGGAACGGGCAGGGGTCCGAAGCCACAAGATGGACGCACCCGTCAGGCAGTGCTTGCACTGCTTCCTTGTGCCCCACGAAAGCGTCGAACCTGGGCTGTAGATTAGCAGTTAACGGGTCGCGCGCGCCTTCCTCGGTCAGGTGGCAGGTCGAAGGGCCGACGGGTTCGCCAAACTGTTCCTTGCTGACCTCTCCTCCCAGATGGGCCACAAGTATCCCCAAACCATAACAGCAACCCATAAAGGGATGATCGTGCGCCGTGATCTGAGGCATCAACCCCATGATGGCCTTTTCGATCCGCGCGTCCATCGGCGACTTCGTTGCCGGATCGTCACTGACGCATCCCGGTCCACCACCAACGATGACTCCGGCGTAGTCGGTCACGTCCAGCCCCTCGGGCAAGTCTTCGCAGTCTAACCTGATGCGGTGGGTCTGGTCGGGCATCAGGCCGCTTCGATTTAAGATCGACGCGAACTCGGCATCCGAAGCATCGGTTTCCGGGCGCAATTGCAGGGTCAAAAAGCGTTTCATGAGGTGCCTTTACCCGTCAAAGCGGCCAAAAGACAAGGATGGAGGGAATGGACACCGCGATGATCAGAACCTCGAGCGGTAATCCCATACGCCAGTAGTCACCGAACCGGTACCCGCCAGGACCCAATACCAGTGTGTTGTTCTTGTGCCCGATGGGTGTCAGGAACGCCGCGGAAGCGGCAACGGCTACGGTCATTAGAAACGGGTCAGGCGAGACTTCGAGCGTACGAGCCATCTGAATCCCGACAGGTGCGGCTACGATGGCAGTTGCGGTATTGTTCAGCACGTCAGACAACGTCATGGTGACTACCATCAAAACGGTCAGGATAGCCCAGGCAGGCAGGCCATTTGTCAGCTGGATCAGCGCATTGGCGATCAGTTCCGTGCCGCCCGAACTATCCAGCGCACTGCCCAGCGGAATCATTGACCCCAGCAGTACTACTACTGGCCATTCAATGTGATTGTAGATGTCTGCGATTGGCATGATCTTTGTCAGCACATAGGCGACCACCACCAATCCCAACGCAATCGGCAGATAAAGCAGCCCAACACTTGCCGCCAACACGGCAGTTGCGAACAAGCCAATGGCCAGCCACGCTTTATCGTTAGCCGTGACATTCAACCCGCGTTCTGCCAGCGGCAGACAGCCCAGCCACTCGGTCACATCCGCCCCGCGATCACGGGGGCACAACAATAGCAGGATGTCACCGGGCTCTACTTCTGTTTTGCGCACCTGTTCGGAGATGCGGCGACCTTGGCGCGAGATACCCATCAATACCGTGCTTTGACGCCAGGCAAGGCCAACGCCCTGCGCGGTACGGCCGGTGATGCGGGCGCTTTCGGGAACTACGACCTCGATTACTTCAAGACCGTCACCGCCGGCAGTCAGCAATTCCTGCCGGCGCGTGTCAGAGAAATCCAGGTTCAGGGCAGCACGAAACTCATCCAACGCTTCGGGCCGTGCTTCAAGCACCAGCGCGTCGCCCTCGTGCAGCGTTGCATGGGCAGATCGGCCATAGCGTCGTTTGCCGTCGCGGATCAGTCCGATGATGGCCACGTCTGATTTTTCAGCAACCTCGTATAACTCGCTGACCCGCTTGCCTATATGTGCCGAGTCCGAAGGAACGGTCAGTTCGGCAATGTACTCGGCCAAAGCCTCCGAAGTTTCTTCGTGCGGGCCGCGATTGGGGATCAATCGCCATCCCACCAGCGCGACGAATGCAAGACCAGCAATAGCGGCCAAACCACCGACGGGGGCAAAATCGAACATGTGAAACGGCTCGCCCAATGTCTCGGCCCGGATTGAGGCAATAATGATATTGGGCGGAGTTCCGATCAGGGTGGCCATACCGCCGAGAATGGTGGCAAAACTCAGAGGCATCAGGCTCAGGCCTACGGAGCGTCCCGCTTTACGGGCGGTTTGGATGTCGACCGGCATCAGCAAGGCCAGCGCGGCCACATTGTTCATGAATGCGGACAATACTGCCCCGATCCCGCCCATCAGCGCGATATGGGCGCCAAGGCCGCGCGAAGAGTCGACCAACGTGCGCGTGATCAGGAAAACGGCACCAGACCGGACCAGTCCCGCGGAAACAACCAGAACCAGTGCCACGATGATGGTCGCGGGATGTCCGAACCCGGCAAAGGCATCGTCCACTGGCACCACACCAAGGACAACGCTGATCATGAGAGCCGTAAACGCCACAAGATCGTAGCGAAATCTGCCCCATAGCAGCATTCCAAAAACAGCAATGAAAAGGGCGAAAAGAATAATCTGATCCGTCGTCATGCCGTCACCATACCCGTTGGCGGGGCCTGAGCAAGCCGCTCTCTTGATCCTGCCCCCCGCTAACGTCTATATGAGCGCCAAATACACAATTACGATGACGAGGACGCAACATGGCAGGCCACTCAAAATGGGCCAACATCCAGCACCGCAAGGGGCGTCAGGACGCCGCGCGGTCCAAACTTTTTTCTAAACTGTCTAAAGAGATCACTGTCGCCGCGAAGATGGGCGACCCTGATCCCGACAAGAACCCGCGCCTGCGTCTGGCGGTAAAAGAGGCCAAGTCGAACTCGGTCCCCAAGGACGTGATCGACCGCGCGATCAAGAAATCGCAGGCGGGCGAGGGCGACGATTATGAAGAAATCCGGTATGAGGGCTATGGCCCCAACGGTGTGGCTGTGATCGTCGAAACGATGACTGACAACCGCAACCGCACTGCGTCTACCGTGCGTTCGACCTTCTCCAAGAACGGCGGCAACCTGGGCGAGACCGGGTCGGTGGGGTTCATGTTCGAGCGCAAGGGCGAGGTCGTATATCCTGCGTCCGCGAGCGATGCCGACACCATTTTCGAAGCCGCGATTGAAGCGGGTGCGGAGGATGTCGAAAGCTCGGAAGACGGGCACATCATCTGGTGCGCCGATACCGATCTGAACGAGGTTTCGAACGCGCTGGAAGCGGCGCTGGGCGAATCCGAGTCCACCAAGCTGGTGTGGAAACCTTCCACAACGACCGAGTTGGGCTTGGAGGATATGCAGCGCCTGATGAAATTGGTCGATGCGTTGGAAGATGATGACGACGTTCAGCGCGTCACAACCAACTTCGAAGCCACCGATGAAGTCATGGCGCAGCTCTGACCGGCAGCGACTTCGCGTCATTTCAAATCCCGGCCTGGAAAGGCCGGGTTTTTTGATTCCACGGGATCTTAACTGAGTTCTTGGCCGCAGCGGTGCGAGTTTATACACTTGGAAAAGCGCGGTGGATGACCAACGGCAATCGGGCATGTCCGCGTCCTGAGGTGCGGAGCTACGTGGGCGACCGGTGAATGGTGAACAAAACCTCTGATCCGTCAAAGCGCAATGTGCCGGTCTTGGCCGGCCAGAGTATCCTGTCGCAAGTGGCATGGACCTTGGGTAGTCCCTCGGTCGTTTTGTCTTTTCTGGCGGTGTCGCTTGATCTGCCGATGTTCTTGGCTGGCGCGCTGGTCTCTGTACGTATGGTGGGCAACATGATCTCGGACATTTTTCTGGCGCGTCCCATCGCGGCGCAACAGAGGAAGAAGCGCGGGATCGCCATAACCGAGCTCGGCATTGGCGCCTGTCTGTTGATGGCTTTGCTGATCGCGGCCACTGGTAGCGTGCCATTGACGGCGGTTGCCTTTGTAGCGGCGTTTTTTGCGATCGGGCTGATCGAAGAAACCCAGTCGCTGATGCTGTCTGACCTGTTTGGAGATCAACTGAAATCGAAATCTCGTATGGTCATTCGCTATCTTCAGTTGGGTGCGGGGGGGCTCGGTGCAATAGGTCTGGTGTTGCTTATTCACGAGGTTACTAAACAAAATCCGCCATTTTCCCGCCATTCTGCTGTTATTGCGGCCTCAGTTACCTTTTTTCTGTTTTCCGCCCTGTGCATTCTGGCGATGGCTGAAAAGGCGCCGGATAAAAAACCCGATGTTAAAGGTCCGCACTTTCCTCGCCAGTCGTTGCGCGAGATCGTTTCAGGCATTCGTGACATGTTCGATCAGGCCTGGTTTCGCCGTTATCTGGTCATGCGTCTGCCATTGGTCGTGGTGTCATTGTCGGTGCCCTTTTTTGCGCTCATCGCCGCAGAGGCTCATCACCACTCGGCCAAAGGGCTGACAGCCATGATCGTTTCATCGGCGTCCGGCTATCTGGTATCGGCGCCCCTTTGGCAGCTGGTGAACATGAAATCTCATCGAGCGGTGATGGTCACAGGCGCGCTTTTGGTGGCAGTAACTGGTATTGTGTTGCTGGCATTTCATTACATGCATATCGACCACGACGTTCAACTGCACGCGATTGCCTTGTTTGTCGTTTCTGTCGCCGTTACGGGAATAAGCAGCGCCAAAGGGCTGTATTTTCTGGATGTCGCTCCCAAAGACCAGCGCGTTCGGGGAGCGGCCGCCATAAAGGCTATCTGCCGGTTGGCCGGAGTTGTTTTCTCGGTTACTTTGGCAGCCGTTGCCCACATGCATGAGGTCGCTGCGGCTATTGTGTTCATAGTCCTGGTCAGCCTGTGGTCGGCTTTTTCATGTTATCGCATTGCTGCGCCGAAAAAGGGTAAGGCGATGCAGACCTGACTTCGATCCTTAGGAAGGACGCAGCAAACTGCGAGCCGCAACGTCTCGCACAGCGCGGGTCAGGGGCGCAAGGGCAGGGGCAAGTATGCGCCCGACCTGCCAGCTTAATGCCACGTCCAGAGGAGCGTTGGGCACAATCGCGCATAAGCGCCCGTCGTCCAAAGCAGGGCGAGCAAGGTTTTCAGGGTTCATACCCCAGCCGAGCCCGGCAGCAGCAGCTTCGACGAACCCTTGCGAAGATGGCAGGAAATGAGATGGAGGAGAAATCCGAACGCCCGTTTGTTGAATAATCCAAGCCTGTTGCAGGTTATCCTTGAGGTTAAATGTCAGGCACGGCGCGAGTTGCAGCGATTCGGCGGAAACGCCAGTGCTGAACCAGGTTCGCACAAAGGCAGGGCTGGCGGTCGGCAGGTATCGCAGCGTTCCCAATTCGGTCGCGTCGCAGCCGGTTACGGTCGAACCGCCGACTGTGACGGCAGCACTGACCTCACCGCGCCTCAACCATTCTGCTGAGTGATCTTGATCGTCAACCACAAGATCGAACAGCATGCCATCGACTTGTGACAAGGCCTCGATGAACCAGGTGGCCAGGCTGTCCGCAGGCACTGCGATCCTGACGCAGGCAGGGCTCGTCTCTTGGTCCAGAGCCAGCTCTCGGTTTAACTGAGCTTCCAATAATCCGATATCAGCAGCGTGTTGGGCGATCCGCAACCCCGCCGGAGTTCCAGTGCAGGGCGTACCGCGCTGGATCAGAGATACTCCAACGCGATCTTCTAATGCCTTGATCCTTTGCGAAATGGCCGAGGGTGTAACAGACAAGTCGGCGGCGGCTGCGTCGAAACTGCCGTGGCGTAAGATGGCTGCCAACGCGGAGAGGTGATGTGGATCTAGTGACATTAGCCAAACTTAATCAAGGTAAATCTCTTTAATTTGTTAAAGGTGCCAGTGCCATGTAGTCAACCAGCCAACAATTGGAGGCTTCATGTCCACATCGCTTATCGCCGGGTTTGTCCTTGGGTTCAGTCTGATACTTGCTATCGGTGCGCAGAACGCCTTTGTGTTACGGCAAGGCCTGCGGCGCGAGCATGTTTTTGCGCTGTGTCTGACCTGCGCACTGTCCGATGCAATACTGATCGGAGCCGGGGTCGCCGGTTTCGGTACTCTGGCGCAAGCCGCGCCGTGGTTTGAAACAGTGATGCGCTATGGTGGCGCGATTTTCCTGACGTGGTACGGGATGCGCAGTTTTTGGTCAGCGTGGCAGGGCGGGGCGGCAATAAAGGTTGGCGAGGGGCAGCGGACCACACGGCGGGCTGCCTTGCTGACGGTGCTGGCGTTCACCTGGCTGAATCCGCATGTCTATTTGGACACTGTGGTACTGATCGGATCCATCTCGGCCCAATACGAAGACCGGATGGGATTCGCCGTAGGTGCTATGACTTCAAGTTTTGTGTTCTTCTTTTCGCTGGGCTACGGAGCTCGGGTTCTGACCCCCTATTTTACGCGGCCTCGCGCATGGCAGGTTCTGGACGTTGTGATCGGTGTCGTAATGTTGGGTATCGCTTTGAAACTTGTTGCCATGTGAAGGGTTGTGGCGCGGCTGTTTTCGGTGTTCAACCAACGCCATGACTTTTCCTTCCGCCTCGTCCCGCCAT
Organism: Ruegeria sp. HKCCD7181; assembly: GCF_057221055.1. Classification (NCBI taxonomy): domain Bacteria; kingdom Pseudomonadati; phylum Pseudomonadota; class Alphaproteobacteria; order Rhodobacterales; family Roseobacteraceae; genus Ruegeria; species Ruegeria sp. HKCCD7181. Next base: position 100,699 of record NZ_JBWVBC010000007.1, on the reverse strand, counting down.
GTTGCCGGTATGCTTTGGATGCTAGCTGCCGGGCTATCCTTTGTCGGGATGAACGCATTGGTGAAATCGCTTGGTTCATCCATGGACCCTATTCAGGCGGCGTTCCTGCGGTACGTTCTTGGGCTGGTTTTCCTGCTTCCGGCGATGCGCGCGATCGTGACGACCCGACTGACAACCCGTCAACTGCAGCTGTTCGGGCTAAGGGGTGTCATCCACGCCGTGGCCGTCATGCTTTGGTTTTATGCCATGACGACCATTCCGCTGGCCGAAGTCACCGCCATGAATTACCTGACGCCGATATACGTCACCATAGGTGCTGCCCTGTTTTTAGGCGAAAAGCTGGCCTTTCGCAGGATCGCGGCCATCGGTGTTGCTCTGATCGGTGTAACTATCATTCTCCGCCCGGGCTTTCGTGAAGTATCACCGGGGCATCTCGCCATGCTGGGAACTTCTTTGTCTTTGGGCGGCTCGTATTTACTGGCCAAGTTGCTTGTACGCGATATCCCTCCTTCAGTGGTGGTTGCCCATCTGTCGATCTGGGTCACGATCGCTTTGATTCCATTTGCCGTCGCTGTCTGGGAACCTCCCACTTTGCGGGACATCTTTGTGCTGTTCCTGATTGCAAGCTTTGCCACGGCGGGTCATTATTTCATGACGCTTGCCCTTCAGGCGGCTCCTGTTGCTGTGACCCAGCCGGTGACATTCCTTCAGCTTATATGGGCCACATTGCTGGGGGTGCTGGTGTTCCACGAGGGCATCGACATCTGGGTTGTCAGCGGCGGAACGCTGATTCTGGCTGCGGTCAGCTTTATCTCCTGGCGAGAGGCAGTGCTGAACCGGAAAGCAATCACTCCGCCTGACGTTGGTACAAAATTCTAGATGCCTGAGGTTCCGGGAATGGTTATTGATTGACGAGTCAATAAAAACCCCCTAGCGTTTAGGTTCAGGGCCTGAGCCAGGGGTGTATCAATGCCAAAACTCGGAATGGAACCGATCCGCCGCGACGCGATCATCAAAGCGACGATTGCTGAGCTGGGCGTTCAGAAATCGCTCGACGTGACGGTCAGTCAGATCGCCAAACGGGCAGGGATGTCGAGCGCTTTGGCGCATCACTATTTCGGCGGCAAGGAGCAGATTTTTCTGGCAGCCATGCGCCGCATCCTGTCGGATTTCGGCGCGGAAGCCCGGGGCGAGCTTAATAAAGCCAAACCGAATGAGCGCGCACAGGCCATCATCCGGGCTTGTTTCGCCCAATCGTGCTTTACGCCGGATGTGATCGCTGCCTGGATGACTTTCTACGTGCTGGCGCAAACCAATGACGATGCCCTTCGCCTTTGGCGGATTTATCAGGCGCGTATTCGATCGAACCTGATCTACGCCCTGCGCCCGTTAATGAATGAACCGGTCGAAGCAGCCGAGAACATGATTGCTCTGATCGATGGTCTGTACATTCGCGCCGCTCTCAGCGCGCCGGAAGAGCCGCAGCTGGCCGTGATCCACGCTCAGCGCGTCCTGAGAACACTGCTCGAGGCTGAAAAATGACAAAACCGAATATTTTGATCCTGATGGTGGATCAATTGAACGGAACCCTCTTTCCTGATGGTCCGGCGGACTGGCTGCACGCTCCGAACCTCAAGAAGCTGGCTGCCCGGTCGACGCGGTTTGCCAACACCTATACTGCGTCACCCTTGTGTGCACCTGGGCGCGCCAGCTTTATGTCCGGGCAACTGCCGTCTCGCACGGGTGTCTATGACAACGCGGCTGAGTTTCGCAGCGATATCCCAACCTATGCCCATCATCTACGCCGCGCGGGGTATTACACGTGCCTCTCTGGCAAGATGCACTTTGTCGGCCCCGACCAGCTGCACGGGTTCGAAGATCGTTTGACGACCGACATCTACCCGGCCGATTTCGGCTGGACCCCGGATTACCGCAAGCCGGGTGAGCGGATTGACTGGTGGTATCACAATATGGGCTCGGTCACGGGTGCGGGTATTGCCGAGATATCGAACCAGATGGAGTACGACGACGAGGTCGCCTACAACGCCAAAGCAAAACTCTACGATCTGGCGCGCGGAAACGACGAACGCCCGTGGTGCGTGACCGTCAGCTTTACGCACCCACATGATCCTTATGTGGCCCGTCGGAAGTACTGGGATCTGTACGAAGATTGCGAGCATCTGCTGCCTGAAGTTTCCGATCTGGGCTACGACAATCAGGACCCACATTCTAAACGTATCTTTGACGCCAACGACTGGCGCAGTTTTGACATCACCGAAGAGGATGTCCGCAAGTCACGCCGCGCTTACTTCGCCAATATTTCCTATCTGGACGACAAAATCGGCGAAATCATGGAGGTGCTGGAAACCACTCGACAGGACGCCATCGTCATGTTCGTCTCGGACCACGGCGACATGCTTGGCGAGCGCGGCCTGTGGTTCAAAATGAACTTCTATGAAGGTTCTGCACGCGTGCCGCTGATGATTTCCGCGCCCGACATGCCAGTCGGCCGCATTGATACCCCGGTTTCAACGATCGACGTCACGCCGACCCTTGGGGCACTGGCAGGTGTCGATATGGCCGAGATCGCTCCGTGGACCGATGGCGAAGATCTCGTGCCGCTTGCCAACGGCTCTGAGCGAACGGCTCCGGTGAAGATGGAATATGCCGCCGAAGCCTCTTACGCGCCGCTGGTTTCGCTGCGCTATGGCAAGTGGAAGTATAACCGCTGCGCACTGGACCCGGATCAGCTGTATGATGTCGAGGCTGATCCGAATGAACTGCACAATTTGGCCGACGATCCGGAGCACGCGGGAACGCTACAGACTCTGCGTGCTAAATCCGAGGTGCGTTGGGATCTAGACCGCTTTGATGCTGAAGTACGCGCCAGCCAGGCTCGGCGCTGGGTGGTCTACGAAGCGCTGCGCCAGGGTGGCTACTACCCGTGGGATTACCAGCCGCTGCAGAGGGCGTCCGAACGGTACATGCGCAACCACATGGATCTGAATAACGTCGAGGAAAATGCGCGGTTCCCGCGCGGAGAATGACCTCTTCATCTTTCTGGAAATACTCTCGCCGAAGGCCTCATAACTTGGATCGGCGGGGCAAGGAGTCGTGAATATGGAAGCAGACTTTGTCATCGTTGGTGCAGGATCCGCTGGCTGTGCGATGGCCTATCGCCTGAGCGAGGCTGGCGCCTCGGTTCTGGTAATCGAGCACGGCGGAACCGATGCCGGGCCGTTTATCCAGATGCCGGCGGCGCTCAGCTATCCGATGAACATGTCGCGCTATGATTGGGGTTACCAATCCGAGCCCGAGCCGCATCTGAACAATCGCCGTCTGGCCTGTCCGCGTGGCAAGGTGATCGGCGGGTCTTCATCGATCAATGGTATGGTTTATGTGCGCGGACACGCACGTGATTTCGATACGTGGGACACGATGGGTGCCGATGGCTGGTCCTATGCAGACGTATTGCCGTATTACAAGCGGATGGAAACTTGGCATGACGGTGGCCACGGCGGTGACAGCACTTGGCGGGGAACGGATGGCCCGCTGCACGTCTCGCGAGGTCCACGCGAGAATCCGTTGTTCAAAGCCTTTGTGGATGCGGGGCAACAGGCAGGTTACGAAGTCACCGGGGATTACAACGGGGAAAAGCAGGAAGGCTTTGGCCCGATGGAGCAAACCGTCTGGAAAGGGCGGCGCTGGTCGGCGGCGAATGCATATCTGAGACCCGCGCTCAAACGCGAGAATTGCGATATCATTCGGGGGCTCGCCTCTCGCATTGTCATCGAGAATGGGCGCGCGACAGGGATCGAGCTGACGCGTGGTGGCAAGAAAGAGATCATCCGCGCCCGGCGTGAAGTGGTTATAGCTGCTTCGTCAATAAACTCGCCCAAGCTACTGATGCTGTCCGGCATTGGGTCGGCTTCTCATCTGGCCGAGCATGGCATCGATGTTGTGGCGGATCGCCCGGGCGTTGGTGCGAACCTGCAGGACCACCTGGAGCTTTATATCCAGAAAGCTTCTCTGCAACCGATCACGCTCTACAAACACTGGAACCTGATCAGCAAGGGGCTGATCGGTGCACGATGGTTGTTTACCAAGACCGGCCTTGGTGCGTCGAACCAGTTTGAAAGTGCCGCATTCATCCGTTCGAAGCCCGGCATTGAATACCCGGACATCCAGTACCATTTCCTGCCGATTGCCGTGCGGTATGATGGGAAAGCCGCCGCCGAGGGGCATGGGTTCCAGGCTCATGTCGGCCCGATGCGTTCGCCGTCACGTGGCGCGGTGACCCTGCGTTCGGCCAAGCCTGAGGATGCCCCCGTAATCCGTTTCAACTACATGAGCCATGAAGAGGACTGGGAGGACTTCCGCACCTGTATTCGCCTGACCCGCGAATTGTTCGGTCAGGATGCGTTCAAGCCCTATGCCGGCAAGGAAATTCAGCCGGGCGCATCAGTTCAGACAGACGAAGAGCTGAACGCCTTCATCGCCGAACATGCGGAGAGCGCTTATCATCCTTGCGGGACCTGCCGCATGGGTCGGGCGGATGACAAACAGGCTGTTGTCGATCCGCAAGGTCGCGTGATCGGTGTCGAAGCGTTGCGCGTTGCCGACAGCTCGATTTTCCCGCAGATCACCAATGGCAACCTGAATGCGCCCTCGATCATGGTTGGCGAAAAGGTGTCGGACCACATGCTGGGGCGTGATCCGCTGCCCAAATCCAATGATCGGCCATGGATACACCCTGGTTGGGCCACCGCGCAGCGATAAGCTGCGCGGCGATTGCCGGTGAAGCGTAAGCTACCGAATTGTTGCGATGTGCGGACTGAATTTGATCCGCGTCAATGCGGTACCTTACAGGTATCTTTAGCATTGAGACGTAACGCTAAACAAAGGAGCGAACAGGATGTCTCACACCCCGCATGAGCTGGCCGAGGAGTTCCCCGATAAGGTCGAAATGATGAGCCAGCTCAAGCAGACAGATGCGCATTTCGCACGGCTGTCGGATGAGTATCACGAGGTCAACCGTACGGTTCACAGGGCAGAAACCAACGTAACCCCGATGGAAGAGTTGGCAGAAGTCGAGCTGCGCAAGAAACGTGCGGCACTTAAAGATGAGATCTGGGCGATTTTGACCAAAAGCTGAGATCGCAGGTGGGGGTTCTGCCCCCGCCGCAATTCGCCACCCCAAGCATTTTAGTTGGGAAATATCAGGTCACTTCATAGGGTAGTGTGCCGCGTTTGTGCGCGTCGATTGTCAGGCGCCGTTCCAGCGGCGGAACTGAGCGTTGGTGGCATGTCTGGCGCTCGCAGATGCGGCAGGAAATACCAATCGGTTCGAAGGCGCTGGCGTTGTTGATGTCGAGATTGTCGGCATAGACCAATGCTTCGGCGTGGCGTACTTCACATCCCAGAGCAATCGCGTAGCGGCGGACGGGGGCACCGAACGAACCTCCGGATTTGGATACGTCGCATGCCAAAGAGATGTAGCGAACCCCATCCGGTGTTTCGGCCAGCTGTCGCAGGAAATGCCCCGGTGTCTCGAAGGCACGGTGAACATTCCACAATGGGCATGCGCCGCCAAACCGTGCGAATTGCAGGCGCGTAGCGGAATGGCGTTTTGTGATTGTTCCGGCTTGGTCGACACGCACAAAGAAGAACGGGATACCTTTGGCCCCGGGCCGTTGCAGCGTCGACAGGCGGTGCGCCACCTGTTCGATTGAGGCCCCGAAACGGTTGCTGAGCAGTTCCAGATCGTGTCGGTCTTCTTGGGCTGCGGTCAAAAACGGGCCGTAAGGCATCAACGAGGCGCCGGCGAAATAGTTGGCCAGCCCAATTTTAGCAATGGCGCGGGCCTCGTCGCTTTGGAAGCGTGCAAAGTCCAGCGTTGCCTCTAGCAGTTTGTCCTGACTGATCAGGGCTACCTGCAACAGCAGTTGAAACACCTGCGTTTGTGGGGCCGCGCGGGAAGACAGTCGCAGAGCCTTTCCGGCCGCATCATAGCTGCGCAACGTTTCTGTATCAGCAAAGGTAACCTGTATGCCCCGCTCGGACAGGCTAGTGAGTGCGGCCTGACGAATACCGCCCGGTGCTTCGGCGTGTGAGGCAAAGCGCTCGGCTGCGCGGTCGACAGCATCGATATAGTTGTCGCAGTAATGGAAGAAATCGCGCACCTCCTCCCAAGGGCTGGCCTGCGTACGCGCGTCTTCGCGCCCCAAGGCCTCGTCCAAGGATGCCAACCGTTCGTGAGTTTGGCGATACGTGCGGTGTAGTTCGATAAAGGCACGCGCTAGCGCCGGGGCGTTCGAAGCGGTCAGCCGAAGATCGGCAAGAGGCGGCACAGTGTCGGCAAAAACCGGGTCGGCCAGCACTTCGCGCATATCTGACACCAGCCGTTCGCTGTCGCCGGTGCTGAGTTCGGTCACGTCCATGCCGAATTCTTGTGCCAGCGCAAGAACAACAGTAGTCGAAATCGGACGGTTGTTGTTCTCCATTTGGTTCAAATAGGGCAGTGAGACGCCCAACTTGGCGGCGAATTCCTTTTGTGTCAGGGTCAGACGTGTGCGCATTTCGCGCAATTTCGCGCCAGCGTAGAGTTTTTGAGTGGCCATGGCGTGTCTTTGCAGATTTTCTGAATGCTTAGGCTAACTTTGCAAAACTAACTGTGCAAGCCGCTACATGCCCAGTTGTCTTTCGCGCCAGATAACGCTGCTGATGGCAAAAATAGCCAGAACCGAAGTCGCCAGCATCAGCCACAACAGCGGCATTGCACCGGTTTCGCGGGTCAGTAGTGCGCCGGCCCACGCGCTGAGAGCTGCACCGCCTCCCAGCATAATGGCACCGCTCAGCCCCGAGGCCGTTGCTGCCAAATGCGGTCGAACTGAAAGCGCGCCGGCTGTGGCATTCGGGATGGACATGCCGTTGCCCAGACCGACAAAGGTCATTAGCCCAAAAAAGCTGAGGGCTGTGCCCATTCCCATAAGAAACAACGCTGCCGACAGCGCGACACCAATCGCGTTCAACCAGCAACCCCAGCGCACCATGCGATTGACGCCATAGCGTGTTGAATAGCGCCCGCTGATGAAGTTGCCGAAAAAGTACCCAAGAGCAGGGGCGCCGAAATACACGCCTACTTCGGCTGCAGTCATCCCAAACACTTCGGTTCCGATGAAAGGTGCCCCGCCGAGATAGGCAAAGAATGCACCGGACGATAGCGCCGATGACAGCGAATAGCCCCAGAACCGTGGAGAAGTCAGTAGCTCAGGGTATTCTCGAAACTGTTGCATCAGTGTCTTGCCGCTAGCCGCGGCCGTTTCCCCAAAATCGCGATAAGTCAGCAGCAATGCCAACGCTGCCAGTCCAAATGGCATCCAAAAGTTGGCCTTCCAGCCGAAAGCTTCTTCAAGTAATCCGCCGACTGCCGGACCGATCATAGGCACAACTGCCATACCCATGGTCACATATCCGATCATTGAGGCCGCCTGATCCTGTTCGTACATGTCGCGCACGGCTGCCCGACTGAGAACGATTCCCACAACAATCACGGCCTGAAACATTCGGAAAGCCAGGAAAATTTCAATGTTTGGCGCGTAGATGCACCCCAAAGTGGCCAGCAGGAACAAGCCCAGACCCCACAAAAGAACGGGTCTGCGCCCAGCCTTGTCTGCAATTGGCCCAATCAGAATTTGCAGTACTGCATTGACTAGAAGATACAGCGCAATGGACAGCTGCATTGTCTTGTAGTCAGTCTGAAAATAGGTGGCCATGAATGGCAGGCTTGGCAGATACAGATTCATGCTCAGTGCCGACAGACCGGACAACAAAACGAGTGTTGCAATCGTCGGGGGCGTGCGGCTGATAGGGGTTGTGCTGAACTGCATGGTTCACCTTTAGAGCTTCGGAATTGGAAATACCATCGGGCTCTCCAAATTGTTTTGTTAATTAGCAAATTTTCAATTATCATTGCTAGGGTTGTCAAAGTTTTGCAAATTTGCCGAATATAGCTTTGGTCAAGGACCATGTCCCGGTATTGTCCTGCAAAATTTCATAGGGGAATACCGGCATGAAAGATATCCTTTCCGAGCTTGAAGATCGCCGCAACGATGCACGGCTGGGCGGTGGGCAAAGGCGGATTGATGCACAGCACGCGCGAGGTAAGCTGACTGCGCGCGAACGGATTGAGCTGCTTGTAGATGAGGGCAGTTTCGAGGAATTCGACATGTTCGTAAGCCACCGGTGCACCGATTTCGGGATGGAAAAACAAAAGCCTGCGGGGGATGGTGTCGTAACTGGCTGGGGCACCATCAATGGTCGCATGGTCTATGTCTTCAGTCAGGACTTCACGGTTTTCGGAGGGTCGTTGTCTGAAACGCATGCCCAGAAGATCTGCAAGATCATGGATATGGCGATGCAGAATGGTGCACCTGTGATCGGCATCAACGACTCGGGTGGTGCGCGAATCCAGGAAGGCGTTGCTTCGTTGGCAGGCTATGCCGAGGTGTTTCAGCGCAACATTATGGCCTCGGGCGTGGTTCCGCAGATCAGTGTGATCATGGGACCCTGCGCCGGTGGTGCGGTCTACAGCCCCGCGATGACCGACTTTATCTTCATGGTTAAAGATACCTCCTACATGTTTGTGACCGGGCCTGATGTGGTGAAGACCGTGACCAACGAGGTTGTCACGGCCGAGGAGTTGGGCGGAGCGTCGACGCACACCAAGAAATCTTCGGTTGCGGATGGCGCATTTGAGAATGATGTCGAGGCGCTGGCCGAGGTGCGTCGTCTGGTGGATTTCCTGCCACTCAACAACCGTGAAAAGCCTCCTGTCCGCCCGTTTTTTGACGAACCCAACCGTGTTGAAACTTCACTGGATACGTTGATCCCTGAAAACCCGAACTCCCCCTATGACATGAAGGAGCTCATCACCAAAATTGCCGATGAGGGTGATTTCTATGAGATTCAGGAAGATTTCGCCAAGAACATCATCACCGGGTTTATCCGGCTTGAGGGGCAGACCGTAGGGGTCGTGGCCAACCAGCCGATGGTTTTGGCGGGATGCCTGGATATCGACAGCTCGCGCAAAGCAGCGCGGTTCGTTCGATTCTGCGATTGTTTTGAAATTCCGATCCTGACGCTGGTGGACGTGCCTGGCTTTTTGCCGGGGACTTCGCAGGAATATGGCGGCGTGATCAAGCACGGTGCCAAACTGCTGTTCGCCTACGGTGAAGCGACGGTGCCGAAGGTAACCGTGATCACCCGTAAAGCTTATGGTGGTGCCTATGACGTGATGGCGTCCAAGCACCTGCGCGGTGATTTCAATTATGCGTGGCCTACGGCTGAGATCGCGGTGATGGGTGCAAAAGGCGCGACCGAAATCATTCATCGCGCTGATCTGGGCGATGCGGAAAAGATCGCGAAGCATACGCAGGACTACGAAAACCGGTTCGCCAATCCCTTCGTTGCGGCTGAGCGTGGTTTCATCGACGAAGTCATCATGCCGCAATCGACCCGTCGCCGCGTGTCCAAGGCTTTTGCCAGCCTACGGAACAAGCAGCTGAAGAATCCTTGGAAAAAGCACGACAACATACCGTTGTAATCAGATCGGGCGGGGTGTTCCGCCTGATTCAACCCAAAGAAAAGCCAAGCCAAAGAGCATTTTGCAGCTATCAGATGAAGCATCCGACACGACATAGTTTTGCGCAGAGCCGCGGTTCCGCGCGCGCGACCCCGGGTGGAGGAGACCGGCACCGGTGGTTCTGGGGTCGCGTCGGTATTAGTGTCATTATGGCGGTTCTGACTGCAGCATCAGCTCATGCCGGCAACCTGTTGCCGGTTCCTTCGGGGCAGCCCGTTGAGCTCAATAATGTATTGCTGGACGACAATCCCGGCGAGCTCTGGGTTCGTTTCCGCTTTGTCGCGCCCAGAATCGGGTCGACTGCCGGACGTATCACTTATGATGTGGCTGTCGTCGACATGGCGCATTTGTGTGAAACACTGGCTGTTCCCTATGTGGCGCGGCATGAACTGGAACCTGCACGTGTCGTTATTTCGTTCTCTGACCGTGCGCTGGATTTCGGCGATAGGGCGCCTGACGCCACACAATTTTTCGAGGCCTACCGGTTGGAAGAGTCCCGGTGTATCTGGGAGGGGCTCTGACCATGAATGCCAGATTTCATGACCTCAGCGCGTCTTGTCCCAGTGTCGCACCTTCGGAGGTATACATGACTTTTCAGCTCCGGTTTATGAGCCGGTTTTGCCGTATTCTCAACCGCTTGTCCGAGGAGGCTAAGGTATGTTGAAACACCGTGGCTTTCCCGGTCGCCTGCCCGGAACCGATTTCCAGTTCATCATTCGACGTGCCAATCCCAAGGGCGCGACGCCTTTGGTGAAACGTGAGCGGTTCCGCGATCGCAAGCCGGCGGACCGCCGGGCCGACGCGGCCTTTTTACAGGCGTTGCTGGATCACTTCGGCGATCAACCTTTTGAGCGGGGCAATCTGGATGCCGGGCGGCTCAGCTGGCTGTTTGGGCGTGAGGTTGTCGCGGCGGAGGATCCCTTTGTTCCCGACAGCTATGAGGCGTTGCTTGTGATTGATCTGGATGCAGTTCGCCAATCTTTTCCCGACATTCTCGACGGGGCACGCTGATTGTGAGCGGTTTGGCGCAAAACAAGAATGGGTGCGGCGTAGCCCGTGCAACCCCGCCCTGTGTCGGGCGGGGCCCGTGTGATGCGTCAGAAGTTCAGCTGCGCCGCCAACTGAACACGGTTGCCGTCGAAAGTCTGACCGGAATTGACGTCGTTCCGCTCGCCATAGATGTATTCGGCGCTCAGTGTCAGATTATCGGTTGCCTTGTAGAAGGCGTTGACGTGGATCGTTTCCAGCTCGGTGAAGGCCAGAGTCCCGGTCGAGGTCGGCAGGTCATAGTCTTCTCGGCCATAGGCGATCCCTACGTTCCACTTCGGAGCAATATCTTGACGGAATTCGACGGTATAGCCGTCGACGTCATTGGCCTGACCGTTGACGATTGGGTCACCCAGACCGATCAAGTAAGGGCCCAGGGCCTCGCCGTTGACATAGTTGACCTGAAACAGGCCGCCATCCCACGGACGAACAGAGCCGGACAGCGTAAAGCCCGTCTGATCGACCTCGATGCTACCGGACTGCGCTTTGCCATAAAGTGCGGAAGCCCGGGCAATGTACGTGCCGTCGTTGTATTCGGCAGAAGCGGTCAGGACCGGGTCATCCGAGTTGGATCCGCTGACGTTTTCTTCGACCGAGGCTGCAAAGGTCGTGTATTCCCCAAACTTGTTTGTGTAACGCACCTGTGGAACCCGGGCGAAGGGGATGCCAACAGGGCCATTGAATTCAACCGAGGTCGGGTATGTGTCGAGCGGTTGGAAATTGGTCCAATACTGACCGATCAACCAGGCGTCTCCGATTCTGATATTGGCGTGACGCAGCCGCAGCTCAGCCGTTCCGTTCGATGCGAAAAGGTCCAGTTCCAACTGCCCGCTGATGTCGCCAATAGCCGAGGGCGTGTTGGTTCTCAGGCCGATCCTGGATTGCCGGACCGTGGCGCCGAAGGTGCCATCCGTCGCGGCCGAAGGCTCGCCGATCACGTTAACAAAGGCCGTGTCGCCCTGATCGTATTCGAAGTCGTAGAAGAAGTCGGCTTTGATGTATCCGTAGACGTCAAGTGTGGTGTTTCCGATTCGCAGATCACCCGTTCCCGAGCCGGGATTGGCGGACTCCAATGCTTCGACCCGGGCGCGAAGCGCATCCAGTTCAGCCTGTGTCTGAGCATCTTGCGCAAAAGCTTGCGTAGAGGTCGCGCAAAGCGCGCTGGCAGCAAGCAAGCAAGCGGTTTTACTCTTTATTTTCATGGGGATAAATCCTTGTGTGCGAGTGTGCGCCGCCACCGTTCCACGCATGCAAAGATGATGGAAATCACTAAAAAGGGAGAAGAAAATCGGATTCTCTCAAGCAATCGTGTCGCGGGCCGCTCAGTTTTTCACACAGGTGTGAAACGCGTTCACAAGCGCCCAAACATACGCAGAAATTTTTGTCAGACACGCGCTATTGGCCGTGAAGGAAACCGGTGTCGTTCAGAGGTTTCGAAGGCGTTCTGTAACGGCAATGTGACGGCCGGAAGACGCACTGCGATGCAGGTTGCACGGCGGGACGTCGGCGCAAATCTGCGCGCGTTTTTGCCCGATTGGCGGGTTTCAGCCGGAAATCAAAAGAGAAGAAATGTCTGGTTGGCGGCAGAAATTGAACTGTGCAAGGTGAGTAGGCCGTGCGGCTCTACTTTGCCTGCGTCGCACAAGCACCTACTATTCCGTACCCCTTCCTTCCGCGGGCAGGCTTGTGATCCCCACAATGACCTGTCCGCGTTTTTCTTTGCGCAGAACTTGTGGGTAAACTGGCGAAAAACTGCGCAAATCGCGAATTTTGCTGCTTTGTTATTGAATAACAACGCGTGTTTCCGACATCTGCCTCAAAAGACACCAAGAAACCTAATGGGGCAGAAAACATGCGATTCTCACGACTTTTCTATGTATTGGCGGCCTGTGCCGGGCTGGCAGCCTGTGGCGACACCACAGGCGAGCAGGCGGTACTTGGCGGTGGAGCCGGTGCAATCGGTGCGGCGGTCCTTAGCGCCGACCCACTGTTCGGTGCTGCGGTCGGTGCCGCGGGCAACGTTTTGTACTGCAAGACGCAGAACAACTGTAACTAACAATAATTCTTCGGGGCGTGCGTCGCCCAGACCGTCATCGCGCAACACGCCGTTGCGGGGCTTTTGCCCTGCAGCGGCGTTTTTGCGTTTCCAGAACATCAAGACAAAGGACGTTCCATGTTCAACAAGATCCTGATCGCCAACCGGGGCGAAATCGCCTGCCGGGTCATCAAGACCGCGCGCAAGATGGGAATCGGCACAGTCGCCATTTACTCGGATGCCGACAAGAACGCTCTGCATGTCTCGATGGCAGATGAGGCAGTGCACATCGGTCCGCCGCCTGCAAACCAGTCGTATATCCTGATCGACAAAGTCATGGATGCCGTCCGTCAGAGCGGCGCTCAGGCGGTTCACCCTGGCTATGGCTTCTTGTCGGAAAACTCCAAATTTGCCGAAGCGCTGGATGCTGAGGGTGTAGCCTTTGTTGGCCCGCCGGTGGGTGCGATCGAAAGCATGGGTGATAAGATCACGTCCAAGAAAATTGCGCAGGACGCGAACGTTTCCACGGTGCCAGGCTACATGGGCTTGATTGAAGACGCCGATGAAGCGGTGAAAATCTCGAACGAAATCGGATACCCGGTGATGATCAAGGCCAGCGCTGGTGGCGGTGGCAAGGGTATGCGGATCGCGTGGAACGACGAGGAAGCGCGCGAAGGTTTTCAATCCTCCAAGAACGAAGCGGCGAACTCCTTCGGAGATGACCGGATTTTTATCGAGAAATTCGTGACCCAACCACGCCATATCGAGATTCAGGTGCTTTGTGACAGCCACGGCAACGGCATTTATCTGGGTGAGCGTGAATGCTCGATCCAGCGTCGGAACCAGAAAGTGGTGGAAGAGGCGCCGTCGCCGTTCCTTGATCCCGAAACCCGCAAGGCAATGGGTGAACAGGCGGTGGCATTGGCCAAGGCTGTGAACTATGCCAGCGCTGGTACGGTGGAATTCATCGTCGACGGCGACAAGAACTTCTACTTCCTTGAAATGAACACGCGATTGCAGGTGGAACACCCGGTGACCGAACTGATCACCGGCGTTGACCTGGTGGAACAGATGATCCGAGTGGCTGCGGGTGAGAAACTCTCGATCACGCAGGACGACGTGACGCTGACCGGTTGGGCCATCGAAAACCGCCTTTATGCCGAGGATCCGTATCGCGGCTTTTTGCCGTCCATTGGCCGTCTCAGCCGCTACCGTCCTCCGGCAGAAGTCGCCTCGGGGCCATTGCTGGACAATGAAAAATGGCAAGGAGATGCACCCGAAGGGGAAACGGCGGTGCGCAACGATACCGGCGTCTATGAAGGCGGCGAGATCAGCATGTATTATGACCCGATGATCGCCAAGCTCTGCACATGGGCCCCGACCCGCGATCAGGCCATCGAGGCGATGCGCGTGGCGCTCGACAGTTTCGAGGTCGAAGGTATCGGTCACAACCTGCCTTTCCTATCGGCGGTGATGGATCACCCGATATTTGTCAGCGGAGACATGACGACCGCGTTCATTGCCGAAGAGTACCCGGACGGGTTCGAAGGTGTTGAGCTGCCCGAGGCCGACCTGAAGCGTATCGCGGCGTCCTGCGCCGCCATGCACCGTGTCGCCGAAATCCGGCGCACGCGTGTGTCGGGTCGAATGGACAATCATGAGCGTAAGGTCGGCACAGACTGGGTTGTTACACTGCAAGGGCATGGTTTTGAGGTAACGATCGACGCCGATAAAGATGGATCGTCGGTCACGTTCTCGGACGGTACCACAATGCGTGTCACCTCGGATTGGACGCCAGGCGATCAACTTGCTGTTCTGGACGTCGATGGCAGCCCGTTAGTGCTGAAAGTTGGTAAAGTGTCCGGCGGCTTCCGCATCCGTAACCGAGGGGCAGACCTGAAAGTGCATGTTCGCACCCCGCGTCAGGCGGAATTGGCCAAGCTGATGCCCGAGAAACTGCCGCCCGACACGTCGAAAATGCTGCTCTGCCCGATGCCAGGGTTAATCGTGAAGATCGACGTGGAAGTGGGGCAGGAAGTACAGGAAGGTCAGGCATTGTGCACCGTCGAAGCAATGAAGATGGAAAACATCCTGCGCGCCGAGAAGAAAGGCACCGTTGCCAAAATTAATGCCGGTCCGGGCGATAGCCTGGCGGTGGACGATGTGATTATCGAGTTCGAGTGATCCAGCCATGCTCGCAGTGAGGCCACATAACCAGATGGAGCCAGCGCCGTGCGCGGGAACCGGGTGGTGTGGCTTCAGTTGGGTGCCGGTTCAGCCGCCCTCGCGCCGTTCGCGAATCTCGCGTTCGCGCAAGGGTGTTTTGTCGATGGAGCGGCCAATTTCCCGCACGCTCCATGGCGACGGCTTACGAAGTTTGACCACACCGTCCTTATCGACAAAAACCATCTGGAATCCGCGCGGGCGCAATTGCGACCGGATCGGGGACCGTGACGCGGGATCTGTATCCGTGAGAACCACTACATCGCGGTCTCGCATCGCGTCTTCGCCTTCCAGCAACATGTCTATCTGTTGTTGGAAGCGTGGGTCAGCGGGTGTGTCTGCAAAGACGACGATGGGGCGGTTGACCCATAGAAATTCAGTTAACTCGCTGTCGCCAGCCGGACGGACAAACGCGTCGTCCGCAGGTGCAGACCCGTCCGCGGCCAATGCCGCCAGCGGGATTAGTGCCGAAAAAACAAGGGCAAGCGTTCGTGTCATAGGGCCTCCTGTTCTGATGAATATAGCTGCTGCGCTGGCGAATGCGACTATAGGAATGCAGGTGATGGTCAAAAAAGTGTTCAAAATGCCTTTGCATCGCAAAACGCAAAGCTGCGTGGTGGGCTAGGCGCATGGAAATCACCTTGCATTTTGGTGCGCACCGCTGTGCGACTACCAGTTTTCAGGAATACATGCGCCGCAACGCCATGGCGCTTGCGCAAAAAAGAGTTGCGTTCTGGGGACCAGAAACCACGCGTGAAACGGATCTGCGTGCGCTGAAGTCCATGACAACAGCGTCACATGCCGCACTGCATCGTGAACTGGACCGGTGTCAGGCGCGCGGCGTTGAGCAACTGTTGATAAGCGAAGAAAATTTCCTGGGTATGATGCAGCAGAACCTCAACAAGGGTGAGCTCTATCCCGAAGCCGGATTGCGGGCGCAGCTGGTGGCTGAAGCGTTCGAAGGTCGTGTAACCAGAATCGCTCTGAATATCCGGGCACTGAACACCTATTGGTCCTCGGTCGCAGGGTACGCGGTTCGGAACAAGAAAGATTTTGGGGCACATGTGAGATGGGCGAAAATTTCGCAGCATCATCGCGGTTGGCAGGAAGTAGTCACCGATCTGTCCCAAGCCTTCCCGCAGACATCATTGAGTGTTTTGCCGTTCGAGGAATTCGCCGGCCACCCGGATGTGCAGTTGGACACGCTGCTGAGATGCAAAGCGCCGAGTCAGGAGGCGAATTTGTGGCTTAACAAGGACATAGACGAAGAACCGCAGTGTCCTAACAGCGGGCAGGAAATGAAGCTGATGGCAAAGTTTGCGGATGATTTGTCGTGGCTGGCATCGGGTGCCGACGGTTTGGCCCAGCTGTGTCTGCTGCAGGAAACAGTATCGGGCGACACGGCGCCTGCTTACGAACGAATTGACGAGAGGAATTCGAAATGACCGACACAAAGGACTGGAAAGCGCTGGCAGAAAAAGAACTGCGCGGACGGCCGTTGGACGATCTGACCAAAGAGACGCTGGAAGGTATCGACGTCAAACCGCTCTATACGCAGGAAGATACTGCTGATCTGCCGCATATGAAGTCACTGCCCGGTTTCGGCCCGTTCACCCGCGGTGTTAAGGCGACGATGTATGCTGGGCGCCCCTGGACCATCCGGCAGTATGCAGGTTTCTCGACTGCCGAGGAATCGAACGCCTTTTACCGTCGGAACCTCGCCGCGGGTCAGCAAGGGGTTTCGGTCGCCTTCGATCTGGCGACGCATCGGGGTTATGACAGCGACCACCCTCGCGTGGTCGGAGACGTGGGCAAGGCGGGCGTAGCCATCGACAGCGTCGAGGATATGAAGATCCTGTTTGACGGCATTCCGTTGGATAAAGTCTCGGTTTCGATGACGATGAACGGCGCGGTCATTCCGGTTCTCGCAAGCTTCATCGTCGCCGGGGAAGAGCAGGGGCACGACAAGTCCGTGCTGTCAGGCACCATTCAGAATGACATTCTGAAAGAGTTCATGGTGCGCAACACCTACATCTACCCGCCGAATCCGTCGATGCGGATCATTTCGGACATTATCGAATTCACCTCGAACGAAATGCCAAAGTTCAACTCGATCTCGATCTCGGGTTACCACATGCAGGAGGCCGGGGCGAACCTCGTGCAGGAGCTGGCTTACACGCTGGCCGACGGTCGCGAGTATGTACGTGCCGCGACCGAAGCCGGTATGGACGTGGACAAGTTCGCGGGTCGCTTGTCGTTCTTCTTTGCCATCGGCATGAACTTCTTCATGGAGATCGCCAAACTGCGCGCCGCCCGGACGCTGTGGCATCGGGTCATGACAGAATTTGGCGCGAAGTCCGAACGCTCCAAAATGCTGCGGACGCACTGCCAGACGTCGGGAGTTTCCCTGCAGGAGCAGGACCCATATAACAACGTGATCCGCACGGCCTATGAGGCTATGAGCGCTGTTCTCGGCGGAACTCAGTCGCTGCACACCAACGCCTTGGACGAGGCCATTGCTCTTCCCACTGATTTCTCGGCCCGCATCGCGCGGAACACGCAGCTGGTGCTGCAGGAGGAGACCGGCGTGACCGATGTGGTCGATCCGTTGGCCGGGTCTTACTACGTGGAAAGCCTGACCAATGAGCTGGTCGAAAAGGCGTGGGCTCTGATGCAAGAGGTCGAGGAAATGGGCGGAATGACCAAAGCGGTTACCTCAGGCATGCCCAAGCTTCGCATTGAAGAAAGTGCTGCTCGCCGTCAGGCCATGATCGATCGTGGCGACGAGGTCATCGTCGGCGTCAACAAGTACCGTAAGGAAAAGGAAGACCCAATCGACATCCTCGACGTCGACAACGTCGCCGTGCGCGAGGCGCAGGTGGCGCGGCTGGAACGTATTCGCGCCACGCGCGATGAGGCCGCGTGCCAGTCGGCGTTGGACGCATTGACCACCACTGCACGCGAGGGCGGAAACCTGTTGGCTGCTGCCGTTGAAGCCGCTCGCGCCCGCGCATCCGTAGGAGAGATCAGCATGGCAATGGAAAAAGAATTCGGCCGTCACCGCGCCGAAGTTAAGACCCTCGCCGGTGTTTATGGCGCGGCCTACGAGGGTGACGAGGGCTTCGCCGCTATTCAAAAATCCATCGAAGACTTCGCCGAGGCCGAGGGCCGCCGCCCGCGTCTTCTGGTCGTAAAGATGGGGCAGGATGGACACGACAGGGGGGCAAAGGTGATCGCCACTGCATTTGCTGACATCGGTTTTGACGTTGATGTTGGCCCTCTGTTCCAGACCCCCGCCGAAGCTGCGCAGGATGCCGTCGATAACGACGTGCACGTCGTGGGAATTTCGTCTCAGGCCGCTGGACACAAGACGCTGGCACCGCAATTGGTCGAGGAACTGAAAAAAGCAGGGGCAGAGGATATCATCGTGATCTGCGGCGGAGTAATTCCACAGCAGGATTACCAGTTCCTGTACGATCATGGCGTCAAAGCGATCTTTGGCCCGGGCACCAACATCCCCGAGGCAGCACAGGATATCTTGCGTCTAATTGGCGAAGCGCGCGGCTAGGACCTTCCAGCGCTCTGTGCAGGAACAGGTTTTTTCACAGAAAAATCTTGTGGTACAAAGCCTTCGACGACTCTGCCATCTAAAGCAGCGCGTTTTCGCGCTGCTTTTCTGCTCGAATTACAGGAGTGTGCGATGCAGCTGGACCATATAGCCGTTTCAGGCGAAACACTAGATGCAGCAACTGCCCATGTTGAGCAAGCCCTCGGTGTCCAGCTTCAGCAGGGCGGTAAGCATGCGAAGTTTGGCACTTACAACCGTTTGCTCGGGTTGGATAACGGTCTGTATCTGGAAGCGATTGCCATTGATCCTGACGCGCCTGCTCCTGACCAGCCACGATGGTTCGATCTGGATCGGTTCGAGGGAGACGCGCGTCTGACCAACTGGATTTGTCGAGTGGCGGATATCGAAACCGTCGCCATGCCTGATGGTCCGGTTACGCCAATCGATCTGGATCGGGGGGCACTACGCTGGCGGATGGCCGTGCCTTCGTCCGGGCGCTTGCCATTCGACAACCTCTATCCGGCCCTCATCCAGTGGAAGGGGGGGCTGCATCCCGCTCAGATGCTGCGGGCCAGCGGGTGCAAGTTGCGCCGGTTGGTCGTCTATCATCCCGATGCTCTGGATCTTGCCCGCATTCTGGGGCCTTTGGAGCTGGTAGAATTCGATTCCGGCCCTGCCGCGATGCAGGCTGAATTTGATACGCCTCACGGGACTCGTGTGCTGGAATGATCGTTCGTCCTGCCCGGATTGGGGATGCAGATTCGATCGCTGCGATCACCAACGCGATCATCCGGGACACGTTGGTCACTTTTACGACCAAAACTCGCACCACGGACAGCATTGCTGCCGACATTGCATCACGTTCGGGGCACTATCTGGTTGCGCAGTTGGATGAACAGGTCGTGGGTTTTGCCACTTATAGCCCGTTTCGTGGCGGGCCGGGATACGCGAACACTCGCGAACACACGATCCAACTGGCCCCGGAAGCGCGTGGTCGGGGTATCGGGCGTTCACTGATGGCTGCTCTAGAGGAGGCAGCCCGCTTGGATGGCGTGCATGTTTTGGTGGCAGGCATTTCATCGGCCAACCCGGATGCAGTGACCTTTCACACGGCCCTGGGTTTTGTCGAGGTCGGGCGGATGCCGGAAGTGGGCCGCAAATGGGAGCGCTGGTTGGATCTGGTTCTGATGCAAAAAATACTTTCCCCGCAGTGATCTGTCGCACCTGACAGTCGCAACATGGCGCGCTAGTGTGCGCTCATGTCGATCTGGACCCGCATATCCGACGCGCTGAGTGCGCTCGCCCAAGGTGAAAGCCTGACCGCTGTTTTCGAGAAACTGCGCACGCCACCGGAGCGTTCTATCGCTTTCGCCATCGCGGTGATCGCACTGGGTGCCAAGATGGCCAAGGCTGATGGACAAGTGACGCGGGACGAGGTGACGGCCTTTCGCGAGGTCTTTCAGATCGCCCGCGATGACGAAGAAGGAGCTGCGCGGGTCTTTGACATGGCGCGCACGGATGTGGCCGGTTATCAGGATTACGCCCGCAAAATTGCAAGAATGTTCGCCGAGGACAACACCACACTGTGCGACCTTATGGAAGGTTTGTTCCACATTGCAATGGCGGACGGGTTCTACCATCCCAATGAAAACGAATTTCTGGAAGAGGTCAGCCGTATATTCGGTCAGACCGAAACTCAGTTCATGGCCTTGCGCGCGCGGTTTGTTCCAGATGCGCCGAATGACCCATATACAGTGCTTGGCGTGCCCCGCGATATGCCCTTGCAGGAAATCCGCAAGATCTGGCGGCAATTGGTCCGCGATACCCACCCCGACGCGATGATGGCCCGCGGAGTGCCGGAAGAGGCGGTGCGCCTGGCGGAAAAGAAGATGATCGACATCAATCGCGCCTGGGACGAGATAAACGGGGCCAAGGTCTGAGCTGATGCGGCTGGCGACCTACAATATCGAATGGTTCGCCAATCTGTTTGATCGAAATGATGCTTTGATCGTTGATGACAGCTGGTCGGGCCGACATGATGTGACGAAAGCCCGGCAGATCGAAGCCATCGCCAAGGTTCTGACTGCGTTGGACGCCGACGCGATATTGATCGTCGAGGCACCTAATACCGGAAAGTCTCAAAACACGGTGCGCGCCCTGCAGCAGTTTGCCGAGGTTTTCGATCTCAGGACAACGCACGCGGTTATGGGGTTTGCCAATGACACGCATCAGGAACTGGGGCTGCTCTTTGATCCTGCTATCCTGCATGCTCGGCATGATCCGGTTGGAAGCCCAACGAACGAAGATGGCAGTACGGATACTCCGCGATTTGACGGAGTTTTCCGCATTGATCTGGACGTGGACGCAACCGAAGATCTGGTCAGATTTTCGAAGCCGCCGATGGAGCTGGCCGTCGAATTGGCCAACGGTGCGGCTTTTCGTTTGATTGGTGCGCACCTCAAGTCCAAAGCGCCCCACGGCGCAGAAACCAAGGACGAGGCGATCCGCATCTCGATTGCCAATCGCCGGAAACAATTGGCGCAGGCAATATGGCTGGCCCGGAGGGTTGAGACGCATCTGGCCAAAGGTGAGCCTGTTATCCTTCTGGGTGATCTCAACGACGGCCCGGGCCTGGATGAATTCGAAAACTTGTTCGGGCGGTCTTCGGTCGAAATACTGCTGGAATCCGGTCTTTACGATCCGCATGCCGCGCGGGCATATGGCCCGCGTCCCGGATCGGTTTCATCTACCGCGCGTTTTGCGCGACCAGATGAGGGGCGATACCTTGAGGCACTTCTGGATTACATCATGATCAGCCACGATCTGCGCGACCGACATCCGGAATGGCGCATCTGGCACCCGTTTCAGGATGCTGCCTGTTGGTCTAACCCTGAACTAAGGGACGCCTTGCTGACCGCTTCGGATCACTTCCCGGTCTCGCTGGATATCGACCTGTAACCTTTCAACCTGAACGACCATCCCCTATATTTTGTTCATGCAACGTATCGCGATGATCTGCGCAGCCTGTGCTGCCACGGTTCTTCCGGCCAGTGCCCAGGAAGATGACAGCCAATCTCTTATGGAGCAGGGGGCAGAGCTGTTTTTGGAAGGATTGCGGAAGGAAATGGAACCGGCACTTGATGAATTGCTGGGGCTTGCGGACCAGTTTGGTCCAGCCGTGCATTCATTTGTTCAGGAGATGGGACCAGCCTTGGCAGAACTTGCAGCCCAGATCGAGGATTGGAGCGTGTATGAGGCGCCCGAGTTTCTACCCAATGGCGACATTATTATCCGGAAAAAGCCACAACAGGATAACGAACACCCACCCGAACCAGTGGATCCGCCGTCCGATGGATTCACCGACATCTGATCAAACAGGATCAACGCCGCATGATTACTCGGCTGTTGGACTCCAAGGCGTCAGCAAGCGAATTGAGCCGTGCTTCGGCCACTTCGTTGTATAGCGCTGCGGCAGATTTTGGCAGGATCAGTTCCAGCTCGTGCTTCTTCGGGTAATAGCGCAGCTTACCCATCGCCGCGTCATTCTGCATCCAGAGCATGGCACCGAACCGCATGGCCTTGCCAAGAATTTCCGCCTGTTTCTGGCCCGCCTCATCCAAAAGCTCGTAGAGCGGAGTAAATCGATTGCCTTCGCGTTTATTGCGATAGCGGTGTTGCAAGGCCAGCCCAATGAATACGCGCTCGGAATGCTTCAAACCGCTCATGTTGGCCCGGGTCACGTATTCGAAGCAAACTTCGGCGCGATAATCAGGATGGGCGCGCCAGCTGACATCGTGCAGCAGGCAGGCCGCCTTGATCAGCCGCACCTTTTGCGGCGGGGCCGAACGAAACAGCGGCATGACAAAATCATAAAGATGGCGGCCAAAGCCTGGTAGACGCGCATCCTTGGCCTCGGAAAAGCGGCTGGCCTCGATCAAGGGGTCCCGGTCACGTAGGTGTTGCGGCATCTGCTGGTACAGTAATCCTTCGCGGATGCCATAGCTCGAGATCGCGATATCCTTGGGCTTGAACGCACGGATCAACCGGGCGAGAACATCCATCGCGTAGGGTATCAATGCCATGCGAGAGCTGGAAACCCCCGCTTTGGTGCGCAGCTTATCCGGGTCGTTCTTTTCGATGAACTTGATGGTTTCGCGGACCTGCTTGTGGGTCATACGGTATTCGTGCAGCACGTTAAGCGGATAGCCCCGTCGCAGCATGTCCAAACGTGCAAAGGCACGCCAGCTGCCGCCCACCAGAAACAAGCGGTCACGCTGAGGACCCATCTGATCACGCATGTCTTCCAGCGTTTTCTTGATATGAGCCTTGCGGGCACGGCGTCCGCCTTTGATGTCGCGCAACTTTAGTGGACCAAGTGGCGACGTCATACGGCTACCGACTTCACCGTCACCGATCTCGGCCAGCTCGACTGACGAGCCACCGATATCGCAAATCAGACCATAGGCGCCGGGCCATCCAAGTAACACACCCTGGGCCGACAGGCGGGCTTCTTCCTCACCGTTGACGACGTTGATCGTCAGGCCTGTCTTTTCTTTTACTTCTTCACAAAACTCAGACCCGTCTTTGGCTTCGCGTACGGCGGCAGTTGCAACGGCATGCAAGGCGGGCAGGCCCAAATCTTTGGCCAAGTGTTGAAACCGTTGCAGCGCTGACAGCGCCCGAACGCGCCCAAGGGGGTTCAGACGCCCCGTTTCCGACAATCCTGCGCCCAATTCGCACATGACCTTTTCATTGTAAAAGTAGGCAGGCGACCGGGCCGCGCCGTCAAAGATGACCATTCTGACCGAGTTCGAACCGACATCCACAACCCCCACTCGCGACAGTGCTCTGGCACCGGGATCGTCAAACAAAGGCTTTCCAAACGGCCCGTAATCCGGGGTTTCAGCTACGGCAGTCTGTTCCATGGGTTCCCCAACAGTTCCGGTCACAGGATGCGAAATCGTTGTTGTTCGGTCAATCGTCGGCTGTGGGCGAAATGGCCGCAGTACTTAATACACGTACGGCCAGAGCACGGGTGATTTCACGCTTTTCGCTGAGCGCCAGAGTATCCAGTTGTTCAACGACATCCGCCGCAGTTTCAAAACTTCGATCCATGTGTTTGACCAAATACGAGATAACATCAGGGCCCGGGTTCAGTTGCCGATCCGTAAACAGCTTGGCCAACACCGCCCCCAATAGCGCATCATCCGGGCTTTCAAGTGCAACGTGGTGTGCCCCTTCAACGCGGCTCTGCAAGTCAGCCAGCGGCAGGTGCCACAGTTTTGGCGCGTCCCGCCCGGTCATAAGCAATGCATGCCCCTCGGCCAGAACGAGGTTGTGCAAGTGAAACAACGTCTTTTGCTGCTCGAGGTCCGATGCAATTGAGGGGACATCTTCGACAGCGACGGGCGTACGGGCCAGATTGGGTACGTCTTCATGGCGCAATTTGGAAGCCTGAACGATGCGCCCTCCGGTTTCGCCAGCCCAGACATGCGCCAGATGGGTTTTGCCCGATCCAGGCGGGCCGCTCAGGACCAGTTTGCTACCCGGCCAGGATGTGGCCGAAATCATTGCTACCGCCAGAGCGTTTGCAGGTGAAACAAAGAAATCCTCACGCCCCAGTGCTGTCTTGGAGGGCAGGTCGAAACTCAGCTGGGTGGCCATTGTTAGTCGTCCTGCTCAAGCCTGTCGCGACCGGAATAGAGGCGGCTGTTGAGATACTGATCGGTCGCAAACCGCGCAAGCACGCCAAGGGCTGCGGCTACGGGAACGGCGATCAGCATTCCGACAAAACCAAACAATGCGCCGAATACCGACAACGCCAGGAGCAGCCAGACGGGATGCAGGCCAACCGAACTGCCGACCAGTTTGGGGGTCAGGAAATTGCCTTCGGTCACTTGGCCAAGGGCAAAGATGCCAGCCACCAGCCCGATCTGCGTCCAGTCGCCCCAGAACTGAAACAGAGCCAGTCCAATCGCCAATGTGCCGCCGATCAGTGCGCCGAGATAAGGAATAAACGTAACCAACCCGGCGATGAACCCAACGATCAGGCCGAATTGCAGACCGACGACCATCAGGGCGACAGCGTAATATGTACCAAGGATCAGACAGACGGTGCCCATCCCCCGGACGAAGGACGCCAGAACTGCATCGATCTCGGTGGCCAATCGCTTGATGGTTGGCGCGTGGTCTCGTGGCAGCAGATCGCCGATACGGGCGATCATGCGATCCCAGTCCATCAACAGATAGACTGCAACTACGGGAACAATAACCAGCAGAACCACAACGTTGATTGCCGACCCGAGCGAGGACAGAACGGTTTGCAGTACATCGCCGGTCTTTGATTTCAGAGTCTCGCCAAAGGAAACCAACATCTGATGCGTATTGGATTCCTGATCCAGCAACGACGGAAACTGTTTCTCAATGAAGGCGCGCAATTCTTTGAAAAGGCTGGGAAGAGTGTCGACAAGGTCCAGCAACTGAGTGATTAGCGCCGGCGCAACCATCAGGATCATCAGGACAAACCCCAGCACGCCGACCACGGTAATAATGCCAGTTGCGGCTATGCGGGATAGGCCAAGCGTTTCCAGCCGATCTGCCACAGGATCAAGGAAATAGGCGATTGCCCCTCCGATGACGAAAGGAAGCAAAACGTCGCCCAGTAGATACAAAACCACGACGAACACCGCAGTAGCGACGCCCCAATACCTGAGCTGATCTTTAACCGGCAAAGCCATGGCGCTTCCCTGTTTGCGGCGCTTTGCAATGTTCTTGGCGCATGAAGGCGCGCGATGCAAGCGGTTCATGGCTCAGGCGTTTTTGCCGATCAGTCGTGTAGTGTCCCCAGCTCAGGTGTGTCTTCGTCAGCGGTTTCGTCAGGCCAGTTGGTCCTCCAGATCTCGGCCGACCAATGGCCGCAATGCACCGCGGGGCGGTTAAAGCTGGGGAGGGGTGGCAGCAACGGTTCCACAGTGACGTCATGGCGCGGTACGGCAAAGTATGGGAAGGAATACCGCTCCTGACCTGATCTGTTGACGACCCGATGCGGGGTCGATTTCAGACGTCCGCCTGACCAAAGTTCCAGCATGTCGCCGATGTTGACCACAAAACCGCCCGCGGGGCAGTCAGGTGTGATCCAGCCGCCATCCCGGGTCTGGACCTCCAGGCCACCAACCGGATCGGGTGCGATGATCGTAAGTGCATCCGTGTCCTTGTGCGGGTGAATGCCGTAACCGCCTTCCTCCGGCGCCTGAGGGGGGTAATGCAGAAGTGTCATATTGGTCAGAGGGTCCTTGAAGGCGCAGCGCAGAATGCCGGGTTTCAGGTCCAGCCCGCTTTCCAGCGCGCCCAACAGTTGATCTGCGACACCGTCCAGCAGTTGCCAGTATCCGAGAATTACGCTCTGAGCGTGCGGAACCTCCTTTGGCCAGAGGTTCGGACCATAAAGCGAACAGTCCTGCCGAATTGGGGCGTCCTCGGCAATTTCGTGATGCAGTTTGTAGCCCTCATATTTGTCTGCCTTGCCCGAGCCGTCATTGGGCGTGAAAAAACCCATCGGGATGAAGCCGCGATAATTGTGCCTGGTAATGGCCTGATCCCACTTGCTTTGTTCATGAACGTCAAAGATTTCGCGGGCGCAGGTGCGTACCTGGTTCACTTTCTCCAGTGGAATCCCTGTTCCTGTGATCGATAGAAAGCCAATGCTGGTACAGGCATCGATTATCTGTTCGACCGTTGCAGCGTATTGCGGGTGTGCTGGGTCTTTCAGAGGAGAGATATCTATCGTTGGAATGCTGTCCATCAGTTGATCCTGACCCCCTGTCGTTTCAATTCCTGATGTACGGGCGCTAGATTTAGTCGATCCAATTCCTGATTGCTCTTAAGCGACAGCGCCGCTGCAATACCTGCGCCCTGACCCATGACCGCGCAGCATGCCATGTTACGAGTTGCGGCATGGGCTACGCGGTCGGCGCCATGCGAACGTCCTGCGACGAGCAAGCCTTTCACTCCTTTGGGCAGCATCGAGCGATAGGGGATCTGCATGTACCGGCCGGTTGTTGGCAGGATCAGAATGCCATACCCATCGATGAACTCAGGGTAGATGCCGATCGTATCTTCAAACCGGCCCTGATGGCGCGCATCATTTTCGGTCATATTGTAGACCGCATCGATCTTGCGCGTATCGCGAATGCCGATGGTCATGCCAAAGTTCCGCAACCGTGCATTCTCGCAACCGGGCATGAAGCGACGCAGCGCTTCGATGGCCAGCATGGATTGCCGCCGCCCCTCGATCTCACCTCGTGTCAGGCTGTCAGGGTCGGTGCCGTCGATTTCTGCAAGGTGGATAAGGTTCATGTAGGTCAGTTCGCCGGTATCGTGCATCGCGCCCCATGTGCCGGCGATAGTGTTCAGGTGTGGGGGGATCAACCCCTCGTCAATTGCCTGTTGGAACGGTTTGTGCACAAAGGGCGAAAACATGTCGTCCTCTTTGCCCGAGGTTTCAATGTTCCATTCACCACCGCCACCCCAGTCCTTGTAGGTTTGCGGGTCTGCTTTAACGCCCTCCATGAATGCGCGTTTGTCGACACCGGCCAGATGGAACATGACAGACGCTGCCATCATGTCCTCTCGCGGGGTTTTATGAGTCGGAGCGCCCGCGCGATGGGCCACGTCGGCGTCACCGGTGGCATCGATCACGACCTTGGCCTGTATCGCCTCACGCCCGGCCTTGGATTCGGTGATGATGCCGGTGATCCGGTCGCCATCCATAATCGGAGCCACAAATTGGCGGTGCAGCATGGCATGCACGCCAGCCTCTTCGACCAGCTTGTCAGCGACTAACTTGAATCCTTCACTGTCCAGCTCGTAACTGAGCGACTGGCTCTCGGGTACGGCTGCGCCCATATCCTTGGCGCGGGTCTCGAATTCCATGCCGATACCACCAGCTTCGATCGTTTGCTCGTGGCGATACCAAGCGAATCCTTCGACGCCCACGGCCGTAATATTACCGCCCATACAGCCATAGCGGTCGACCAGTGAAACCTCGGCACCCGCACGTGCTGCCGCCAGCGCCGCAGCCAGCCCAGCTGGGCCCGAACCGACGACCAGAATTTCTGTTTTGTGCACAACTGGTATTTCGCGTGCGGGTTCCTGAATGGTCAGCATTTGCGCCTCTGTATTTCGTGTTTGCGATACCATCCCGGCGCCTGACTAACGGGTCAATCAAAAATCCGACTGGTCCGAGGTCGCAAATTAACCAATGCCCGATTGCCCCCGGCGGGGCTTTGTCATAAGCAGCTTTGAAGTCGAATTCTCACCTTTGAAGGTCAAACTATGCGCCTCAGCCGTTACTTTCTGCCCGTTCTCAAGGAAAACCCGTCCGAGGCCCAGATCGTCAGCCACCGGTTGATGCTACGCGCCGGGATGATCAAACAGGCTGCTGCCGGCATCTATTCCTGGCTGCCGCTGGGCTTCAAAGTGCTGCGCAAGCTGGAAAACATCGTCCACGAAGAGCAGGCGCGGGCCGGACACATCGCCATCCAAATGCCGATCCTGCAATCGGCGGACCTGTGGCGCGAATCCGGTCGTTATGACGACTACGGTCAGGAAATGCTGCGTATGCAGGACCGGCACGGGCGCGACATGCTATACACGCCGACTGCCGAGGAACTGGTGACCGACATCTTCCGGGGCCACGTCAGCAGTTACAAGGACCTGCCGCTGACGCTTTACCAAATCCAGTGGAAATTCCGCGACGAAATCCGTCCGCGTTTCGGCGTGATGCGGGGCCGCGAGTTCTATATGAAAGACGGCTACAATTTCGATCTCACCAAAGAGGACGCGCTGCACGCCTATAACCGCCATCTGGTCAGCTATCTGCGCACTTATGAGCGTATGGGGCTGCAAGCGATCCCGATGCGCGCCGACTCTGGGCCCATCGGCGGCGATGACACGCACGAATTCCTGGTTCTGGCCGACACCGGTGAATCCGAAGTCTTCTATGACAGCGCGGTCACCGATCTGACCTTCGGCGACCGCGAGATCGACTTTGATAGTCGGGAACAGTGTCAGGCGATTCTGGAAGAGTTCACTTCAAAATACGCCCGCACCGACGAAACCCATGACGAGGCGCTGTTCAATCAGGTCCCCGAAGATCGCCGCCGCGTGGCGCGTGGCATCGAGGTCGGTCAGATCTTCTATTTCGGCACCAAGTATTCCGAGGCTATGGGGGCAACTGTTCAAGGACCCGATGGGAAGCCGGTTCCGGTCCACATGGGCAGCCACGGTATCGGTGTTAGCCGCCTGATCGGTGCGATTATTGAGGCCAGCCATGATGACAAAGGCATTATTTGGCCCGAGGGCGTAACACCGTTCCACTGTGGGATTGTCAACTTGAAGCAGGGTGACGAAGAGGCCGATGCTGCTTGTGAGAAGATCTACAAAGCGCTGACCGCGTTGGGTCTGGAGCCGCTTTATGATGATCGCAAGGAACGGGCAGGCGGCAAGTTCGCGACTATGGATCTAATCGGTTTGCCGTGGCGTATTACTGTTGGGCCGCGTGGTTTGAAAAATGGTGTAGTTGAACTCACCAGCCGCCGTACCGGCGAAAGCGAAGAACTAAGCCCTGAGGCGGCCGTTACCAAGATAGCGGAAATCTACGAGCACACCGCCTGAAAAGGGCGGAGGCTTCCGCGGAATTGAACCCTAGGACGCGGCGGGTGTTGGCCGTACGGCCAACACGTCGCCATCGGCATGACTGCCGCGGGCGACGACAATTGGGCGGCCCATACGCCGCACCAACTCCCGAAATTCCAGACCAAGAAAATGCATACCGCAGATCCGCTCGTCGGTAGCGCGGTCCGTGATGCAAAGCCGTCCCTCGCGAAACGCCAGACGATAGCCTTTTTCTTTCAGGATGTCCGTCAAATTGCCCCAATTCGCCGCGCTGGCGAATAACGGTCGGATGGCGGCGCGTAGAAGTGCCGCGCTTTCGCAGTCCAATTCTGTTGATGCCGTGCGGGTCAAATTCGACCCCGTTTTTTCAATGTCACTTTCAAAATTCATGAGCGACCCCCGCTCTGATAATGTGTTCCCCCACTTGTAGGGTGTCAAAATTTCCCAAAGTAAGCAAAAAGCGAAATAATATTACTCGATAAATGTTGCATTTTGAATTCAGTTTTGGGCGCTGTGTTCACATTGACTTCATAACCGAAACAATAACGCTCTGTCTGTGAAGAGCGTCACAACTGCGGGTTTAGTCGTTTTGGTGTGCATCTATTTTCGGAAGATTGTCCAACGGCAGTGTGGCCAAGTGATTCGCGGTTTCCACGGTGGAATAACTGAATTGCGCACCGTGAGACGAAGCTGCTAGGTGTGCCCGAACAAGGTTACTGAGTCAGGTCTTGCAGTGTTAAGCTTTGCAACAATTGTCTATTCAAGAGACTTTCCGCTGCTTAGGCTTCAGGCTCTTTCAATGGCGCAATTTGTCGATGCTGGCGACGTGGCATCAATCCATGTCATTCTGAACGACGCAAATGAGAAGAGACTGACGGCACAAGTTGCCGAAATCCTGGATGCTTATGGGCCGCTGAAATCCAAAGTTCATGTCGTAAGCGGCGACGCAGCCCTTTTAACCGCACATCCGTCCCTCAGGCGCTCAGTTCTGGACCGCGCATTTATCGAAAACCGATTTCGATTTCCGTTCATTCGCAAAGGAGGATGGCGGGGAAACAACGGGTATCGCATGCAGCAGGCCCTAAAACTTGGTGCGGCCCGCGTTGCAAAGACCGAGAACATGGTCATCCTGGACACGAAGAATATATTTCTGAAACCAGTCTCACCTTCGGATTTTTTTGCACGAAGCGGTGCCGCCAAGATCCCGTTTCTTGAAGTGAACAGGGACAATCACCGTAACTGGCTGCGGCATAGTCTGGAAGCGTTGGGGATGACGGGCTCGAATCCCTTACCGTCGCGCACCACGACCTTCACCACACCCTATCCTGTTCGCAGGTCGCTGCTTCTGGCTTTGTTAGAGGAAGTCAACGCGCGTCACCGATCTGTTCAGGCATTGTTTGCCTCGCGTCGCCGTCCGTCCGAGTTCATGTTGATCAATGCGTTCTGCCTCAGCTCCTCATCCGGTTATGCGCCGTGGTTTGAAGAGGCGCAGGGGCACGCCTTAGGTATGTGGCCGACCTATTCAGCACAAAAGGTCAAGGAACTGATTTCCGGATTGGATCATTCTGAGGTCCGATGCCTGGGTCTGCATAATCGTATGATTTCCATGATGCCGCCCGAGTTGCTTGAACAATTGTGCCGGTTATTTGAACGCCGAGGTATCTGTGACCAGCAAACAGCCAGAACTGTTTTGCAAGCAACGGCCGTCCAATCGGTTTGACGTTGGTTTAATCCCACAACCGACTTGACCATCCACCGAAATGCCGAAAGGGTCGCGGCAAAACAATCGTCGGAGCAGGAATGGCCAAAACACCGCCTCCTTTCGCCCCTTTTGAATGGAAAATAGCTTGGCGTTACCTGCGTGCCCGTCGCGCCGAGGGGGGCGTCAGCGTGATGACGTGGATCTCGTTGATTGGGATCACGTTGGCTGTGTTCGCGCTGATTGCCACGCTTGCGGTGCGGTCTGGGTTCAGGTCCGAATTCGTAGGCACTATTTTGGGGGCGAATGCCCATGTCACCGTCTACTCGGCAGGTGAGGTTGACTCACAAGGCCGCGTTGATCGCACCATCGCCGACTATGACGATATGGCTACGAAGATCGCAGAAGTGCCGGGCGTGGAAAGGGCTGCGCCACTTGTCAAAGGACAGGTTCTGCTGACGAACCGTGACCGCAGCACTGGGGTCGAAGTTTTTGGTATCCGGCCAGACGACCTGTACAGCTTACCAGGAATTGCCGAAAGCGAGCAGGCTTATGGCGATCTGAACCGGTTCGAGGACGGAATTGCCATCGGTTCGGGTGTTGCGCGGGCCATTGGGGCGAGCGTAGGCGATACGGTCAAAGTGACTTCACCCAACGGGGTCAAGACGGCCTTCGGCACATCGCCACGGGTCAACGCCTACGAGGTCGTCTATGTGTTTTCTGCCGGCCGTTATGACATTGACCGAACCCGCGTTTACATGCCTTTTGCCGAGGCGCAGAGCTTTTTCAATCGTGACGGCGTTGCCGATGAGATCGAGGTTATGGTCGAGCAGCCTGAGAATCTGAACCCAATTCTGGTTCCGATCCTCGAAGCTGCGGGTGGCCGACCGCAGCTATGGACGTGGCAGGATGCTTCGGGCGGTTTTCTGCGCGCGCTCGAGGTCGAGGACAATGTGATGTTCATCATCTTGTCGATCCTGGTTCTGATTGCTGCGATGAATATCGTCTCGGGCCTGATCATGCTGGTTAAGAACAAAGGCCGCGATATCGGTATCCTGCGTACAATCGGGCTGAGCGAAGGGTCTGTTCTGCGCGTGTTTTTCATATGCGGGGCGTTTACAGGGATTATCGGTACTGCGATGGGCGTCATTCTTGGTTGCTTGTTTGCGCTTTACATCGACCCGATCTTTTCCTTTGTGAACTATGTCATGGGGGGCGGTGTGTGGGATCCTTCGATCCGCGGCATCTATGCATTGCCGGCCGAATTGCATCTGTCCGATGTGCTCAAGGCTGTTGGCCTGTCTTTAGGGCTGTCCTTTCTTGTCACCTATTTTCCGGCCCGCCGCGCGGCGCGGCTGAACCCGGTCGAGGCGTTGCGCTATGAGTGATGTGGCGCTGCGGTTGAACGGCTTAACCAAGACCTATCTGCAAGGTACGCCGGGTGAGGTGCAGGTACTGCGCGGCGTTGATCTGGAGCTGCGCGCAGGTGAGGCAGTGGCGCTGGTTGCACCTTCGGGAGCCGGTAAATCTACCCTGTTGCATATCGCGGGCCTGCTGGACACGCCGGACACCGGTACGGTTGAGATCACAGGGCAGGCGGCCTCGGGCAAGGGGGATCGTACCCGCACCGCGATCCGGCGTCGGGACGTTGGGTTCGTCTATCAGTTCCATCACCTGCTGCCCGAATTCACTGCGCTTGAGAACATCGTGTTACCGCAACTGGCCAACGGTATGCCCGAAAGGGTCGCGCGGGATAGGGCGATGTTGCTGCTGGGTCGTGTCGGTGTTGATGCAAGATCGGATCACCGCCCAGCTGCCTTGTCAGGGGGGGAGCAACAGCGTGTAGCTTTCTGCCGGGCCCTGGCGAATGAGCCGCGCGTTCTTCTGGCAGATGAGCCGACAGGAAACCTGGACCCTGAGACCTCGGATCAGGTCTTTGGCGCGTTGATGACACTTGTACGCGAGGCCGGTTTGTCGGCTCTGATCGCCACGCACAACCTGGACCTGGCAGCCCGAATGGATCGGATGGTTCGTCTTGACGGAGGCGTGCTCAAGCCAGTTGAGTGATCGCGACACCGATAGCCATTACTGTAATTCCTCCGGCCCTCATTAGCGTCAGCGGGGTGATCTGAGCGCCAAACAGGCCAAAGTGGTCTATCGCGGCAGTACTGACCAACTGTCCCAGTAATACAAAGAACACCGCATTCCCAACTCCGAAATGGGGGGCGACATGGGTGATGGACAGCACATAAAACGCGATCAGCACCCCGGCCAAAAACAGATGTTTGGGGGCTTCGGCGGCTTTGGCGAAAGCCTGACCGCCTGGCAGCAGGAGCAAGGCCAGCACCGATGCGACAAACGCGATGGCAAATAGGATTACGGCGGCCGTGTTGGGCGATCCGATCAACTTGCCAAGGGCTGCGTTCAGCGCTGCGAGGACTGGAATGCCAATTCCGGCAGCCAGCATGATCGCCGCATATTGTGTCATGAATTGCCCCTTCAAGTTGAACCTGTTGATCTGGATCATTGCGCCATGGCGGTCTGCGGGCAAGCCTGTAAATGTTTGATTGCAGTGGAGGAAGCGATGATCAGGTGGCTATTCACGACAAGTTCTATCGCATTTCTTGCGACGATGTCTCAGGGCGTCTTGGCCCAGGATGCTGAAGTGGGGGCCGAACTGTATCAGCATTACTGTGCAACCTGCCACGGTTTGGATGCGACCGGACACGGACCAATGGCCGGTGTCCTGATTATTCAGCCGACCAACCTGAAAACACTGTCTGACGATGATGGCGTATTCCCAACGGCCCGCGTTGTGGCGCGCATCGACGGACGGGATCCTTTGGTCAGCCACGGCAGCCCGATGCCAGTCTATGGGCCATATTTCGAAGGACAGGATACACCAATTAAGACCCCTGCGGGTCAGCCGATTTTGACCAGCAAACCCATTGTCGATTTGGTTGCCTATCTGAAAACGTTGCAGGGCAACTAAAGGCTCAGCTGCATATCCCCTGAACCTTAGCGCCGTCCCAAGGAAGCAGCACGTCGTTCTCTCGGCGAGTGCCCGGCAGCGTCGACAAGTCGAAGTGCGGGCTAAGCATATTGTGCAGGCGTTTCGTACGGGGCGCGTTCGGGTCCAGCGCACGGCAGCACACATATTCCTCGACGATCGAACCCTGCTGTTCATACCCATAGGCCAGAAAATCCGGAGACGAATCGAGGTCGAACAGATACGGATCACTCTCTCCGCCATGCTCAGCGGCCGCGCGGAGCGGGTGGTACCCGGTAGTCCGGCGGTTCTGCCATTGCCAGACATGCGTCAGCTCATGAGCCAGCAGCATTGCTGCAATCAGGCTCACCTGATCCGGGTACTGACTCATGTAGTCATCCAGATACCAGTCTTTGGTGAAGTAAACATGGTTGAACAGGGCGACGGCTGCCGGCTTCCCGGTGACGGTTTCCTCTTTGACCGGCGGTAGGACGCGTTCCCGGCAAGCTAGCCTCGGGCGCACCTTGCGTGTGTAGGTAATTGCGGTGACCGGTGCGCCCTCGACCAGCCGCACCCGGTCGAGATCCAGCGTTTCGCCATGAATATTACCGGCAAAGGCGCGTTCTTGCTCGGTCAGGGGGCGACCGCAGGCTGAAAACAGGATCAGAATACTAATCAGCAAGGGGCGAACCATGGCGATAAGCCTAATGTGCTCTGCCCACTCTGCAAGCTGTTTTCACAGACTCATCGCCAGAACGCGGCTGATCTCGGTCAAAGAACGCCCCGATTGCTCCATCCAGGTGTTGAAAGCTTCCTGTACAGCTGCCATTGCCTTTTTAGACGTCGCGGGTTTGTCGATCACACCTTCAGCGATCAGGCGGGCGGTGACGTCGCGCGACAGGATGAAACTGTCCCGCCCTGCAAAACGCATCGCATATTGCGCCGAAGCCCCGCCCAATCGCGAGCCGCGCTTTGCCAGCATCGCCAGCAACCCGATGTAGTCAGTTGGGGGCCAGCCACCAAGTACCTGTCCGGCACCACCTTCTTTGCGCAGTTCCAGCAGAAATGCTGCGTTGTCGCGCACGGATTCGATCTTGGTACCGTTCCGCACGATCCGCGTGTCCTGAAGCAAGGCATCAAACTTTTCGTCGTCCATGAAAGCGCAACGTCCAACGTCAAAGCCGTCAAATGCGATTTCAAACCCGTCCCATTTGGCCTCAATAACCTTCCAGTTGAAGCCAGCTTGAAAAACGGTCTTGCTTATAATTGACAGCCAGCGATCATCGGGCATTTCGGTCAGTTCAGATTTGGATTTTGGTTTGGCCAGTTTGCCTTCCAACGTATCCGGCCCACCGTGACGATCGGCAGCCAAACTATAGATTTCTTCAAAATTGCGCATGTCGAGCCCCCTCCATGCCGGCGAGTGTTGTCCCTTTGTTCTGGACTGGCAAGAGAGAAAACTAGGCTGAAGAGTGGGATGAGTGGCGCGAGCAGGCCATCAAAATCTATTTTGGGATATTTATAATTGACTAGTCAATCAATTTCCCGCAGCCTACGACAACGGAGACACCAGATGCGTGCAAATTGATGCATACGGGGTGGGGAAGGTAAGGTTGGTTTGACGGGTCGGGTAATTCGACCTGTAAGCCAACTGTTCTCTTTTCTTTTCCGACAGAATTTGTGCATGCTGCGACATAGTTTCGTAATCCGAAAAAACCTTGGTCAGGGTGTGCCTGTCGCAAGGGGCCAAAAAGGAAAACAGGGAGTTAAACTTATGAAAAAACTGGGTGTAAGCCTTCTGGCGATGACCGTGGCAGGTGCTGCAAGTGCGGCTGATATGGGTGCTGTGGACGAGCCGATAAAACTGGCGATCAACGAATGGACCGGTCAGCACGTGACGACGCATGTGGCCGGAGAGATGCTGAAAGCAGCAGGGTACAACGTTGAGTTCGTAACCGCTGGGATGATGAACCAGTTCCAGGCATTGGCCGACGGCGATATCGACGCGACGTTGGAGATCTGGTCTTCGAACGTATCGGATGAATATGCGAAGAAAATTGCCGAAGGGTCTGTTGTGGAAATCGGCGATCTGGGTCTGGACGCCAAGGAAGGCATC
The DNA here is from genome assembly GCF_057221055.1 of Ruegeria sp. HKCCD7181. NCBI lineage: Bacteria > Pseudomonadati > Pseudomonadota > Alphaproteobacteria > Rhodobacterales > Roseobacteraceae > Ruegeria > Ruegeria sp. HKCCD7181. Next base: position 64,705 of record NZ_JBWVBC010000007.1, on the reverse strand, counting down.
GCATACCCCGCGCACGTTGCGGATTTGTGCCCGGGCCTGCCTGCTTGGGAAGCTCTGAAAGACTGTGCGCAAGTATTCGCAACGGCTGAAACGTTGCCCGGTGGGCGCCTGGTTGATTATCCCGCCGATTGGGGTACGCCTGGGGCTGATCGCATGACCGGGCTGGAGCTGCCGTTCAAGGCTGTCCCAGCTGGGTCCGAAGGTGCCTTGATCGCTGAATTGCGCGCTTCGACCGAGCGTAAGTCGCCTCTGCTGATTACTTTCTGGCAGCCGCATTGGGCGATGTCGGCTTATGACGTGCAGTTCGTCGACCTGCCTGCCGGTGAAGAAGCGTGCTTCACTGATCCGGCTTGGGGTCCCAACCCCAACGCGGTAAATGATTGTGACTTCTCGCCGTCTCGTATTTTCAAAGCCGGTTGGAGCGGTATGGAAGAAAAGTGGCCTGCCGCTTATGAGATCCTGACCAATTACCAGCTTGCTGTAGAAGACCAGCAGCCGATGATGGGAGCCATCGACGTGGACGGCGGTTCGGTCGAGGAAGTTGTCGCCGCATGGATGGCCGAAAACGAAGGCAAGTGGCGTCCGGTTGTTGACGCGGCAACACAGTGAGCTGACATCGGTGACTGATATGACGACGCCTGCCATCGCCTGCCGGAATCTCTGGCAGGTGTTCGGCCCCGGCGCAGAAAAAGCCCTGACCGACGCGCTGTCTCGGTCAGGGAATGACGCCGACAAAGCCGCCGCCGACCTGCGTGAAAGCGGGTTTATTCCAGCAGTTCAGGATGCCAATTTCGAGGTCAAGGAAGGCGAGCTGTTCGTCATCATGGGTCTATCGGGATCAGGCAAATCCACCCTGATCCGCTGTATCTCGCAATTGCTACCGGGTACCGGTGGTGAGATTCGGGTGGACGATGAGAATGTGGTTGGCGCCTCCAAGAAGGCCCTGACCGAGTTGCGTCGCAAAAAGCTGGGTATGGTGTTCCAGCATTTTGGCCTTTTTCCCCATATGACAGTGGCCGAGAATGTCGCCTATCCGCTGCGTGTTCAGGGCGTGAGCCGCAAAGAGCGGCTGGCTCGTGCACAAGAAGTGATCTCGCTGGTGGGTCTTGAAGGCCGCGAAGATAGCTTCCCGCGCCAGCTTTCGGGTGGTCAGCGGCAACGGGTCGGGATCGCGCGGTCTTTGGCCGTGAATCCCGATATCTGGTTTCTGGACGAGCCGTTCTCGGCCCTTGACCCACTAATTCGCCGTCAGTTGCAGGATGAGTTCCTGCGCATTCAGGCGACGCTGAAGAAATCAATTGTGTTCATCACGCACGACATCGCCGAGGCGCTGAAACTGGCGGACCGTATCGCCATCATGCGCGACGGCAAGATCGTTCAGATCGGCACGCCCACCAACATCGTGCTGCGTCCGGTCGACAATTATGTGCGCGAATTCTCGAAGGATGTTGCCAAAGGACAGCACGCCAAAGTTGCTTCAGTCATGCGGGACGCAGATGGTGATCGCGGACCCGACGACCCGGGCCTGACGACGTCGATGACGTTGGATGCGGCTCTGGCGCATTGCATGGAGCTGTACGAGCCGGTGCCTGTACGGGATGCTTCCGGCACCATCGTTGGCACGGTCCACCCGTCTGATCTGGCTGCAGCCTTGCAGGTGGACGAAGCATGACCGCTTTCACCGATGTTTCGGCGCAGAATTACGTACGAATGACAGCGGGGGCACAGGCCGCCCTGATCACTTTGGTGGTTGGCGCGATTTGTCTCGCGCTTGAGGGCGTTGCACCTTGGCTGATTAAGTGGCCCACCTCGCTGGAATTGCCCGCAACGGATTGGGTCGGGTCTTTTCTGGTCTGGTTTTTGAACGGTATCAAACCGGCCGCACGATTGTTTTCCGATGTCATGGCTTATCCCATGGACTGGGCCAACTTCGTACTGGGTAATACACCCTGGCCGATACTGATCGGATTGGTCACTGCGCTCGGGTGGTTTCTGGGCGGGTTGCCGATGGCGGCGCTGGGTTTTTTCGGGCTCTGTTTTGTTCTGGCCTCCGGCTATTGGGTCGAAAGCATGAACACGCTTGCGCTGGTCGCGGTATCAGTTCCGGTGGCGTTGATTGTGGGCGGAGCAATAGGCATCCTTGCCAACGAAGTACCACGCGTCAAATCTGCGGTGCAGGCGGTGTTGGATATTATGCAGACGGTTCCAACCTTTGCATACCTAACGCCGCTGTTGCTTCTGTTCGGTTTTGGGCCGGTTGTGGGCTTGATCGCCTCGGCCATTTATGCGGCCCCACCAATGGCACGCAATGTGATGCTGGGCCTGGAGCGTGTAGAACCTGAAATCAAAGAGGCTGCCATCATGTCCGGCGGCACACGGTTCCAGCAACTGTTTCAGGTCGAAATCCCCTCGGCCGCTACGCAGATCATGGTGGGCGTGAACCAATGTCTTATGGCCGCGTTGTCCATGGTGATCATCGCTGCCGTTATTGGCGGGTTCAATGATATCGGCTGGGAAGTGCTGCTGACCATGCGCAAGGCGCAATTTGGTGAATCGTTGCTGGCCGGCCTGGTTATCGTGGTCTTTGCCGTTGTAATCGACCGCATGAGCGGGACTTTGGCCACGGAAAGAAAGCGATACGACCAGCGCGTTGTCTGGGCCATGCTGGGCTTTACCGTCCTGTTCACGGCTGCTTTCTGGGCCTGGCTTCCGAACCCTTCGGACTTGACCTTACTGGACCCACTGGCCGGAGCTGTGGACAGTGGCCTGACTGCCTTCACACAAAGTAACGGCCCGTGGTTGGACGCATTGAAGAACAACTCGATGTTCTATGTGCTTCTGCCGTTGCGGATTGGCCTTGATCAGGCAGTGTTGCCATTCACCTGGGGCTTCCAGTGGACCTCGGCAATGAGCTACGGCCTCTTTGCAGCCGGTGCTCTGGTTGCCTTACTGATGGCTTGGCGCGGGCGCTTGACCGGCGGGTTGATCGTCCTGATCTTGATCGGAATGCTGGAAACCGGCATTTCGAACCTTCCCTGGCCATTTGTCCTGACTGGAGCTGCTGCTCTTGGGTGGGTCGCAGGCGGCTGGCGCCTGGCCGCGCTATCGGTTGGGCTGCTGTGCACCATCCTCGTTTCTGGCCTCTGGGAGCGGGCGCTGCTTTCGCTCTACCTCAGTGGCGCAGCGGTGTTTTCTTGCGCCGTTGTGGGTGGCCTGATCGGTCTGGCCAGTGCAGTTTGGAGCCCGGTCTGGAAAGTGGTTCGTCCGATCTGCGATATGCTGCAGACAATTCCTTTGTTCGTGTTTCTGATCCCCGTACTGATGGTGTTTCAGATCGGTGAGTTCTCGGCCTTTCTGGCGATTTGCGCCTACGCGATCGTGCCGATGATCCGCTATACAAGACACGGGTTGGTGAATACACCGGACGAGATGATGGAGGCCGCAATTTCAAGCGGCGCGACCGAATGGCAGATTCTGCGGGACGTACGCGCGCCTTACGCGGCACCGACCATCCTGTTGGGCCTGAACCAAACCATCCTCTATGCCTTTGCCATGCTGGTAATCGCGGCGCTGATCGGAACGACTGGTCTGGGCCAGTCGATCTACCTGGCGCTTGGTCAGGCGGACGTTGGTCTTGGTATATCGGCGGGGGCGGCGATGGCCATCCTTGCGCTGATTGCGGATCGGATGGTGCAGGGCTTTGCCGAAGAACGGCGCAAGGCGCTAGGCCTCTAGAAGCGGGCAGGGGCGGCAAGGCTGCCCCTTTCCTCCACTTGACTTCGGACAAAGACCGGTTGCCCTTCGGCGTCTAATCCAAATGCAACACGTTCGGAGACGGCCATGACCGGTTGGGCACAATTCCTTGCAGCTCTTGCCACTTTTCTTCTCAGCCACATGATCCCGGCTCGCCCGGCTGTTCGCGGCTGGCTGATCGGTACACTGGGGAAGACAGGTTATTTCGCCGCGTATTCAGGCCTCTCGCTGCTGGTGCTGGTCTGGCTGGTCGTTGCCGCCGCCAGTGCACCCTATGTCGAGGTCATCCCGCCCCTTGCGGCCCTGCGCTGGGTGCCGGTCCTGATCATGCCCGTGGTCTGCTGGCTGGCGGTCGCTGGACTGTCCATACAAAACCCGTTCTCCTTCGGTGGGCTTGGGCGTGCACCTTTTGATCCTGAGCGTCCGGGCATCCTGCGTACTACCCGTCATCCGATTCTTGTGGCCTTGATGCTGTGGGCTGTCGCCCATCTACTGGCAAATGGAAGCTTGGCGCATGTGATCCTGTTTGGTCTGTTTGCCGCCTTCGCAGGCCTTGGTATGGTTTTGATTGACCGCCGCAAGGCCCGGGACATGGGACCTGACTGGCCCCGCCTGTCTCACAATACTGCGCGACTGTCTCTGCGCGCGCCCCGTCCATGGCCACGCCTTTGGGTTTGGCTGATTGCTGTTGCTGCTTACGCAGCGCTTCTTCACCTGCACGCACCTGTGATCGGCCTCTCCGCTCTGCCATAGCGGCGCAGAGTGGCCGAAGACGCTCTTGCGTGCTATCTGGAACGTAACACTTTTATTTTCTGAGGGTTTCCCAATGAACCTGGCCTATGTCACCACCACCGATCGCGGCGCCACGGACCGACTGTTGAGCATGGTTGCTGAACGCCTGCTGGCTATGGACGCCCGGTTGTCCGGCGTCGTGCAGACCAACACGGAATGTGCGGATAATACGAAATGCGATATGGACCTGCGTGTCCTGCCCGATGGTGAGACAATTCGGATTTCTCAATCGCTGGGTGCGATGTCGCGCGGCTGCCGTTTGGATCCTGCCGCATTGGAACAAGCGGTGGGCTATGTGACTGCGTCGCTCGGTGATGCGCCACAACTGCTGATCATCAATAAGTTCGGCAAGCACGAAGCTGACGGCCGCGGTTTCCGCCCGGTGATTGGCGAAGCTCTGTCGCTGGACATCCCCGTGCTGGTCGGCGTGAAAAGCTTGAACGAAGAAAAATTCCAGGACTTCGCGGACGGCGCTGCGGAAGTGTTGGAGCCGGATGTAGATGCGATTCTGGCATGGTTCGAAAAGATCGATGCGCGGCGTACAGCAGCGGCCTGACGACCTAATTTCAATCTGAACACAGAAGTTAGGCGCGCTAGTTCAGTGCGCCTTTTTTGGTTGCTTTGGCTGACCGATACGAGGTTGGCCTATGGCGCGCGCTGAGTTCGAAGCAACATAGCCACGGTGCCTTATGTGTCAGCAGTAAACTAGGTCTGTCATGCGAGGATAAAAGAAAGTGGTGGGCGACCCTGGAATCGAACCAGGCGTGCGTCTCCGCGAGGGAGTTACAGTCCCCTGCCACACCTTGCGGCCTGTCGCCCACTGTCAGGCGTTGCACCTGACGTGGAGGCGTGATTACTAGCGCACCAAAGGAGCGTCAACAGGAAAATTCCGCTTTGGCGCAGGAAACGTATTCCCCGGCCCGGAGGCCCATGAAATGAAGAAACCCAAGTGGGTCGTCGAAAAGGAACAGGCGCGAAAAGCTGCTGCCGCGGAAACCGTTTGGCTGTTCGGACTGCACGCTGTTCGCGATGCGCTGATGAACCCGGATCGGCAAAAACTGCGCCTGATCGTAACCCGGAACGCGCGGGATAAACTGGCGGAAGCTATTGAATTTGCAGGCATCGAGGCCGAAATGGTGGATCCGCGCAAATTCACGGCCCCCATTGATCCTGGGTCAGTGCATCAGGGTGCAGCCCTTGAAGTGAAGCCGCTGGAGTGGGGCGGCCTGGCAGAAAACTGCATCGGGCGCGAGAATCCTCGTGTCCTGCTTCTGGACCGAGTCACGGACCCGCATAACGTGGGGGCGATTCTCCGTTCAGCCGAAGTTCTTGGGGCGAGCGCCGTTATTGGAACGCGTCATCATTCCGCTCCGGAAACGGGCGCATTGGCAAAAACAGCAAGTGGTGCGCTGGAGCGACAACCTTACCTGCGGGTTCGCAACCTGGCTGATGCGATTGTCGAGCTTCAGGGGATGGGGTTCCTGGTCCTTGGCCTGGACGGCGAGGCTGAGGAGACGATCGAATCCTTCCTTGGCGACAAACGTGACCGTCCGGTGGCTCTGGTGCTGGGGGCCGAAGGCCCCGGATTAAGACAGAAGACCAAAGAGACAGTGGATCAGCTGGTCAAGATTGACGCGGCTGGAGGATTTGGGTCACTGAATGTCTCAAATGCTGCCGCAATCGCCCTATATGCATCGGGTCGCAAATAGCAGGAGGTTCCAATTTCCACTCCGCATAAAATCGCAACGTGCTGCTATTGCGGCACCCGGGCGGCGCTGGTTTTGAAAGGCCAGCGGCAGCACGAGCTGAGTTGCGCAAGCTGTGGTGCGCCGCTGCATAACCTAAAGATGGTGCCCAAGGCCAAACTGGCAGACAGAAAGCCGAAGCGTTCTTCAAAGTACGAAAAGCCGAAAAAGAAGAAGAAAAAGGGGCTGTTCTCGCGGGTTCTTGATGAAGCCTGGGATGTAATCGAGGACGTTTTCGACTGAGGGGTACACTCGTGGCACGTCCGTTCACATCACCGTCATAGGGGGTTTCTACTGGTGTACGAAACATGCATGTTTAAACCTTCAATTTGATACCGATGAATCGCCCATGCTGTCTCGACGTAGTTTTCTCACCGCTCTAACCTGCTCCGCTTTGGCGCCTATGGCCCAGGCGCAGACGATGCCTATGTTCTATGCGGCCGGTGGAGCGGCCATTTCCGGCTATGATGTTGTGTCCTACTTTAAAACAAGTGGGCCTGCTACGGGGCAGTCGGACATATCCCTGATGTGGAAGGGTGCAGTCTGGCGCTTCGTATCTGAGGAAAACCGGGATCGGTTCGAGCGCAATCCTCGCGCCTTTGCCCCTCAGTACGGTGGGTATTGTGCTTTTGCGATGGCGAAAGGGCAGCTTATCAGCTCGGACCCGCAGGCCTGGAGGATAGTCGAAGGAAAACTGTACCTGACCCACTCAGTAGCAATCGAGCGGATTTGGCAGCGAAACGTGGGTAAGTACATCCGTGAAGCCGACAAGAACTGGCCGGGTATTCTTTATCTTTGATCGGCAATTTTCCGCTTTTCGTGATCTGTCATCACAAAAATGCGTTCCCCCTCTTTTTTTCTCCGAAGTCATGCTTAAATGTCACAGTGACCGCGGAACGGAACTGCCGCGGGTCATTTCACTGTCCCTCGTTCCAACAACTGGCGCCCAGGCTTTCCTGGGCGCTTTTTTCTTTTGGTTGGGATGGTTAGGGTGCCGCCATGCATGATTATTCCGACGACTGCCTGAAATCCATTCTGCGACGTACCAAGGTTGTCGCAGTCGTGGGTGTGTCCCTGAACCCGGTGCGGCCTAGCTACTATGTTGCAAGATACCTGTCACTCAAAGGGTATTCGGTGATTCCGGTCAACCCGGGGCATGCTGGTAAGCAGCTTTTTGGGCAGACGGTACGAGCGTCCCTTTCTGAAATAACCGAGCCTGTCGATATGGTGGATATTTTTCGCCGGTCCGAATCTGTGCCTCCGATTGTTGACCAAGCTTTGAGTACTTTCGCCGGCTTACGGACGGTCTGGATGCAAATAGGTGTCGAGAATAAGGAAGCCGCGGCAAGTGCGCAGGCGCAGGGCGTTGACGTGATCATGAACCGTTGCCCCAAGATTGAATATCAACGCCTGTTTGGCGAGTTGCGAATGGGCGGATTTGCAACCGGGATGATTTCGTCGAAACTTTGAAGGATCAGTTGTTTGGAAGCGGCTGCAGGCGTGCCACCTGTTCCTTGCGACGTTTTTCCAACACCACGTCGCGCGGAACCCATTCATAGCGCGTGTCCTCGGACAACGGAGCCCAGTACAGGATTCCGCCGTAACGCCAGGGGTCCAGAATCACCCCGTCATACATAGATTCGCCTCGACGGCTGACAATGGCTGTGCTGTGATCGATCCGGAAAGGGTTGTCCGCGTTGGCTATTGCGCGGTGTAGCGTCAGGGTTTTAAAGCCTTCTTGATTCAACCGTCGTTCGATATCTTCGGCCCAATGCCAGCACAGTCCACGGGGGCGCAAGCCCTTGTTTACCTTGGCATTATGGATCAGAGGCGGATCGGTGATCTGATACTCCTGCGCCAGCTGTGCTGTGTAGGAATAGGCAATGCGGGCGGCCCGGTTCGCTTCGTTGGGGTCGATATCCGGCCCGAGGCTTTGAATTTGGGTCGCGAGCCGCTGAACATCATCGTCGTTTGCTGGGGGCGGTGTTGTGCAAGCGCTAAGCGTCACAACAGCAAGCAGTGCCAGCGCATATGCCAAAGGTCTGATCAATCCCGCACCCTTTGAGTTCCGCGCCAGCGCGCATCGACCTGACTATAATCGTGAAAACACGACAGCGGAACCCGTTGGGTCAGTTGTCTGAACGGGCAGCCTTTTCCGCGATGCCGCTGACACCCTGACGCTGGGCCAGCTCTTGCAGAACCGCGTCCAAAGGTATGTCCCGCGCGGCCAACATGACCAATAGATGGTAGAGGACATCAGCGGCCTCGGCAGTCAGCTTGTCAGCGTCACCCTTTACGGCTTCGATTATGGCTTCGACAGCTTCTTCACCGAATTTCTCGGCGCACTTCTCGGGCCCTTTAGCCAGCAGTTTTGCTGTCCAGCTTGACTCCGGGTCCGCGTTTTTGCGTGCTTCGATGGTTGCCGCAAGTTCGTGTAGAATGCTCATGTCAACCTCACCGGGATACCTGCGGAGGCCATGTGTTCCTTGGCCTCGCGGATCGTGTATTCGCCGAAATGAAAAATCGAGGCCGCCAGTACAGCGCTGGCCCCACCTTCTGTAACGCCCTCGACCAGATGGTCTAGATTACCCACGCCGCCCGATGCGATCACGGGCACGTTCACCGCGTCCGAGATTGCGCGTGTAAGCGGCAGGTTGAACCCCGCCTTGGTCCCGTCGCGGTCCATCGAGGTCAGCAGAATCTCGCCCGCACCTTTGGCGACAACCGTCTTGGCAAATTCCACAGCGTCGATGCCGGTGGGTTTGCGTCCGCCGTGAGTGAAAATCTCCCACTTTCCGGGGTTGACGGTTTTTGCGTCGATGGCACAGACGATGCACTGGCCACCGAATTGGTCCGCTGCTTCGGCTACAACGTCTGGGTTCGCAACAGCGGCAGAGTTGAAGCTGACTTTGTCCGCGCCGGCCAATAACAGGGCGCGAACGTCATCCTTTGTACGAACGCCACCACCGACGGTCAGAGGAACAAAACACTGTTCAGCCGTGCGCCGCACCACATCGAACATAGTGCCGCGGTTTTCATGAGTGGCGTGAATGTCCAGAAAACAAATCTCGTCCGCCCCGGCGGCGTCATAGGCCTTTGCCGATTCAACCGGATCACCTGCGTCGCGCAGGCCTGCAAAGTTCACACCTTTGACCACGCGGCCGTCGGCGACATCAAGGCAGGGAATGATCCGGGTTTTCAGCATAGCGCATCCTTTGTTGCCGCACCTCTACCGGCAAAGCCCCGCCGATGCCAGAGTTGTGATTGTCACTCCTCTTAAAGCCGTGAAAAATGCCCCTTATTTCATCAGGAGATCAATGAGATGCGTAAACTCTTTTTGGCAACCACATTCATTTTTGGAGGCGCTGTCGCCGCTATGGCAGATGATATCATCAAGGTTAACACCACTAAATCGGTGACCGAGGCGATGGACGCCCTTGAAGCTGCCGTCGGTAACGCTGGCGCGACTGTATTTGCCCGCGTGGATCATGCGGCGGGTGCCGAGAAGGTTGGCATGACAATCCCGGCCAATCAGGTTCTGATCTTCGGCAATCCTGCTCTGGGCACGCCTGCGATGCAGATCGACCCGCGGGCGGGTCTGTACCTGCCTCTCAAGGTGCAGGCCTATGAGGATGAAAACGGTCAGGTCTGGCTGGCCTACGAAGACCCGAAAGAAACCATGGATGAGCTTGACGCGGTGGAAAACTCCCCGGTTGTGGAGAAAATGCGCGGCGCATTGGCTAAGTTGACCTCGGTCGCCGCACAATAATTCAGTTCAGGGCGCGAATGGCCTCGGCAAGGTCGATCGCGCCATCATAGAGAGCCCGGCCCGAGATCGCGCCGTTCAGATCGACACCGCAATCGCGCAATGCGATCAGGTCGTTCAGGGAGCTGACGCCGCCCGAGGCGATGACCGGGATCGATACCGCGCGGGCCAGAGCCGCCGTTGCTTCGACATTCGGACCCTGCATTGCGCCGTCGCGGTTGATGTCTGTGTAGATGATTGCGGCCACGCCAGCGTCCTCAAAACTACGTGCAAGATCGGTGACTTGCACATCGGTTTCTTCGGCCCAGCCTTTGGTGGCGACCAACCCGTTGCGGGCATCAATGCCCACGGCAACTTTTCCGGGAAACGCGCGGGCCGCTTCGCGGACCAAACCCGGGTTTTCAACCGCCACGGTACCCAGGATGACTCGTGCCAACCCCTTTTCGATCCAGGTTTCTATTGTAGCCATGTCACGGATTCCTCCGCCCAGCTGGGCGGGTACTTTGCAAGCCTTGAGAATCGCTTCGACAGGGGCGGCGTTGACCGGTTCGCCCGCGAAGGCACCGTTCAGGTCGACAAGGTGCAGCCATTCGCACCCTGCATCGACGAAGGCGCGCGCCTGCGCGGCAGGGTCTTCGTTGAAGACGGTTGCCTTGTCCATTTCACCGCGAAGCAGGCGCACGGCCTGGCCGTCTTTGAGGTCGATGGCGGGGTAGAGGATCATTTTGCGCGGCCCTATATTTCAGTTACACGCGCGGGATATCGCATAAGCAGGGTAGGGGATGCAACGCGACGCAAAGTCAGTCTTGCCCGATGGCTGTCAGGGGGTCAGACTGGCTGAAAAACAGGGAGTATATTATGAAGACATTTACAATCGCGGCTTCTTTCGCTGCCTTGGCGACCAGTGCGTTCGCAGCCGATCCAGTTGATGGTCTCTGGAAAACGCAACCGGGTGATACCGGGGGGTACCTGCATGTCACAATAGGCTCGTGCGGCAGTGCCATTTGCGGCACCATCGATACCGCGTTTGATAAAGACGGCAATGAGCAGCTGGAATACGAGAACCTCGGCAAGCAAATCATCTGGGACATGATTCCCGAGGGGGATGGCAAGTATGATGACGGCAAGATCTGGGCGCCGGACCGGGACAAGACCTATAGCTCGAAAATGACGCTGGACGAGCAGAATACTCTGACAGTGAAGGGCTGTGTTGCTGGCGGTCTGGTTTGCCGCGGGCAAACCTGGACGCGCGTTCAATAGCCCGTTACGGAGCCCAGGTCAGGAAATTCCCGATCATGCGTAGGCCCACATCCTGACTTTTCTCAGGATGGAACTGCATCCCTATCATTGTGTCGCGGCCGATCATGGCCGTGACCTCTTGCCCATAGTCGACAAATGCCAGACGTTCTGCCGGGTCGTTGACCAAGAAGTGGTATGAGTGCACAAAATAGACGTGGTCCCCGGATTTGACCCCGTCAAATACCGGGTGTGCGCTTTCAAGGACCAGATTGTTCCAGCCCATATGAGGCACTTTCAGAGCGCGGTCTGACGGTTCGATCCGCACAACATCGCCTGCAATCCAATCCAGACCATCGGTTTTGGTGTATTCATGGCCCTTGGAGGCCATGAGTTGCATACCGACGCAGATGCCCAGAAAGGGGCGCCCTTTCTGTTCGACGGCCTCGACCATCGCGTCATAAATGCCTTTGTGCCCACGCAGCTCGGTCGCGCAGGCTGGAAATGCGCCATCTCCCGGCAATACCAGCCGGTCAGCCCGCGCAACGACATCTGCGTCCGAGGTTACGACGACCTCACCCGCATCCATCTCACGTGCCATACGCTGGAACGCCTTTTCTGCGGAGTGCAGGTTGCCGCTTTCGTAGTCGATAATGGCAGTGAGCATTTACAAGGCGCCCTTGGTCGACGGAATCGCATCTGCCTTGCGCGGGTCGGTCTCAACTGCCAGGCGCAGCGCGCGGGCGACCGCTTTAAAGGCGGCTTCGGCGATGTGGTGACTGTTAAAGCCGTGCAGCTGGTCGACGTGCAGGGTGATGCCTCCATGGGTGCTGAGCGCCTGAAAGAACTCGCGCACCAATTCGGTGTCGAACGCGCCGATCTTGGGGGTCGGCAGGTCCACGTTCCAGATCAGGTACGGACGTCCCGACAGGTCCAAAGCACAGCGCACCTGCGCGTCATCCATGGGCAGATGGCACTCGCCATAGCGGCGGATGCCCTTCTTGTCGCCCAACGCCTGCGTCAGCGCCTGACCCAGCGCGATACCGGTGTCTTCGACCGTATGGTGATCGTCGATGTGATAGTCGCCTTTGGCTCGGATCGTCATGTCGATCAGCGAATGGCGCGCCAGCTGGTCCAGCATGTGATCGAAGAATCCGACGCCGGTCTGATTGTCATAAATACCGGTCCCGTCAAGATTGACCTCGACCGAGATATCCGTCTCGGCTGTCTTGCGGCTGATCGAAGCGGTGCGCATGGGCGAGTTCCTTTTGCTACAGGCGCGCTTATAGACGGGGTGGGGCGGATTGATCCAGACCAAGCGTTGCAATCGCTTCAATCTGTTGCAGGGGATTGCACCTACCCGCCCGTCATGCCAGCCTGCCGGCAACTCAACTAACAGGGCCGCACCATGTCCACCTGCGTTTTCATTCAAATTCGTTGCAAGCCGGGCACCACCTATAAGGTTGCCGAAGACATCGCGCTGAGGGAAATCCACTCAGAGCTCTATTCGACCAGCGGCGAGTATGATCTGCTGTTGAAACTCTATATCCCCGAAACCGAGGATGTGGGGCATTACATCAATGAAAACCTGTTGGTGATTCCGAATATCGAACGATCACTGACGACGATGACGTTTAAGGCGTTCTAGCCCAGTTCGAAGGTGGTGACGCCAAAGATGCGGCTCAAGTCGATGTCCGGTTGATGGCTGGAATACATCCGGGCCGTTTCGAAAAACTTCTCCAACCCAAGCTTTGCGGCCAAATCAAAGGCGGCCTGATTGGGCTGGGGCATGTCGATAAAGACATCTTGCGCGCTTTGATCTTCTGGCAACGTTTCCAGCAAGCTGGACAGCAAGGTTTCGGCAATGTCTGGGCGATCAGCGAACAGCGGTCCAACCTTGTAGCCAGTCCTGCACGGGCGCAGTGTGGCATATCCTTTGATCTTTCCGTCCTCGGAATACACACGGGAAATATGGCTGGGCGCCCTGATCCAGCCCTCCAGGAAAGTGTCACGCGGGGTTGGGAAGAGCTGACGGTCATACGCCCTCAACTCATTTGAAACAGCGGTCAGAGGGTCGGTGCCGGCCGACGGCGCCAATGCCTGTCGAATTTCCGCTACGCTTCCCGTGAAACGGTAATTGTTGTACGCAAAGGCAAAACCCGATTTGCTATAATTGTGCTGCTGATCGACGACCCCATCCAGCCCGACGTTGCGCGCGGTGCAATTGGACAATGCACGCTGCCAAAGCTTCAGCCCATGTCCAGCGCCGCGAAACTCGGGGTGAACGATGTAGAATCCAAGGAAAGCAAACCCATCGTCGTAATGTACCACCGAGATTGAGGCGATCATCTCACCATCCAAAAATCCGCCCAGAAACCCGTCAGTGTCCGTGCTGTGAAAACAGGCGGCATCATGATGGCCCGGATTCCACCCCTCGTGTGCGGCCCAATCCACGGCCTGCTGCAACTCGTCAGCGGTGAGAGGGCGGATAACGTATTCAGACATGAGTAAACCCTGTGTTGCGCAGCGCAACCAGAATGACGCAATGCGCCACGAAGAACCAGCATGTTCGGAGAGTTCGGTATCTGGAGCGGGCGAGGCGATTCGAACGCCCGACCCTAACCTTGGCAAGGTTATGCTCTACCCCTGAGCTACGCCCGCATCAGATACATATGTTGGTCCGAAGACCCCTCAATGGAGCGGGCGAGGCGATTCGAACGCCCGACCCTAACCTTGGCAAGGTTATGCTCTACCCCTGAGCTACGCCCGCGCCGTTGAGTGAGCCGTGAAGTATAAATTCTGGCGCAAAGCTGCAAGAGGAAAAACGCAAAAACACCGAAAAATCTTTTGCGACGGAAATTGCGACGTCGTGCGGTCAAGACCCAGAGAATTGTAAAACAATAATAGTGGAGGGATATACATGGCGCGGTTCGAGAGTATAAAAATGGCGGTCCTGACCGCTATGATTTTGCTGGCCATGGCTGTTTGCGAAGTCCGCAAGGATCAGGTGGGCGAAGTCGATCCGGTTCTGAGAACTGCGCCCGAAGTCGAAACGCGAATATTGAACGGGTAGGGCGGGTCCGCAGTTTTCAGGGATCTGTCAAATTGCCAGTGCAAGGTTTGCCAGAGCCGCGAGCAGAATTGCCGAAAAGGTCAAGAGCATCCCGATTTGTCGCAGAATCACGATCTGAGGCGTGCGCCCAAACCCGAAAGCGTGAAGCAGGCGTCCCGCCAACAGCATCAGACCCAGCAGGTTCAGCAACAGGCTGCCAGCGCCCTGTAGCTCGACCAACGCAATCAACAGCAGGGCAAATGGGGCATATTCAGCGCAATTGGCCTGGGTGCGCATCGCCTTGATCATTCTCTTGTCGCCGTGATCGCCTACCGAGATCTTGCCGCTCCGGCGGTGCAGGATGACATTGACGCTCAGCGCGACATAGAGAAATGCGATCAGGGCCGCGTAGATTGGTGTGATGGTTAACATAAGAGACCTTTCAAAGGGCAACACAAAAGGACCGCGCAGTTACCTGCGCGGCCGGAATAGTCTAACCCGATCTGCGGTTTATTCCAGTTCGACGAGCAAATCTTTTGCGTCGATCTGGCCACCCGGCTGGACGTGTACGGCTTTGACGACCGCGTCGCGCTCGGCGTGAATGCCGGTTTCCATCTTCATCGCTTCGATGGTCAGCAGCATATCGCCTTCCTTGACCTCTTGTCCGGTTGTGACGGCGACTGTCGCGACGACGCCGGGCATGGGCGCTCCAATATGGTTGGCATTGCCGACTTCGGCTTTGGGGCGCTGTGCGGTTGTAGCTTTGACAAGACGGTTCGGTACCCGGATCACGCGCGGCTGGCCGTTGAGTTCAAAGAACACTTTGACTTCGCCTTTTTCATCTGTCTCGCTAACAGCCTGACACCGGATTTCCAGAATCTTGCCAGGGTCGATTTCAGCCGTGATCTCTTCGCCCGGCTCCATGCCGTAGAAGAAGGTGCGCGTGGGCAAGGTGCGAACCGGGCCATAGGTCCGGTGGCGGCCCATGTAGTCCAGGAAAACCTTGGGATACATCAGATACCCGTTCAGGTCCTCATCATCGATTTCCTTGCCTTCCAATTGCTTGGACAGGTCAGCACGGGTGGCCTCAAGATCGACCGCTTCGACATGCTTGCCGGGGCGCTCGGTATTCGGAGCCTCGCCCTTCAGTGCCTTTTCGATGATTGCGTCAGGGAAACCGCCCGGAGGCTGACCCAGATTGCCGCGCATCATATCGATGACGGAATCCGGGAAGGCCACATCCGTGTTCGGATCTTCAACCTCTTCGCGGGTCAGGCCCTGGCTGACCATCATCAGAGCCATGTCGCCCACAACCTTCGATGACGGTGTCACCTTCACGATATCGCCGAACATCTGGTTCACGTCGGCATACATCTGAGCCACCTCGTGCCAGCGTTCTTCCAGCCCCAGTGAACGCGCCTGCGCCTTGAGGTTGGTAAACTGACCGCCCGGCATTTCGTGCAGGTAAACTTCGGATGCCGGAGCCTGCAGGCTGGATTCGAAGGCCGCGTACTGGCCGCGAACAGCTTCGAAATAATCGCTGATCTCGCGAATGGCTTTGATGTCCAGCCCGGTGTCGCGATCTGTATGGCGCAGCGCCTCGACCACAGTGCCCAGCGTGGCCTGGGACGTGTTGCCCGAGAAACTGTCCATGGCACAATCGACTGCGTCTACACCGGCCTCAGAGGCGGCAAGGATAGTTGCACTGGCAATGCCTGCGGTATCGTGTGTATGGAAGTGGATTGGCAGTCCAACTTCTTCTTTCAGCGCCCGGATCAGGATCTTGGCCGAGGCCGGTTTTAGCAGACCCGCCATGTCTTTCAGGCCCAGAACATGCGCGCCCGCGTCGCGCAGCTCTTTCGCCATGCCGACATAGTATTTCAGGTCATATTTGGCGCGATCCGGGTCCAGAATATCGCCGGTATAGCAGACGGTGCCCTCGCAGATCTTGTTGTTCTCGATCACCGCATCCATGGCGACGCGCATGTTTTCGACCCAGTTGAGGGAATCGAACACGCGGAACACGTCAATACCGGTCGCGGCCTGACGCACGAACTCCTGCACGACGTTGTCGGGATAGTTGGTATAGCCAACTCCGTTAGCGCCGCGCAGCAGCATCTGGGTCATCAGATTCGGCATCGCCTCGCGCAGGTCGCGCAGGCGCTGCCATGGGCATTCCTGCAAGAAGCGATAGGCCACGTCGAAAGTCGCTCCGCCCCAGCATTCAACCGAGAATAGCTGCGGCAGGTTGGCTGCATAGGTTGGCGCTACCTTGATCATGTCGATCGAGCGCATCCGCGTCGCCAGCAGCGACTGGTGACCGTCCCGCATGGTGGTGTCGGTGATCAAAAGCTGCCGCTGTGCTTTCATCCAGTCAGCGACCGCTTGTGGACCCTTTTGTTCAAGCAGATTGCGTGTGCCCATCTGCGGCTCAGCCTTCGACGCCGGTGCCTTGGCCTCTTTCAGGTCAGAACGAGGCATCGGGCGATCTTTTGTCTCGGGGTGTCCGTTGACAGAGATATCCGCGATGTAGGTCAGCACCTTGGTGCCGCGGTCGCGACGCTTTTTGAACTGGAACAGGTCCGGCGTCTCGTCGATGAACTTCGTCGTGTACTCATTCGACAGGAAAGTCGGGTGTTTCAGCAGATTCTCGACAAATGCAATATTGGTGCTGACTCCGCGCACACGGAACTCACGCAGCGCGCGATCCATCCGTGCGATCGCCTTTTCGGGCGTCGGCGCCCATGCGGTGACTTTGGTCAACAGCGAGTCGTAATAGCGGGTGATTACGCCACCCGCATATGCCGTGCCGCCATCCAGTCGAATCCCCATCCCGGTCGCGGAACGATAGGCGGTGATGCGGCCATAATCGGGTATGAAGTTGTTGAGCGGATCTTCAGTCGTGACACGCGTTTGCAGCGCGTGGCCGTTCAGACGGATCTCGTCCTGGCTGGTTTTGCCGGTGGCCTCAGACAGCGACTTGCCCTCAGCAATCAGAATCTGGGCCTGAACGATGTCGATACCAGTCACTTCCTCGGTGACGGTGTGCTCCACCTGCACTCGGGGGTTCACCTCGATGAAGTAGAATTTGCCCGTCTCCATATCCATCAGGAATTCGACAGTGCCCGCACATTCGTAATTTACATGGGCGCAGATCTTGCGACCCAGTTCACAAATCTCGGCGCGCTGTTCTTCGGTCAGATACGGGGCAGGGGCGCGTTCGACCACTTTCTGGTTCCGGCGCTGGACCGAGCAGTCGCGTTCGTACAGGTGGTAAATCTCACCATGCTTGTCGCCCAGAATCTGAACCTCGACGTGGCGGGCGCGGATGATCATCTTTTCCAGATAGCCTTCGCCATTGCCAAAGGCCGCTTCAGCCTCGCGTCGGCCTTCGAGCACTTTTTCTTCCAGCTCATCTTCGGACGCGATCGGGCGCATGCCGCGACCGCCACCGCCCCACGAAGCCTTGAGCATCAACGGATAGCCGATGTCAGCAGCTTCTTTGCGGATCGCATCCATGTCATCGCCCAGAACCTCGGTCGCCGGGATCACCGGCACGTCGGCCTGGATAGCCACGCGCCGCGCGCTGGCCTTGTCGCCCAAGGCTCGCATGGTTTCAGCCTTGGGACCAATAAAGGTGATGCCATTCTTGACACAGGCATCGACAAAGTCCGGGTTTTCCGACAGCAGGCCATAGCCGGGGTGAATCGCATCTGCGCCACACTCCTTCGCAACGCGAATGATCTCATCAATCGACAGATATGCGGCCACTGGCCCCATCCCTTCACCAATGCGATAAGCTTCATCCGCTTTGAAGCGATGCAGGCCCAGCTTGTCCTCTTCGGCAAAGACGGCAACAGTGCGCTTGCCCATTTCATTGGCTGCGCGCATCACGCGAATGGCAATCTCGCCGCGGTTGGCGATCAGGATTTTCTTGAAGTCGGTCATTTCGGGTCCCGGTCTTTTTGGTGTGGCCGTGTTGATAAAGCGAGATTATGCGCAGGGGTATCAGTTCTTCTGGGTAGAACCGGCATGTTAACGCTCGCAAACGCCACTTGTTCGCGTAGACCTTCTAACGATGCGGCAGTGCAGCATCAATCATTTGAGTGAATCGGGTTCAGTTTTTTTGTTTTGAGGCACGAAATCGGCGCATTTAAGTGCCTCCGCGGTTATTTCAGAACTGGATAGGGCAGCGCTATCGCGAAGGTTTCGGATGTGATTCGCGCTTTTCGCGGGTATCCACGAGCTCAATCTTCGTTCCCAGAGCCTCCGGTAAGAATGGTGCCAGAATGCCATTTGGGCTTGTCTAAGGAGGGGGCCATTCGCTGCGCTGTGGATGCTGGCGCGCAACGTCTCTCCAGATACGCCCACATCCGAAAGCCCAGCATCACGAACAGGGTATGACGGAGGGTTAACGCGGTCATCTCAGCGCATGGGAAGGTTGTAACAATTGACCTTGTTGCGGGGCGCGCTTTTCAGTGAACAAGCCGTGAACAAACTCTTTCCCTCGGCGCATATCCGGCGTAGTTTGGGCGCATGAGCAGTTTTGACGAAACAGACGCCTTTGAGGGCGCATCGCTGTCCGCACGGGCAATGGCCGCACGCCCTGCACCTTATCTGGATGAATTGAACACTGCGCAGCGTGAAGCGGTTGAGCGTCTGGACGGTCCGGTCCTGATGTTGGCAGGGGCAGGGACCGGAAAGACCAAGGCGCTGACTGCACGGATTGCGCATCTGCTGTCCACCGGACGGGCGCGTCCCAATGAAATTCTGTCTGTGACTTTCACCAACAAAGCTGCGCGCGAGATGAAGGATCGGGTCGGCCGGTTATTGGGGCAGCCGGCAGAAGGTATGCCTTGGCTTGGCACCTTCCACTCGATCTGCGTCAAGTTGTTGCGTCGCCACGCGGAACTGGTGGAGTTGAAATCCAACTTCACCATTCTTGATACGGATGACCAGTTGCGGCTGCTCAAGCAATTGGTACAGGCGGCAAATATTGACGACAAACGCTGGCCCGCGCGAATGCTGGCAGGCATAATCGACGACTGGAAAAACCGTGCGCTGACTCCCGGCAAAGTGCCGGCTGCTGACGCGGGAGCCTATAACAACAAGGGAATCGAGCTCTACGCCCAATACCAAACCCGCCTGCGCGAGTTGAACGCCGTGGATTTCGGTGACCTGTTGCTGCATATGGTCACGATCTTCCAGACCCACTCGGATATTCTGGAGCAATACCAGCGTTGGTTCCGCTATATCCTTGTGGACGAATATCAGGACACAAACGTTGCCCAATACCTTTGGTTGCGTTTGCTGGCTGGCGCGCATAAGAACATCTGCTGCGTGGGCGACGATGACCAGTCGATCTATGGCTGGCGCGGGGCCGAGGTAGGTAACATCCTGAGGTTCGAAAAGGACTTCCCCGGCGCTTATGTGGTGCGGCTCGAGCAGAATTATCGCTCGACCCCTCATATTCTGGCTGCGGCGTCGAATGTCATTCGCGGCAACGAAAGCCGTCTGGGCAAAGAGCTTTGGACTGATGCGCAGGACGGTGAAAAGGTGCGCCTGATCGGCCATTGGGATGGCGAGGAAGAAGCGCGCTGGATCGGGGAAGAGATTGACGCCATGCAGGGAGGTACACGGGGGGTACGACCAGTAAACCTTGATGAAATTGCCATCCTCGTGCGTGCCAGCCATCAGATGCGTGCATTCGAAGATCGGTTTCTGACCATCGGATTGCCTTACAAGGTGATAGGTGGACCTCGGTTCTACGAGCGGATGGAAATCCGCGATGCCATGGCCTATTTCCGGCTGGTCGTCAGCCCCGAAGATGATCTGGCGTTCGAGCGGATTGTGAATACGCCGAAACGCGGCCTCGGCGACAAGGCACAGCAAACGATCCAAAGGACTGCGCGGGAAAACGGTGTGTCGCTGGTCGATGGCGCACGGATCGCAGTGGATAATGGGCTGATCAAAGGGAAGGGCGGCACTGCGCTGCGGCAGTTGATCGATGGTTTGGCGCGGTGGAATGCGATGACTCGTGGTCCGCGGATCGAGATCGACGACGATTCGGTGATTGATGACGGCACGGCGCCGATGCGGTTTGGTGAACCCGAACACACTCATATTGAACTGGCGCAGATCGTGTTGGATGAATCCGGCTATACTGCGCATTGGCAGAACGAAAAAACACCCGAGGCACCCGGACGGCTGGAAAACCTTAAGGAACTGGTGAACCAGCTGGACAATTTCGAGAATCTGCAAGGGTTCCTTGAGCATGTCAGCCTGGTCATGGACAACGAGCAGGAATCGGACGGCGCCAAGGTTTCGATCATGACCCTGCACGCAGCAAAAGGGTTGGAATTTCCCGCTGTGTTTCTGCCGGGGTGGGAAGACGGGCTGTTCCCGTCCCAGCGATCCATGGACGAATCCGGAATCAAGGGTCTCGAAGAGGAACGCCGGCTGGCCTATGTCGGAATCACCCGTGCCGAAGAGGTGTGCACGATTTCGTTTGCCGCCAACCGGCGGGTGTTTGGGCAATGGCAGAACTCCATGCCATCCCGGTTCATTGATGAACTGCCCGAAGATCACGTCGAAGTGCTGACACCGCCGGGTCTTTATGGTGGAGGGCAGACAACGGCCAGCATCGAAACCCGTGCGGCCGAAGCAAATGTCTACAATTCACCCGGTTGGAAACGGATGCAGGCGCGGCAGGGGCAGTACGGAATGTCTCAACCGCGTGAAAGCCGCAACACTGTGATCGACGCGACCGCGATGGCGAGCTTTACTTTGGGCGAGCGCGTTTTTCACCAGAAGTTCGGGTATGGGGCGGTGATCGGCATCGAAGGCGACAAGGTCGAGGTCGACTTTGACAAGGCGGGCACCAAGAAAGTCGTGTCACGCTTCTTGTCGGCCAAGGACGACGTGCCCTTCTAGGTGGTTACAGACCTTCGACCAGTACCATGTTCGTTGTCGCAGTATTGTGCCTGAACTTAGCCAGTTCGATGTAATCTGGATCGTCTTTCCATGCCTGGGCGGCGGCCAGGTTTGGAAACTCCATCAGGACAATACCGTCTTCGGGCCATGTTCCCTCGATCAATTCCACCGGTTTGGATGACACTGTCAGCAGGCGGCCGCCGTGGCGGTCAAATATCGGCATGAACCCTTCAAGGTATCGCTGGTACCCTTCGGGGTCGTGAATGGAAATCTGTGCGATGAAATAGGCGGCCATTGGAAGCTCCGTTAGATCCGTGCTGCGCCTCATTCTACATCTTATCGGGAAAACGAAAAACGGCGGTTCCCAGGGAGGAGGAGAGGGAACCGCCGTTCTTTTCTACATCCGGGCAGGGAGGAGGAGAGCCCCGATGTATTCGAACCCGGGTTTCAGCCCGGTATGAGGAAGACGCGGCGACGTCAGGGAGGAGGAGGACGTCGCCGCGCGCTTTCAACATCGGGAAAGGGAGGAGGAGTACCCGATGTGTCTGCGTCCGGCGCTCAGAGCCGGTATTTACTGCGGCAACGTCAGGGAGGAGGAGAGACGTTGCCGCTGAAATACAGACCCAAAGGGAGGAGCTGGGCCTGATCTCGGTGTTCGTTTCGCGCTTAGCGCGCGATATGATCTTCGGTTGCCTGCATGGCTACGCGGCGGATCATCGAGCGGTGCAGGCCCAGATCGGCCAGTTCGCGATTTGACAGCGCCGAAAGCTCGTTCACAGTCTTGCGGTAAACGCGGTAGCCGACGAAGCGGTTCTTCGCAGCTTCGATCAGTGCGGTCAGACCGTTTGTTTGGGCGCCTTTCAGGGCGGTAAGGTTGCTTGCTACTGCCATCGTCTTAATCCGGTATATCGTGTTTGGTGCCGGTGTGTCCGGCGTTTGCTTGAGACTGAAAATAGGCAATTGCTGCGATTGCACAATACCGGACGTCGTCAATGCTGCTATGCAGCAAATGCATAGATATCATCATGTTGCCGACAGGCAGTTTGAGCTCCTTTGAAAACAAGGAACTTGGACTAGCCTTGTCATTCTGTAATGTCCCGAGTGCGGGTTGGAAGCGCTGTGGCGTGCAATCTGTTTAGGCGGTTGTGGCTGAAAACCAGGCGGAGCGAAAACCCTAGGGTTGGGTCAAGAGCCGTGCCCGGCGCGTTTCATGCGCTTTATGGGAATTCATGGGCAGTCATCTGTATTGAGGCGACAAGTCGAATGATTCAAGAACTTGATAAGTGATTCGACTGCTGTTGTGCGCGAGATCAGGCCATCAACGGCAGTTGAGAGGGAAAACTCGAAAAAATGTGGGAAATTATGGGAGGAACCCGATTCCTTGCTGACTTCATATATATAGTGTTCAAAGTCAACACATGACCAATTTGTGGTATAAATAGCCCCTTTATCCCTCATGTCCGCAAGATTGGAATCAGTGCTATAGGGTAAATTCCCCAAAATGACTATTGATTTCCATGAATTCCCATGGCATCCCTTGTACATCCGATGAGGACGAGGCACATGGGGCACCAAACGACCCCGAACCAAAAATACTAATCAGGTTTCATACAGGCATCTCGCTTTCATCAATCAAGAGATCCGGCGCGCGGGCGAGCAGACATCCCCCCAGGTGGCGCGCGCAGCTGGACATCCCGCAAAGCGGGTCAATGCGGCGGGTTGATCAGTGGCAGCAGATCAACCCGCCGTTTTACATCCGGGGGAACAGTTTTTGGTGGGGCGCAAGCGAAAGGGACAGTCGTCTTGGCGCGCAGGTTTAGAGGCGAAAGCCAACACAAGGTGGATGCGAAGGGCAGGGTGTCGATCCCGGCCTCGTTTCGCCGTGTGCTTGAAGCGTCCGACCCCAACTGGCAGCCAGGCGACAACCCGGAACTTGTGATTGTCTATGGCGACCACCGCCGCAAATACCTTGAATGCTATACGATGCAGGCGATCGACGAGGTTGATGCCAAGATTGATGCCCTTCCACGCGGTTCGATGCAGCGTAAGATGCTTCAGCGCATGTTCCACGGTCAGTCCTTTCCGACCAATGTCGATGAAACCGGGCGATTGGTTCTGCCAGCCAAGCTGCGCACCAAGGTTGATCTTGAGGGCGAGGCCTTCTTCATAGCTGCTGGTGATACCTTTCAGATTTGGAAACCCGAGACCTACGAGGCCGAAGAATTGGCTGCAGCCGAAGAATGGCTGGACGATCTGCCGGACGATTTCGATCCGATGCAGTTCCTCGACGGAACCGGGGATGCGTGACGGCATGGCCGGCGCTGAGACCCCTTCGGACAAACCTCACATCCCCGTTTTACTGCGCCCGCTATTGGCGGCAGTCGCACCGGTTTCTGGTGTGTGGCTTGATGGCACCTTTGGTGCGGGTGGATATACACGCGGATTGCTCGAGGCAGGGGCTGACAAAGTTATCGGGGTTGACCGGGATCCTTTGGCGTTTGAAATGGCTGCCCCTTGGGCCGCGGAATATGGCGACCGCCTGCTGATGCAGCCTGGTGTTTTCTCGCGTATGGATGAATACGCGGACGGCTTGGACGGCGTCGTATTGGACCTTGGTGTTTCCTCGATGCAGCTGGATCAGGCCGAACGCGGTTTTTCTTTCATGAAGGACGGCCCGTTGGACATGCGGATGAGTCAGGAGGGCGAAAGTGCCGCCGATCTGGTTAACTCCGCTACCGAGGCGCAACTGGCTGATATTCTGTTTCACTACGGCGAAGAAAGAGCCAGTCGCCGCATTGCCAAGGCTATCGTGAAGGCACGTGCCGAGGAGCCGATCACTACGACTCTGCGTTTGGTGGGGATCATTGAATCCTGCCTGCCCCGACCCAAGCCGGGCCAGTCCCATCCTGCGACGCGCAGCTTCCAAGGGCTGCGTATTGCCGTGAACGCGGAATATGAAGAGCTGTTTCAGGGGCTTATGGCTGCCGAGCGTGCGTTGAAACCCGGAGGACAGTTGGCCGTTGTCACCTTCCATTCCATCGAGGACCGGATGGTAAAACGGTTCTTCCAGTCCCGTGCGGGGAAGACCGGTCGAGCAAACCGATACGCGCCGGAATTGGAGCAGGAGCTACCTCAATTCACCCTCAAAACCCGCAAGGCCGTTGGGCCAGACGAGCGGGAACTGCAAGAGAATCCGCGCTCACGATCGTCCAAGCTACGTGTGGCAATCCGGACCGAGGCGCCGGCAGGGGAAATTGACGCCCGCGCAATTGGGATGCCTCAGCTTGGGGGAAGGGCAAGATGAAGAGTGTACTTTATGTGTTGACTGCTCTGTCCGTGTTCGGCCTGGCGTTGTGGGCCTATCAAGAGAACTATCGGACCCAACAGGTACTGAAAGAGACTCAGTCGTTGCAGCGCCAGATTGGCGTCGCACAGGCGCGGTTGGCCGTTCTGAATGCCGAATGGGCCTATCTGAACCGCCCCGACCGCCTGCGCGAACTGGCTGATCTGAATTTTGAGCGTCTGGGGCTTTTGCCTTTGCGCTCCGAACAATTCGGGCGCGCAGACCTAATCGCTTATGGCGAAGACCCCGATCTGCCCTCTGTCGATCCCATTGAACTGCAGGCAATCACCGAGGTTCAGGCCCTGATCGAGGTGCAGGTTCCATGACCCGTAAACCTCTGCGCCCCCTTGCCCGTATTCTCGAAGCCCGCGCACGCGGCGAGAACCCCAAGGTAATCGAGCGTGAGAATATCCGCCAGCGTCACGAAGACATGAAGGACCGCGCCCGTGCCAGGGCTGAGGGCCGTCTGCTGGTACTGGGCCTGTTTTTCTTCTGCGCCTTTTCCGTAGTTGGGTTTCGCATGGGGGTGCTGGCGACTTCGGAGGCACACGAACCACTTGCCAGCGCACCGGGCGCATCCATCGCTATGCAGCGCGCCAATATCGTGGACCGCGAAGGGCGTATTCTGGCGACTAATCTGGATACTTATTCCGTTTATGCTCAACCGCCTTTGATGATCGATCCTGCTGCCGCAGCCGAGCAGCTGGTGGCCATTTTCCCGGATCTGGACAAGGATCAGTTGGTCAAGGACTTCACAGGCAAACGAAAGTTTCTTTGGATCAAGAAACGCATTTCGCCTGAGCAGAAACAGGCGGTGCATGACATCGGTGATCCTGGCATCCTGTTCGGCCCGCGCGAAATGCGCCTGTATCCAAACGGCAGGCTGGCCGCCCATGTCCTTGGTGGTTCCGGCTTTGGTCGCGAAGGCGTCAGTGCCGCCGAAGTGATTGGTGTCGCCGGTGTCGAAAAACAATTCGACAATTATCTGCGCGACCCGGCGAACGGCAACAAACCGTTGCAGTTGTCACTGGATCTGACTGTTCAGGCAGCGGTCGAGCAAGTTCTCTACGGTGGCATGAAAATCATGAACGCCAAGGGCGCTTCGGCTGTACTGATGAACGCGCATACAGGCGAGGTGATCTCGGCGGCCTCGCTGCCATCGTTCGATCCCAACGACCGGCCGCGCCCGCCGACCTCAGGCTTTGACCCGTCGGACAGCCCCCTGTTCAACCGCTATGTGCAAGGTGTTTACGAGCTGGGTTCGGTTTTCAAAATCTTCACTGCCGCACAGGCAATACAGCTGGGCTTGGTGAATTCCGAGACGATCATCGACACCTCTGGACCGATGAAGATTGGCCGGTTCCCGATCGGCGAATTCAATGGCAAGAATTATGGCGAGATCAGCGTTGCGGACGTAATCGTGCACAGTTCGAACAGGGGCACAGGTCGGCTGGCCTTGCAGATCGGAGCGCAGCGCCAGCAGGATTTTCTGCAGGCACTCGGTATGTTCGAACCGACGCCGTTCGAAATTGTTGAGGCCAAGGGCGGTGTTCCTCTTAAGCCCCGAAAGTGGGGTGAGCTGAGTACTGTGACCATCTCATACGGCCACGGCCTTTCTACCAGCCCGATGCATTTGGCGGCAGGATACGCTGCGATTGCCAATGGGGGGCACTATGTCAGCCCCACGATCCTGCGCAAGAATGGTCCGCAATATGGCCCCCGGGTCATGTCACAGGGCGCTGCGCGACAGGCGCAGAAAATGCTGCGCAAGGTGGTAACCGATGGCACGGCCAGTTTTGGCGACGTACCCGGGTATTCAGTGGCGGGCAAGACCGGAACGGCGGACAAGCCCAAACCACGGGGTGGGTATTATGACGACAAGGTCATCGCCACTTTTGCCACGTTGTTTCCCGCGGATAACCCGCAGTACGTGCTGATCGTCACGCTGGATGAGCCTTCGATCGTCGCATATGGCGAAAAGCGTCGTACAGCCGGTTGGACAGCGGTGCCGGTAGCCGCGGAATTGATCGGCCGGATCGCCCCATTGCTGGGTCTGCGCCCCCGGCTTGAGCCTGAAGCGGGCGCTGCTATAACGCTGACTTCGAATTAGGCAGTCCGGCAAGAGGTGGGTCATGGGCGCAAGGTCAAAGAAACTAAGCCAACTGGCCCTGACTGCGCGGGGGGGCGTGAATCCTCTTGTCACCGGGCTGGCTGTTGATAGCCGAGAGGTCAAGGACGGATACCTGTTTGCGGCGCTGCCGGGCACGCGCGTACACGGCGGTGAATTCATCCAATATGCCTTGCGCATGGGGGCTGCTGCGATCCTGACAGATGCCGAAGGCGCAGAGATTGCCGCCGAAGACTTGGCCGGATCTGACGCCGCGCTGGTTGTGGTTGAAGACCCGCGGCAGGCACTGGCTGGCTCAGCTGCTCTTTGGTTTGGTGCGCAGCCCCAGACAATCGTGGCCGTCACGGGAACCAATGGCAAAACTTCGGTTTCCAGCTTCGTGCGCCAGATTTGGTCCGAGCTTGGTCATGCTGCTGTTAACCTTGGAACAACAGGGGTCGAGGGTGCTTGGACGAGCCCGTTGGCGCATACCACTCCCGAACCTATTACATTGCATCGCTGTCTTGCTCAGGCGGCGGAAAATGGTGTGACGCACGCGGCCATGGAAGCTTCGTCCCACGGTCTGGAACAGCGCCGCCTGGATGGCGTGCAACTGGCGGCTGCGGGGTTCTCGAATTTCACACAAGATCACCTGGATTATCACGAGACATTCGAAGCCTACTTCAATGCCAAGACCGGATTGTTCGATCGGGTTCTTCCGCAGGACGGAATAGCGGTTGTCAATCTGAGCGACCCGAAGGGTGCACAGGTTCGCCGTATCGCGGAAAGCCGTGGTCAGTCGGTACTGACAGTTGGACTGGGATCGGCCGATCTGTGTCTGATCAATCAGCGATTTGATGCGACCGGGCAGGATTTGCGGTTTTCCTGGAAAGGGAAGGTTTTTCAGACCCGTTTGAACCTGATTGGAGGGTTTCAAGCTGAGAATGTTCTGTTGGCCTGTGGATTGGTCATCGCCGCCGGGGATGACCCTGAACTCGTATTCGAGACACTGCCGCATCTGACCACCGTCCGTGGTCGCATGCAACTGGCCGCGACGCGTGAGAACGGCGCAACGGTCTTTGTTGATTATGCCCATACGCCGGATGCGGTGGCCACTGCGCTCAAGGCCATGCGACCGCATGTGATGGGACGGCTGATCGCTATCGTAGGTGCAGGTGGCGACCGTGATGACACCAAACGCCCTCTGATGGGGCAGGCTGCAGCGGCAAATGCCGACATTGTCTTTATCACGGACGACAACCCCCGCAGCGAAGACGCCGCTGCGATCCGAACCGCCGTCATGCTGGGAGCACCTGAGGCTACTGAGGTTGGCGACAGGGCTGAGGCAATATTGCGCGGCGTTGACGCTCTGCAACCGGGTGACGCCCTTTTGATTGCAGGCAAGGGACACGAGACCGGGCAGATTGTGGGTGACCAGGTCTTGCCATTCGATGACGTGGAGCAAGCAAGCATTGCAGTGGCTGCTTTGGATGGGCGGGTCGCATGACGCTCTGGACTGCGCAGGAGGCCGCGGAGGCCACGGGTGGCCGGGCGAGCTGCGATTGGTCGGTGAATGGCGTTTCTATCGATACCCGTACAATACAACCTGGTGATCTGTTCGTTGCATTGAAAGCGGCGCGGGATGGGCATGACTTTGTCGCGCAGGCGCTGGAAAAAGGTGCAGGGGCCGCATTGGTTTCGCACGTCCCCGAAAACGTGTCGCCGGACGCACCTTTGCTGGTTGTTGATGATGTATTGGAGGGGCTCGAAGCACTGGGGCAGGCGGCTAGGTCGCGATCCACCGCGCGCGTAGTCGGGGTGACAGGTAGCGTCGGGAAGACTTCTACCAAAGAGATGCTGGCCACGATATTGGAAACGCAGGGCAAAACCCATGCCAGTGTTGCCAGCTACAATAATCACTGGGGCGTACCACTGACGCTGGCCCGGATGCCGCGGGACACGGAATTTGCAGTCATCGAGATTGGCATGAACCATCCGGGAGAAATTGCCCCTCTGGCCCGTCAGGCGCGTCCGCACGTGGCTTTGATCACGACTGTCGCGGCAGTCCACCTTGAAGCCTTCGATTCTGTTGCGGAAATCGCTCATGAAAAAGGCGCTATTTTCGAGGGGTTGGAAGAGAACGGCGTAGCCATCGTGAATGCGGATGTTGATCACACGGATATCCTTCGGCAAATCGCCAGAGCCCAGGGGGCAAGGATAGTCGAGTTTGGTCGCAATGCAGCAGATTACATACTGGCAGATGTGGCCCAATCCGCGAACACCGTCCGTGCGCAGGTGTCGATTGATGGACAGACTGTGGACTTCATGGTTCGGTCGGCAGGCACGCATTTCGCCATGAACGCCTTGGGGGCCTTGGCTGCGTGTGTCGAAATGGGCGTGGACTTGGATCAGGCAATTTCAGGCCTCAGCTACTGGTCTCCTGTAACCGGGCGTGGGGTGCGGGAAACTCTGCCGCTGGCAGGTGGAGGGCGGATCGATCTGCTTGACGACAGCTACAACGCCAACCCGACTTCGATGGAGGCTGCGTTGGACGTCCTGGCCGCATCAAAAGGTGGGCGGCGTATCGCGTTCTTGGGCGATATGAAAGAGCTGGGGCCTCAAGAGAAGGCTATGCACGCTGCAATGGCTGACCTCGAGGCGATGACACGTGTTGACCAGGTTCATTGCATTGGGCCTCTGATGCAGGCGATGCATCAGGCATTGCCAGAGAGCAAGCGCGGTTTGTGGTTCGACAGCAGCGATCGGATGGCTGCGTATCTGCCCGAACTGATACGCGATGGTGACGTTGTACTGGCCAAAGGCTCGCTGAGCATGGCGCTGGCGCGGATTGTTGACGGTCTGCGGAAAATGGGGCATGGGAGCGCGCTTGACCCATGACCGACGCGTGAGAGAGGTTTTGTAATGCTGTATTGGTTGACCGCATTGTCGGACGGAGGGGATTTTTGGAACCTCTTCCGCTATATCACCTTCCGCGCAGGTGGTGCCTTTCTCACTGCGCTGGTGTTTGGTTTCCTGTTCGGCAAACCGTTGATCAACGTGTTGCGTCGCAAACAGGGCAAAGGTCAACCGATCCGTGATGACGGCCCCGAGGGCCATTTCAGCAAAGCCGGAACGCCGACCATGGGCGGATTGCTGATCGTGGGCGCACTGGTCACATCGACGCTGATTTGGGCACGGTGGGACAATCCTTATGTTTGGATGGTGCTATTTGTGACATTGGCCTATGCCGCGATTGGGTTTGCGGATGATTATGCCAAAGTGTCGAAACAGAACACCAAGGGCGTATCCGGCAAGATGCGACTGGCACTGGGCGTTCTCATTGCGGTCCTGGCGGCGCTCTGGGCCACGTTGCACCATCCCGAGGGATTGCAGAACCAGTTGGCGTTGCCAATTTTCAAAGACACTCTGGTCAATTTGGGCATCTTCTATATTCCGTTCGCAATTGTCGTGATCGTTGGGGCCGCAAATGCGGTTAACCTTACGGATGGCCTGGACGGTCTGGCGATCATGCCCGCAATGATTGCGGCTTCGACACTGGGCGTTATCGCTTATGCAGTGGGGCGGGTGGACTTTACCGAATACCTTGATGTGCACTACGTGCCCGGTACGGGAGAAATATTCATTTTCACCTCGGCGCTGTTCGGCGCGGGGCTTGGCTTTCTCTGGTACAATGCCCCACCGGCTGCGGTCTTCATGGGTGACACTGGATCGCTTGCCTTGGGGGGCGCGCTGGGCGCAATCGCCGTGGCGACAAAACACGAGCTGGTGCTGGCTGTCGTTGGTGGATTGTTCGTGGTCGAGGCGTTGAGTGTGATCATTCAGGTGCTTTATTTCAAACGCACGGGAAAGCGCGTGTTTCTGATGGCACCGATCCATCACCACTACGAGAAAAAAGGATGGGCAGAACCCACCATCGTTATTCGATTTTGGATCATCTCTCTGATTCTTGCGATGATCGGGCTGGCAACACTGAAGGTCCGGTAAAACTCCCGCCAGGTTCGGCTGGCCTGCAGCCTGCCTGCCACCTGTTGGGCCCGGCTCGCGCATATACGCGAGCCTGAACACGCCCTTGCCATTCGGAATTTCTTCAGTGCAGTGTGGCGGCGCATCAAAAGTTCTGTGAAGGTAGGCAGCATGATCCCGGTCAAAGGGTTTTCCGGACAAAAAGTTGCGGTGTTGGGGTTGGGTCGGTCTGGTCTTGCGTCGGCCAGAGCTCTGCGCGCTGGAGGAGCTGACGCGATATGTTGGGATGACAATCCGGCCGCACGTGAAAAGGCCGAGGCCGAAGGATTCCTTTGTTTTGATTTGCGCCGCAACGGTGCGTTTGAAGGCATCGCGACACTAATCGTTTCGCCCGGTATTCCGCATCTTTACCCAGACCCCAACCCGGTTGTGGCAGCAGCGTTGGAAGAGGGTGTGCCGGTGGATAACGATATCGGTCTATTCTTCCGCTCATTCGCAGGACCGGATTGGAACAATTTTGATACGCCCCCACGTGTGATTGCGGTGACGGGATCGAATGGGAAATCCACAACCGCCGCTCTCATTCACCACATCATCTCGGAAGCCGGGCGTGACTCGCAACTGGCGGGCAATATTGGGCGTGGCGTACTGGATATTGACCCCGGCGGCGATGGGTCAGTCGTTGTTCTGGAGCTGAGCAGCTATCAGACTGAGTTGGCGCGCGCGCTGACACCGGATATTGCGGTGTTTACCAACCTTTCACCGGATCATTTGGATCGACACGGCGGTATGGGAGGGTATTTTGCTGCCAAGAGGCGCCTGTTTTCTGAAGGCGGACCCGATCGGGCCATAATTGGTGTTGATGAAACCGAAGGTGCCTTTCTGGCTGGGCAATTGTCCGAAGGGCCCGCAGATGATCGGGTGATCCGGATTTCGGTCGCGCGCAAGCTGAACGGCCCGGGGTGGCAGGTTTTTGCGCGCAAAGGGTTTTTATCAGAGTACCGGAAAGGTCGTCAGGCGGGTTCGATCGACCTGCGCGGCATCAAGGGCTTACCCGGAACGCACAACCATCAAAACGCCTGCGCTGCTTACGCGGCCTGTCGTACGCTGGGTCTTGCGCCGCGCGTGATCGAGGATGCGATGCACTCATTCCCAGGTCTGCCGCACCGCAGTCAGATCATTGCCGAGGACAACGGGGTTACTTTTGTCAATGATTCCAAGGCTACAAACGTCGACAGCGCCCTGAAGGCATTGAGTGCCTTCCAGCGGATCCGCTGGATCTGTGGGGGGGTCGAAAAAGAAGGAGGGGTCACCGGGTTGAATGTGGCTAGAGACCAAGTTCTCAAGGCATATGTAATTGGGCGAGAGGCTGCGTCGTTTGCCATGCAGCTGGATGTGGAAGCCGCTGTTTGCACCGACATGGCTTCGGCCGTGGATCTAGCCATTGCAGATGCACAGTCGGGTGACACGGTTCTGCTTGCGCCTGCCGCTGCAAGTTTCGATCAGTATGACAATTTCGAACAGCGTGGCGAAGATTTCACAACCCGGGTCAAAACGCGTCTGAAGGAAGCTGCCGGTTGCAATTGATTGCCAGTTCGGCAAAGCTCTGACGCTATCGACTTGACGCGCCTTGATTATTGGTTTTGCCTTTCGAAAATTCAACACGAGGTCATGGATATGCCAAACCGTAAAACTCTTCTAATTGTTCCCGCATTTCTGCTGGCGGGAGCCTGCTCGAATGTCGGAGCGAACTACCAGCCTGTCATCGACGGTCCGGTCAGCCCAAACTACAACGCGGATCTGGCCCAATGCCAGGCGCTGGCAAGATCGCAGCCTACAGTAGATAGCAGAACTGCTGGTGCCGCCGCGATCGGTGCTGCAGGTGCTGCAGGCACCAAGGCCATCATTGATGACAGTGCCAGCGATCTTGGTCGGGCTGCAGTCGCAGGTGCTTTGGTCGGTGCCGGGGCGAGTGCAATTCAGAACACCCAGAACCAGGAAGTGATCGTGCGCAACTGCATGCGCGGACGTGGCTATAACGTGGTCGGCTAACCCCGACCCGAGATGGCTGTTCCAGCGGCGTAGCCTGAGGACCAGGCCCACTGAAAATTGTAGCCGCCCAACCAACCGGTTACATCCACTGCTTCACCAATCGCATAGAGGCCAGGAACTTTCCTGGCCTCCATCGTTTTTGAAGAAAGCTCCTGGGTGTCGATCCCGCCCAGGGTAACTTCGGCCGTGCGGTATCCTTCGGTTCCGGAGGGCAACAACTGCCAATTTGAAAGCGCTGCGATCAAATCAGCCAGAGCGGCGTCGGATTGATCCGCCAAATTGCCTGCCATCGGAATCTGCTGGCTAAGATGGTCAATCAATCGCGCGGGCATATGGCGTGCGAGTTCTGTTTTCAGCGCCTTGCGGCCCGCCAGTTGTCGTTGTTCGCGCAAGAGGTCGAACAAGGGCATGTCTGGTATCAGGTCGGCGGAAATCGCCTCACCTTCACGCCAGTAAGACGACAGTTGTAGCACGGCGGGGCCGCTTAAGCCGCGATGTGTGAACAGCAGCGCCTCGTCAAAGCTGGCGCGCGCGTTGGTCAGCCGGGCAGGCAGGGAAACCCCCGACAGGTCTTTGAACCGGTTATCGGAAAACGTGAACGGCACCAGCGCGGCCCGCGTTTCAGTGACGGAAAGGCTGAATTGGCGCGCGATATCGTATGCCAGCCCAGTCGCCCCCATCTTTGGGATCGATTTGCCACCTGTGGCCAGCACCAGATTTCGGCAGTTCACAGAATGCCGCTGCCCGTCGCGGTCCAGGTCCAGTACAAATCCGTCTTCGGTTTTTACCACACTTTGCGCAGTGGTTTGCAGCCACAGCTCTGCGCCAGCTTGCCGCATCTCCGACAGCAGCATTGCGACAATCTGCTTGGACGAGCCGTCGCAGAAAAGCTGTCCCAACGTCTTTTCATGCCACGCAATGTCGTGGCGGTTCACCAGATCAAGGAAATCCCATTGTGTATACCGCGCCAGAGCGGACTTGCAGAAATGTGGGTTGCCGGACAGAAAGTTCTCGGGTCCAGCATGCAGGTTGGTGAAATTGCATCGCCCGCCACCCGAGATGCGGATTTTCTCGCCCGGTGCCTTTGCATGATCGATCACCAGAACACGCCCACTGCAATGAGTCGCGCACATCATGCCAGCGGCTCCGGCGCCCAGAATGATCGTGTCATAAGTCATTCCGAGCCCTTGGCTGGAATTTTGCGCAATGACAAGGGGGTATGGGTTGCAAAGGCCCCGAGGCAGGTTATTCAGACTGAGCGGAAAATCCTAGTTTGGGATTAGTGAAACGCATTGAATTCACTGGCGAGTGGCCTTACTGCTTTTTTCAGGCTCTCTGAGCCCTGCGCCGTGCGGGCGTGATGGAATGGTAGACATATCAGACTTAAAATCTGAAGGGCGTATGCCCGTGTGGGTTCGAGTCCCACCGCCCGCACCAGTATATTTAAGAAATTGATTTCAAATAGAAAAATAATATGCTGAGTTAATCGAACCCACTTCAAAAGAGCTGTCTATTGTGGCTTTTCTCATTGTTTACGAAAAATTTTCGCGCGTTATGCACAAATTACGCATCAGGAGACGCTTCGGGTTTGCGTGTCGATTTAAAAAATTTCGACCTTATAAGGTTAGGTTGACCACAGAGTTGCCGTTCGCTGTCGGCACATAATCAAAAGCTCACAATGGCAGTTCTGCGCAACAAAGCAGACTTAATCAGAGAACGAGCGGTGACCGCATTCGTGGGGTTTCAATTGGAACCCAAAGCTTAAATCGACATAAGCCATTTTTTGAAAATTCTCACCGTGACCCGCTCCTGATCGCCGGGGCGGCAGACGAAGTGTAGCCCACGATCCAATGGAACATGACTTTCATCGAGACGGATCAGTCGACCAAATTCCAAGTCTCTTGCTGCCAAAAGATGTCTCGCCAACGCCACGCCTTGTCCGTCAATTGCGGCCTCCAACAGAACAGCACTATCAACGTACTTGATGCTCTGCGAGTTGATCCGATCAGCGCTCAACCCAACTTGCGCAGCCCAGCTTTCCCATCCGACGTTGAAAGCATCGTGCAATAGTGGGAGATCAGCCACGTCATCCGCGCGCATTGGCAGGTGTGCTTTCTCAACAAGGGATGGCGCGGCCACGACAACCAGCTCTTCTTGTCTTATTTGCTCATGATATAGCCCTTCCCAACCGGGTTCGCCAAACCGCAGGGCCACATCCACCTCAGTCGTATCGAAATCTGCGTAGGCATCATTTGTGTCCAGCAGCAATGCGATACCCGGGTGCTTTTGCTGAAACGAACTGAGTAATGGCACAAGCCATTTGAGCGCCAGAGATGTGGACAAAGACACTGTAATCGACTGGCGGTGATGTAATCGCTTCACCTCTGATACGCCCAGCTGCAATGCAGAAAACGCCCCGCGTGTTGATTGATATAAGCGTTCCCCGGCTTTGGTCAGTTCAACACCTTTGGGGCGGCGATGAAACAGCGTCACGCCAAGGTGCAGTTCCAGCAACTTGATTTGCCGACTGATCGCCCCGTGGGTGACGTTCAGCACATCCGCTGCCTTAGTTAGGCTGGAGTGGGTTGCGGTTTCGTCAAAGGCCTGAAGCGCCCGAAGGTGTCTGAGGTTTTCCAACATGTGAGAAAACCTAACAGCAACGTCCAAAAAACTCGATAGACCTATCAAATTCTAAGGAGATACACTGGCTTCAACTCAATAATTCTCACACACTATGCACCTAAAGAAAGGGGATACCATGCCCGATACCAAAGTCGCACTGATGACAGGTACAGGACAAGGCATTGGCCGGGGCTGCGCCATTGAAATGGCAAAGGCAGGCTACAAGGTCTCGCTAATGTCCCCGTCCAATCGCTCAGTTGAA
Organism: Ruegeria sp. HKCCD7181; assembly: GCF_057221055.1. NCBI lineage: Bacteria > Pseudomonadati > Pseudomonadota > Alphaproteobacteria > Rhodobacterales > Roseobacteraceae > Ruegeria > Ruegeria sp. HKCCD7181. Next base: position 29,058 of record NZ_JBWVBC010000007.1, on the reverse strand, counting down.
CTGGCGGCGGAGCTTGGGGGCATTGGCCGCCGTGGCTCGGTCTTAGATGTAGATGATCTGCAAGCGATGATCGACGACACCATGAGCAAGTATGGACGGATCGATGCAATCGTCAGCAACATGGGTCACGGTGGATCGGTGCCAGAAGCCATCAAGACGGTCGGCTTCGATCCTGATTTTGATGGACCGCTTTTGGAACTCAGCGACGAGTTGTGGCACGAAAGCTTGGACATGTATGTGCTGAACGTGGTCAAAATCGCCCGTATCGTCACGCCAATCCTGATCGAACAAGGCGGAGGCGCTTTCGTAAACATCTCATCCATGAACACAATCGAGCCGCGTGCGCCCTATCCCATGAGCATGCTCCGTGGCGCCCTGCACAGTTTTTCAAAGCTCTACGGGGACCGTTACGCTCGGTATAACATTCGCATGAACAACCTGCTGCCCGGGTTCTGCGAGAATGTGAACCTGTCCGAACAAGCCCGTCGGGAAATCCCCGCTCAGCGGCCCGCGACGTTCGAAGAAATTGGACACGCTTGCGTGTTTCTCGCCAGCGAAGGAGCCCGTTATATTAACGGTCAGAGTATACTGTCCGATGGCGGGATGAACCGCGCAGTACGATAGCAAAGAGGCGGGGAAGTATGATTGTTACAGCACTTAAAGATATCCTTGGAACAGATCGGGACGTCTCTGGTCCGGGGTGGAACAGCAGAAGGTTACTGCTTGCCTCTGATAGAATGGGGTTTTCCCTGACCGATACGATCATCAAAAAGGGTGCAGTGCTTGAGCTTGAATATACCCACCATTTAGAGGCGTGTTACTGTATAGAGGGCAAGGGTCAGATCAGGGCGGTTGACGATAAAACCTGGCATTCCCTTGAACCCTTTACTCTTTATGCACTGGATCAACATGACCGGCATGTGGTGCAGGCCACAGACGCTGATCTGCGGCTTGTCTGCGTCTTCACCCCGCCGCTCAGCGGGCGCGAAGTGCACCGCGAAGACGGAAGCTATGCCCCAAGTGGATCCTGACGAAGACGGCACTATCAGGCAAAACTGCCAATTACGTAATGCTCAGTGCCGGTCGAAATGGGTTCACAGCGGCCCAGTGCATCCTCAGTATCCAGTTCTCATGGTAACGGCAGATCGGGGCTCATACCTGCGGCTAAAAACATCGTATAGGCGGAGAGTTTTTGAAGCCTTTCCCCAACGCGGCTTCTGGTGCGCTTGCGGCAAACTCCATATGCGCCTCCTTGCAAACACCTAAATCCACAACAACCTGCACTTCGCGCAAATGGCCGTGTTAGAGATACAGGTCTTGGGCGGTCGAAGGTCCAGTATGGGCCGTCAGCGCCCTTGGGGATCAATACTGCATCAGTGCTGGCTTCGCATTCTAGATTAAACTGGGCTCAATCTGCCAATTCCCCAAAATGTGTAAACGTCACGAAAAACGCTATTCCTTACGCAGTTAACAGGGTTTGGCTCGTCGTCGCTCGCTCGGTGCATAAGTCCATTAAACGGCTGAAGTCCTTTACAGACAGCCTATCGAATTGGCTGGTCAAAGCCTCGATCTCATCGGCGCGTGATTGACCAAGAACAGGGGCGGCCAATGACTGAAACTTCGCTGAGATTTCCTTGTCAGACAAAGGCATATCCGCGTCTCCGCGCGGTGTGCGCGGGGCGCTCGCGAACTGACGACCATCTTTCAAAACCAATGAAACCTGTGCCCAGCGTTTATCTGTGCTGATCCGCGTCATCTCGTCGTCATCTATCAGGTTTGTAACCCGGCTGATGCGCAATATGTCCGGGTCATTCAGCGCCTCTTGCGCTAACTCTGGAACACCGACTTGCCCACGCACGATCATCGCGGCAACCGGAAATGCGATGGAATACGCAAACTCATCCTGCGACATGGGCTCATGGCCTGCTAACCGCGTCGCGTAGTGGAATGTTCGAATGTTCACGGCTTCGATCATGTCGTGGGTAAGCGCGTTTTCTTTCATCAGGTCATGTGCAGCGTCGAGTGACGGGTGAGACCATCGACAGCACGGGTAGGCCTTGTAGTGGGTATGATCGATCAGACGCCAGCCTTGTCCCAAATCGGTCCAGAAATCACGCCCTTCGGCACCCTCGCATGTCAATGCTGGAGCGCCTGTGAACCCTTGCATGGCTAGGTACGCGGCAGTGACGCCTGACGGTGCTCCCCATCCAACACCATCACGCACCATTGTTGGATGGTCTATACATCGCATCATTTGGCTGCGGGGGCCGTGATATTCGCCTATCCCTGCCGCTTGCCTGATCTGTTCGCTGCCGCCGCCCAATAGCTTTGCACCGGCGGCCGCCACGCCAACGGCAGTCCAGGCCCCGGAGGTATGGTAGTCTGGGCAAGTCGCGTGTTGAACCAGGCCTGCGCGGTACGAAACTTCGTAAGCCACTGCCAAAATCTCAGCAAACCGCTTGCCGTCGATTGCTTGCTCTGTTGCTTGAGCCATGGCCATCATTGCCGGAAACACAGCAGACCCCGCGTGGCCTTTGCAGGGCGTCGTCCCATCATGGGCGTCAATGCTGTCAATCGTGAAAGCTCCGGCCATCGCCGCGCCCACGGGGCTAACGGCCGTGCCTTCCATTAGGATTCGCGCCGCACCAGCTGGACCCTGCCCGAAAATCGCTGGAGCAACGCGTCGGGCAATTTTGGACAACGGAGTTGTTGACCCAACAGCTGCGACACCCATCGTGTCCGTAAAACTTCTACGCAGAATGGCCAAAACATCAGCTGGCAAAGCCTCATATGTTAGCTCATCTGCAAAGGTTTCAAATGGTATGGCCATTGACTGAGTGCCCTCCCCAGGCATGTTTCTTGAAGCGCCGTGGTCAAGGAAACTCTAACCTTGTCGGCCCGAACCGATCAATGAGCGTGCCTTCGATTTAGCGTGAATTATCAATCAGGCGTACTTTGTTTCTGTTACAGAGGCTGCCGCAGATTGAAGCTGCATCCGTGACCAAAATTATCTCGATGAGCGCAATTTTCGACGAGGGAACGGCAGGTTTGGTGAAGTCGCACGACTGTAAGGAGAATGATCTCTAACGTTTCCTGTGGGCCGTCCTTGATACGATTGGTGAGGTTTCGCGAGCGGCCGTTAAGCGAGTCTAGTGCTCATAGTGCCGGTTGCATACGCGAGCGTTTGCCACCCAACAGACTCACGGAATTGTGAGGGCCCGGATTTGGTGGTTTGCCGCATAATTCCGCCATTACATTCTTTGATTTTGGGAGGTCTCGATGAAACTGATTACGGGTCTGCTGTTGGCAGTTTTGGCCACTCCGACGTTTGCGCAAGACGTGAAGCGCAGCATCGAACCAGTGGCAGGCGACATCTATTTGATGAGAAACAACTTTCACAACTCCCTTCTTGTGGTGACAGATGAAGGGGTTGTCCGGGTTGATCCTATCAATGCCGAAGCCGGGGTCTGGCTGAACTCTAACCTCGATCAAATCGGGCAGGATCGGGTCAGCCATCTGATATATTCGCACAGCCATGGCGACCACGCTTCAGGTGGCAGCGCCCATGAAGGTGCAATGGTAATCGCGCATGAGGATGCCCCCGATGCGATCGACGGTGTCACCCCGGATTTGCGCGTGGGCGACACGCATACGCTGGAGGTCGGCGGCAAGACGATAGAGCTGACGAACCTTGGCGCTGGTCACGACAACCATATGCTGGTCACCATTGTCCGTCCCGAAAACGTCGCTTTTATCGTTGACGTTGCGGCTCCCAAACGGCTTCCGTTCCGCGATTTTGCTCGCTCTGATATCGGCGGGTGGTTCAAGCAGCTTGAAACCGCCCAGACGCTGGATTTCGAGATTTTTGCCCCCGGGCACGGGGCCGTGGGAACGAAAGCCGATCTTGATGACGCATATACTTACATGGTCGAGTTGCAGGCCGCGGTGCTTGACGGTCTGAAAGCAGGCAAATCCGTCGAGCAACTGAAAGCCGAGGTTATGATGGAGGACTACAAGGACTGGGGACAATATGCTGCGTGGCGCGAGGAAAACATCGAAGGAATGGCGCGCTACCTCAAGGCGTCCGGGCAAGCGGACTGATTCCTGCCCCGGCTCCTGCCAAGGTGTTTTTGGATGCCGATCACGCTGTTGAATTATTGATGGGTCCGGCTACGTGTTATGCTGTTGTTTGACTGGCTATCCTGATAGGAGAAATCCAGATGCAGAACCGAGCGTTCAAACGTCGAACCGTTCTTGCCGCGGGCGCGTCCTTCGCGATCACCGGGCCGTCCGGGCTTTGGCTTCCTGCGCATGCCAAGAGCCTTGACCCGACACCATCAATGCGCGGTGGATCAAACAACTACATTCCCGGTGCGCCTATCGTCGAAAGGATCGGAGGCGGCGGCTTTTGGATGACGGGCACGGTGCGTCGCGCAGTCGATGGTGTCCCGCTGGCCGGCCAGCGCATCCAAATCTGGGCGCATACGACCGAAGGTCATGAGCGTGACCCGCACAGTCACGGCGCCACACTGACCGACGCCAATGGTAAGTTTCGCCTGGAGATGCCGCAGATTGTCCCTGCATTTGGCCAACCACACGGCCACCTTGCCTATGACAGCGGAGAATTCGAAACTGTCTTCCTGCGCCCAGTGATGTCGAGCGCAAAGGATACAAGCCTTGAGGCGCATTTCGTCCTTCAACCGGTTTGATTGGGTCGGGTCGAATTAGATGAGCCAGGCGCGCAAGGTATTGATCTGGAGTGCGCTTGCCATTGTGGTGCTCCTGCCAGTCGCGCTCGCGGGTTCGAGCCCGCTTCTCGCCTGGCGTCAACCTGTCTACATACTGGCCGGATTTGCCGGCGTCTTCGCCATGGCCATTCTGCTCATCCAACCCCTGTTGGTGGCGGGATATCTGCCGGGCTTGCCGGGTCCGCGCGGGCGCCGTGTTCACCGTTGGGTCGGCATTGGGTTGGTAGCTACGGTGATCGTCCATGTCGTGGGCCTCTGGATAACCAGTCCGCCAGATGTGATCGACGCACTACTCTTCACATCCCCGACGCCATTTTCCGCCTGGGGCGTTATCGCAATGTGGGCTGTATTTGGCGCCGCGCTGCTTGGCGTGTTTCGTCGCCGACTGCATCTGCCACCACGCAAGTTTCGTCGCAGCCATACGACTCTGGCGATGATTGTCGTGGTCGGAAGCGTGATCCATGCATTGCTGATTGAGGGAACGATGGAGGGGGTGTCGAAGGCGCTGCTTTGTGCCCTTGTCCTTGCAGCCACCGTGAAGGTCGTGTTTGACCTTCGGGTCTGGGTTGCACGGCCACCATCAAGCTGATCTGAAGAAATAAGGCGATTGCATCGGACTTTACGAAGGACGCGCAAGTTGGTGTCGCGTCAAAAGCTTTTGTCGACTTTGTTCCGCGATTGCAGACCCTGATGACTGACCAAATTCTGTGGTATGCGGCAATCTCCAGATATGGAAGCATTGTTGGTTGGAAATGCATGGCCTCGAATGGTGCCAGAGCACGCTGATGATTTGGTATTGGAGTGGTATCTAGGCGAATAAATGCCGCGCACGTAGCGGGTTTCCGCTACGTAAACATGCCCTCACTTTGCGAACCGGCAGAGTTACTCTATGTCGTTCAGAGCGTTTTGATGGGGGTCAAAATGAAGTTCAGTGCCTTAGAAGTTTTTTGTATTGCTTTAGCAAGCGCGGTTGCGGTGGCAGGGTTTGTGTCTGCCGCAAGTGCACTAATTTCTGCCATTTGAGGTTAGCAAGCAGAAAAACCTGCTGGCATTGCAACGCCAGGCACTAAAACGCCCGCGTTTAGCGAAGACAAAAGTCGAGAAAAGCATAGGCAGTTCAGATTGGACTGCTGGTCTTGGCTGGTGTTCTTTGCGCTGTTCCGAGCAGGTCAGTTGAGCTGCCCGTTGTGCTTCGAAACCTGTGCTATCCCAAGGCTGAGCAGCCGAAGCCGTCACTACAACCGGTTTGCTATCCTTCTTATCCAAATACTGAAAGCCAGGGTTCAGCATGATTAAGGAGTTTTTCAGACTTCAGGTCAGAGATTTAGCCAGACTGGTTGGCGGTGAACGACCGGTCTGGCAAAGCTGAGCTGCGCTTGAAGAGGTTGGAAGGTCTGGAATGGACCGATCTGCGACAGATCTGGCAGGTTGTGCTAGCCTTGCCTCAACGCGCAGTTCAACCACAGCAGAAAGGTCAATCTGATGTCCTCACGCGATACTTCGGTCAATGTGCATTACAAAGTCGGTAAGTGGTTGCCTTCGGATCAAGACGTTTTGGATGCCTGGTCTACAAAGATCGCAAGAAAAGCTGAATTGGACACCAGCCCACTTTTGCCCGCGGTCCAGAACCTCAAGACACTGATCGAAACGGACGCTAAAGCGTATATGTTCTTTACGCAGATGTTCCAAGAAGTACCCGAGGGCGAACAAGTCTCACCTTCAGGCAAACCGCAGGTTCGCGACTATGAGCACATGCTGCGTCTCTTCAACACGATTATGACCCATGCGCCTGAATTCAACGAAAGCGGGTTGGTGGGTTTCCCCTTTAACGCAATTCTCGATTGGTCGATGGCCAATATCGGAGGTTGGTCCGGCTTTCTGGACGACAAAATCGACGCCCATCTTCGGGCGATGCTGAATGAATGGGCAGTGTTTTTACAATCTCCGGAAAGCACCTCGGTCCTTAACGATGATCCCAAATCAGGTTGGTTCGGCGCCGATGCGAAGAAAGCCATGCCGACATTTGTTGAAGACTTTATCTGCGACCCGTCGCTGCCACATTATGGTTTCAAATCCTGGGACGATTTTTTTACTCGCCGTTTCCGCGAAGGTGTGCGCCCCATCGCTGGGCAAGGCGATGATGCGATCGTTGTGAGCGCTTGTGAATCTGCCCCATATCGCGTGGCGCGAGACGTAAAAATGCACGACAGGTTTTGGATCAAGGCGCAACATTATGCGCTGCAATTCATGCTCGACAACGACTCTTATGCAAGCCGCTTTGAAGGCGGAACGGTGTATCAGGCGTTTCTAAGCGCATTAAGCTATCATCGCTGGCATGCTCCGGTCTCCGGTCGTATCGTCAAGACGCGGTTGATCGAGGGCACGTATTACTCCGAAATCATGGCAGAAGGGCTGGACCCGGCGGGACCTAATGCTTCGCAGGGGTATATCGCCGAAGTCGCGACGCGCGCGCTCATTTTCATTGAGGCCGACAATCCCGATATCGGGCTGATGTGTTTCGTGGCGATCGGTATGGCCGAGGTATCTACATGTGATGTTACAGTCTATGAGGGTCAGCACGTTACAAAGGGTGACGAGATCGGCATGTTCCATTTCGGTGGATCCACGCATTGTCTGGTATTCGAACAGGATGTCGATATCGAGTTCGATTTGCATGGGCAATCCCCGGGACTGGACAGTACCAATATCCTTGTCAACGAACGCATCGCCAGGGTTGGTCCTCGAAAGGCATCTTGATCGGTGTGGCGGTCATCGCAGCCTTATGTCCTAAGCTGCATAGACCTGCGGTAACCGTCCGTCGATCAACATCCAGATTGCGGCTACAGCCAGCAGAAACAACGCAATTGCCGCAACCGCCTCGGGCCTGGTAAAGGCGCGCTCTTTCGGCGTGCCCGACCGTCGGGCCCAGTAGAAAACAGGGATACCTGCGGCATATATCACCGCTCCGGCCAGCATGAATTGAACGCCTGCGGCATAAACCAGCCACAGCCCAAAACCCGTCGCAAGCAGGCTGATGATCAATGCTGGCGTCTTGCCTATCTTCGCCGTTGACGGATACGAGCCGGATCCTATGAGCTTCCACAGAAAGGCTGCCGATCCGATATAGGCGGGCAAAATAACCACGCCGGTAATTGACAGCATCAGGTTCCAGGCGTTGTCAGAGAAATACACCAGAATGATTGCAGCCTGCATGATGGCGGTGGACACGATCAGCGATACCGACGCGATTCCAGCCGCGTTGGTCTTTGCGAACATCTTTGGAAAGGTTCCATCCTTGGCGCAGGCCCAAGGCAATTCTGCCACCAGTAACGTCCAAACCAGCCAGGAACTGAGTAATGCAATGATGACACCGACGTTAATCAACATCTCTCCCCACAAACCCACCAACGACCCGAGAATCGCTGACGTCGAGGGGGGCGCAAGGACCGACAACTCACCTTGCGACATGACCCCAAATGGTAGGACAGAAACCAATACAAACAGCACGGTTACGATAAAGTATCCCAGCAACGTTGCCCGGCTCACCGTTTTGGCATCCGAACGGTTGGACATGACCACCGCGCTTTCGATTCCGATATACATCCACAGGGTGACCAACATTGTCCCCTTGATCTGCTCGGCCACATTGCCCAGTGGTTTGTCCTGCCGTGCTTGATCAGAGACATTACCCCAGAAATCAGAGGTGAAGAGATTCTGGCTGAACGAGAAATAGAGGACCACGAGTAGGAACAGAGTAACAGGAACGAACTTGGCCACCGTTCCGATGTTGTTCAACACCGAAGCCCCCTTTACGCCCCGCAGCACAAGAAAGCACAGCCCCCAAATAATCGCCGAAGACCCCAACGTTGCCTGCCAGGTGTTGCCGCCTGCGAAATAAGGTGGAAAGAAATAGTTCAATGCGTCCATCAGCAGGATCGCATAGCCTACGTTGCCGAACGCCACTGACAGCCAGTATCCCCAGGCGATCAAAAACCCAGCCAGCTTTCCGAACCCTGCGCGTGCATACATGTAGATGCCGGAAGTCATTTCCGGGCGGATATCGGCCAGAACCTGAAAACTGCGCGCTAGAAAGAAGATGCCCAGGCCCGAGATTACCCACGCAATCAAGATCGCCCCTAGTGCCGCCGACTGCGCCATATTCTGCGGGATATTGAAGACACCGCCACCGAACATGGCACTGACCACCAGCAGCGTCATCGCAAAAAGGCCGAGCTTCTTGGGACCTGAGCTATTAGCACTATCGCCAGAAGTGGGTGGCGTGCGGGATGCGTTCTCGGTTGGCATCAACTCTGTCCTAAAGCTTAGCAGGTGACGGCGATTGGCCTGCCCGTGCATTTTCAGGGAAAATCAGGTTCTTCAGCCTTACTCTAAGGTTTTGCAGCTGTTGCGGAAAGCGTTCTTCGCGGGGTCCGCAATCAGCTCCATCGGACGTAGCGCCACGTGATCACTAATTTGCAGAAATTCGATTGGCGCGCGGTGTCATCAAAATGCTGTACCTGTGTCGCCAATTTCCATGGAGTTTAACGGGCCAATTCTTCGGTGGCCCGCAGGTCAGTTTTGTACACATGTTGAAAGATGCCATTAAAACAGAGAGTGCGTTCTCAGTCGGCCTTTCACAGGTACCGCTAAGAAGATAACGCGGATCACCGCTGCATCATAGTTTTCGCAAATACGCCCAAGAGACATACCCTTTGAGCCCACGTGCACGCTCCAAAGAAACGCGGCACCACCGTGTGCCGCCGGTCTGTTCGCAACTGTGAACACGCAAGGCGGTTCCGTTAGGAAGACCAACGATCACAATGAAGCCTGTTCCAGGCCCGCCACGCATTTTCAGCATGTCACCGTCTTCCACGCCAAAAACCTCGTATCGCCCAAGCGAAGCTGCCGCTGCAGGTTCAGCTTCGATCATGGCCCCTAGTAATAGTGCAGCAAGGGGTAAGAAGATTGCTCTGCGCATCGCGTTGTCCTGTTTGTTGCCTCAAATACAATCGTAGCGTTTCAGATCACCAAGAGGAACAATGCCATGACAAATCTGCGCGAAAATGCCAGAGCCTCAAAGCAATGATTGTCGCATCCGTCGACTATTACCGAGGTGAATGAAATGCGGCGCGATCGAACAAGATCCGGTTCGACCGGCTGCACAGCAGCATGCGACTGTTAGATGAATGTCGAATTGGGGCCGACCTAGAGCGAAGATAATTGCGTGAGACCCCGGCGAGACGCTCGTGATGGTACCCTTTCTAAGAACGTGAACTTGAATTGCACACGAACTCGGAAGTTTGTCATGCGAGCAGTACTGCCATTGGTTGCTTGGTCCCGTGGAGCCACATTCAGTTTTGTTGCCTTAGCCGCTCTGCCATCTCAGCAAACCCGCGGCTTTCAGCGTGATGGAGAGGCGTGACACCTTCCCGGTCGGTCAGCGTTCGGTCAGCCCCTGCCGCGAGTAGAGCGTTGAGCACGGCTTGGTGGTCTTCTCCCCCGTCGCCCAGAACCACGGCCTCCATCACCGCAGTCCAATGCAGATTGTTGACATGGTCGAGCGGCGCGCCGGCATCTATCAATCGTTGGACAACTTCGACATGGCCCAGATGCGCTGCTGCGATGAGCGCTGTACCGTCATATGGGCTGGTAGTCAGGCCAGGATCATTGCCAAGTTCGATCGCGAGCGACATCAGTTCTGGGTCGTCGGCCACTGCAGCAATCGTAACAACATCGTAAGCCTGTCCATCAAGTGCGTTCATGTCGGCCCCAGCTACAGCCAGTGCGCGAAGGGCTTTATCTTCCGAAGCGAAGGCTGCCACGTGTGCCGGGGTGCGGCCGTGGGAATCACGGGCATTGAGGTTGGCACCGTCTGCAGCCAGGTGCCGAATCGTGGTGACATCACCCTCCTGCGCGGCTTTGAAGAGCCCCTCATAGGCCGAGATTTCGTGAACCGTGGGCGCCATTTGCGCTGTCCCAGCAGTGGCGAGGCCGATCAGAAATGCAGTGACCGTGAGGCGAGCCATGGTGAATTTCTCCTTCTGGGTGATGCAGGTCCGCTCGTCGGTCGCGCGAACCGGATCGTAACCGCAAAGATAATGCAGGTTCGAGCTATGACCTGTCCTAAAAGGTCTGACACCAGACGGTTTGGTGTTTCCCCGGTGCTTAGTGCATGCAGCAGAAAGCGCCGTGTTTGACATCTTTCATCAACGTATCGAAATCCTTGCCGCGCATCTCAACCAAGGTTTTGTGGTCGCCTGCTTCGAACCAGATTTTGTCAAGTCCGGTGAGGCTGTTGTCCACGATGGTAGGCAGGTTATAGGCTTCGCCTACAGGTGGTACCGCACCGAGGGCGCAATCATCAAATAGATCACGCATTTCAGATTCCGGTGCCAAACCGAGACGGCGGTCCATCATCGATTGCAGGGCGGTGAGGTCAACCTGATGGTTGCTGGGAAGAACCGCGAGCATTGGGCCTTCCTCCATATGGATGAGGACGGATTTGGCAAGGTGATCACCAGGTACATGTGCCGCTTCGGCACATTCGCTGGCGGTTGCAGCATAGGGATGTGGGACAATGTCAAAGGGAATTCCTTGAGCGTCCAGATGGTGTTTCAGGCGAGTTGCAATAGTCATGGTGCCCTCCGGATCATCGAAGGCGCCCCGGCCGCGAGACGTGTCACAGTGCGCACCCAGGGCGCAATTTGGTGTGTGAGATCATATTGTGCGCTTAATGGGCGGGTCGGGCAAGAGGGCAAGGCTTGTTGTGCAATGGAAAGGGCTGGGGCGGGCTAGAGTTTTGCGATGAAAAGTAGAGCACGCGGTGCAGTTGCTTTATACGCCCAGCCCGTTGTGCCGATTTGTTGGTAATCCGTGATCGGCGTAAGGTACGTGAAAACCGTTGTTGTTTTTGTGGTGCGGGTACACAACCCCAAAAACCCTGGGTTGGGCTTCCAAAGTCTAATTCGGGGAACGGCAACGCACAAAGCAACACATCGCTCGATGACCGGTTTGGGTCATCTGCGAGGACCTATTATCCGCGCGTGCTTCAGCAAAAAAGGATCTTTCCCGTCTGCCTACGCGACCTGCGCTCTAGGCCGTGCGGCACGGGCAATTGGTCAGGAAATTGGCGACATGCACGGTGGTTTCTCAACACGACTACACCCGCCTCGACACCAACCCGACATTGACAGCTTTTTGTGCCAAAGGATGCCGCGGCGCATCCGAGGCCTGCAGTGTGTCCAAAGAGAGCATGCCTGATGAATTAGGCACCCAATTCCTATGCGGAGCTTTAGCTGATAAACTCTGCATTAGAACTCCAGCACACCGACTGATCAGATGGAAGCGAAGATGGAACGCAAGCTAGCAGCTATTATGGCCATTGACGTCGTGGGATTTGCCGGGCTGGTATCGCGGGATGAGGCCGGAACTCTCAAAAGGCTTGAAAGCCTTCGGCGCAACGTAATTGGCATGCAAGTTGAGGCTAACCGAGGCCGCGTCTTCAAGTCACTTGGAGATGGATTTTTGGCGGAGTTCTCCAGCACCTTAGAAGCGGTAAATTGTGCTGTCGGCATTCAGAAAATGTCTTCGCTTGAAGCCCGGCAACCTAACGAAGCCCAGCCGCTTTTGCTTCGAATTGGTGTGTCTTTGGGGGACGTTGTGATACAGGATGATGATCTCGTGGGGGAGGGTGTCAATGACGCCGCACGACTGGAGGCAATGGCCGAACCAGGAGGCATCGCCGTATCCAGCGAAGTTATGAATCAGATCAAAAATAAGGTGGAGCTTCCCCTTGAGGATTGTGGGCACAAACGCTTGAAAGACTCTGATGCTCCAATTCATGTGTACATGACGCAAGCAAAGCCTGGGGTACAGGGCGGTTTTTTTGATTTCGATGAAGATGACATTGCAAAAACGCTTATAACAGGAGGCTGCCTTTGCGGTTCCGTCCGCTACGAGATAAATGCGCCACCGATCAGCGCCGGTTATTGCCATTGCAGTATTTGTCAGAAGTTTTCGGGATCAGCGATGAGCACGTGGACCGCATTTCCCGCGTCAGCCTTGAGCTTCGTAAATGAAGAGCCGCGCTATTTTGCGTCATCTCCGATAGCGGAACGCGGGTTCTGTTCTACGTGCGGCGCGAGCTTGACCTACAAACTCGTGCGGCCACGCTCAGCCGCATACATTGTTGTCTTCACTTCAAGCCTGGATAACCCGAGAAGTCACGCGCCTGCAGCTCATAACGGGATTGAAAGCCAGATGCCCTGGATTGAAATCTTGGATGACCTGCCGCGCACCCAGTCCTCGGAATCCAGAGTGTTGCAAGAAGCATGGTCGAGTGTTGGCTTGCCAGATCCAGTCACATGGGGGCCACTGGCAAAGCCATCGAAAGTCTTCTGAGATACAGTTCAGTTGTCAGCTATCTCCATATGTGTTTGGCAGTCGGAGGATCGCTTGGCCTTCTGACACCGCTGTTTCATCATTCGTGCCGCGGTTCCCTAAAGCGAATTGATGTCAGCCTGGTTCGCAAAATGCCAAGTCTTTTTCTGCATCGCGCTACCGGCTTTGGGGGCCAGCACACCACGTTCGGTTTCGCCTTTCAGCCATTCGGTGAAAGGAAGAGATAGGGTATTCTAGGTCCATGTAAAAACTCAGATATCCAGCGCTGTTAGGGCTTCTACCAACACCTGCCGGAAACGGAGACTTGAAGCTGGAACCAGCGCTAAAACGTGTTCTTTCCGAAGGTCAGGGTTTCTGCGACGGGCTTCAGTTACCCACCAATGTGCTTTCTCAGGGTTGTCGTTCAACCAATGGCTCATGGCTGTAAAAAAGGCCATGCCGGCATGCGCCCATGGTGTGCGTGCCGCGATCTCTGCCCATTTCACGGCGGACTCATAGTCCTCCTGCGCTATGTACACCCACATTTTGTTACCGGTCATGCCAGGGCGAAACGGGTCAATCGGGCTCAGATCGATTGCTTTGTTGGCGTTTCCCATTGCGCTGTTGAAATCGTCCGTGAAAACACTCGCCCAACTGGCCCCATAAAAACCCCATGTGTAATTGGGACAGGCCTGAATCGACTGAGAAAACCACTGTTTGCTGCCTTCGGGATCGTGGTCAAGCCAGTGACATCGTCCCATCATGAAATTTGCAAATGGATCCCGTGGTTGCAGCGACAGGCTTTGTTCCGCAAATCTGCGTGCGCTGTCTGCCTCAGCCGAATATTCCGGAGTGTAGCGCATGAACGCGTTCTGAAAGCGAACGAATGCCATCCCTGCGCTGGCACGTGCCAACCGCGGATCCAGATCGATTGCTCGACCTAGCATCACCTGTGCCATCTCATTGCCTTTGCGGCTGAACTGGCTCATGTAGTGAAACCCTAAATGCATAGCGGACCATGCATCCAGGTTCTCGGCGTCTACGGGTCCGAGCGACGTGGTTTCATACTGCGGGATCTCAAGTTCCGCTACCATAATCACATTGGCTGCGATTTCGGCGCGCAGCGCGTGGATGTCGTCGATATTTGCGCTTTTTCTCAGCGCCCAAATGACTTCGGAACTGCGTGTATCCGATAGCTCCGTGTCGATTGTTATCTGGTTTCCTGTCAGTTCAACGACGCCCGTCAGGCAGTAACGTGCGTTCAATATATTATTGACCTGTGCCAGATCGACCTGTTTCCCGCGGAACTTAAACGCTGAGCCATGCGAGACGACTTTGATCCAGCGCAGGCTGGCCAGCGTCATAATCAGTTCCCGAGGGATCGCTTCCTCGATGGCTTCAAACCTGTCCAGGTCGCCATTTCTTTGAAAGGGCAGCACGGCGATCGACGGTTGGACGTCAAGACCGACCGGGTCCTCTTCGACGGCATGATTCTCACCCGAATTTGGTTCCGGCCGAGATTCACTGCGGGGCGCGGCCTCGGCGCGAAGAATGACATCTCCGGCAAATCGAAAACCGTGACCACGCAAAGTACGAACCAGGTTTGGGTCTTGTCCGGTTTCTGTAAGGACGCGCCGAAGATCCCTGATCCGACTGGAGATGGCGTCTTCGGATACGATGCGCCCCTTCCAGACTTTCTCCACGATCTCATCGCGGCTGACGACGCGATGTGCGTTTTCGACCAGCAGACTCAGTAGGTCGAATACCTGGGGTTGCAAGTGAACAGGCTGCCCGTCGCACAGTAATTCACGGCGCGATACATCAAGAAGAAAAGGGTCGAACGAGTAATTCACGGCGGTAGCCCGCATTAAGAATTCTGTCTCTCAAGCATAGTGGGATAAAGAATCCTCGCAATATCCCGGAAATCTCCAGCTTGGCTCCCAGCAACGTAACCGCATCCACACTAGTGCTGACGGATCGAAACTTGCCGAGGGAGGCAACTATGCCCGATCACGTTACAAGCCCCACCCATCCGGTTCTGCCACTGTCCGGTGAAGGCTACTTTCTGACAGATGGCGGCATCGAAACTACGCTCATTTTTCATGACGAAATTGATCTTCCGCTTTTCGCATCATTCGTTCTGCTGGAAACGGAAGAAGGGCGAAATGCTCTGATCAACTATTTCGAACGTCACATCGCGGTCGCTCAGGCTCATAAGCTCGGCTTTGTTCTGGAAAGCCCAACATGGCGTTCCAGCCGGGACTGGGGGCAGAAACTGGGCTACAGCGCTGACGATCTCGACAGGATCAACGCTGATGCGATCTATTTGATGCGCACTTTGCGCAATCGGCACGAAAATTCCGTGTCCCAGTTGGTGATCAGCGGGTGTGTCGGGCCGCGTGGAGACGGTTACGTGCCGGGAGAGCTGATGGCGGCCACCGAGGCCAAGGATTACCACGCGCCTCAAATCGCGGCCATGTCCAAGGCCGGAGCAGACATGGTTACTGCAATCACAATGAACAACACGCCTGAAGCGACAGGCATCGCACTGGCTGCAAAAGAGCAGGGCGTGCCAGTAGTCATCGCATTCACTGTAGAAACGGACGGCGCGCTTGCAACCGGCCAATCTCTGGCCGATGCAATCCGCGAGGTGGACGAAGTCACCGGAGGCTACCCGATCTACTTCATGGTCAACTGCGCGCATCCTGATCACTTTGAACATGTTCTGCGCGAAGGGGGGGATTGGCTGCACCGTATCGGCGGCATCCGAGCGAACGCCTCTCGCATGTCGCATGCGGAACTTGATGAAAGCGAAGTTCTCGACGACGGGAACCCGGCAGAACTGGGCGAAGATTATCGCAGGTTAATGGAGATTTTGCCGAACCTGCGGGTGCTGGGCGGGTGCTGCGGTACTGATCATCGCCACGTTGATGCCATGGGTCGGGCTTGTACGCACGCTCATCACGTTGCTGCGCAATAGCATTCCATAGAACCGAAGTGATCCGGGCACATGCCCGGATCAAACAGTATTGCAAAAGGAAATCCCAAAATGAATTTCTCGATCCGCCCAGTTTCTTCAGAAGATACCAAGTCTTTGGCAAAGGTCCTTTCGGACCCAACGGTTATGCTTGGAACGATGCGGTTGCCCTTTGTTTCTGAAACGCTTGTTGCAGAACGCACTGCCGCCGTGCCGGGAATCTACCGGCTGGTCGCAGAGACGGAAAAAGAGGTTGTCGCATACTGCCAGATGAGCACTTTCCCCGATGTTCCGCGCCACAACCATGTTGGTGAGATCGATTTGATCGCTGTACGCAGCGATTTTCAGGGGCATGGCATCGGAAAGGCGATGATGAATGCATTGCTTGACCTAGCCGATAACTGGCTGCAACTGGAGCGTACAGGGTTGCTTGTCTGGTCTGACAACGCTCGGGCAATTGCATTGTACAGTGCTTTTGGTTTCGAGGTTGAAGGCACATTGCGGCGATATGCCAGACGTCCTGGAGGGTTCGCCGACGCACACACAATGGCCCGGTTGACAGATAGCCGTGAGAGCGCAGATTTGGAGTTCAGCGAGAATCTGGAACGCGCCTGATGCACCTTGTCAAAGCTTATCGGCATCTTCGACGCGAGAAGTGCAGAGATTGCCGATACGCCTGACAATGTCTCAGCTACTTCTTACTCGCGGAGAACGGTGTCTATTTGCAATCACTACCTAATTTTTCCCGAAAGGGGCCGAGGTGCAGGTCAGCAATTAGACCAACAATACGTTTGACCAGGTCCCCGTGTTACTTGCAGGGCGGACCGAGTTTAATGGCACCGTATTCTGATACAATCCCGCCATCGGAGGCTTTGGAATAGCAAAAGAGAAACGGACTAATTGCTGGACTTATCTGCTAGGAAGGTCGAGGCAATTATCAGCGTCCGTTTAAAAAAGTGCGCGGTAAGCTCGACCTGCCCGCACAAGAGTTTGTACGACAGAATGGTGGTACTCCACGCCTGATCAACGGCTAAGTGAAGCTTATTGTATCTAGCCTCAGGACCCATTGATTTCCGGAGCGCGCAACGCGCGCGTATTATCTTCAATTGATCAAAGCATAGTCAGACAGGGTAGCCTAAATTTCGGATCAACTGCCAGATGTCGCGATTGGCGGCGGACAGTTGATCGACCACATCTTCGATTTCCTTCATCGCCTTGTCATCAACGGTATCTTCGCGCCCCAGTTTGATATCGGTCTTGCGATCGGCAATGCGCATCAGAATGGTCTTGGGGTTTCCACTTTCGGGATCGAAAGAATATATACAATGATTGTATTTGTTCCGAATAGCAGACAGGCGGGCGAGACGTTGAGTGTGTTCCAGAATGGGATCCCTCACGTCAGATGACCGCCCTTCCATCTTGGCGAGGCGTTCGACCAAATCAATTCGCGCACGCGTCGTGTTAAGGGTCAGAAAAATGATGACAGCTACGTCCTTGTTTGCTCCGGTCAGGCCCGCAATCAGGTGGATCAGCAAACTTTCGGTATTGGTCCACATGTAATTGAGCCGACCAACCAGAAGGATCAGCCGGTCGAACCGAGTTTCGAATGTGTCAGCCACGTAACTGCTCGTTCGGTGAAACCTCGAAGTAGAAATGCGCTGCCGCAGTTCGGTTGCCTACCCCGATTTTGCCCGAGACATTGTGGAGGTGCAGTTTTACGGTGTGTTCGGTAATGCCCAGTTTCGCGGCAATCATCTTGTTGCTTATGCCTTGTGAAACCAGCTTCAAAACCTGTTTCTCCCGAGGCGTCAGTGTGGAATACAGCCGTATCTTTTTGGTTTCTGTTTTACGCAAAGGGGTTTGTTCAGGCTGCGGACCCGGTGCATGCGATACGCAATCGGCCATAAAGCTGGGCAGGTGCAGTTCTTCATGCATCAACAGGCGCAGAATGGCACGCCAGACATCCGGCGCGACATTCATCGGCAGATACCCAATGTCGCCGAAATGCTGCCTGTCCCAATGTTCAAACAGAAACTGGGCCGAGCTTTTCTTGCGATACGCAAATGCCAAGCATCCCGCCGCCGCTACTTTTGTATAGTCTGAGGGGCGAGCCAGCAGATCTTCAAGCAACATCTGATCGACGACGATTATACTTTCGACTGGGCTTTGCTTGCCATTCTCTGAACGAAGTGTGTCCAGGCTGTCATACCGAGATGACAGAACACCGAATTCGCTTTGCACACTTCTCAGTGTTTGATTGGAAAAAAACAGCTCTTTTCCAATAAAAATAACGGACAATTCCGCAGGATAGCCATTGTGATTGCGGGCGTCGTTATTCAATGAATCAATCATTGCTTCCTTCCCCACTAACAAACGTTCCCTTGGTCAACAAAAGGGAGATATTTAACCGGTGCAGGATGTTCAAAGAGTTCCTAAAATGCGCGTGCATTATAGCTGAATGTGCAGAAATCGGCAACAAACCGTAATGGTTTTTTGTCGTGTTTTAGAACTATTGGCTAGGGCAAAACTTTCTCAGGAATTGTAACCCAAGGATAAGTTTGAATTAATTCCGATATCTGGCCAAATCTCTCGAAACTAGCCTGAATGACCCATGCTGACCGGGGCGTGGTTAAAAAAGTTAATCAATTTAGATGGTTGGTGAGATTTATGCTTTTGGTCAGCTAGTCATGATGCCGCGTCACTGCAACGATGAACCGGCTTCAATTTTGGAAGCGTCCTTGAACCTGACCGGTGAACAGACCGCCAATTTCGCGGATTCTTAAGAGGTCACGGAATCGGCTTGGCCGAGAAAGGGGGGTGCAGACAGAGAAAAACTTCAACGGCAATCGCGCATTAATTGATGTGCGGCTGCATTTCATTTTGTTCAATCGCGCTTGTTATCGCTTTGTAGATGAATGGCGGTCTGGCGCTCGAAAGATGGAAATTTATTATGAGACGCAATACTAATAATACAAATGTCACGACCGTCGACGAAGTAAATGTCGAAAATCTGGATGCTGCGTTTGAGACCGACGTTGAGATCGCAGAGGCCACGATTGAGGCTGACCTGACCGCACAACAGCAACAGCAGGATCAGGCCGTAGAAAACACCAACAACAATCAGGATGAGCAGAACCAGGCTCAGGCCCAGTCGACCGAAGTTGGCAATGAACAGGGTCAGGACCAGAACCAGGCTCAAGCACAGAACCAGGCTCAGAATCAATCCAACGTGAATGGTGGCGATGACAGTAACGACAACTCGAACTCCAATTCGGTCAACATTGATTTTGGTGGTGGCGAGTGGATTCCGCGAGACGACGACAAGGTCGACGTGGACGTAAGCAAAGGTGGCTATGTCGGTGGTGATGTCATTACTGCCGGTGATGCTCTGGACTACGACCCTGGCGACGACCTCAATCTAGACATCTCACTCAACGGTCGTGGCAATGATATGTCTTCGATCAACAAGCAGTTGGCTAATCTGAGTGATGATGACACGTTGTCAAGCGCGTCAGTGTCAAACAACTCCGGCTTCTACCAGTATGGTGACGCCAATGGTGGCACTGCCAAAGCTCAAGAAGGCATTAAGACCTCTTCTGAAGGCGGCAATTCCGGTAGTGGCGGCAGTACTTCCGGTGGTTCGGCGTCGACGAATACCTATGGCAGCCATGCGCTGGGCTTTGGCGGCAATACCGGTGATGCGGGTGCAAGTTCGCAAGGCGGCGCCGGTGGCGCGTCAGGAAATGCGACCAACTTGAGCGTGGGCCTGGGATTGTCCGGTGCGGGCGCAGACGGTGACAGCACCGGCGGTAAAGGTGGCGATTCCACAGGAACATCCAACGCGAACAATTCCGGCACCTCGGGCGTCGATGCTGACGGTACCGGCGGCACTGGCGGAAGCGCGGATTCGTTTGGCCTTGGTCTAGGCCTTGGTCTTTCGGGATCGAACGCGAACGGTGATGCAGACGGTGGAGACAACGGATCCAGCTCGGGCGCGTCGGGATATGGCTCTGCTGGCAATTACTCTCCAGCTAAGGGCGCGAATGGTGGTGATGCCGCCGATACCACGACGGGTTCGACAGCGAACTCCAGCGACGCGGACACCGAGGCCAATAACGCCACGGCTGGCGACAACACGGCGGCTGGCACAGCCAGCAGTCCAACCAGCAGCACTGCCGATGGTGAAGGTGGATTCTCGGCCTTGGTCGAAGAAGCCATCATGGCGCTGCAAGAAGAAGTTGGGCTGATAGACGGCGGTGACGGAACCGGCGGTACGTCATCTGCAGAATCTACGGCGCAAGGTGTTGGTGATCAATCGACCAGCGGCCCGGACATCAGCCAAAGTCCGGGTGATGTGAATGGTACAGCCAGCAACGCTCAAACGACAGATACGGATGGCGGCGCAGGTGGTTCCAACTCATCGAACGGTACTGCGACCGGTACAGGTTCCGGGACGTCGATGGCCGACGGTGTCGCAGGTGCAGGTGGCACGACCACACCGACCTCGACCTCGACCGGCAGCGGCGCGGGATCGGCCGATGCGGCCAATACCGCGGGAGCAGGTGGTGCAGCTGACGTTATGGGCGATTCTGCGACGACTGGCACAGCAGATAGTCTTGCTGAAGCCATCGCCGGTTACGGCGGATCCGCCAACAGCGACAATGACGCCACGTCGACCGGATCGGGTAGCGCAACTGGCGCAGCAAGTTCAGGTGCAGGCGGAGCTGGAGGTATGTCCGCGTCAACCGGTGGCACCAGTGGGTCCTCCACAGGGACCGGCACGTCGGGTGACACCTATGGTGGCCAAGTTACTGGCGGCTTTGCGGCTGGCGCCTTTTCGGGCGACGGTGGAGCTGGCGGACACAGCGGAGCTTGGGGATCTAACAACGGCGGTGACGGTATCGTGACCGGCGAGTCCTACGCCTCGGCGGCGGCTGTGGTCGACACTTCGGCCTTTAACCAGACGATCGTTATGGGCGCTAACGTGCTCGGCAACTCGGTCGATACGACTATGGTTGGCGGTTCGATGACTTCGTCTTACGCAAGCGACGATACCGACGTCTAAGACCAGTTTCGGGGGCCGCATTCTCGGCCTCCGTTTTAACAAGAACGCCGGGGCCGTCTTGTCGGCCCCGGCACAACAAACCCAGATCCGGAAATTTCTGGCCGGTGACGGAGATAGGGATCATTGACATGTCTCTCGACAGTGTTACCGAAACGATTGCTCATTTTGTTGGAACTTTTAATCTCACGATTGAACAAGCCCGCTTGAGGGATCAATACGAAGAATTCACGGCGCTCCGGCGTAAAGTAGAGCTTGAAGAGCTGGAAGATCCAACGGTTATCAAGATCGGAGCAAATCTTGACCCCGATCCAGGTCATTATGATCCGCTTCCATATCGTTTCCAGCCTCCTCCAGCCGATCAGGAATTACCTTCTCCATCAGAGGGTCTCTATACCGAGGCTTCCATTTCAATCGGTTTTCCATTCCTCCCAGAGATTCAGTTGCCTGATAGCGAACTGATCTCGTCTGGCGAGTTTGGTGTAGTTATTCAGCAGCCGCAGATCGTAGTAGAGGTGATCGGGTCGGCAGTTACGTACACGTTCCAGACATTGTTCCTGAGCGACAATGATACGCTCGGGTCAGGCGATTTTCGCGACGCGGAAACACTGATGGCGCAGGCTGAGGCAATGTTGGACGTGGCAATGTCTTTGCACGGGATATCCGCGCCGTCATTTGCGATTTCGGATTACCTATCAGCCGACTTTGTCAAATCGCTGGCCGAGGAAATGCTGTCTCCTGTTACGGCTGAGGTCGAAGGGGTTACCATCTACCAGTTCCACGGCGACGACGCAGTTGGCATCATTGTCAACGGGCAACGTGTCGATGAGGCTCCGGAATGGAGCGATCTTCTTCCCGCATATCATCAGCCCGATGAACCGGAAGACGAAGATTCTGCACCAGATATGACTCCAGCGGAGTGGGATCAGGGTGATGACCCGGAATTTGTCGACGGTCATACCGTTGTCACCGGCGGAAACCTCGCAATCAACGAAGTGGCCGCGACAATTGCGTGGGTGGATGCTCCGTTTATCGCGGTTGGTGGGCAAGCGATCAATCTGACTATGATCAGTCAGGTCGCGGTCGTCTCGGATTACGATCAGGGCAATCCCGGCAGCGGATCGGGTACCAATATCGTTCAATCTTCACAAATCAAGACCGAGGCGAAGGCAGCATCCTGGTTGGACACGACCGCAAATCCTGGCGGTCAGCCTTCTAAGATTCAAATCGATTGGATTCAGACCGATCTGATCGTGTCGAATTTTATCCAGCAGACAATTGACGCCACCGATATCGACCACATTCAAACTGAAATCACTGCCGCCTCGACTATGTACACAATGGGCGCCAACCAATTGGTGAATGTGACTGATATCGTGCAGCTGGGCAGCTATTATGACCTCATCATGATCGGCGGAGACATGGTTTCGGTCGACATGCTGTTCCAGACTCTCGTGTTGATGGATGACGACGTGGTGACCGGGGGAATGCCAGGACCTGCGGGCGGCGCCGATGACAATTTGCTGATGAATCAGGCATCTTTGACAACGCTTGGAAAGGATACCGAGGCTGCTGTTCAGAAAGACATGGCTGACGCGATGGCTATCGCCAACGCGGACCTTAAGGCACTTGAGGACGCTCTGCTGAACGATCCTATGTTCGCGGGTATGGAACAGATGCGAGTGCTCAAGATCGACGGGGATCTGTTGCAGTTGAATATCGTTGATCAGGTTACGATGCTGGCAGATCAGGATGATATTCACCTGACCGGGCCAAATTCAGCCCAGACCCAAGTCATAGCGGGCAGCAATGCGATGTTGAACGCAGCCAATATTACCAAATCCGGAGTGGATTCCACGGTAATGGCAGCGAACGGAACATATTCGGATCTATTGCTTCATCAGGCCAGCCTGATCGACGCGCCTCAGACTGACACTGGCTCGGACTTGGCCAACGAAGCGGTTGCCTTCCTGATAGACGATACAAACCCGATGGGGGCTCAGGCAGATGTTAATCAGACCGGCCCCGTTCTGACACCGTCCGAAGCGACAAGCTCTGCTGATGGCCTGCAAACCATGCTCGCCTGACTTTCCCAATTGTTACGAGTGACTCAAAGGTTTTTCCATGTCGATTTGTTTTTCGTCGCGCCGCACCCGTTACGCCAGTCCGCTGGACCGCCATGGGGGTGCGCAGGCAAACACGTTGAAGTCTCAGCTAGAAGGGCAATCCACAAAGCAGGAGGACACGCCGGCTGATAAATTGAACCTGCGATTGACCAAAGAGATGCGTGTACCAGCCACCGAGCAAAGCTCTTTGAAACCTGCCCAAGCACGCGCAGATGTCAACACCGTACAATCCAATGAGGCCGAACAGGCCGAGCAGTCCCCGAGACCGAAACGCATTGATCCGGCGGACACAAAGCAGGTGCCGCCAAAGACTTCAGAACAACAGATGCACGCTGGCTCTCCCCAGCAGCGTGTACAGCCGCAACCTGCCACCGACGATTCCTGTGCGGGCCGCGGCAATGGGGTGGCCGGTGCCGAGACCTCGGATCGTGATACCACCGACCAATCGACCGCGCGCATGACCCCCTCTGCGCCGTCCGAAGGCGGAGATCGCATGGGCACCACGATCGAGGCCAAGGCGAACGAACCGTTGTTGCGTCCGGGATCGGGCGGCGGTGACGGTAACGGGCCACCCCAAACTTTCCATAAACGCACCCCGCCTGAGGATTTTCAGAAGACGCTGCGCACGTCACTGCGAGCGATCTGGCGCAATCTTGCTTTTGTGTTGGTGCTGACTTGCGCCACGAATATTCTAATCCTCGCTATCCCGATTTATCTGTTCCAGATCAGCGATCGCGTGCTGACCAGCCGTTCGCTGGACACCCTGATCATGCTGACGGCAATTGTCGCCGGGGCGGTGATCTTTCAATCTGCCTTTGACGCAGTGCGCCGTTTCATGTTGATGCGCACAGCGGTCGAAGTCGCCGCCCGGTTGGGCGCACCGGTCCTGAGCGCGGCGGCACATGCCTCATTACATGGGAACGGGCGCGAGTATCAGACATTGGGTGACTTGCAGCAGGTGAGAGGGTTTCTGGTTTCAGGTACGCTGATCTCGTTTCTGGATGTCCCGTTCGCACCATTGTTCATCCTGATGATCTTTCTGGTGCATCCGCAACTTGGGATGATCGTTGTGGTGACCGCGCTACTGCTGATGATCATCGCGGTGGTTAACCAGAAAACGACGGCAAAACCCTTTGCCAAGGCCAATCGGGCGCAATCCATGGCAAACCAGCACCTGGATTCCATGTCGCGCAACAGCCAGATCATCAACGCGTTGGCGATGATCCCTGAGGCAGTGCGTATCTGGGGACGCGACACCGCGCAGTCCCTGACCTGGCAGGTGCGCGCGCAGGATCGCAACGTCATTTTTGCTGCTATTTCGCGTGGTGTGCGTCTATTGACACAGATCGGAATCCTGGGATGGGGGGCGTTTCTGGCTTTGCAAGGTGAAATCACCGGCGGCATGGTCATCGCTGCCTCGATCATAGCGGGCCGCGCATTTGCGCCCATTGAAGGGTCCATCGAAGGGTGGAATACTTTCTTGCTGACGCGCGGGGCTTTTGGCCGGATCAAGGCGTTGCTGTCGAATTCAGCCCTGCAATTCGAAAAGTTGCGTCTGCCGCGCCCTGAAGGCCGGTTGGATGTGGAACGCCTGCTTTATGTACCCGGCGGCACCAAAAGAGTGGTTTTGAACGGAATCAACTTCTCTCTCAGTCCCGGAGAATCTCTGGCTATCATCGGCAACTCAGGTGCAGGTAAGACCACGCTGGGCAAAGCGCTGGTTGGTTCGGTTCTTCCGACGTCGGGCAGCGTGCGGCTGGACCTGATGGATATCCGCAACTGGGACTCACGCCAATTTGGGGAAAGCATCGGCTACCTGCCGCAAGACGTGCAGCTGTTCCCCGGATCTATCAAGGACAATATTGGTCGCATGCGCGCCGATGTCACCGACGAACAAATACACGATGCGGCGGTATTGGCCGATGTCCACAACATGATCGCCACGCTGCCAGAGGGATACGAAACCGTAGTCGCCGCAGACGGCGCACCGCTGTCAGGCGGACAAAAGCAGCGCATCGCATTGGCGCGGGCCTTCTTTGGTAATCCCCAGATGGTTGTTCTGGACGAACCGAACTCGAACCTTGATGTGGCGGGGGACAAGGCACTGTCACGCGCGATCAATCAGGCCCGGGCAAGCAAGATCACCGTGGTCGTGATCACGCAGAAACCAACACTTCTGAACGTGGTGGACAAGATCATGCTGCTGACGGACGGACGCGTTGCGCTGTTCGGTCAGCGCGATCAAGTGCTGCAGGAACTCAGCGGTCAACGGCGTAAGCCCGAGTTGCAGGGGTAGGGGGAGAAGATGAACGAACTAGTACGAACCGATCAACCGAACCTTTGGTACTCTGAGGTCCCGCGCTCGATTAACAAACTCATTGTCGTCGGAATTCTATTGTTGGTCCTGTGTTTCGGGGGCTTTGGCGTGTGGTCTTTTAGTGCACCGCTGGCCGCTGCGGTCATTGCACAGGGCAGTTTTGTCGCCACAGGCCGCAACAAGATCGTACAGCACCTGGAAGGCGGCATTATTGAAGACATTTTGGTAGCAGAAGGCGAGGCAGTCGAGGTCGGTCAGGTCTTGATGACGCTGGACCAGACTTCGGCTCAGGCCAATGAGCGGGAGTTGTTCATCCGCAAGATCCGATTGCAGGCCATGACCGAACGGCTGTTGGCCGAGCATAGCGAACAGGAGCAACTGGCTTTCTCGTCTGCTCTGATCGAAGCCTCAAAGGATGTCGAAGTGATGACAATTCTCGACAGCCAGAAGCTCAGCTTTAATGTGTCGCGCAAGACTTTGCTAAACGACATTGCCTTGCTGGAACGCAACATGGAGGCGCTCAGAATTCGCGCTTCCGGTTTCGAGGCGCAATTGTCCAGCATGAAACGTCGTTCGGAAATCTTGCAGGAAGAATTTGATACGAAGAAATCATTATTCGAAAAAGGGTTAGTGCGCAAAGGTGATGTGAATACCATCCGGCGCGTTCAGGCCGAGGCCGAGGGACAGTTGGCACGCCTAAGTGCTGAATCGGCCGAAGTCAGTCAGATGCTATTGAAATATCAGGAACAGATTTTGCGTACCCGGTCTGCTTACCGCGAGGCCGCGCTGGACGAGCTTGGCGTGATCGAAGCTGATCTGGAAAGTGTACGAGAAAAGGCGCGTCAAGCTCGTAGCGTGCTGGATCGCGCGGTAGTGCGTGCGCCGGTGACCGGAACGGTTGTTCGATTACATCACCACACTCCGGGTGGCGTTATTGAAACCGGTGAGCAAATAGCTGAAATTTTACCAGCCGACGCGCCGCTGATCATCGAGGCCCAGATTCCACGTACAGATATCGACAGCGTTGTCACCGGGCAATCCGCAACAGTGCGTCTGGTGGCGCTCAATCAGCGCACGACACCGGTGCTGAGTGGCGAGGTCTTTTACGTCTCGGCCGACGCGTTGCTTGAGGATTCGGCTGGTGTCCCGCAAGAGGTTTACTTGGCGCGAATATCCCTGTCGCCCGACGAAATGGAACGCGTGCGAGGTTTTATTCCGACACCCGGAATGCCCGCCGAAATCATGATTCAGACAGAGGAAAGGACGTTTGCGGCCTATATCGCCAAGCCGATAGTCGACAGCATGTCCCGCGCTTTTCGGGAGCACTAATGTGAGAACCAATTGGCCAAAACGGCTACATCTTCCATTAATTGCATGTTAGTTTCCCGCCAGATCAGAACTGGGGGAGTGCACATGCCGCTGACGGTCAAAACTATGCTCGAGGCAGCCAACGCCGTGGTCGAACGCATCGACGTAGGTCGGGCGAAAAACCTGCTGGAGCAGGGTGCACTGCTTCTGGACGTGCGGGATGCGCCTGAGTTGGAACGGGCCGGTCGAGCCGTCGGCGCACATCACATCCCACGCGGGATGTTGGAGTTTCGGGCGGACCCTGATTTGCCCTCCTACGACGCGGAGCTGCGTAAGGATCGACCGATAATCCTGCATTGTGCCTCGGGAGGACGGGCTGCGCTTGCGGGTAAGCTGCTCAAGGAGATGGGGTATGAACAGGTCTATAACCTTGGCGGATTCGCGGACTGGGTAAATGGCGGCGGCAAGGTAGTCGGCCCGATAGATGCAGGGATGTAACCCTTTGATCTGACAGAGATCAAAGAAGAAGTATTCAGCTGTCGTTATGTGATTCCCGAGTGTCACAAAACAGGACGTCGGACATGTTACGCCTTGCTGCTATGCTGTATTCTTTGATTGCCACTGCTGTGGCAGGGACGGCTGTGATCGCGGTCTTGTCGGCAGGAATGGTGTCAGCTGTCGCCATTCTGGCGGCCGCCGGGGCAGGGGCCGTAGTGGCCGCGCCAGCATCCTGGCTGGTGGCAAAACGCCTGTATCAGGGTTCCGCGTAATCAGGCATTCAGGAAAGCCCTGACTGCGGCCTCAAACTCTCTCGGTTTCTCGGCGTGAAGCCAATGCCCCGCGCCCGGGATTTTGGCGAACTTGGCAGCGGGAAACAGGCTGCGAATGCGGTCTCTGTGCTCGGGCAGCACATAATCAGATGCTGCCCCGGACAAAAACAGCGCCGGGCCATCCCATGTGGACGTTATGTCCGGAAAGCCCATGATCTTGGGCATTTGTTCGGCCAGAACATCCAAATTCAGGCGCCATTTCTTTTCTTCGGTATCCAGTGATTGGGTGAAAAAGCTCTGCAGTGCTTTCTCGACGCCCAACTCGGACAACTGTTCCTGAGCGTCCGAACGTCTCTCAACACGTGACATATCAACGGCACGCATCGCTTCGATAAACTGAATCTGGCTGTGACCATAGGAAACGGGTGCGATGTCAGCAACGACAAGCTTGCGCACCATATCCCCATGTCGAAGCGCCAATACCATTGCGGATTTGCCACCCATGGAATGTCCGACCACGTCAGCTTGACCGCCAACACTGTCGATCACCTCGGCCAAATCGTTCGCCAAACGAGGGTAATCGTGGTCATCGTTCCAAAAACTGTAGGCGTGATTGCGCATGTCCACTGCAATCACCTGCCGCTCGTCCGAGAGCCTGCGGGCAATAACGCCCCAGTTTCGAGCGGAGCCATAAAGCCCGTGGGCAATCAGCAAAGGGGGGTTCTGTGTCGGTGTTCCATGAATGATCGTGTTCAGCATAACGCCGTGATACCTTTCGCCGCCTAGAACAACCAGCCCCATTGTCGACGGTCCCGCTCGCAGCTACATTGCCCCTTCAGGAGGACCAATGTCGCAGGATACCGATATTCAATCCCGGATCTCTGAGACGATCCAGTTGCTGCGCAAAAAGCTTGGCGTGCGGGACAAGACATTGGCCGCGTCGGTCCGCCGTGCGAAACGTCGGCTGCCGCGTGCTGTGTACAAGCAAGCTCAGATTCTGGCGCGGGCTGAACCGATGATGGACCATCCAAGGTTGCGATTGGTACTCGACACGCCTGCTCTGCAAAAAGCGTCGGACGATGTACAGGCCCATCTGAAATCCATTGATCTCAAAGATCGTCGCTGGGGCTGGTTTCTGAGTGTTGTCGGTTCGATGGCGTTCGGGTTTTTGGTTCTTGCAGCGCTTGCGCTAGTGGTCATGCGATGGCGTGGATTTATCTGAAGAAACAGCCGAGGGTTGCACTGCAAGCCGATGTTATAAAATGAAAACAGCGCCCGATACGGGCGCTGATATTGTTTCGGATTTTTCGAACCAATTACAGGTTCGGATACAGGGGGAATCGTGCGCAGAGGTCTGCGACTTCGGCTTTG